>JBGQKI010000005.1:0-110926 GCA_041499475.1 Thermoplasmata archaeon
AGCGGCGCCTCATCCTCACCACGCTTCTCACCGCCGCGATCGTCGGGGTCCAGATTGCCCTTGGCGCGCTCACCATCTTCTCTACCTTGGCGCCTCTGATCGTCACGGCCCACCTCGCTACCGGCACCCTGGTGTTCGGGTTTTCGCTCGTGATCGCGCTGCGCGTGTGGAAGCTGCCTCCCTCGGCTGCCAGTTCTCCGGAAACGGCCACGCCCGCAAAGGAACCTGACGCGGCCGACGGCGGCTAGGAGCGACGCGCGTGGCCGAGCAGTTGGGGGAAGCCGTAGCGCCGCAGGGCGCCGCCTCGAAGCTGCGCGACTACGCGATCCTCGTCAAGCCCGGCATCATGCTCGCGCTCCTCATCTCCTGCCTCACCTCGATGTTCGTTGCGGCAGGAGGCGCCCCTCCGCTTGGCCTCGCCGCCCCCACGCTCCTCGGAGGCGCGTTTGCCTCCGGCTCGGCGGCCGCGCTCAACAACCTCCTCGAGCGCGACCGCGACGCGGTCATGCGCCGCACGCGCAAGCGGCCGCTGCCCTCGCACCGCATCTCGCCGTCCCACGCCGCGCTCTTTGCCGCCACGCTCGCCGGGGCCTCCGGCATCGTGCTCACCGCCTACGCCAATGCGCTTGCGGCCTCCCTTGCGCTCGGGGGCATCCTGTTTTACGCCTTCGTCTACACGCTCTGGCTGAAGCCGCTCACGCCGCAGAACATCGTCATCGGCGGCGCGGCCGGCTGCTTCCCCGCGCTTGTCGGCTGGTCGGCGGTCACCGGCTCGATCGGCCCGGGCGCCCTTGCCATTGCGCTCATTGTGTTCCTCTGGACGCCCCCCCACTTTTGGAGCCTCGCACTCCTCTACAAGGAAGACTACGCCGAAGCCAAGTTCCCCATGCTGCCCGTGACCCACGGCGACGAGATCACGCGCCGCCAGATCCTTGCCTACGCGGCCGCGCTCGTCGCCCTCACGGTCGCCCTCTACCCCCTTGGCGTGCTCGGGCCGCTCTACCTCTTCTGCTCGCTTGCCCTGGGCGCCGTGTTCGTGGGCGAGGCCGCGTGGCTCTTTAAGTCGCACGAGCGCTCGGCCGCGCGCGCGCTATTCCGGTACTCCAACCTCTACCTCGCGCTGCTCGGGGCCGCGATGGTCGCAGATGTCCTCTTCCACGCCGCGGCGTGAGCGCGGCGCAAGCGGCCCGGTTGCCCTCCGCCAAAAGCATTTATCGGATGCGCGGGTAGCCCGTCGTGCCGTGGTCGAGGTCCCGCTCGTCGCCTGGGGCGGCTTCTTTGCCGCCGTGGCGGCCATCCTTGCCGTCGACCTCGGCTATTTCCACCGGCGCGCGCACCAGGCGACGCTCAAAGAAGCATCCTTCTTCGCCGGCCTCTGGATCGCCGTGGGCCTATCGTTTGCCCTTGTCGTAAACTGGGTCTACAGCCAGCAGGGGAGCCTGATCTCCCCGGGCGAGGCCACCCAGCTCTACGCCACCGGCTACATCCTCGAGGAATCGCTTTCGGTCGACAACCTCTTCGTCTTCATCGTCGTCTTCCACTACTTCAATGTCCAGCCCAAGCACCAGCACCGCGTCCTCTTCTACGGCATCCTCGGCGCCATCGTCATGCGCGGCCTCTTCATCTTCGGCGGCGTCGCCGCGCTCCACTCGTTCCGGCCCACGATCTACATCCTCGCCGCCCTGCTCCTCTTCACCGCGCTGCGCATGACCTACGGCGGCGAGGAGCAGATCGACCCCGGCCAGTCGCGCATCTACCGGTTCCTGCGCCGCATCATGCCGATGAGCCAGGACGCCCACGACGGCGCCTTCTTCCACGTGCGAAACGGCCGCCGCCACGCGACCGTCCTTTTCCTTTGCCTCTTGCTCATCGAGGCGACCGATGTGCTCTTCGCCCTCGATTCGGTGCCCGCCGTCCTTGGCATCACCGACGAGGCGTTCATCGTGTTCACCTCCAACATTTTCGCGATCGTCGGCCTGCGGTCGCTCTACTTCATCGTCGCGGCCGGCATGCAGGGCCTTCGCTACCTCAAGTCCGCCCTCGTCCTGCTCCTGTCGTTCATCGGCGTGAAGATGATCCTTGCAGGGGACCTCACGCCAGAGTGGATGCGCGTGGAACTGCCCATCACCGTCTCCCTTGCCATTGTCGGGGCCATCCTCGGGGCAGCCGTCGCTCTCTCCATTTCGTACAACCGGCGCCACCCGCCGGTCAAGCCGCCGGGCGAGCCGCCCTCAGCGGCGGCCACGGCGCCCGAAGAGGGCTAGCCGCGCAGGATGATCTCGATGTTCACGCCGTCAGGCACGTTGATCCGGATGAGCTGGCGAAGTGCCCGCTCGTCGGCGTCAAGGTAGATGAGCCGCTTGTGGACGCGCATCTCCCAGCGGTCCACGGTCTCCGACCCTTCACCGTCGGGCGACTTGCGCACCGGCACTTTCAGGATCCTCGTGGGCAGGGGTATCGGCCCGCGGATGTCGACGCCCGTGCGCTCGCTGATCTGCTTGATCTGCGCGCAGACCGAGTCCACCTTCGTGGGCTCGGTGCCGGTGAGCGAAATCCGCGCCTTGGCCGCCACCCGTGCCACCTCCGCTCGAACTTAAGGCGGCCGGGGGTTCCACCGCTTCAGTCGGTGGAGATGCACATGCCGGCCGCGACCGTCTGGCCCATGTCGCGGATGGCGAAGCGCCCGAGCTGCGGGAACTCCTTGGCGTTTTCGAGCACCATCGGCTTCGTCGGCTTGATCCGGACGATCGCCGCGTCCCCCGTCTTCAGGAACTCGGGGTTCTCTTCCTTCGTGCCGCCCGTCTTGGGGTCGAGCTTCTTCTCGAGCTTGATGAAGGTCGCCGCCACCTGCGCGGTGTGCGCGTGGAACACCGGCGTGTAGCCCACCGCGATTGCGGAGGGGTGGTTCAAGACCGTGATCTGCGCGGTGAACTCCTTGACGACCTTCGGAGGGGCCTCGGCAGGTCCTGCCACATCGCCGCGGCGGATGTCGCCCTTGTTCAGTCCCCGGACATTGAACCCGACGTTGTCGCCGGGCACCGCCTGCGGGATCTGCTCGTGGTGCATCTCGATCGACTTCACTTCGGCCGTCTTGTGGGCCGGCTCGAACATGAGCTTCATCTCAGGCTTCAGCACGCCCGTCTCGACGCGGCCGACGGGCACCAGCCCAATCCCCGTGATCGAATAGACGTCCTGGACCGGCAGGCGCAGCGCCTTCTCGGTCGCCTTGGGCGGCTCCTTCAGCGCGTTCAGCGCATCGAGCAGCGAGCCACCTTTGTGCCACGAGAGCTTTGGCGAGGCCTTGGCGACATTGTCCGCGGCGTAAGCCGAGATCGGCACGATGTTGATGTCGTCGGTCTTGTAGCCGACGTTCTTGAGGTTCTTGATGACGTCCGCCTTGACCTCTTCGAACTTCTTCTGGTCATAGGGCGGGGTCGTCGCGTCCATCTTGTTGATGGCCACGATGAGCTGGCTCACACCGAGGATGCGCGCGAGGAAGATGTGCTCCTTCGTCTGCGCCTGCACGCCGTCGATGCACGACACGACGAGCACGGCGGCATCGGCCTGCGAGGTCCCCGTGATCATGTTCTTCACGAAGTCGCGGTGCCCGGGGGCGTCGATGATCGTGAAGTAGTACTTCGGGGTGTCGAACCGCTTGTGCGCCACGTCGATCGTGACGCCGCGCTCGCGCTCCTCCTTGAGCGCGTCCATCACCCACGCGAATTCGAAGGTGGCCTTGCCCTTGGCGATCGCCTCGGTCTTGAACTTCTCGATGACGTGGGGCTGGATGTGCCCGGTCTCGAGCAGGAGGCGTCCGACGGTCGTGGACTTTCCGTGGTCAACGTGTCCGATGAACACGATGTTGATGTGGGGCTTTGCCTGGGCCATGCTTACTTCTCTCCTATGTTTGGGCTCTTGTGAGTCCGTTCAGGGTAATTGGGCAAAAGACTCCCACTATATATGCGTTTAGGGCGCGCGCGGGAGCCAGACGAATCGAGTCTGACCCCGCGCTTTCGCGCGCAGATTCGCGGGCCTTCAACTCGCGTAGTAGTCGGCCGTCGGCGGGTCGGGCTTCAGTCCCTTGCGCTCGCGGATCTTTTTCACCACGACCGGCTGCAGTTCGCGCGGCACGGGCCGGAAGCCCGCGTTTTCCGTCGACCACAGCGCGCGCCCTTGCGTCGCGCTGCGGATTGCGGAGGCAAATCCGAACATTTCCGCAACCGGGCAGATTGATTCGATCGTGGTGATCTCGCCTTCGCTCTTCATGTCGATGATTTCCCCGCGCCGCGTCTGGATTTCACGCGCCGCCGAGCCCATCACGTCGTTGGGCACATTGATGAAGACCTTCTGGTAGGGCTCCATGAGCTGGGTGCCCGCCGTGATCATTGCACCGTAGACCGCCGAACGCATGGACGGGATGACCTGGCCGGGGCCGCGGTGGATCGAATCTTCGTGGAGCTTGGCGTCGACGAGCCTGGCCTTCACCGCCATCAGCTTCTCGTTGCAAAGGGGGCCGCGGTTGCAGGCCTCGATGAAGGCGTCCTTGCAAAGCTCCATCGTCTCGTGCAGGTTCTGGATGCCCTTCGTGTTGTCGACGAGGATGTTCGTGTCCTGGATCCACGTCACGCCCTTCGCGTCGTCCTTGTCCCACTCGAACTCGACGAACTTTGCGGCCATCACTTTCTTGTCCTTGATGCGCTCGCCGGCCGGGATGTCGCCGGCCTTGATCGCGTCGACGATCGCCTGCTCGAGCGGCTCGACGGCCACGTAGAACTTGTTGTGCTTGTTGGGCGACTTGCCTTCGAAGTAGGTCGGCGAGGGCCCCTTGACCGACTCGCGGTACACGACGATCGGCGTCGAGGTGTTGATCTCGACCTTGTGCTCGACCACGATGCGGTACTGCGTGATTTCGAGGTGGAGCTCGCCCATCCCCGAGATGAGGTGCTCGCCCGTCTCGTTGTTGATTTCCACGATGATCGAGGGGTCGGCCTTGGAGATGCTGCGCAGGACTTCGATGAGCTTGGGCAAATCGCGCGTGTGCTTCGCTTCGATCGCGACCGTCACGACGGGCTCGCTGTAGTGGAGGATCGGCTCGAAGGGCTCCATCGCCGCCTCGGAGGAAACCGTGGACCCGGAGATCGCGTCCCGCAGGCCCGAGACTGCGGCCATGTTGCCCGCGAGCACCTTGTCGACGGGCATCCGGTCGGCCCCGACGGCGACGGCAACCAGCGCCACGCTGTAGGAGCGCCCGCCCATCCCGGAGATGTAGACCGTCTTGCCGCGCTCGATCGTGCCGGAGTAAAGCCTGCCGATGGCGACCTCGCCCGCGTGCGGGTCGACGATGATCTTGTTGACCATGAGCGCGATCGGGCCGTTCGGGTCGGCGATCAACATGGCCTTGCCCACCGGCGAGTCGGGCGGACCGTGCCAGATCTTCGGGATGCGGTACTTCTGGGCCGTCGGCGGGTCGGGGTGGTGCTTCACCGACATGTCGAGGATGACCTGGTGCACCGGGCTCTTCTTCGAGAGCTCCTTCTGGGTGCCGTTCTTGCAGTGGTCGTAGATGTCCTTGAACGTGACCTTGTTCTTCTTCATCCACGGCACGCTCGTGGCCCACTTGTTGAACGCCGAGCCGAACCCGACGGTGCCCTTCTCGACATTGACCTGCCACTCGGTCTTGAAGTCGTCGGGCGCGTACTTCTTGATGCGCTCGTTGACTTCGCTGATGATCCTGACGAACCGCTTCTGCATCTCCTCCGGGGAGACCTTGAGCTCGTTGATGAGCCGGTCGACCTTGTTGATGAAGAGCACCGGCCGCACGGCCTCCTTCATGGCCTGGCGGATGACCGTCTCGGTCTGGGGCATCACGCCCTCGACGGCGCACACCACGAGGATGACGCCGTCCAGCGCGCGCATCGCGCGGGTCACGTCGCCGCCGAAGTCCACGTGGCCCGGGGTGTCGATGAGGTTGATGAGGTACTGCGTCCCCTCGAATTCGTGCACCATCGAGGCGTTCACGGCGTTGATCGTGATGCCGCGCGCCTGCTCCTGCTCGTCGTAGTCGAGCGCAAGCTGGGTGCCCGCGAGCTCCTCGGAGATGAGCCCGGCGCCGGAGAGCAGCGAGTCGGAGAGGGTCGTCTTGCCGTGGTCGATGTGGGCGGCGGTGCCGATGTTGCGCACGTGCTTGAGGTCGGACATGAGCGCCTCCACGCGCGCAATGTTCTCTTCCTTTCGTCCCATGGGGGCTCCCCTCTCCTGTGCGGTAGAAAAACCTGCGCTTAGGCGATTGAAGGCGCCTTACCTTGCGCTTGCCGCCACGCGCTCGACTTCCTCGCGCTTGGCCATCGCCGACGATTCGAGCTTGCCGTTCGCGGCGTTCATGATCTCGTCGGCCAGGCACTGGGCCAGCCGCTTCTTGTTCTTGTGGGAGGACTCGATGACCCCGCGGCAGATGTTGCGGATGGCCACATCGAGCCTACGCGAGGAGGAGACGTCCACGGCCTTGGGCACGGAGATGCCGCCGAAGCGAAGGCGCGTGACTTCCTCGCGGGGCGAGACCATCTGGAGCGCGTCCACATAGACCTGGATCGGGTTCTGCTTCGTCTTCTCGTAGACGATGCGGAACGCCTCGCGGACCGTGTTGTAGGTGTGGGCCTTCTCGCCGGTGGAGTGCTCGCTCCGCATCATCCCGTTGATGAGCCGCTCCACGATGTTCAGGCGCTGCTTGGCAAACGACTTGTTCGCGTGGCGCCCGCTCGTGTGGGGGACGGCGATGGGCTTGACGTTGATGTAGCGGATGAGGCCGGGGTCCTTGACCTGGATGCCCTCGAAGGTGTACTTGCCAAAGAGCAGCACCTGGCCCTTCTGGGGTACGTCAGGAACCGCGGGCGGGGGGGGTGCGCGGGCAGCCGGCGCGGAGGCCACAGCGGGTGCCGCACCGGCGGCCTCCGCCACCACGGGCGTCGAAGTTTCGGGGCCGGCAGGCGCGGGCTCGCTGGGTACCGCCGGGGGCGCCGGGGCCGCGGGCGCAGCGGGCTGCTCCTGCGGGGCGCCACTCGTGTCCTTTTCGTCTGCCATAGGGATCTTCCTCACCTGACGGGCTTTTCCTTGCGCCCGCGAACCATCTCGTCGAGCGAGACATTGTTGACCTGGATGACCTTGTAGCGCACGCCGGGCAGGTCGCCGTACGAGCGGCCGGAGCGCCCGCCGATGCCTTCGACGAGGACCTCGTCGTGCTCGTCGATAAAGTCGATCGCGCGGTTGCCCACCGCAAAGGCGGTGATCTGCCGCCCGTTCTTGATGAGCTGCACCTTCACGCACTTCCGGATCGCCGAGTTGGGCTGCTTGGCCTCGATGCCGACCTTTTCGAGCACGATGCCGCGGGCTTGGGGCGCTCCCTCGAGGGGGTCGGACTTCTGCTTGAGGCGCAGGACGCGCCGGCTGTAGTACCGGTCAGACCATCGGAACTGCTGCCGGTTCTTCCGGAGCTTGCGGGCGGTGTGGAGCCCTGTCGGCTGGCCCATTTGGACACCTGGATCGCTACTTGCCATGAAGGCGAAGCATCGCTGCAAAGGAACACCCCTATTTAAGAGCGCCGGAGTGGCGGGGTGCGTTATTTGGCGAGCCAGATTCTCCGCGCGGACCGCCATGGAAGCGGCGAGATTCAACGCGGGTGCGGGGGCGGACCCTCGCCTTCATCCATCTCTTTGAGCGCCTCGGGCTCAGCGCCTTCCGGTTCGGAGTCTTCGCCGAATTCGGCCGGGTCGGGAGGCGGAACTTCGAGCAGCGGGGAGCGCACATCGAAGTGCGGACGCCACCGGACGGTCGCCCAGATGGCTGCGGCCGCGGCACCGATGACAAGCAGGACCGCGATGGGGGGAATCGAGTTGTTGACGAGCGCGACGGCGAAGGTGACGTGCACGGACCCGTTCGGGCTCGTCCCGCGGACGAGCCGCTCGTCGTTTTCGATCACGAGGTAGTAGGTGTCCGGCGCGATCGGGTCGGTCGTGTAGGAGATGTGGTCGGTGCCGGTGCGCGAGTACTCCTGGAGGAACGAGACCGTCCCCGTCCGGTTCGCTCGCTCACGGGCGTCGTAGTAGACCGTGAAGTTCTCGCTGTTCATCAGGTAGCAGTCGAAGCGCTCGCCCGTCTGCGAGTCGGCGGTGAAAATGACCGAGTCGCCGTCCGCGACCTGGAGGCGCAGCGCGAGGAACGAGTAGGCGGGTAGCTCTCGGGAGGAGGAGAGCCTTACGCTCACGTCCTCGACATTGCGGGCGGCGGGCGGCGGCGGGGCGCTTGCCACCGCGACGGTCGCGCTGAAGTGGTTGTTCGCCGTGGTGACCTCGGTTAGACGTCCGGCGGGGTCGGCGATCGCGTTCACCGACACGATGCCCGCCCAAGGCAGGACAAACGTCGTGTTGTCGTGGAGCGTGAAAGTCTCACCGGGCCCAAGCCCCGAAATATTCAGGGAATGGCGGTCAACCAGCGTCCCGTTGGTTGCGTTGAACGCCCACACATCGACCTCGAAGGCGCCCGCCGAGCTGTTGCCGAGGTTGGAGAGCACGGCCACGCAACGCAGGGGGACGCCTGCGGTCAGGTTCCCGCCGGGCTCAGCGGCCTCGAGGGTGACCGCCACAGCAATGTCGGGGGCGGCGAGGGCCGGGCCCGCCAGGAGGGCGAGCGCCCCGGCCAATCCGGTCAAACCTGCTATGGCAAGGACGGTGTGCTTCAAGCGTCGCGCCGCTCCGCCTTGGATGTTAAGAAATCATCGTTTGCGGTGTTCGCCCCGAGGCACAATTGCCGGCCCCCCGGCCGTGAACCGCGTCCAGGCCTCCCGCTCAACCTTTTTATGCCTGCCAGCCAACCCGATCCTCAGGTCCCCATGCGCGCGCAGGTTGGCTTGGCCGCCTGCGCCGCACTGATGCTGGCCGCAAGTGTGAGCGGGTGCATCATGGTCTTTCCGGCCCGGACGGCGGTCACGACCGACCCGCGGTCGGCTTCGCTCGTCTACCAGTCGGTGCCCGTGTATGAGGCCCAACAGGACCCCAAGAGCGCGGGTTGCCCAGCGGGGTCGGAGGTGAGGACGGTTTTCGTCCCCCAGCTTTCGCAGAGCGTGCTCATCACGGTCAACGCGCACCTCACCAGCGTCGTCGACCCCTTGCCAATCCAGGACCCCCGCCACTTCGACCTGACGATCGCCGACGGCGGTGGATTGTCTTGGGTCGACATCCACCTGAAGAACAACGACACCGACAAAAAGCTGACCATCGAGGGCCCGCGCCCGGGCGGATGGACGATCACCTTCAACTGGGAAATCTGCAACCTTGACCTCGGGGTCGTGAAGGTGAATGACAACTTCCACGTCCTCGTGGTCGTCCGGCAGCCCGCGTAGGGCCGCGCGCGCCTTCAGTCCACGACCGCCTTGGTCGCCTGGAACTTCCCCGCCTTGATCTCGAAGTCGAAGTAGCCGAGCGGGTGCTTCACGCCGCGCATCTTCGGGATCTTGAGCCGCCGTTTCACATCGACCACGTTGACCGGGAACATTTCGAGGCGGATGAGGCCGTCGGCGAGGATGACCTCGTCGTGCATGGTGCTCTCGGGGAGATTCTGGGGCGTGTCCTCCGAGACCGTGAGCACCGTAAACCCGTGCTCTTTCAGCCACTCGAAGAGCCGGAAAATCTCCACGCGCGGCTCCTTTGGCTTGGACACGACCGAGAGCGCCGTGAGCGAATCGAGCACCATCAGGTCGTACCCGATCTGCTCGCGCAGCGACTTGACGTACATCTTGAAGACCTCGAGCCACGAGGAGCCCGCGATCTCCCCGATCGACTTGCGGATGAGGGCGAGGTCGAGCACCGCGAGGTTCTCGCCGACCTCGTCGGTCTTGAAGCCGCAGCTCTTCATTTGGAAGAGGATCGACGGCCGCGACTGCTCGAAGGAAACGTAAAGCCCGCGCGCGTTGCCGGCCCGGACATTGTGGTGGAGGATCGAGTACGCGAGCGTCGACTTCATCGACCCCGAGGCGCCTTGGACGAGCACGATATGGCCTTGGGGAATCCCCCCCTCCAGGCTGTCGTCAAGCCCCTCGACAAAAGTAGGGTATCGCGCCAAGGCCAGAAACCAGCCGCAAGCCCGCTGGAAATGAGTTATACCTTTCGGCGGAGGGCCGCCTGACGAGGCGCACGCGCTCAAGGACCGCGCGGCGGCGTGCGCTGTGCGGAGGGCCGGCCCTTCCCCAGCTTACCGGCGTTTTCAAGCGCGAGGCGCACGGCCTCTCCTGCGTTGGCGGCGTGGAGCAGGCGCCCGCGCCGGAGCACGCCGATCTTGTCGACCTGCCACGAGTCGAGCGATACGACGGTAAGCCCAATGTTAAGGGCGGCGGCCATTTCGTTCAGCGTGCCTTCTGCGCCGCCGATGGCGATTAGCGCGTCGCTGTTGTGGACGATAATGTAGTTGCGCGCAAAACCCATGCCCGTCGCGATCGGGACGGTGACGAAGTCGTTCGCGCGCTCCGTCGTGTCGTCGGGCAGCAAGCCGACCGAGCGGCCGCCTCTCTCCGCGGCGCCCTTGCAAACGGCTTCCATCGCCCCGCCCATCCCGCCGCAAAAGATGTCCGCCCCAGCCTTGGCAAGCAACCGGCCGACCTCTTCCGCTTCGGCGTAGAGCCGCGGCTCCAGGGTATTGCCCCCGATGACTCCGATGCGGACCGGACGCTTGGATTTCAACGGGCGCCCGACGGCCTGCGCGCTATGTAACCGTTGGGCACGAGGATCGCGCGGCAAACATTTAAGCGGACGCCGGGGGTCGGCGACGCCACGGGCGCGTAGATCAGAGGCAGATCGCGTGATTTGCAATCACGAGGCCGTGGGTTCGATTCCCACCGCGTCCACCACATTCGGTGAGCGGGGGCGCTCGGACCGTCGCGCGAAACGCTCAAAGCGGGGTGCCACCGTCGTGCGTCCAGCATGCAACGCCTTTCGTGGCCCGCTGCCGACCACCGCGGCACGCTCTATGTCCGGCCGAGCCGCCGGATCCTCGGCGCTGAGTTCGGGCGGGAGGAGCTAAGGCACGTCCTCCTCGGCGGCGGCGCGCTCGGCCTGATGTTCGCCGTGTCGTTCGCGCGCCTCGCCACCGGTTCGGCCCTCGCGCTGCTGCCGAGCGCATTCGTCTTCTTCCTGCCGTTCGCGATGGCCGCGGCTTTCCTGCCCTTCCTGCTCTCGCTCATCCTCCAGAAGCGGGTTGCGGAACGCGAGGGCTGCACGACGGAATTCCGCATCGTCCCCCAATGGCTTGGCATCTCGGTGCTCTTTGCGCTCCTGTTCGGGTTCGTGTTTGCGATCCCGGGCGCCACAAGCCGATTTGGGAACGTCACCCGCTCGAGCGCGGCCCGGATGTCGGCGGCCGTGCCGCTGGCATTCATCGCGGTGGCGGGCGCTGGCCTCATCGGCACCGTCGTGGGCGGCGCCTCGCTTGGACTCTACGGCTACTTCCTCTTCGCTGTCTTAGCCCAGGTCAACGCGACGATGGCGGCCTTCTCGATGCTCCCCGTCCCGGGGTTCCCCGGCGGCGACATCTTGCGATCCTCGAAGCCCTTCTTCGCGGTGCTGCTGGGGCTCGCCGCATTCCTCTGGATCGCCGCAAGCGCCACAACGCGCCTCTTTTTCTGAAGGCTCACTCGGTGTCGGCCTCGGCCGACTTGGTCTTGGAGAGGAGCGTGGGCCGGTCGCCGATCTGCGCGGCCGCCTCGGCCTTGCGCATCGTCTCAATCGGGGCGCCGATGCCGCCGCCCGCCCGCGAGTCGACGAGGCGTCGCCCGAGCTCGGCCAGCAGCCCGGTGATGGCCGCGTGCGCACTTGACGCCACCGAGAACTGCGCGACGCGTTCGCTGCCGAAGACCGCCGTCCAGATGACGGTGGGCGACTGCTTGACCTTCGTCTCGCCGTAGAACCAGGCTTCGGCCCGGTAGGGCCGCTCCGTCACGAACTCGCGCACCAGGCGCACGTCCTGCGCGAGCACGGCCTGCTTGCACGCCTCGAACACCTGCTCCGCGGAGGTCTCGCCTGGGAAGCGGAAGTACTTCGAATCGCGGAAGGGCAGCTCGTGTTGAAGCAGCCGCTTCATCATGGCGGTGTTCGCCTGCTTGGCCGTCGAGAACGCTGGGCACACAACCTCGGCGGCGCGCGTGCGCATCGCCGTCGAGTGGAACGCGCCCTTCGCGTCCTCCCATGTGACGGTGGCGTTGAAAAACGAGCGCGTGCAGATCTGGGGGTCGAAGTAGAAGGCGACCGTCTTGCGCTCGCCGGGGCGCAGGTTCCCGAGCTGGACCTTGTCGCGCCGCTGCTCGATCGAGGGCTCCAGATGGTCGAAGCGCAGCACCTTGTCGTCGTACTCGACCGACAGGCGCACATCGGCCGAGATCTCGGCCCCGTTATTGTCGACCGCCACCTTCAGGCGGACCAGCCCTTGCACGAGTTCGACGACGGAGGCCGCCCGCACGGACGCCTCACGGGCGTACTTCGCGACCGCCTCGGCCGAGGAGCCCCCCGAGACGGCGAGCAGGCCCCGCACCGCTTCCTTGACCGCTGGGTCGTCGGCGAGCGGCTCGAGGCGGTCCACATTGAGCTCAGCGCCGCGGGCCTGAACTTGTTCGAGCACGAGTTTCATCGGGTCCTCGAGCCAAGGAGCGGGGTCGCCTGCAAACTTGCCGACAGCCGCCAGGATCGCATCCCCTTCGCGCAGGAACGCCGCTTCGCGTCCGCCCACGCGGGCCATCGCGACGGCGCCCTGGGCGCCGCGGGTTTCTCGGGCAAGGGCGGGGAGCAGGACGAAGACATCCTCCAGGTCGGCGCCCTCCACGGCGACCGAAACGAGGATGTTATCGGATTGGTCGAAAAGCGCCGCACCTTCCACGAAGACGGGGAAGCCCGCGTCGGTGGCCGGCATCAGCGCCTGCGAGCTCCCCGACCCCGGCGTGGGCGGCCGCGCCGTCGAGGCGGCCTCGTCGGCAAGGGCCGCGGCCCGTTGGCGCGTGGCGAGCGCGAGGGCAACGCCTGCACCGCCAATGAGGACGAGGATCAAAAGCCACGGGAACGCCGCCTCGGCGACGGTGGGGCCCTTGAGGGTGATCCCGACGGGGCGCTCCGCGTGGAGCCCCGAGCTGTCGCGCACGACGAACTGCACGGTGAAAGTCCGCGTGCCTTCGAAGACGTCGGGCGCGCGGATCACGAGCACATTGGGGCTCTCCGTATCGAAGCCGATGGTCGCGCCCTCGGTGTTTTCCGGCTTGACGATCGACCACTGCAAAGTCGAAGTGGGGTCGTCGCTGTCGTTCGCATACAGGTTGAGGTCGATCCGGCGGATCTCGCCCGGCGCAAGGACAAAGTCGCCGAAGGGAAGCAAGGTCGGAGGCTGGTCGGCCGGGTCGCGCAGGACGAGTGTAAAATTCTGGAACGCGAAGTTCGAGCTCACGCCGTCCCAGGCGCGCAGCGAAACCGTGAGGTTGACCCTAAGCCCGCCGATCGTGCGGTTGTAATAGTTCCCCGGCCGCCAGAAGAGCTGGCCCGTCGGCTGGCCGAAGACCTGCGTGAAGCTCATCCCCTGCGGGGCGTCGAGCAACTGGATGACCACATCGCCCCCCTCCGGGTCGCGCACCATCACCGTGTACAGGTAGTCGGCCGTGATCTGCGCGTCCTTCTTTGGCTCGGAGGTGAACACGGGCGGGAGGTTGGTGCCGCTGTTTTGCGTCCCCACGAGGAGCAGGAACGAATAGGTCACGCTGTTCAAGCCATCCGAGACGGCCACGGTGAACGCGTAATCGCTAAGGGCCCCTGGAGTGAACACGAGGAACCCGCCGAGCACCGCGGCGCTGGGGTCGCCCGTGATTGTGTACGTAAGGCCCGCGATGTCCGATGTGTCGTTGTCCGAAGCCGAGAAGTCGAACTGCACGGGCACGCCCACGAACCCGAAGAAGCTGCCTGGAGGGGGCAGGTGGACGAAGTACGGCGGGTTGTTCACGGAGACGTTGAACGGCCGGGAGACGGAGTTGCCGGCCGCGTCGTAGACGGTTATGGTCCCTGGGTAGAGGCCGGAGACCGTGTACATGTGCGAAGCCAAAAATGCCGGCCCCACGGTGGACTCAGCGAATTGGGGCGTGCCCGTGCCGTCGCTGAAGGACCAGTCGTAACGCACGATTCCGACATTGTCGCGGTCGGTGGGGTCGACGCGGAAGGTGTACGTGCCGCCGAGCGGGATGCGCGGCGTGGGCCGCAGCTCCAGCGTCGGCGCTTGGTTGTCGATGAGGTCGACCGCAATCGTCGCGGGCGCCACGAGGTCGAAGGTGCGTGACCCGCTAAGCCCGCCTGCGGTTAACGCCGTCGCCGAAAACGGCGACGCGTAGGACCGGCCGGCCTGGCTGTCACGGAATTCAAGCGTGGGACCGAAGCGGGCGAGCCCCGCGCCGTCGGTTGCAAGCGAGGCGGCCAACACGCCGCTGCGGTCGCGCAGCGACACCGAGGCGCCTGCTTGAGCGACCCCGCCCGATCGGACAAGGACGGTGAGCGACCAGTAGACTTCGACGGTCCCATTCGTGGAGTGATTGAAGGTGGCATTGTCGGCAGCCGTGTCGAAGAGGCGGACGAAGGCCAGGGACGTTGCATCGACGGCGTGGAAGCTCGGGGCGGCCGGCGCTCCCGCGATCGAGGAGCCCCAGACATCGACCGTGGAGTTGTTGTACGCGGAAACTCCCGAAGTGGCCCCTCGCGTGAAGGTGGCGTTCACGACCGTCGCCGAGCTCGCGCTCCCGGCGGAGAGGCCGCGCAGCGCGCCGTCGACCGTGGAGTTCGAGATGCGCACAAGCGTGGACGCGTTGAGGCTGATGCCCAGCGCGCCGCCGGTGACTTGCAGGCGGTCGATGGAGGCAAGGGCGCTCGACGCGAGGCGAAGCCCTGTGGCTCCCGCGGGTACGACAATCTGCAGGCCGGAGATCGAGACGGCCGACGAGTTGGTGACCGTGACAGAGCCGTTGAGCACCGCCGAATCGGCGAGACCGAGGCTGTTGCAGGCCGCCACCGAAAGGGAGCCATTCCAGAAGGTAAGGTTCGCAAGCGACGCGCCATCGCTGCCGGTGATTGCACTGGCCGCGCCACCCGACAGGTCGCCGTTCGTTAGAACTGCGTCCGGTGAGGAGTCGACCAAGAGCGCCGGACCCGAGGCCGATGTGACGTTGAAGCCCGTGAGCCTCAAGCCGCTCACCCTCGACAGGGAAGAACCCGAGACTGCCCCCTGCGCCGCAAAGCCCGACCCGTCGAGCGACCCGAGGTTGGCGCCCAAGATTGCTGTCGAGGCGCCCGAGCGGAAGGTGCCACCCGAGATCGCCACCGCGCCGTTGCTTTGAAGCTCGAGGGCGGTCCCGGCCACGTCCAGAGATGCATTGGAAAGCGACACCGTCAGGGCGTTTAGGATCAGGGCGCCTGCGGCGGCGCCCACGATGGTCAGCCGGGCCAAGTCGACGACGGTTGCCCCGTCGACAACGAGCGCCGTCCACGCGGGGGCCTCCAAGGTCACGTTTTGGCCCGTGATTCCGTTGACGGAGCTGGCGACGAGGGCACCGGCGCTGTCCGAGCGAATGAGGGAATCAACCAGGTCGATCGAGGAACCGTTGGCCACTTGCGCCCCTTGGCCCGAGGGGGTCGACACGAGCGCAAGGCGCAGCAAGGCCGTGGAGTTTTCCAGCCACAAGCCGCGCGCGTCGGAGCCGCCCAAAGAAGCGTCGATGCGCAGGACATCCCCGGAGATGGTCGCGTTGTCAGCGTAGATCCCGTATGCCACACCTAGGATCGTCAGGTTCGAAAACGTAACCGCCCCGCCCGTGGCCCGCACGCCCACGGCCGACGCCTGAATCGACGTGTCGGAGAGGTCGATCAGGCCGTTTACGGAGCGCAGGCCGTACACCGTCCCGTTCACCAACCGCGAGCCTTGGAGCGCGATCTTGCTCGCGTCAAGGTCGACCGCACTGATGGGCGCGCCGTCGATCGTCAAACGAACGGCCGAGACGCTGCTCCCGGCTTCGAGGTGGAGCCCGGTGACGTAAGAAGCTCCGGTGATCGACACGTCCGTAAAGGTCCCCGTCCCATTGATGAAATACAAAGGCATCCGGGGGCCCACCACGGAGACGTTGGCCCAAACCACCGTCGAGTCCTGGAAGATCGCCGCGAGCACCCCTCCCATTCCCGGCGCGCCAATCGTCGTCCGGTTCGCCCAAAATCGCGAGCCTTGTCCCATCTGGACTTGGTATCCGTCCGCGGGCGTCGCTCCGTCCACAAGGACATCATCGAGCGACAGCTCGCCGCCGCCCATGACGAAGATGTACGCGGGACCGCCCCGAAGGGCCAGCGAGGCGTTCGACGCGTCGAGCCGCCCAGTTACCGCGATCGTCGGCAGGACCGCCTCATCATTGGCGATGCGCCCGGTGCCCGCAACCGACCAAAACCCGCTGGCGTTGACGGCGTAGAACACGCCGAAGGCGGTGTTGTTCTCGAACACCCCGCCCTCGATCAGGAGCGTCGCCCCCTCGACGCGCGTCCCATTCGCCCCATTGTTGTGCACCCATGCCGCTGTAAGCTGGTGCGACCCGCCGATTAGCCAAATTCCTTCGCGCCCGTTCGCGAAGACCTGGAGATTGCTTGCGTTGAGCGCGCTCCCATTCCTCAGCACGAGCCCGTCCAGAGTGCTGAGGGAAACCGCGGTGTCGGAAATCCGGAATGTGGAGGCCGTGACAAAGATGCCCTCGCGGAGGTTGCCCGTGATGATCCCGTTGCGCATGCGAGTGTCTGGCGAATTGTCGACGGTGAGCCCGCGGCCAACGTTGGACGCAAGCCGCGTGCCGTCGAGGAGCAAGCTGGAGGAGCCAATGGCGCGCACCCCGTCCGTTGCGGCGCCCACGGCGCTGCACGTCCAGAGCGAGACCGACGGGCTCGACTGGATGAGGAAGCCCGTAAGGCCCCCGCTCGCGGTCACATTCGTCATCGTGACATTGGACGACCCATTGATCCACACGTTGGCGGGCACCCCGCCGCTCAGCAGTGAGTCATTGACGGTCACGGCGCGCGACTGGTTGATCGTCAGCGGAACGCCATTCGTAGAAAGCGTTGCGTTCGAGACCGCAGAATTCGACACGTTGAGCAGGAGCATTGCGGGCATTGCCCCGCCCGTAATCGAGACCTGGGCGACCACGAGGCGGTCCACGGAGGTGGCGGTGATGCCCACGATTCCCGGGCTCGTCAGCGTCGCACCGAAGAGCGAAACGCCGGCGGACCAGGTGACCATCACCCCGGTCGGGAACGCCGAGCCGGAGATGCCGGCCACCGAAACGTTGGTCGCATTGTCGATCCAGGCGCCAGCGAGCGTAACGCCGGTACCCACGACAGGGCCCGCAACGGTGACATCCGTGACATTCCAAAGGGTGAGGAGGTCGGCAACACCGGTGCCGTTGACGGGCCCGATGAGGAGGCCTGTCCCGCCGGTGACCCCGATCACGCTTTGGAGCGCGTTGTTGGCGACCACGTCCGTGATGTTCCACAGCGTGAGGTTCGACGAGCCTGCGCGCACAAGCACGGCGTCCCCGGAGTTCGAGTCCACGAGCAGGTTCCGCACCGTGAGGTTCTGACAGCTCAGGCAGCGAAGCCCGAAGGTCGAGTAGCTGATCGAGAGGTTGTCCAACACCGAAGGCGCAAAGGGGGCGCCGAGGAATGTGATCCCGGACCAATCGCCGTCGGCGGGAAAAACTTGGGACGAGTCGAAGTGGACGGGGGACGACGCGTTTCCTTGCACGAGGAGGCGGCCAACGATGCTCAAGTTGTCATTTGGGTCAACTCGGACAATGCACCCCGCATCAATGGTGAGCGTGTCGCCCGCCGAAATGATGATCGGGTCGTGGAAGCGGTACGCGCAAGGGCCGGCAAGCGTCGTAATCGTCGGCCCGGGCGCCGCCGCGTCGAGGGTCGACATGTTGTAACTATTGCCGCCGCCCGGGGTCGCGTAGGGAGCCGCCTGCGCCGTGGTTGCAAAGGCGGCAAGCGCGACCAGCGCCGCCATGCTCCCCAGGAACAGCCAGCGCACCTTCACACCTATTGCGCGGCCTTCCCCCGCGGCCTTCATAAGGGTTTCCGCGTGGGGAACGGAGCGCGGCACTCAGCGGCGGAGCGTACACTCAGGGTGAAGGGTGGGGGGCCGTTAGGCCCCCCGAAGTTTGGCCGGGGTGATTCGGCCTAAAGCGTTCTTCGGCGCCGCCCGATGGCGCCGACCACTGCGACCGCCGCAAGGGCCACCGCGGCGTACGCGCCGTCGAAGCCCGGCGAGCCGATCGGGCCGCAGTTGTTGAGCTCCTGGCAGGTGGCCGTGCGCACGGTGATCGAGTCGCTGTAGGTGAGCGACTCCCAGCCGTTCGCGTCCCGGACCTGGTAATAGACGGTCACTTCGCCGGCCGTCGTCCTTGCGTCAAACCTCGCGGTGTCCGAGAAGGGCAGCCACGTCGACCCGTTGAAGTCGGGCGTCAGCGACAGGCGCATCTGGAGCTCTCCCGCGAAATTGTCGTTGCCTTCGAGCGAGAGGCTGAGCAGCGGGTCGATCGTCGAGGAGTCCCCGCTGTTGATGATGATCGTGCCCGTGGGCGGCGTCGTGTCCATGTCGATCTCGTCGACAAAGGCCTGCGACGGGTTCCCGTTCACATCGCGGAAGCGCACATAGACGGTCTTGCCAAGCCCGTCGTTGGCCGAGAGCTCGAAGTAGTAGCGGCCTGACGCGAACGGCTGCCACGCGGCGCCCGGGAAGTAGAGCGACGAGGAGAACTGCACTTCGGAAACGCCGACGTTGTCCGTCGCGTTCACGACGAGCACCACGCCGCGCCCCTTGGCGAGCGTCTCCGAGTTGCAGCATCCCGGCGTGTTCGAGAGGAACTCGAGCTGGGACTGGCCGGTGTAGATGATGCTGATCGAGCCGGTCGGCGGTGTGATGTCCACGAAGAAGTTCAGCGTCACGACGGGGGCCACGAGGCTGTAGATGTCGAAGGCCCGCACGTAGAGGGTGCGCGCGCCCGACGAGGCCGGCAGGTCGTAGAGAAGGTTGCCAGGTTGGGTGTACTGCACGAAGGTGGTGAACGCCGGGTCCTCCGAGATGTCCACTTCGCGCACGCCCGACGGGTCGAACGCCTCCACATGGACGGTCACGCGGCTCGTGTTCACGTAGTTGATGTTGTTCCGCACGACCGAGTTCGCAAGCACCGCCGTCAAGGTGGGCGGCGTGGTGTCCACGAGGATGTCGTCCGTGTAAACCGGCGAGAGCCAGCCCGCGAGGTCCTCCACGACAAACGACACCGTCTTGGTGCCGTCGCCGGCGGTGAGCGTCCAGCTGTGCGTCTGCGAACTCGACTGCAGGAACGGCCCCGAGGCAGGCTTCAGGTCGTACTCCGTGCCGTTTGGCGCATCGAGGCCGTTGGCGAGGTAGGCCGACGCGAGGCCCTCGCCGTCAAAGGCAAGGAACGTCACCGGCACATCCAGGCTGTTCGAATAGGCGCTGCGGTTGGCGATGTAGACTGCGCCCGAAGGCCGCTGCGTGTCGAGGATGACCGACTGGTTGATGGGGGCCGAGGCGACGCCCGAGCTGTCCATGTATCTTACCCAGACGACCTTGCGCCCGTCGCCGCCCGTAAGGAAGAAGCTCGTGTCCCCCGTGAAGGGCTTCCAGCCTTCGGGGAACGAGAGCGACTCGGAGGCCGCGTAAAACGGCACGCCGTAAGTGTCGTTCGCCTGTAGGTGGATCGCCACGGAGGTCGTTTTCGTGTACGCGTTGCCGCCGTTCAGCGTGAACGAGCCCGTCGGCGGCGTGGTGTCAAGGCGGTAGGTCACTCGGTGCAAGGCCCAAGTCGGGCCGTCGTAGGCGATGACCGCGCGCGTGTTCTCATCTTGGTTGAGGTTGAGGTTGCCCGCCGAGTACGCCGGGCCGAACCCGGGCGTCATCCACTTGATGAGGAGAGCTGCCCAGTCGACCACCGCGTGTTGGGTGCCGCTGTGGGAGCCGATGTCGCCGATGTGCCACCAGGCAATGCCCGGGGAGCCCCAGTCGACCGACCCAAGGTCGAGCCAGCCGCGCCAGGCGTTATCGACTTCGAGTACCCAGGCGTGGAAGACATGGTTTTGCAGTTGGAACCGGATGAGCGCCTGGCCGTCCGTCATGACGACGTTTACGGGGTCGAACGTGCTCTTGGCCGTCCCGCCGATGGTCCGAACCGGCACGGTGATGGCGTTGCCGTCAAGGGCGACCGCCGCAATTCGGGCGAGGGCTCGTCCGTTCAGCGTGGCGCCGGTGTCCAGCGTAATGGCTTGGTCGGCCATGATGGTGCCCGCGAAGACCGAGGTCGTGCCTAGGGTCGCAGAAGTCCCGACCTGCCAGAAGATGTTGGCAGCCTGGGCGCCGCCGGCAAGGATGACCTGGCGGCCCGAGGTGGTGGTGAGCGTCGAGGCCATCTGGAAGATCCAGACGGCGGTGGCGTCGCCGCCGGCATCAAGGGTGAGGTCGCCCGCCGAAATCGCAAGCGAACTCGTCGACTTGTAGAGGCCCGGCGCAAGCGTTTGCCCGCCGAGGTTGCCGGCAACGGTCACGGGGCAAAGCGTGCGCCCCGCTGCGTCGTTGTAGGCCGTAGTGAGGTCGCCGATGGCGGTTGCCGCGGCGTTGTCGCCGGCGTGGGTGCCGCCTGACACGGTGCCGGGTGGGAACCCGGTGACTGCAGTGCCAGGGCTGACCCCGAGGTCGCCGGTGACCGCCGTCGCTCCGGTGTTCGTTACTGTCGAGCCCGCGAGCACGCCGTAGGTGGCCGCCGCCCCGAGGACGACGGGAAGCTGCGCGCAGGGGTCAGCCAAGAGCGGCGAACCGGCGCCGGCTGCGCTGATGCCCCAGTAGGTCTGGACTGGGTCGGCGCTGGTGTTGGTGGCGCGCACGACGCCGATGGAGCCCGCCGGGTTCAAGCCGTCCGTTGAGACAAAGCCCGTGAGGAGCATGTTGGGGTCGCTCGCGCCGCCCGCGGCCTGAGTCGAGCCGCCAAGGACGCGCACCGCAACGACGCCTTCCACGTTGTGCGTGTCGGCAAGCAGCCACGAGTCGTTCTTGTAGGTGACGCCGAGCGAGGAGCTTGCGGAGGCGGAGTTGAGGTCGAGTCCTTCTTGGAAGGTGGAGGCATTCGTAAGCGCCCACGAGTGGTCGTTGATCGCGCCGGGCGCGTTCGGGAAGTCGTCGAGGAAGTATGCGCCGACCTCGGTCTTGTAGGAGAGGTCGAAGCTGATCTTGTCCGGCCACGAAGGGGCCGCGTTGCGCGTGAGCACGATCTGGAATTGGACCCATGCGCTTGCCATCACCGAGATCTGGGTGTTGAGGGGCGCAAATGCGTATCCGCTCCAGGGACCCGTGTCGTTGGGGGCGCTCTGCCACATGACGGAGCTGATGCCATTCATCTGGCCGTCGGTGGTGTTCAGGGTGATCTGCGTCAGCCATGAGCCGTTGAAGAGTCCCGTCGGCAGCATGGCGCTCTCATAGGTGCCCCCCGAGGCATAGAGGACGGTGCCGACCTCCATGAAGTCGACATCCATGGACAGGTCGCCCTGCCAGACGCCGTAGTCGACGCCGGACCACGCCTGGTAGCCCGTGATGTTCCTGAGGTCAAGTTTCACCCTGCTGCCCAGGTTGTTCCAGCCGCCCCCGCCCACGGAGAACTCCGTGCTGATGCTGTCCGTCACACTGTTGGAAACGATGACGTGGATGGCCACGGGCATCCCGAGGGTGACGTTAAAGAAACAGTTCGGCGCCGCCGTTAGGATGCCGTACTTGGGATCGCTGCCAAAGGTGTTGACGCAAAGCCTGCCGGTGCCGTTTCCGTCGTCCTGCATGATGAAGCCGGCGTAGGAATCGCCCCTGGGCGATGAGGCCCACCAGCCGCAGCCGAAGATGTTGCCGGAGGCGGGCATGAGGGTCGGGGTCACGCTGCAGTTGAGGTAGAGGCCCTGGTTTTGCGACAAGTTGAAGCCGGTGGTCCCGCGGATGGCGGGGGAGTCGATGCCGTTGCCAAGGTCGGTGGAGAGGGTAAGGAGGCCTCCGGCCTGGACTGCGTTGTCATTGAAATTCCACATCTCGGGGTCGGGGTTTCCGGTTCCCGAGAAGTCATCATGGTCCGTGCGGCGCAGCTGGAGCGTACCGCCGCCGCCAACGATGGTGTTCGGGTCGCGCGTCCCGGTGAGCCACTCCGTCGAGGTGTCGATGGTGACCTTGCTCGTTTCCTGACCGCTGATGTTGGCGTTCATGGGCAGGTATGGGTTGCTGATCGATGCGGTATTGGTAGGCGGCTGGACGTCATCGATCGAGATGGCGCCGAGCGTGGTTGGCGCGAGGGCCATCAGGCTTGACCCTGCGAGTAGCAGGCCCATCAAGACAGACACGGACGTTCGGCCAAAACTAGCCTTTCTGGAGATCTTCTCCATTCTAAACCCTCTCGCGGAGGATCGAGAGCGACCCTATTTGACCGTTGTGGCAGGCGCGGCACGAGGGGGCGAGTGTTGTTCGCTCCCGGCAGAGGCGAATTCCCATTGGAATTCGCGCGCCAGCCTTGCCGCGCGCTTGGGTCTCCGGCCCGGGAACCTCAGTAGAAACTCCCCTCTTCCTCGCCCTCGTCCTCGTCCTCGGCGTTGCCCGCGCCGAACTCCAGTTCCTCGCCTTCTTGGCCCTCGCCGCCGCTCGGGCGCTCGTGCTTGCCCGCTGCCGCGGCCTCGATGGCGGCCTTTGCCGTTAGCGTGACGGCGTGCCCGGCGAGGCACCGGTAGGCGAGCCGGTCGCCGGCCACACCCGTGAAGTAGGAACTCTCGCCGCATTCGATGCATGCCACTTCGTCGCGAAGGCTGCGCGACGAGGGGATCCCAGCCGCCTGCAGCGCCTTCCCGAGGATCGGCACGTGACCTGCGCCCGCGCAGACCGGGCACTGGATTTCCTCGCCGACCGACGTCTCGCGGTCCACGGAGAGCGACACGAGCCGGTAGTACGCGCCCCGCCCCGCGCTGCGCTTCTCAAGGCGCAGCGACTCGATGAGTTTCTTGAGGGCGTAGTTGATCTGCATCGCCGTTTTGTCGGGGAACATCCGCACGAGGTCCTTGGGGCGCCACTCGCGCGCGGGGTCGGACATCATGCGGTGGATGATCTCCTCCTCGATCGGCCGCTCGGTCGGCGGGGGCGCCTGCTCCTCGGCGCGGGGCGCAAGGCTCGCCATCTCGCTTTCGAACCGGTCGAACGAAGCGAGCGAGTAGAACGCCGCGCGCCCCTCGGACCGCTTGACGAGGAGCTCCGATTCGAGCAGCTTCTTGAGCGCGTAGTTGACCTGCATGGGCGACTTGCCGCGGAAGACCTGCAGCAGGTCCTTCGGCCGCCACTCTTTGCGCGGGTCCTCCTCCATCTTCTCGAGGATCTGGTCCTCAAAGGCCGACCCGCGGGGGCGCCCGGGCCCCTCCGCTTCCTCCACCGAGCGCTTCGGCCGGCCGAGTCGCGACCCCGTGGGCATCTTGGAGGCGGCCTCCGCGGCCGGGGTCCCGGGGATGCAGTAAAACGCGGCACGCCCCTCCGAGCGGCGGACGAGCTTGCCCTCCTCGACGAGGCGCCCGAGCGCGTAACTCATCTGCGGGGGCTTCACCCAGCCCATCTCGGCAAGCAAGTCCTTGGGCCGCCATTCGCGGGCCAAGTCGCTCTGGATCTTCTCGAGCACTTTCTCTTGGAGGCTCACGGGGCGCTCCATCCGGGGCGCGGGTATAAACGTTGCCCGCGACGGTTTTTTTGAGGGGGCAGACCATCGCGCCGCAGGGGCTCGGCTTGGCGAAAAAGAAGCGGCCCGGCCACGCGTCCCCCGGTCCCGGCCTGCGTCCGCGCTGCCCGCTGTGCCTGTCAAGGAAAGGGTCGAGGCCGTGTCCGCGGTACGAAGCCACCATCTGCAGGGCCGACTGCCTCAAAGTGCGCAGCGTGTCGCTGTGCCCGCACGACTGCGAGTACCTTGCAGACTTGCTCGAGCGCGCGCACGCGCCGCGCGATGACACGATCTACCGCTAGTCGGCGGGCGGCACTTTGGCTCGCATCACGCTCTGCACATCGGCAAAGCCCAGCGCGTGCCACGCGGCGCGCGCGGCCTCGTCGCGCAGGTCGGCAATCAGGTCGACGCTCGCCACGCGCTTGACGGAGAACCAGCGCATCGCGTCTGCAAGCATGGCCTTCAGTCGCCCTTGCCGGCGGAACGCCGGCTCAACATACGCGCCCTCGATGAGCCCGCTGGACGGCGAAGCGGCGCCGGGGGGCGAGGGCGCCACGCGTGCGACCAAGAACGAGACCGCGCGGCGGCTTTCGTCCTCGGTGACAACGACGCGGATGCGGTCGGATTTGAGGCCCTCGTCGATGTGCTCGCGCCACATCCGGCCCGCATCAATCGCAAGCCCGTACTGCGGGTCGGCGGCCGAGTAGGCACGGCCGAGTGCGAGGTACATTTCGCTCAACCGGTCGAGGTCGCGGGGCGTTCCCGGCCGCGCGCGCGGCGGTGAGGCCGTCATTCCTCGCCACCCCCCGCCCGCTGGCGTGGCGGGGCGGGCGCCTGCTCGAGAGGAAGTGTGGCGTTGGCGCCGCGGGGCGCCCACGCGCCACCGCCCTTCGCCTTCAGCCAACGCACCGTGCCCTCCGTCCGCTTTTCGCGTTCTTGGGACCAGGCGAGGTCCGCCTCGTCGCGCGTGTCGGTGGACACAAGCACCACCACGCGGCCCGCGCCCGTCCTGCCGGCGCCGCCGCGGCGCTGGACCGCGCGGATCTCCGAGGGCACCGCCTCATAGTAGACGACCAGATCGACGCCGGGGATGTGCAAGCCCTCCTCGCCGACGCTCGTGGCGATGATCACGCGCGGCTCGCCTTTCGAAAACCCTTCAAGCACTTGCGCTTGCCGCTCTGGCGTCATCCCCTCGCCCCCCGCGTCCGCGCGTTGCCCGATGAAAACGCCGCAAGCAAGCCCCGGACCGAGCGGCGGGGCGCGGGAAAGAGCGGCCTCGAGGGCGCGCGCGCTGTCGCGGTACTGCGTGAACACAAGGGCGCGCGCACCTGGCTTCTCGCGGAAAAGCGACCGCAGCTGGACGACGACCGCCTCGACCTTTGGGTGGGAAGTGGACGCGAGGCCCCGAGCCATGCGACGCGCCTCAGCGATAGCCGAAAGACCGGAGAGCGCGCGTTCCGCGCGCGGAGCGTCCGCACCTTGCCCCATCCGTTCGAGGTGCCCCGACAGGGGCGCCGCGCCCTGCGCCTCGAGAAGTTCGAGGGCGTGGACGAGGATGATGGCCTCAGCATGGACCTTGAGCAGCTCGAAGTAGGCGCCCCGGTCTTGCGGGCGCCTGCGGCGCAGCGCGTCTCCGGCGGCGAGCACCTCGCGCTTTGCAAGCAGCCGCGCGGGAGTGCGCGGCAAGAGTCCAGCGGCCGTAAGCGCGTCGGCCCGCGGCTGGAGCTCCTTGGCGAGGATCTCCTGGATGTGCCGCATGGGTCCGGTAAGTTCGACCTCGACAACCTCCACGTCCAGCGTCGAAACGTACGGCCGGACATCCGGGTCGTCGCGGGTGCGCGCATCGACGCGCCGCAATCCGAGCGCGTCCATGACGGCGCTCGCCCGCCTTCGGTCGGAGCCCGGCGACGCGGTGAGCGCAAGCACGAGCGCCCCTGGCCGGTCGCGGCGCAAAGCAGCTGCAACCTCCACATAGGCGTAGGCGCCCACCGCACGGTGCGCCTCGTCCACGACGAGCAACGAACATCGCGCAAGGCCAAGCCGACCCGCTTCGATTTCGGCGCGCACCGTCTCGGGCGTCGAGACGACAAGCCACGCCGTCCGCAGCGCTTCAGCCCTAGCCGCGCGCGCGGTGGAGCCGGTGACCAGCGCCACGCGGGCGCTCGCCTCGTCGGAAAAAACGGCGCGGAACCCTTCGAAGAGCTGGCGCGCGAGCGGGCGCGTGGGCGCAAGCACGAGCACAAAAC
This sequence comes from Thermoplasmata archaeon, assembly GCA_041499475.1. Taxonomy (GTDB): domain Archaea; phylum Thermoplasmatota; class DTKX01; order DTKX01; family DATEUP01; genus DATEUP01. Next base: position 26,068 of record JBGQKI010000005.1, read on the forward strand.
CGCCCGCCTGGCGAAGCCGCTCGGCGGCGACCAGGTAGGCAATCGCGGTCTTGCCAAGGCCTGTCGGCAGCACGATGAGCGTCGAGGCCGAGAGCGCTTCCCGCGCCATCGCGGCCTGGTACGCCCTCGCCTCGACGGTAAGCGGCCGAAGGAGCGGGTGGACCACAAATCCCGCGGCCTCCTCGAAGGCGTCGGGCGCAACCGGTTTCCGCGGGCCCCCCTTGAGTTGCGCCTGCCCCCCGCCCATCCGAACCGAAGGGCCTGATTCTCCACGGCCCTAAAGCCGGTTGCGCCCGCTCGCGAGTCGTGCGGGAACCTTCAAGTGGGCCGCCCCTTCATCCCCCTTGGTACCGGGAGCCCCGTGGCAAAACCTCGCGTCGCCGGCGCCGAAGGCCCCCTGCAGAAGTACCGCGAACTTGCGCTGGGCGCCGTGTTCGGGCTCCTGCTTGCCGCGCTTGCAATCCTCTTCCAGGAGGTGCGCCTCCTCGGCAGCCTCAATGTCCGCGCGCTCTCGGTGGCGACCTTCTTTGCCGCCGGCCTCGCCTTCGGCGCCATCCTCTGGGCCGGCTCCCGCCGCGAGACCGAGAGCCGCCGCGTGCAGACCGCCATCGCGTCGGTGAACACCGGCGGCGTGGTGGTCGACGACAAGGACGGCGCAATCGTGTTCGCAAACGCCAAGTTCGCCGAGATGACCGGCGTCTCGCGCTCCGAGATCCTCGGCAAGATCTTCGCGGATGTGATCGCGCCCGAGTCGCGCCAGCTTGCCGACGCGGAGTTCGTCCGCCGCAGGCTCGGCGCGTCCTCCGTCTATGAGACCACGCTGCGCCGCGCCGACGGCGGCGACCTCACCGTCCTCGTCTCGGCCCAGAGCCTCATGGACGGCGACAAGTACCTCGGCTCCGCGGCGTTCGTCCTCGACATCACCGCGCGCAAGCGATCCGAGCGCGAGGTCGAGCAGGCCAAGGAACTCGCCGAATTCTTCCTCGACCTCATCACGCACGACATTTCGAACGTCAACCAGGGCGTGCGGGGCTACGCGGAACTGCTCAACTCCGTCCCGGACATGCCGGTCAACCAGCGCAAGGCCTACATCACCAAGATCCTCGGCCAGATCGACCGCGCCAACGCCCTCATCTCCAACATCAAGAAAATCTCTGAGCTGCGCTGGGCGTGGCGCGAGGCACCCACCGGCTCGATCGACGTCGAGGAATCGATCCGCCAGGCCATCGCCATGTCGATGTCTTCGTTTGCAAACCGCCACGTCGAGGTCTCGTTCCACAACGAGGCCGGCAGGCTCGAGGCGCGCGGCGACTACCTCGCAACCGAACTCTTCTACAACCTCCTCCACAACGCCATCAAGTATACCCCGGGCCAGAACGCCGAGGTCGATGTCCATGTGGCGCGCTCCGACCGCAGTGCGGCGGTCGTCGTGCGCGTGATCGACCACGGGCCCGGCATCCCCGACTACGCCAAGTCCTCTCTCTTCGACCGGATGAGCCCCGCCCGCGGCGAGCGGGCGCCTTCGGGGTACCACTCCGGCACCGGGCTCACCCTCGTCCGCCTCATCTCCGACCGCTTCGGCTGGCGCGTGTGGGTCGAGGACAGCGTCCGGGGCGACCACGCCAAGGGCGCCGCCTTCTGCGTTGAAGTGCCTGCGGACTGATCGGCCCGAGGCCCCAGTGCAGAGAACCCTTAAATCGGCCGCCCTCTTGGGGCCCTTGAGGAGCCGCCCATGCCGCTCGACGATGAGGTACTCAGCGTCCTGCAGTCCGACCCCTCGCGCGAGTGGAGGCCCAAGGATGTGCACCACTCGTTTGCCGGCAAGACGCTCGTCCAGATTCAGTACGCGCTGAAGAAGCTCGTCGAAGCCGGGTCGATCTCCAAGCGCACAGTCGGTCGCGGAGTGCTCTACCGGGTCGTCGAGGAGTCGCGCCTGCCCACGGGGATGCGCGCCTGCCCTGCCTGCTCCGGCCGCGGGACGATCCCCGTGGACCAGCTGCCGGCAGAGCGGGCCAAGCGCAAGGCGGCCTCCGACCTCCTCAAAGGCCCGCGCGAGGGGGACGGGGAGGCGCCGCTCGACCCCGCCGACCTGGTGCCGCTCGAAGTCCTGTCAGTCGAATTCGTCAACGCGGAGGTCCACGGCGAAGGGGTGTGCCAGCGCTGCAGCCGCACTTCGTACTTCACGCGCATTACCGAGGACGGGCGCGTCCTGTTTTGCTGCTCGCGCGGGCACCAGATGCTCGCGCCGGCCGCCGCCGTTTGAGTCGCGCGGCTCGAAGTTCATCGCCCGCGTGAAGCGCACGCCCTCGTCCTTACATGCCGCCTCGAGTGCTTCGACGAGGGCCCGTGCCCGGGATTGGCGCTGCGCCGTCCCGACGAGGCTCGTGCCGTCGATGATCGCCGCAAGCGCGCCCGGCCGCGGGTGCATCAGGTCTGCCATCACCCCCGCCGCGCCGGCCGAGGCGGCCGCCTTGGCAATCGCGCGCAGGGCGTCTGGCTCGCCGTCGGGCAGCAGCGGCCCGGCAAACACGTACGCCCGAACGCCGGCCTGTGCGACCGCCCGCAGCGCCTCGAATCGCGCCGCGATCGGCGGGCACGAAGGCTCCCAACGCTTGCGCTCCGCCTCGCTGCCCGTCGCAATCGAGAACCCCACTTCGGCCCCCGGAATCTTCTGGAGCAGGTCGATGTCGCGGGTGACGAGCGGCGACTTGGTGAGCACCGAAACCGGCCAGCCGGCCCTTGCGATGACCTCCAGGCAGCGCCGGGTCACCTCGAGCTTCTTCTCGGCCGGCTGGTAGGCGTCGGTGACCGTCGACATCCCGATCACGCCGCGCTTCTTGCGCCGCAGTTCCTTGGCGAGCAAGGTGGGAATCGCCCGCTTTACGAAAATCGTTTCAGCCCAGGTCGAGCGCTCGATGCGCACCACATCGGGCGCGTAACAGTAGAGGCAGTCGAACGCGCAGCCGCGGTAAGGGTTGAGCGCCCAATCATAGCCCGCGAGCAACGAGGGCGCAAGCGCCTGGCTGACGGGAATCTCGACGACGCCCAAACAAGGCGTCCTGCGAACCTTGCGGCTTAAGGCTTTGGGGGGGCGGGGCGAATGGGCCCTGCGCCACACCTTCCCCTCAGCTGGCGAACGACGGCTTGGCCTGGATGTGCAGGACGAGCCCGATGATGGCAAGCACAAGCCCGATGGGGCCGATCAGGAGCATGCCCGGGAACGAACTGCCGATCAACGCCATCACCGCGCCGATCGTGCCGGTCGCGTGGTTCTTGCGGCTGAAGTCCGAAGCCATCGCAATTGCCGAACCGATCACTCCGATCAGGGGGAAAATGGCCATGACCGCCACGATGGCGCCGATACCGAACCCGCCCAACCCGCCGAAGATGGACCCCAGGGCCAGGAAGGCGATCAGGTAGAGCACGTCGCGGACGAGGCAAAGGATCCACAAAACCCCGGCGATCGACGAGGAAGTCGCATCGACCGGGGGCGCATAGGCCACCGGATAGTACGGTTGGCCGTAGTACGCCGGCGGAGCGCCGTACTGGGGCTGAGGGACGTATTGGGGCTGGGCAGGGTAGGCGTACTGCGGAGCCGGCTGGGCCGGCTGCGGGTAGGCGGTCGGGTCGTAGGTCTGCGCTTGCTGCGTCGCATACGGGTTTGGATTGGGGGACACGATGTTTTCCCTGCCACCGGCCAACGGAACTTTCCGCCTTATCAATTTGACCCCGAAGGAGGGCTCGATCCCTGCGCACGCAAGCCGAACGCGTCCAGGCGCCGCTGGACCCTAAAGTCGGTGAGGATGCGGCTCTCTTTCATCCACCGCGCGACGGGGATCGCCATCACTTCCCCGACGCGCCGGAGGGCCGCCTCGACCGAGTCGAACTTGCGGGGCGGCGTCTTCAAGGCGCGGCGGACGTGCTCCCGGACATTCCAAACGCCGACCGGCAGCACGTAGCCGGGGTGCGTCTCGCGCAGGATCACCACGCCGGCCTGGCGGCGCTCCGCGGTGAGCAGCTCGTTTGCCGAGAGGCGCGCGGCATAGTAGCAGCCACCGATGGACGCGTAGGTTTTGCGCCCCGCAAAGAACTCCGCGTCGCCCATGACCGCGACCTCCGCCCCGAACGGGTTCCAGGTGGTTTCGGGGTACCATGCTTCGATGAGCTCGTAGCGCCACGAGGTCGGGAGCATCATGATTACCCACCGCGTGTCGAGGTCGTAAGTCTCGTAAATCCGGTACTCATCGATCGTGGGCGCCTGCCGGGTCCGCTCCATCAGGCGCTCGCCGAGCATCGAATCCACGGCGGTGATCGACCAGCGCGTGGGGACGAAACGCCTCCGCCTGTGGTCTCCGAACGCCCCGACCGAGAAGGCCCGCTGCAGCTGCGACACCAGGGTGCCGTCACGGTAGAGCTCGCCAACCGCCTCTCGTGCAGGGGCGTCGGTGTCGTTGAATTTCTTCTCGAGCCGCCGGTCGAGCGGGACATTCTCGAGGTCGAAGGCCACGAGCGGCGCCGATGGGCCGAACGGCTGGACCTCGTCGTCGAGCACGACGCGCCCCGTTGGGCGCTTGCGGAACGCCGCGTCGACCACCGCCGGCCTCGACACCAGGGCGAGTTCTCGTGTGCGTTCGACAACTTTGTCGCGCGATTCGACGTCGTAAACGTTCACGTAGTGCATCCCACGGACGAGCTGCGAGCGGAACTCCACGATCTCGCTGATCGTGCGGCCCCCCCACATCTCCGGGGTGTCGAGGATCGCCGTGTCGCCCACCACAGGGGGGACAAGCGGCCCGATCGCCACCTTGGGGTATCCGCTGCGGCCGACGAACACGGAGGGCGGCGAGGACCCCTCGATTTCTAACCTGCCGCCGATCAGCGAGGTCGTTTTCATTGCGGCATAAGCGCGCATGATCACGGGGCACGCCGGCTTGCCGCAAAGGAGCTTGGCTCCCCGGCACTGGATGCAGAGTTCCGCCGGGATCCCCGGCGGCGCCATGAACAGGTCGGATGGGATGGGTCCCGAAGGCGCAAACTCGGGGTCAAAGAGCGCCACGGCCGCTTTGACCCAGGGTGGGCAGATAAGGCTTGCAGGGGGTGGGTCGAAGGGCCCGTTTCCAATGATTTGGAGGACGCTCGCAATCCAAGGCTACGGGGCGGGGCATCATTCGGGGCAACACACTCGTGCTGGCGAATGGAAAAAGAACGCCGGGGGTTCGCCCCGGCGGAAGAAAGACGACCTGGGTTTGCGCTATTGGCTCTACATCCCCGGCGCGGCTGGTGCCGACGGCGCGGCAGCGGCCTTCAAGGCCTTCATGCCCATCATTCCGCCGACGATCAGCAGCAGGCCACCGATGAGTGAGAGCCACACACCTAGGCCTGCTCCCACCGTCACGCTCGCACCGCCCCCCGTTGTTGAGGCAAACAGCGGCGATGCCTGCATGTACCAAAGCAAGGCCAGCAGGACGACCAAAATCCCCATCACCATGGCTACCATGGCCATCATCGGCTTCTTGAGGACCATCATGACCAGCCCGATGATCCCGAACAGGAGAATCAGAATCGGAGCGATTCCGACCAAGAGCGGAACGCCGGCCGTGCCGTATTGGGCGGCGAGTCCCGAGATGCCGACTCCGCTGAACCCTACGCAAATGTTTATTGAAGCAACGCCCGCGCAGACATTGATCCACGGAAGAAACGTTCCCACAAGCGCAAGCAAGCCGCCGACTATTCCTAGCATCATCGGCATCTTGTATTTGCTCATGTCCGGCCCAGCCGCCGCCGGCATTGGCATCGGCATCGGCATTCCACCAGCCCCCATCGGGGCCCCCATCGGAGTTCCCATGTTTGTGTCCACCACCACGAAGCGACTTTCGCCGCCCCTGCCGACATATTCCGCGAGTGAATATAAAAGAGTTCGTCCAGCCGGGGCCGAATCGATTCTGAGGCCAACGGCGTTTGCCGCGACCGCCTAATCGGCGCACGCCTGCCGGACCGCGCACGGCTCGCCGATGACGAATGGAAAATGAACACCGGGGCCCGCAGGCCCCGGTGTCCCCAAGGTACCCGCTCGACCTACGCTGCGAACTCTTTCTTCGATAGCACCGTCAGGATGAACCCGATCAGGCCGAAGAGGAGGTGCAGGCCCACGAGCGCAAGGACCCCGCCGAGCACCGCGAGCATGAACTTCTTCCGCATGAAGCAGAAGATCGCTCCGAGAAGGCAGCCGATGACCCCGAGGGCTGCCAGGATCTCCATGATGCTGATGATGCCCGATGCAAGGCCGAAGGGCGCCCCCGTGTAGGCCCCCCCGAGCCCGCCCAAGCCACTGATTACCGATTGAGCGGCCATCAGGGCCGTGAGCCACCAGATGCCGATCAATAAGGCCAGGATGTACAGGACACCTGCTATCATCGGCTTGGCCGTATGTACAGGGCCCGGTGCCATCATTCCAGGCATCGGAGCGGTCATCATTCCAGGCTGAGGCTGAGGCATTTGCATTGGTGTCGCGATAAAACCCACCCAGGGGAAAAATGGGGAGTTGTCCTATAAGAATTGAGCGAGGCGCCCGGCCCGGGCCCATTTGGCGTTATGCGACGCGCACCGCCGCCGAATTGGCTGCCGAGTCCCCGTGCAATCCAGCACCCCTTATCGGGACTTTCGCGGCCTACCGATTCGGCCAGGATTGTGCCCCGAAGCGGGGCGCGCGCGCGATCCGCACGGGCGCGGCGAACGTCCGCCCCTACTTCTGCTGCTCGGTCTCGCCTGCACCCGCTTCGCCCTCGCCCAGCCTGTCCACGAGCGACTTCGCCTGGATCTCGTGCTTCTTGGCCTCGTCGTAGACCTGCTCGATCTTGACGTCCGCATAGCGCTCGGCGATCATCGACACCAGCGTGTGGTTGAACTCGGCAAGCAGCCCCGTGACCGCCTTGATCGTCGAGGAGGCCGCAAAGAACTCGATCGTGTTGTCCTCGCGCACCGCCGCACGGATCACGATCTTGTAGCCCTTGACCTTCGTCTCGCCGTAGAACCACGCCTCGCCCGAGAAGGGGTTGTACGAGACGAACTCGCGGACCATGTGCACATCGTGGGACAGCACGACCGACTTGCACACATCGAAGATGTCCTTGTGCTTCACATAGGGCGGCAGCTTCGTGATCGTGTAGACCTTCGAGTCCTTCTCCTGCAGCTCGTTCTCGATGAGCCGCTTCAGCATCGCCGTGTTCGCGTGCTCCTTGGTGAAGAAGAGCGGGCAGACGACCTCGGCCTTGCGCGTCTTCATCGTGACCGACTGCAGCACGCCCTTGTAGTCGCGGAAGCGCACGATGCCGTCGATGTTGGTCTCCGTGCAGATCTGCGGGTCGAAGTAGAACGCGACCGACGACTTCTCGCCGGGGTTCAGCACGTTCAGCATCACGCGCGCGCCGCTCGTCTTGTAGCTCGCCGGCTCAATGCGCTGCAGGCGCAGGACATCCTCGTTGTAGTCGATGTCAAGGGTGACCTTCGTCACGACCGCCTCGGTGTCGTTCTTGACGCCGACCTTGAGGCGCACGAAGCCTTGGAAGAACTCGAGCTGCGAGAGCACCTTGACGTCCTTCGTGGTCGTGGCGGCAAGCACGTCCTGGCGCGTGATGCCCGAGGTGAGGGCAAGCACCGGCGCGAGGTACTGGCTGATGTCCGCGAATCGGTTCTGCTGGCCGTCCCAGGCCTCGATGATGCCCGCGTAGGCATACTCGATCTTCTCGATCGCCGTCTGGAGCTTTTCCTGGAGCTCCTTGTCCGGCTCGCCGAAGGTAATCACGGCCGCGTAGAAGTTATTGCCACGCTCGATCACGATCTGGTTTTCGCCGTAGCCCATCTTGTTGAGCTCGCCCTCGGCCGAGAACGAGTCTTTGATGAACTGGGTGACGGCCGTGAACATCGACGAGACGAGCTCGGGGTCGCCGAGCTGCTGCTGGCCGATGTCGGTCTTCGAGTAGATCATGCGGCCGTCCTGGTAGATCACGAAAAGCCCCTCAATCACGAAGGTCGCGGCCTTCGCGGGCTTGACCGGCTCGATGATCGGCGGCGCGGGGCGGGCCGCGGCGGCTGCGGCGGCCACACCGGCTCCCAAGGCCACGGCGGCCGCAGCCGGCGGCAGCGACGGTTTGGCCGCGGGCACGGGCACCTGGACGACTTCGACTTGGACTTCCTCTGCGGCAAGCGCCGATGGGCGCGCGGGCGCCAAGGGGGCTGCAGGGGCCGCGGCAATGGGCACGGCCTCGTCGTCCTTCTTGCGGCGCCGCATCACGACGATGCCGACAACGCCGGCACCTAGGGCGGCAAGGAGCAGGATAAGCAGCAGCAGCGGGCTGGAGGCCACCGACGGCGACGCGGGGGCGACCACGCTGGTTTGGATCGTTTTTTGTTCGCCCTGGCCGCTCGGGTCCGTCACGCGGAGCGTGACTGTGGTCGTCCCGGCTTTGAGGCCCTTGAGGTGCAGCGTCCACACCGGCCCATCGTGGGTGACCGAGACGCCGAGCACTTGGCCGTCGCCCGAGGTCGCGAAGAAGAAGAGGTCCGGGAAGTTGTCGTCCGGGTCGGCCGCGAAATTGCTGTCCATGACCAGGGTGACCTCCTTGCCCTCGTCCACGCTGAGCGAGGCCGGGACCTTGCCAGAGGCAAACAGCGGCGGCAGGTCGGCCGCCCGCAGGCGGATCGTGTAATTCTGCCAGACTTGGATGAGACCGTCGGAGAGCTCCAGTTTCACGTTGAACACGGTGCCGTCGGCGGTGCCCGGCGGGATCTGCCAGTGCACGGTGTGAGCCGAATCCACCGTCATGCCGTCGGGCGCAGCGCCAAGCGCCACCGTGAGCTGGTCGCCGGTGTCCGGGTCGCTCACGAGCGCCGCGTAGGTGTACGATTGGCCGGGCGTGCCGTTCTGGACCGGGAACGAGTTGAAGAAGGGCGCGCGGTTCGCGGGGTTTGAAACGCGCGTGACAGTAAGGACGAAGGACGAGTCCGTGTGGGACAGCCCGTCCGAGACGCGGAACGAGATGTTGTACACGCCGTACGAGCCCGTCGTGGTCGGCCACACAATTACGCCGGCCGAGCCGATCGACATCGCGTTCGGGCCCGACAGGAGCGTCCACGTCCACGTGTCGCCGGTATCGCTGTCCACGAGCGTTGGCGCCCACTCGTAGTTGTCTCCAGCGTGGATCGTCGTGATCGGCGTCCCCGTGATCGCCGGGACATCGTTGACGCGCAGCGGGATGGTGAGGAGCGCCTCGTTGCCCGTCGTGTCGAAAACATGGAGGGTGAGCGAGTAAGTGCCCGGCGCGATGAATTGGAACGAGAATTGCGCGCTCCGGATCACCTGAGGCGTTCCGTAGGTAAACCGCCATTCGAACACGAGCGCGCCGGGGACGTTGTCCGTCGAGCCTGATGCATTGAGCGTGACCGTGTCGCCCTCGTTGAACGGCCCGGGGCCGCCGGTGACGCTGATGGCGGGCGGGGTCACATCGAGCGCCCGGAGGGTGTGCTCAAGGGTCGCCATGTTCCCCGTGCGGTCGTAGACGCTCAGCGTGATGTTGTACGCGCCGGGCTCCGCGGGCGTGAAGTCCGTGACCATCCCAGAGAGCGACCATGGGCCGCCCGGGCCGTCGATGTTCCAGTCGAAAGTGCCGTTGGTGCCGCCGTCCCAATAGGCGTCGTTGTCGGTAGATCCCGAAGCGTCGAGCGTGATGCGCGCGTCCTCGTTGACCGTCGCATTGACGCTGAAGGCGGGGACGGGGTTCGTGGTGTCTTCCACCCAAAGCGTGAAGTTGACCGAGTTCGCGTTGCCCGCGCGGTCCGTCACGACGAGGTTGATATTGTACCCGCCCGGGGTGTCGAAGGTGTAGGAGGGGCTCGACCCGGTGAGCGTCACCAGTGCAAGCCACCTCGCCGGGTCGAAGTTCCACTGGATGTTGGGGAGCGGGTCGAGCTCGGCAATGAGGTTGCCCGCAAAGGTGTAGGGCACATCTTCGTTGACGAAGAACTCGACAAACGCGGAGAGGTCGGGCGCGCTGGAGTCGACCCAGAAGTCCCAGGATACGACCGTGACGTGGCCGGCCTCGTCGTACGCCGAAACATTGAGCGTGTAGTGGCCATCGGCGAACGCGGTCGTGTCGACGATCCAGCTGCCGCTGATGTTGGTGAGGTTGCCGGTGTATGACCAGCCGCCGCCGACCTCGCTTGCCGCGTACACCACCCTTGTCAGGTTGAAGTCGTCCGAGGCGGTGTAGGTCACCTGCGTCCCGGGGAGCGTGTAGTTCAAAATCGGCGAGGTCCGCATAAGGGAGGGTGCGGAGCCGTCGATGTAGAATTTCCAGGTGTACGTCGCGCTGTTGTTCAGCGAGTCGTTCGCGAAGAACACGATCGTGTGATTGCCGGGCCCGAGCCCGAGGAAGCCGGTGTCAATCGCCCAGGGCAGCGTCGTGTTGAGGAACGGCGTGCCGTCCACGGTGTAGCGCCACGCGAACAGGTGCGGGTCGCTCACATTGGCGCGGATGACCACGCCAGCCTGGAGCGCCGGGAACCCGAGCGCCGGCACACTCGAGAAGACGGGCGCCGTCGAGTCGAACTCGAAGGAGAAGGTGCGCACCACCGTCGGCACGGCAAGCGTGGCGTCGAGGATCGTGTTGTCCTTCGCGGTGATCGTGATGTTGTGCCACCCGTCCGCCCACCCCGTCGTATTGATGTCGTGCGGGTAGGTGAGCGCGCCCGTCACGGTCGTCTTGTCGTCAAAGAAACTCACCGTGTCGAAGAAGTTCGAGACGGAGAAGTTGAGGACCGTGCCCGCGCGGACCAGCGACCTGTCGGGCGGGCTGGTGAGCGCGACCGCCGGGGGCCACGGGTCCATTAGCGCGTAGTTGTCGTTCTTGCCGCCGCCGATCGGGTAGACGGGCGCGTCCTTGATCCCGTCGTGGCCGACGAGGACGTTCTGGCCAGGGCCCGTCTTTTCATCCACAAACCCTCCGGCCGCGTACGCATAATAGTTGCCGGCCGCCGGGTAGCCCCCGTCCCAGGTGCCATATCCGTTCGTGTTGGAGACCGCGCCCCCGTAGAAGTTATTGTGGACCACGGTGATCGCATAGCAGCCCGTGTCCACATAGAACGAGGTCGTCGAAAGCGAGACATAGGTCGAGTTGTAGGTTCGGTAGTTGGGCGAGCTGATGAGGTACGCGCCCCTCGGCGAGCCCGCGGCGAAGGAGCCGTTGCGCACCGTCACATTGTCCGAGCTGTCGAGGTACAAGCCCTCCGCCGCCGGGTTCATCGCCGTGACGTTCGAGTAGAGCACGTACTGCGAATAGTAGTTGTAAAAGCCCTGCGAGGTCGAATTCAGCGACAGGATGTCGAAGTAGCTTACGTTGTTGGAAGATTGGGTGAAATAGCCGCCCCCAATGGCGAGCGACCGGGTCACCCGGACGAATGATGAGCCGTCCACCGAAAACGCGTTCCAGAGGATGCTCGGCATCCCTATGTTCGACAGGTTTACGAATTGGCTGTTGTAAATGTACGCCCCCTGGCCGATATTATGGCCAATGAAGGTGTCCAGCGTGACGTTGTTCGAGGCGGCCAAATAAAATCCATATCCGCCGCCGATCTGGCCATACACGTCGAGCCCGCTTACGTTCACGTCCCGCACCGTGTCCAAATACAGGCCCTGGTTGAGGTTCTGCGCGATCCCCGTGGCATTGGAGATTACGATGCCCTTGGTACCCACGAAGCGCAACGGGGTATCGGCGGTCACCCACACGTCCCGGACCGTGATATTTGCCGACCGGGAAGCCTGGATGGCCACCGCGTTGTAGGTGGACTCGTTGATGCCCGAGACCAAGATGTTGGACGAATTGAAGATGAAGACGAGCGCGGCCGTCGAGGGCACGCTCACATTGGTCGTGTTGGAGACGAAGTAGACCGGCTTGCCATCCGCGGTGTTGTCCGAGGTGATGTTTTGCCACGTGCTGGGGCCGTCAAGGTTGTCAATGTACCAGTTGATCGGGCGGCTCGTGTTGACGAAGGTGTTGTTGGAGATTTGGTAAAACTCGCCTGTAATGGAAATTCCCGTGTAGGCGACATCCTCGAATCGGTTGTTTGCAAACACCGGGCCGTACTGGTACGACCACAAGCTCATCCCGTACTGCACCCGGTAGAAGGTGCAGCCGTCGAATACGTTGCCTACACCCCCGTACAGGATCACCGCAGAGTCGCTGAGATTGGAGAAGGTTACGCCCTGGACGTGGGCTGAGCCGAGGCTGTCGATAAAGAGCCCTTCGACGGAACCGTTGACGGTGCCGCCTGTCCAGTTGAGCAGGCCGTTCGTGTGGACGGCGTACCCGCCCGAGATGTTGCTGAGGCTGGTGTTGACAAGCGTCAGCAGCCACGTGCCCCCCAGCGCGAAATAAATCCCGTCGTTGGGCGTATCGGCAAAGGTGGAGTTGGTGATCGTGAGGTGCTGGCCGTAGGTCCACTGGACGGGCAAGGAGACGTTCCGGAACGCTCCCCCGTTGAGGTACATCAGCATGGAAGCGCCCGACTGGGGCCCAAGGCCGGTGCCCGTATCGGTCACGTTCAGGCCGTCGAAGACAACCGTCCCGCCCGTGGTCGAATAGAAGGCCGTCGTCACGTTGTGAATCGTAAAGTTGCGGAAGGTCGTGAGCGTGTCGTACACGGCCCACCAGACTCCGTACGTCGCGTTCTCGATGAAGACGTTTTTCAGCGTGCTGTTTCCGGCGCTGAGAAAGTAATAAAGGGCGGCGCGGGAGGCGCTCGACCCGTAGAGACTTACGTTCGCAACGCGGGCGCCCGGGCCGCCGAGGATCAGCTTCCAGGTCGTGGTAGCGCTCGATGTATTGACCTGGAGGCCATCGATGCTGATCCCTGTCCCCAGCGAGTAGAACCCGTCCTGGGAGTTCGTGATGTTCACGCCACGGACGTTGAGGCCACTCTGAAGGCAAAGGCACCCGAAGCTGTTGTTGCCTTGCAGCCTCAGGTCGACGAGGGCGGCGCGCGCCCCGGTCTGGGCGTCCATCCCATAATTTGTGCCTACGAGCGTCATGCTGCTGATGTTGATGTCGGAGCCGCGCAGCGCGAACGGGGCGTTAACCAGCAGGCCGTAAACGATGACTCCCTTTTGCGATTCTCCCACGAGCGAGATGCCGTTCGCGCTGATGGTCCAGTTGGCTTGGTAGGTGCCGTTGTAGATCTTCACAATGTCCCCGGAGGTGAGCGGGAGCAGCTCGACTTCGAGGATGGTCTTGAACTGGCAGTTCGCAAGGGATGTCGCGGGGTAGTCGTCGTCCACCTCGATGTACCGCAGCGGGCAGTTGCTCTGGCCCCAGCCGGCCGAAGCGGGCGTCGAGAAGGCGGCAAGTGCGGCGATCGCGATCAGAAGAATCGCCGATGCAAGGCCGAGGCGAAAGGCCATCCGCGCGCGACTGTTTTGCGACCTTTGAGAGGCTTTCGAACTTGCGGCGCGAGCGCTGTGCTGGCCAGTCATGATGAACTACCCCTCTTCAGGAGGACTCCGTGAGAAGTCCGGTAGGCCGCTGAACATGACCTTATATAATAACTTCGACGGGGGTTTCGCCCGCGGCCACGGTCGTTGGCGCGTTACGCGCCGCACAGAACGCCGAAGTCTGGCACTGAACCTGGCTGTCTAGGGGCCGCCATCGGAAGGACGAAACGCCCCGGCCAGCGCGGTTTCGAGTGGGCACCCAAGCGTGGAAACTTGGCGCTACCGCGGCTCTTGCTCCGTCTCGCCGCCGTCGAGCTCCGACTGGCCCATCTTCCCCATAAGCGACTTCTTTTGGATGTCCTGCTTGATCTCCTCGCCAAACTCGGACTTCAACTTCATCGTCGCGTACTTGCGCCCAATGAGCGAGTTCAGGGTGTGGTTGAATTCCGCAAGTAGCCCCGTGATCGCCCGGATCTGGGTCGAGGCCGCGAAGAACTCGAGCTTCGATCCGTCCGCGATCACCGAGGCTCGGATGACGATCTTGTAGCCCTTCACCTTCGTCTCGCCGTAGAACCACGCCTCGCCGTGGTAGGGCTCCTCGACGACGAAGTCGCGCACGAGGTGCACGTCATGGCCGAGCACCACTTCCTTTGCAAGCGAGAAGACCTCCGCCCACTTCACACCCTCGGGCAGCTGCGTGACCGTGTAAACCTTCGAGTCGCGCTGGTCGAGCTCGCCCTCGACGAGGCGCTTCAACATCGCCGTGTTGGCGTGCTCCTTGGTGAAGAAGATCGGGCACACGACTTCGGCCTTGCGCGTCTTCATCGAGATGGAGTGGACCGCACCCTTGGCGTCGCGGTACCGCCCGACCCCGTCGATCTGCGACTCGGTGCAGATCTGGGGGTCGAAGTAGTAGGCGACCGAGACCTTCTCGCCCGGGTTGAGGACGCCCAACTGGACTTCGCTGCCCTGGAACTTGTAGGTGTCCGGCTCGATGTGGTGCAGGCGCAGGACATCTTCGTTGAAGTCGATCGAAACCGTGACCTTCGTGATGACGCTCTCCGTGTCGTTCTTCACGCCGCACTTGAGGCGCACGAAGCCCTGGAAGAATTCGAGCTCCGAGGGCATCTTGACGACCTTCTCGGTGAGCGCGGCCTTGACGTCCTCCCGCGATCGCCCGGCGGTGAGCGCGAAGAAGGGCTCCACGTACTGGTCGATGGCCTCAAGCGAGGTCGTCGAGCCGTCCCAGTCCTCGATGATCCCGGCGTAGGCGTTTTCGATCGTGCGGATCGTCTCGCGCATCGCCTCCGAGAACTCGTCGGTGGGCTCGCCGTAAATGATCGCCGCCATGAAGATCGAGGTGCCGCGCTCCATAAGGATCGTGTTCTCGCCAAAGCCGAGGCGGTTCAGTTCCCCTTGCGCCTGGAACGAGTCCTTGATGAAGGACTGGACGGCGGAGAACATCGAGGACACGAGTTCGGGGTCCTCGAGCTTGACGTCGCCCGCGTCGAGCTTTGAGAAGACCATTCGCCCGTCGCTGTAGATGATGAGCGCCCCTTCGATCACGTAAGTGTCCTTGCGCTTCTCGGCGCCGGCGGCCAAGGGCGCTTGCTGGATGATCACGCGCTCGGTGGGGGCCTTGGAGGCCGTCTCGAGCGCGCTGCGCGCAACTTCGCCGGCCGCACGCGAACGGCGCAGCGACACCGCAAGGCCGACGGCGCCCACCGCGCCGCCGGCGAGGAGGAGCAGGAGCATCCAGAGCGGGAAGCCTGGGGGCGCCGCGCGCTCCTTCACCGCCGCATTCACGGTGACGGTTGCGTTCTCGGACTTGGCGTTCGACGGGTCGCGCGCGACGAGGTTGAAGGTAACCGTGCCCGTTCCGGTGACGTTGAACACGAGCCATGTGTTCACTCCGTCGAACTCCACCTTCCATCCAAGGATCGTGGGCACCTTTGCCCGGACCTGCAAGTCGCTGTCGTTCATCACGAAGGTGAGGTTCGTGTCCACGTCGTCGCGGTCGTGCCAGTAGTCGCTCACCTTGACCCGCACGACGTCGCCCTGGGTAACATCGTTGATCGTCAAGAGCGCGATGTAATTGGGCACCGCATCGGGCGGGTTCCTGAAGCGGACCGTGAATTCCTGCGTCGACGATTGCTTGCCGTCGTAGGCCGTGATTGTCACGGGCACCAGGCGCTCGAACACCTCAAGGCCTTCGGGTTGCCACGGGGGCATCCACGAGAGCCGGCCTGTGCCGGAGTCGTACGAATAGCCGTCCAGGCCCGAAATCACGATGGTGATGTTGTCGCCGTCCTGGTCGTGGACCTTGATATCGTAGAGGTACGGCGTGCGGACGCGTGCGTCTGTCGGGGGCTCCGAGTCGAAGACGGGTTTGTGGTTGCCCGCAAGGACTGCAGGGTCGACAACATATACGGTGAACTGCCGCAGCACCGTCGTTAGGCCGTCGCTGATCCCCACCGTCACGGAGTAGTTCCCGGCAGATCCCGCCCCGGGCGTCCACACGATCGACCCGCCGGCGATGGTCATGCCAGGCGGGCCATCCACGATCGAGTAGGTGACCGAGGCGTTCTCCGGGTCGGTTGCATTGGGGGTCCAAACCCACGGGTCAGTCGTGGCCACCTCGGCGGGGGGTTGCGTGCCAATCGTGGGGGGTTCGTTGACGGTCAGGTGCGAGACAATCTTGTTCCAGTTGCCCGACGCGTCGGTGACATTGAGTTCGACGGTAACCGTCTCGCCGCGCAGCCCTACATAACTCGACGAGCGAGCGATGTCCGAGCCGGTGCGCGTCGCATTGTGGAATGTCCACACGTAGGTCCAGTTTGCGACGGTGTAGCGTGGGTCGTTGTCCGTGACATTTGCCGTGAAGAGCGCCGGGATGAGTACATCGACGACGGTGGGTCCAATCAGCGTGACCTCCGGCGGCGTGATGTCCCTTACATTGACGACCACGTACCCCACCGCCGAGTTGTTCTGCGGGTCGGTAACCGTGACCGAGATGTTGTAGAGGCCCGGCGTCGTGAAAATCCAGGTGATATTTGGCCCAAAGCTCGTGAGGTTTGCCGCCGGCGAGCGCCAGGTCCAGTTGAGCGTGCCGTTGCCGTTGTCGATCGAGGTCTGGTTGATGTTGACGGGCGTGTCCTCGTCGACGTTATAGAAGGTGACCGGCAGCGAGAGCGACGGCGGCGTAATGTCGAAGATCGTGATGTTGAAGATCGTGCGGTTCGCGTTGCCGGCGGGGTCGGTCACGACGATGTCGATCGCGTACTGGCCCGGGTCCGTGAACGTCCATGTCGTGTTCTGGCCGTACACGCTCGTAAGGACCTGGAGCCGCGAAGCCGGGTCGAACTGCCAGGTGTAGTTCAGTTCGCTTGCAAGGGCCGTGAAGTCGCTCGCCGACCCGTTGAAGGCGAACGGCGTGTCCTCGTTTCCGCCGTACGCCATCGGGAAGGTCGAGGGCAGCTGCGGGGCCGTATTGTCGAGCAGGACGAAGCGCGTAACCTCGTTCTGGTTGCCCGCCGCATCGACGGCGCGGAACACGAAGTCATAGTCGAGGTTGTCCTCGCCCTCCGTGGTGAACGTGAAGGTGAAGCGGCCCGAGCCGTCGTCGGTCAAAGCGACCGGCACGCCCCGCAGGAAGAGGACCGCCGTGTACGTCGAGGTCTCCCCACTCACGCGGAACACAATCGGCACGCCGCGCTTGATGTAATGGACGGCGGACAAAAGCGTGAGCGAATCGATCGCCGGCGGCGTGCTATCGATCGTGATGTTCGTGCGCAGCTGCACGCCGTTTCCCGCGAAGTCCACCGCCTGGATCACGTAATCGTAGAACCCGTCGGCCCAGCCCGTCGTGTTGAGCGTGAAGTTCGCCACAAACGGCGAGAACGACGGCGTGCCCGCGACCTTCCACTCCGCGCGCTGCAAGTTCGCTTCGGTGATCGTGAACGTCCAAGGCTTCCCTGCCTGGACGGTGGACCCGCCCACCGGGTTTACCGTGATCCGGGGCGCCGTCTTGTCGACGCGGAAGACCGAGGTGAGCTGCTGCGCATTTCCCGCCGCGTCCGTGGCTGTAATCATGAACGTGTGCAGGCCGTCGGTCAGGTTCGTCGAGTTGTAGTCGTAGCCGGCAAAGAGCGTGAGGGGCGCCCCGTCGAGCGTGACGTTGACGACGCTGAGGTGGGCGTCGGTCACCGCGAAGTCGATCAGCACGCCGCCGGCAAGCCAAGTGTTGTTCGCCGGCGAGAGCAACTGCACCTGCGGCGGCGTTGAGTCGACCGTGAAGTTGAAGAGCCGCGCAACCGAGTTGCCGGCAAGGTCGGCCGCGAACAGCGTGATGTTGTAGTTGCGGTCGAAGTAGCCTGTCGTGTTGATCTGGAACGGCGCCCCCATCACGACGTCAGAGGTGCCGTTGTTGTACGATACGTTTCGCAGGTTGGCGTCGCTGATCGTCCATAGGAGCAGCGTCCCGGCCCGGACCACCGACCCGTTCGCGGGGGTTACGAGCGTGATGCTCGGGACCGTCGAGTCGATGACCATACTGAAGTTCATCCAGGCCTCGTTGCCCGCCTGGTCCGTCGCGTGAACCGAGATGGTGTAGTTCGCGTCGGGCCAGCCCGCCGTCGAGATGTCGAAGGGCGCAAGCAGCGCGAAGGGGCCGCTTCCGTTGGCGTAGGTGACCGCGCTGAGGTTCGTGTCCACCACCGTGAGGTCGATGGTCGTCCCGGCCACGACGACCGCGCCCGCCGTGGGCGAGTTCAAGGTGATCGTCGGGGGCGTCGAGTCGATGACGATCTGAGCCGCAACTGCCTTCGAATTGCCGGCAAGGTCCGTCGCGCGCACGGTCACGGTGTAGGTCCCGTCGGCCCACGACGTGGTCACGATGTCGTAGGGCGACGCCAGGGTCGCCGGGGTGCCGCCGTTGTCCCACACCACTGTGTTGAGGTTCGCGTCAGCCACGGCAAAGTCGAGCGTGGCGCCTGCCTTCACCGTCGCCCCGCTCGCCGGCGAGGCGAGGGTAACGGTGGGCGGCGTCGAATCAACGGTGAAGCCGTACGTCGCCGACTTCAAATTCCCGGCCAAGTCCGTCGCGTTCAGGCGCAGCGTGTAAACGCCGTCGGACCACCCCGTCGTATTGATGTCGAAGGGCGAGACAAGCAAAGTCGGCGTCCCGCCGGTCGTCCAGTTGACGGCCGCCAGGTTCGCGTCCGCGACCGAGAGGTCGATGGTGGTCCCGGCCGGGATGTACGCGTTGTTCGCGGGCGAATTCAGCGTGATCGACGGGGGGTTCGAGTCGACGGTGAAGGTGTAGCTTGAAAACCGGCGGTTGCCCGCAAGGTCGGTCGCGTTCACGCGGAGTGTATAGACGCCGTCAGCCCAACCCGTCGTGCTGATGTCGAAGGGTGAGGCGAGCGCGGTGGGCGCACCCGCCACCGTCCAATTCACCGTGTTGAGGTTTGTGTCGCTAACGCTCAGGTCGATCGTCGCGCCCGCCACGATGTAGGACCCGTTCGACGGCGAGTTCAACGCAATCGAAGGCGCCGTCGAATCGACGGTGAAGGTGAAGCTCGAGAAGCGCAGGTTCCCCGCCGAGTCGGTCGCGTTCACACGCACCGTGTAGACGCCGTCAGCCCACCCGACCGTGCTGATGTCGAAGGGCGTCACGAGCGCCGTGGGCGCTCCGCCCGTCGTCCAGTTCACCCCATTCAGGTTGCCGTCGGTGACCGCCAGGTCGATCGTCGTGCCCGCCGTGATATACGAATTGTTCGCGGGCGAGTTCAGCACAATCACCGGCGGGCCGCCGTCAACCGTGAAGGTGAAGGTCGAAAAACGCAAATTGCCCGCAAGGTCCGTCGCGTTCACTCGCACGGTGTACACGCCGTCAGCCCACCCCGTCGTGCTGATGTCGAACGGCGAGGCCAGCGCCGTCGGGGCCCCGCCCGTCGTCCAATTCACCGTGTTCAAGTTCGTGTCGGCCACGGAGAGGTCGACCGTCGTGCCCGGCGTGATGAACGAGTTGTTCGTAGGCGAGTTCAGCGTCACCGCAGGCGGCGTCGAGTCGACCGTGAAGGTGTAGCTCGAGAAGCGCAGGTTCCCTGCAAGGTCGGTCGCGTTCACCCGCACGGTGTAAGCGCCGTCCAACCAGCCGGTCGTGGAAATGTCCCAGGGGGAAGCAAGGGCCGCCGGAGCGCCACCCGCCGTCCAGTTCGCCGCATTGAGGTTCGCGTCGCCAACAGTCAGATCGATGGTCGTGCCCGCGGGGATGTAGGAGTTGTTCGCGGGCGAATTCAACGTAATTGCCGGCGGGCTGCCGTCCACCGTGAAGGTGAAACTCGAAAACCGCAAATTGCCCGCCAGGTCCGTCGCGTTCACCCGCACGGTGTACACGCCATCCGCCCACCCCGTCGTGCTGATGTCGAACGGCGAGGCCAGCGCCGTCGGGGCCCCCGCCGTCGTCCAATTCACGGTGTTCAGGTTTGCGTCGGAGGCCGCGAGGTCGATCGTCGTCCCCGGCGTGATGTACGAATTGTTGGACGGCGAGTTTAGCGTGATCGTGGGCGCGATGGAATCGATCTTGACAAAGAGGTTACGGGTCGCCGTGTGGCCGAGCACGTCCGTCGCGTTGACCGTGACCGTGTAGTTGCCGTCCAACCACCCCGCCGTCGAGACATCGAAGGGGGACGCGAGCGCGTTCGTGGCCGAGCCGTTCGTCCAGGTCGCGCCGGACAGGTGCGCGTCGGTGACCGCGAAGTCGAGCGTCGTCCCAGGCGAGATGAACGTGTTGTTCGCCGGCGAAACGACGACGATCGAGGGCGCGGTGAAGTCGACCTCGAAGTGGAACAGGCGGACCGCGACATTGCCCGAAGTGTCGTTCGCGCGGATCGTTACATTGTAGGACCCGTCCGCCCAACCGGAGGTCGAGATGTCGTATGGCGAACTGAACGCGTTTGCGCCCGACCCGTTGTCCCAGGTGGCGCCCGCGAGGTTTGAGTCCGACACATCGAAGTCGAGTGTCTGGCCCGGCTCGAATACGGAGTTGTTGAGTGGCGAGTTCAGCGTGATCGTGGGCGCTGTCGCGTCGATCGTGAAAGTGAACACGCGTGTCGTCGAAAGTCCCCCGGTGTCGTTGGCCAACACCGTGATGTTGAACGTCGCGCTGCCCCACCCCGCAGTCGAGATGTCCCAGGGAGCGCTAAGCGGGTTTGGGCCCGAGCCGTTGTCCCAATTCACGCTCGACAGGTGCACGTCCGAGACCGTGAGGTCGATCGTGGTGCCCACTGCGATGAACGAGTTGTTCGCGGGCGAGTTCAGCGTGATCACGGGCGGGGTCGAGTCAAGTTTGAAGAGGAACCTGCTCGAGGCGTTGTTGCCTGCCGTGTCCCACGCCGCGATCGTGATGTTGTAGTCGCCCTCCGCCCACCCCGCCGTCGAGATGTCCCATGGCGCCGTGAGCGGGTTGAACCCCGACCCGTTGTTCCAGGTTACGTTAGCAACCAGGTGCGCGTCGGCCACGGTGAAATTGAGCTGCGTGCCCACCGCGTAGGTCCCGCCCACCGTCGGGCCGTCCGCGGTGATCGTGGGGGACGTCGAGTCGATCACAAACAGGAACCACGGCTGTTGCGTGTAGCCGGTCGAGTCGTTGGCCCATATCTGGACGAAGAGGTCTCCGTCAGCAAAGCCCCCCGTCGAGATGTCGAACGGGGTCGTGAGGTTCGTCGTCGTGCCGTTGTTGAGCGCGACCTGCACCGTGTCGAAGTAGAACGAGATGTTGAAGTCGAGCGTCGCCCCGGCACGGAAGACCGTCCCGTTCGCGGGGCCCACAAGCGTCACATACGGGGGCCAAGGCTCGCTCAGCGGGTAGCTGTCAACGCGCCCGTAGGGGAGGACGAGCGAGGTGTCGTTGATGCCGTCGGGCCCCGCCGTGCTCTGGGACGCGCCCTTGTAGAGGTCCGTGTGGGTGGTGTTCGACCAGTAGTTGCCCCCCGACGGGTACCCGTTGTGGAAAGCGTTCGAGGTCCCGATGTCGTACATCGAATTGTTGGCCGTGAAGAAGTTGTTGTGGTAGAAGAGGTTGAAGTCCGCGCTCGAGGAGAGGTAAATCGTCCAGGTCGAATTGGAGATCGTGCCGTCCTGGAACGTGTTGGAATCGGCGGAAGACAGGTAGTAGGCGTAGTATTGGAAGCGCAAGGTGTTCCCGCGGACCGTGTTCGCGTTCGAAGAGCTAAGCTCGATGGCGACGCTGCTGGAGTTGGTGATGTTGTTGTTCTCAACGACGCTCGAATACGTGTAGTAGAGTGTGACCGCGGAGTAGTAGCCGCCGTTGTTCATGCGGTTGCCCGAGACGAGGTCCCGATTGGCCTGGTCGCCGCTGTTGCCGCCCAAGTAGATTCCATAATAGAGTGAGGAGAGGATGGTGTTCCCCACGATCCGCACATCGTCGGTGGCCTCCGTGTAGATCCCCATGTACCCCTGGGAATCGAACAGGCTGCCCGTGATGTTCACGTACTGAGACCGGTACTCGAGGTAGACGCCGTAGTAGTTCCGGAAGAACGTGGAGTTCGTGATGTTCAGCCGTGTGCTGAGGTAGGCGTAGAGGCCATATTGCGTTGCGTTCGAGAGGTACACCCCACTGATGGTCGCCCGCGTGTTGTTGGAGAGGTAAATGCCGTAGGCCGTTGCGTTTGCTGTAATGTTGACGACGCGATTGTCGGCCCCCCAAGTCAGGGCCGCCCCCATGTGCGAGCCATTCGAGGCCGAGTCGCGCGCCGTCGAGTTGAACGCCTTCACGAAGAGGGTGTCGTAGTAGTTTTGGCTCATGAGCGTCGTCGAGCCAAGGTCCATCGAGGTGCAGTTTACGGCGACGATCCAGCCGGCCGGCCCCCGGAACGTCACGCCCGTCGCGTTGACATAGTAGCGCACCGGGCCCCCGTTGATCGTGTTGTCCGACGTCCATGTGTGCATGAACAGGGTCTCATCGGTCACGGGGTCGGGCGATGAGAAGATGACGGCGTACGGCTGGGAGCCCGTGAGGTTGAAGATTGAATTGTTGCTGAAGGTCCAGTAGCGCGACTCCTGGAAGTAGACCCCGTAGTGCGTGTGCGTCACGACGTTGTCCGTGACCGTGATGAAGGATGAGTAGCTCCCGTAGAGCGCGTAGTCGGTGCCGTTGGTGAACATGTTCCTCGCCACGGTGACGCCCGTGGTGCTGTAGAGGTAGACGCCTTCCTGACCGCTGCCATTGATCAGGTTGTCCGCGATGAGGCCAGCGCCGACGCTATAGAGGTAGACCGAATGGTAGTTCGTGCGGTGCATCGTGTTGTTCGCGATGCGCCCGACGCCCGTGGAAGGGCCGCCACCCTGGATATACACGTGGTAATAGTAGTCGTCCGAAAAGCTCGCGTGCTCCGCGCGCGTGCCCGCGTACGCATAGCTGTAGATGCCGTAATAGGCCCCGCCGTACGATCCCCCGTCGACCCCGTTGTCGAACGCGGTTGCCGCGCTCATGTAGACGTCCTCGGTGAACCCCGAGATGTTCGAAGATACCGTGTTGTTGCGCGCAAACGCGTCGAACTGGACGCCGGCGTCCGAATAGGGCGTGTCGGGGGTAAAGTTGCCCCCCTGGACCCGGTTCCAGTCGGAATAGGCGAAGGAGGCGCCGCCCGCGCTGTTCTTCCAGACCGTGAGGTCGGCGAAGGTGTTGTTGTTGCTCAAGTAGCTCACCAAACCCCATTCGTTTTGGCTGAGGTTGGTGCTTGAGAAGGTGGACCAGTTGGTTGCAAGGAGGAAAATCCCGCCCTGTCCGCGCGAGATGGGGTTCGTGGCCGTAATGTTGAGGCCGCTCGAGTTCGTCGCGATGATGAGCCCCGCGCTGCCGGTGAACGAGACCCCCGTGGCGTTCACGAAGAACCGGATCGGGTAGCCGTTGGCCGTGTTCGATGTGTCCACATCGTGCATCCCGTAGCCGATGTCGGTTATGGGCACCGAGAAGACGAGCCGGATCGGGGCCGTCTGGTTCGTGATGTTGTTGCCGCGCAGCGTCCAGAACTTGGAGTTCTCGATGCGGATGCCCGCGCTCGCGCCCCCCGCATTGGCGATCGTGTTGTCGATAAGGACTCGGTAGTCGGAGAAGTAGCCCTCGATGCCGCCGGAAACCATCCCGTAGATCCGGTTCCGTGCAACGACCCCGCCTTGGCCGTTGTAGAGATAGATGCCGTAGTCCGCGCCGCTAAGGACATTGTCCTCGATGAGGCCGCGCCCGCAGAAGTAGCAGTAGATGTCGTAGTAGTAGGCCTGCCCCATCGTGTTGTTCGAGATGCGGTAGTCTTGCGTTTGCGGCGAGCTCGTGTAGCCAAGGTAGACCTGGTAGTAGTAGCTGAAATTCATCGTGTTGCCCATGACCCAAGGTCCAAAGAATTGGTAAGAGTATACCTCGTAGTAGCTGTCGTTCAGCGTTGAATTGAGGACCCGCAGGTTGGCGGTGCCATATTGAGCCTGGATGCACGTGCTGAACTGCATGCAGTCCCCGGATTCGAAGGTGAGGTTGTTTGATCCGCTGTCCACGTCGAGCCCGATGTCGGCCCTGTAGGTGTCCGGTCGAAGGGTAGCCCGCAGGACCGTATTCCAGTCGCTTCCCCAGTAATACATCCCGCCGGCGGTGTTCAACGCAAAACGCGAGTCCGAGACGGTATTGCGCGCACTTAGCCAAGCCTCGAAGCCCCAGGTATTCCCCGTCGCATTCACAGTGCTCATGGTCGAATCGTTGACGCCGACGAGCAGGACCCCCGCCTGGTTGCGCGCGAGGGACGACGTCGAGGTGACGGAGAGGTTGCTCGAGTTGTCGACGACGATCCAGCCGTACGACCCGGTAAAGGTCCCGGAGCTCGCGTTCACGATCCAGAGCGGGGGAAGGCCGTTGAACGTGTTCGAGGCGTCGACGTCGTGGTTTGCCCAGCGCACCTGGATGGAGGCATCGAGCGAGAGAGCGACCGGTTGGGTCTGGTTGGGGATATTGTTCGAGCGCAGCGTCCAATAGGAGTCGCGATAGAGGAAAATTCCTTCGTTCGTGGAGTTCGTGAGCGTGTTGCCCGAAACGACCCAATAGTCGGAGTTGTCGCCGCGGATCCCCGAGTCGTGGGACGCGTTGATCACGTTGTTTTGGATCACGAGCCCGTTGACCGAGGCCCCGTAGATGGCGGTGCTCGAGTCGTTGATGCTGTTGTTCTCGATGAGCGCTCCAGCGTGGCCGTAGAGGTAGACCGCGTAGTAGTAAGTCGTGTGGTTGAAGGTGTTGTTGTGGATCCATGTGCGGTTGAGCGGCGCGGTGGCCGAGGAGAAGTACCCGTAGACGGCGTAGTAATAGACCCCGGTGAAGGTTGAGCCGCTGACGACGAAGGAAGCGGCGTAGTTTGCGTAGACGCCGTAATAGGGGCCGTTGACCGACGACCCCGAGAGGCGGTTGCCTTCGGTGTCCGTGCCGAAGTAGAAGCATGTGTTCCAGCCGGAGCACGACACGTTGGCAAAGGTGTTGAAGTGCGAGCCCGAACCCGCGCGCACGTCGACCGCGTACCCGTAGAGGGAAGTGTTGCGCCAGGTGCCGCCGTCGAAGAGGTTGTAGGAGGAGGCGTAGAGGTAGATGCCGCCGTACCAGGACGGCGCGCGCATGTACGTCTGCGAGAAGTTCGCGAAGGTGTTGTTGTTCGACCGCTCGATGACAAAGTTCCAGCCGTTGCCCGACGAGTTGATGTCCCGGATAGTTGAGGAGTTCGTGAAGAGGATGAACACCCCGTCGTCGAGGCCGGAGATCGTCGTGTTCACGGTCACGTTGACGCCGGTCGAGTTGACGACCGCGAGGAACGACGCGGGGCCCGAGAAGGAGCCGCCCGTCGCGTTCACGATGTACACGATGGGGACGCCGCGGATGGTGTTGCTCGTGTCGATGTCGTGCTGGAAGTAGGCGAGCACGGCCGGCGAGTTGTAGTAGAAGTACAGGGGCGAGCTCGTCGTGTTGATCAGCACGTTGCGCCAGCGCCAGCCGGTGGAGAGGCCGCCGAAGTCGAACCCTCCGTAGGAGCCTGCCTCAAGCGTGACATTGTCGAGGCTGCAGGAGTGGGTGTCATAGGAGTAAAAGGCCCAGTTCGCCGTGGCGCGGATGGAGCCATTGTCAAACGAGCTATCCGAGAGCGTGCTGTAAATGTACACGCCGCCGTAGTTGCCTGTGGTGTTGATCCGGAAATTGGAGAAGTGCAAGTCCGCGGAGTTCTGGAGCCAAATGGCGGCCCGGCCGGTGCTCGTGAGCGTGAGGTTGGAGGCCCACGCCCCGCTGACCAGGTAGAAGTAGAGGCCGTCGTAGCTCGTGGTCGTGGTCACCGAGATCGACCACATGTGGATGTTGTAGAGGGGGTTGCCCACAAAGTCAAATCCGCCGTAGCCGCAGCTCGACGCGTCGATGTCGTGCATGATCCAGTCGTGGGCCTGGCGCAGGTAGATGCAGTCATAGTTGACTTGGGTGACCGTGATGTTGTCCAAGGTGCCGTTGTGGTAGCCGGCGTCGATGTACACTCCGTAGATGCCGTGCGTCAAGGTGAGGTTCTGCAAGACGACGTGGTGCCCCTGCACGGTGAAGACGGAGTTGCCAAGCGACTGGCGGTCGATGACGACCCCGCTTCGGCTTTCGCCCTGGACCGTCACATAATTCTTGGACAGGGTGACGTTCTCGTGGTACGTCCCGTTATGGATGATCACGGTGTCATTCGCCGCCGCGTCGTAGAGCCCCTTTTGCACCGTCATCCATTGGTGCAGTGTCGCGTTGTCCGAAGAGTACAAGGCGTCGACGTTGATCGTCGTCGCCGTCGCGCCCAATGAGAGGAAGGCGAGCGCACCAAAGGCAAGCAACGCCCCGCCGGCCAGGAGAATCAGCGGCCGGCCCCGCTCTGCCGACATCCTTCGCTTCCCCCCGGTGAGCACAGCCTGGATCGCGAGGCAATATGGGGAATTGCCTGGCCATCCAGAATATGGCGGCCACCCCAAGCACGTCTAATATACGTTTCGAGCGGGCACCGCGCCAGGAAAAGGTCGTTAAGGCGGCTTCGCCCCGCCCATTTTCGGTTTTTCGCAAAAGGTGGGAGAAGGCCCACCCCGGCTCGCCGCGGCCTTGCTGGCCACAAAAAAGGGGTCCGCCTGCTCAGAGGCCGCCGCCGCCTTTGCCCTCGTCGTCGGGCTCGGGGGTGTCGCGATCGCCCTTGGCGCCGCCGTCACCCTTGGGCTCGATGGCCGGAGGCAAAGGAGCCCCGGAGGCGCCCTCGCCCGCCTGCTCCGTCTCGCCGCCGGCAAGGTCCGCGCTCGACATCGTCGACATCAAGGTCCGCTTCTCGATCTCGGCCTTCGCCTGGCTGTCGAAGATCTGCGCGATCTTGAGGTCGCTGTACTTCTCGATGACCATCGAGTTCAGCGTGTGGTTGAATTCCGCCAGCAGCCCCGTGATCGCCTTCATGTTCGTGGAGGCCGCGAAGAACTCGATCGCGTTGGTCTCCTCGATCACCGTCGCGCGGATGACGATCTTGTAACCCTTGACCTTCGTCTCGCCGTAGAACCACGCCTCGCCGTGGAACGGGTTGTACTTGGTGAACTCGCGCACCATCTGGACGTCGTGCGCGTTCACGACGCTCTTGATGAGGTCGAAGACGTCCTTGTGCTTGATGTACGGCGGGATCTTCTGGATCTCGAAGACCTTCGAGTCCTTCTCGCCAAGCTCGGCCTCCACGAGGCGCTTGAGCATCGCCGTGTTGGCGTGCTCCTTCGTGAAGAAGAGCGGGCACACGACCTCCGCCTTGCGCGTCTTCATCGCAACCGTGTAGAGGACCCCCGAAGCGTCGCGGTAGCGGCAGACTCCGTCGATCTGCGACTCCGTGCAGATCTGCGGGTCGAAGTAGTACGCGACCGACGACTTCTCGCCGGGGTTCAGCACGCCGAGCAGCACCTTCGCCCCCGCAGTGCGGTAGGCCGCAGGCTCCACGCGCGCGAGCCGCAGGACGTCTTCGTTGTACTCGATGTCGACCGTCGCCTTCGTGATCACGGAGGGTGTGTTGTTCTTGATCCCGCACTTGAGGCGGACGAAGCCCTGGAAGAACTCGAGTTCCGACAGCATGAGCACTTCCTGCTTTGTCGTGGCAAGCTGCACTTCGCGGCGCGTGATGCCGGCGGTGAGCGAGGTGATGCCCACGAGCTTCACCTCCATGTCCGAGAAGTGGTCCATCATCCCGTCCCACTCCTCGATCATGCCGGCGTAGGAGAGCTCAAGGTTCTCAATGGCCGCCTTCATCTGGTCGTGGAATTCCTGGTCGGGCTCGCCGTAGACGATTGCGGCCATGAAGACACTGCGCCCGCGCTCGATGATGATCTGGTTGTCGCCATAGCCCATCTTGTTCAGCTCGCCCTCAGACTGGAACGAGTCCTTGATGAACGAGGTCACGGCGGTGAACATCGACGAGACAAGCTCGGGGTCCTCGAACTTCGCCTGGCCCATGTCCGTCTTGGCGTAGAGCATCCGGCCGTCCTTGTAGATGACAAAGAGGCCTTCGATCGTGTAGGTGATCTTCTTCTCGGCCGGGCCGGCCGCGAGGGCGGCAGCCGCGCTTGCAGCCGCGGCGGCTTGGCCCGTGAGGACGACCGTGCCGGCCTCGCCGGCGATGGTGGGCGCCGCGACCCCCGAGACGATCTGGGCTTTGGCCGCGGCCGCACCCTCGCGCCGCTTCTTGTTGCGCCCACGGACGAGGAGGAAGAAGCCGGCGGTGCCGGCTGCCACCGCAAGGCCAAGGAGCGGAAGGAGGCCGATGGTGCCCTCGCTGCCTGCCGGGCTGCCGGGCGGGGCCGTCACCCGGACGGTGATGTCGCGCGTCGCGTTCCCGCCGGAGGCGTCAGAGACCTTGATCCGCACCGTGGCGTTCCCGACCTGCAACCCGGCCACCACGAGGTCCGCCCCGGCCGAGGTCTTCTCGACCCGCGCGGAGGCCACCGACGAACTCACGAAGGTCACCTCATAGAGCAGGCCGGAAACGGCGTCGTCCTGGTCCTGGACGTGGAGCTCCAGGTGTTCGATGATCTGCTGGTCCTTCTCGACGGCGAGGGACGCCCACGCTTGCGGGCCGTCGATCGTTGGGGCGTGGTTTCCGCCCGGCCGCCAGCGGATGGTGTAATTCTGATAAACGGTGTTGTACCCGTCCCAGACCGACACGTTGACCGTCCAAGTTTGCTGCGGGCTCAACGAGGTCACGCCGTGGACCCATGTGATCAGGCCCGTCACGCGGTCGATGCTCATGCCCGCGGGGTACACCACCAGCGCGTAGTACAGGACGTCGTTGCTCGGGTCTTCCGCATTCACATCGTAGGTGTACATCACGCTCGGCAGGACTTCCTGGACGGGCGTCGACTTGATTTCGGGCGGCAGGTTCGTCGCGCTCGGCGGCAGCGACACATTCGCGGCCGTGACGATCGTGGTGGTCGCCCACCCGTCCGACAAGGTGAGGTTCCAGTCCTTGGGGCCATACCCGGTCGGAGTCCACCGGATGTGCACAACGCGGGGCGCGGTTAGCGTTTGGGTCACGGCCCATGGTGTCGAGGCAAACGAGATGTTGATCGAGTCCCCGGCGTCGCTGTCGGCGACCACCAGGTCGAGGTCGTAAGTTGTGCCCGAGACCATGGCCTGGGGTAGCGCCGTCTGGAGGGCCGGGACGTCATTGATGTACACGGCGAACTCGCGCGAGGCCGCATTTCCCGAGGAGTCCCGCGCGGTGAGGTTCACGACGAACGCCCCCGGCAGCGGGAAGATGTGGTGAGCGCTTGACCCGGTGAGCGTGTCGACCGTTGACCCGGCCGCCTTCACCAACCATGTGTACGTGATGAGCGACACGTTCTCGAGGTCGTTGTCGCTGACCACCGACGCGTCAAAGGTGAGGTTGTCGCCCGCGTTGGCGCGCCCCGCGATGCTGACGCCCGAAAGGACCGGGGCCGTCCGGTCGCGGACGCGCACGACCACCGAACTCGCGTTCGAGAGACCTGCCGGGTCGACGACCGTAAGCCGGACGGTGTACAGGCCGGGGTTTGCAAACACATGCGTAAGGTCGAGGCAGGGGTAGAGCGCCCCCACGCCGGAGGACGGGAGCGGGAAGTTTACCGAAGCGCCGGCGGAGTCAACGATGTCGTATGAAGCGCCGCCGCAGTTGGAGGTGTTGCGCAGGAACAAGTAGTCGTTGTCGCGGCTCAGGTCGCCCACGAACGCGACCGATGTGTCCTCATCAACGGTCGCATTCACAAGCAGGGAAACCGTGGGCGGCGTGGCGTCCGCGATGTGCACGCTGTAAGTGCGCGCGTCGGAGTTGCCGGCAAGGTCGGTGATCGCAAGGGTGTACGCGTAATCGCCTGGGTCGGCCCACCTATAGGTCGGCATCGAACCGGTGCGCTGGTCGAGCGCAAGCGGGCCCGCGCGCGTGGAGAACGTCCACAAGAAACTCCCGGGGGGCAAGGGATTCGGGCCGTCCGAGGCCGACGACGCGTCGAGCGTGATGTCGCGGTCCTCGTCGTATGTCTGGTTGAGGGGCAGGGCGCTCACGGAGGGCAAGCTCGGTTTGCTGCTGTCGATCACGATCGTGATGTTCGTGTCCACGCGGTGACCGGCGGGGTCGCGCACGATGAAGTGCACGAGGTACCTGCCGTCGGGCCATGATGTGGTGTCGACCGAACGCGGCATCCCCGTGCCGTTCGCCGCAAGGAGGGCCCCGCCGTCGCGCTGCCAGGTAACGTTGATCGCGTTGTTGTCCGTGGCCGTAATGTTGAGGAGCGTGCCGCGGGGCACATGGGCCCCGTCCGCGGGGTCGGTCACCGCGATTACCGGGTCGAGCGAGTCGATTGCAAAGGCGAAGTCGCGCGTGGTCAGGTGGCCCGCGCGGTCGAACGCCTCCACATGGAGCGTGTGCGAGGACTCGCCAAGGCCCGCCGTGGAGAGCGAATAGTTCTGGGCGGAGCCGTTCACGCCGGCCGCCGCGTCGATGTAGGCGTGCGACCAAAGCAGGTTCAGGTCGAAGAGCGTCCCGCTGAGCACCGTCCCGTTCGAGAAGTAGGTGTTCTCCCAAGCCACGGCATTGACCACGGGCGCCACGCTGTCGAGCGTGAAGCTGAACCAGCGCGTGACGGAGTTGCCCGCCCGGTCGGTCGCGACCACCGTGAAGGTGTACGCGCCGTCGGGCCAGGCAGACACGTTAATCGCAAAGGGCGCCGCAAGGGGCGTGGGTGCCGCGCCGGTTGTCCAGGTCGCGGTGGAAAGGGCGGCTTCGATGACGTCAAATTGCACCGTCGTGAAATTGCGCTGGTCAAAGTAGCTGTTGTTGGTCTGCGTGGTCGCGTTGAGCTGGATGATGGGCTTCGTCGAGTCCACCCAGAAGCGGTAGTAACGCAGGCGCACGTTGCCGGCCAAGTCGCTTGCCCGGACGGTGATGTTGTACGAGTTGTCTGCCCAGCCGGCCGTGGGGATCTCCCACTGCGTTGCAAATGCCTGCGGGCCAGCGCCGTTTGCTTCCCAAGAAGTCTGGTCGAGGTTCGCGTCGGAGATCGTGAGGTTGACGACCGTGCCGGCGACGATGTACGTGTCATTCGTCGGCCCGTTGAGGTTTAACGTGGGCAGCGTCGAGTCGATCGTGAAGTGGAAAAAGCGCGTCTTCACGTTAGAGGCGAGGTCGGCCGCCGACACCGTGAGATTGCGCGGGCCGTCCGGCCAGCCCCCCGTCGAGATGTTCCAGTTGGTCGCAAACGGCTGGGCGCCCGATCCGTCGTCCCAGGTCGCGGTGTTGAGGTTCGTGTCGCTGATCGTGAAGTTGATGAGGACGCCCGCCTCGAACACGGAGTTGTTCGAGGGCGCGAGCAGGTTCAGCACGGGGAAGATGGAGTCGATCGTGAAATGGAAGATGCGCGTCTTCACGTTGGAAGCGAGGTCGTCTGCGGTGACCGTGATGTTGACCGGGCCCTCCGCCCAACCGGTCGTCGAGATGGTCCACTGTGCGGCAAAGCTCTGGGCGCCGGTGCCGTCGTCCCACGTGGCAGTGTCGAGGTTCGTGTCCGTGATGCTGAGGTTCAGCAGCGTGCCGGACGGAATGTAAGAGTTGTTCGTGGGCGAGCTCAGCGTCACCGACGGAACGGCTGAGTCGATCGTGAGGTGGAAGGTCCGCGAGCGCAGGTTGCCCGCCAAATCGGTCGCGTCGACGCTGATGTTGATGGGGCCGTCCGCCCAGCCGACCGTCGAGATATTCCACTGGGTGGCGAACGTCGTCCCGCCCCCGCCGTTGTCCCACGTGGCGGTGTTGAGGTTCGTGTCGCTGATCGAGAAATTGAGCTGCACGCCGGGGCGGATGAACGAGTTGTTCGAGGGCGAGAGCAAGGAGACCGTCGGCAGCACCGAATCGAAAGTGAAATGGAACACGCGGATGCGCTGGAGCGACACTGCGTCGGTGGCGGTCACGGTGATGTTCGTCGGTCCGTCGGGCCAGCCTGAAGTCACGATATCGAAGGGCGAAGCCAGCGCGTTCGGGCCGGAGCCGTTGTCCCAGGTGACCGTGAGCGTGGTCAGGTCCGTGACCAAAAGGTCAAGCGTGGCGCCCGCGCGGATGTAGGAGTTGTTCGAGGGCGAGAGCAAAGTGACCGTGGGGGGGGTCGTGTCGAAGGTGTACCGCAGGACGACGGTGCGCACGTTGCCCGCAAGGTCGGTGGCGATCACCGTGACGTTGTAGACGCCGTCGGCCCATCCGCTCGTGCTGATGTCAAAGGGCGACGCGAGCGTGTTGGCCCCGCTCCCGTTGTTCCAGGTAGCGCCCTGGAAATTCGCGTCGGTCACCGTTAGGTCGATCGTGGTGCCCGCGAGGATGATGGAGTTGTTCGAGGGCGTCACCACGCTGATCGTCGGGGGCGTCGCATCGAAGACGAAGTGGAAGGTGGCGGCGCGCGTGTTGCCGGCCCGGTCGGTGGCCGTGACGGTCACATTCTTGGGGCCCTCCGGCCAGCCGACGGTCGACACATCAAAGGGCGAGGGCAGCGCGTTGGCTCCCGACCCGTTGTTCCACGACACGGTGTTCAGGTAGAGGTCGGAGGCGTCGAAGTCCAAGTCCGTCCCTGGCGTGATGACCGAATTGTTGGCCGGGAAGTTCAACCCGACGATCGGCGCCGTCGAGTCCATCGTGAAGTGGAACGACGCGGAGCGCGAATTGCCCGCAAGGTCCACGGCGGTGACGGTGACCGTGACCGAGCCATCGGCCCAGGACGCGGTGGAGATGTCGAACGGCGGGGAAAAGGAAACCGCGCCCGAACCGTTGTTCCAGGTGCTCGTGTTGAGGTTGGGCTCGACGACGGTGAAGTCAAGGACCGTCCCGGCGCTGATCACCGAGTCGTTGGCAGGCGAGGTAAGCGTGATGTTGGGGGGCGTCGAGTCGATAATGACCCGGAACACGTCCGTGCGGGCGTTGCCGGCAAGGTCGGTGGCGGTGACCGTGATGTTGAACGGCCCGTTGGCCCAGCCCGTCGTGTTGATGTCGAAGGGCGAAGGCAGCGCATTGGCCCCCGAGCTGTTGTTCCAGGTCGCGCCGGAGAAGTGCGCGTCGGTGACGCTTAGGTCGATGGTGGTCCCGGCGACAACGACCGAATTGTTGGAGGGGCTCACCAGCGAGATGACGGGCGGCGTCGAATCGAAGGTGAAGGCGAACGTCGAGACGCGGAGGTTGCCCGCCGCGTCGGTCGCGTTCACCGTCACGGTCACCGTGCCCTCGGCCCAGCCGGTCGTGTTGATGTCGAAGGGAGAGGGGAGCGTGTTGGGGCCGCTGCCGTTGTTCCACAGGGCGCTCGCCACCCCGTTGGCGTCCGCAACCGTGAAGTCGATCGCGGTGGCGGGCCGGATGACCGAATTGTTGGCGGGCGCGACGAGCGTGATCGTGGGTGCGGTGGAGTCAAGCGTCCAGTGGAACAGCTGCGTGGCCGCGTTGCCAGCCGGGTCGACCGCCGACACCGTGACGTCAAAGGCGCCGTCGGCCCAGCCCGCCGTGGCCACATCGAAGGGCGAGGCGAGGGCGAAGGGGCCCGACCCGTTCGTCCAGTTGGCCGCCGCAACGCCATTGGCGTCGCTGATCGCGAAGTCGAGCGCCGTGCCGGCACGGATGACCGTGCTGTTGGCCGGGGAGTTGAGGGATATCGTTGGGCGCGTGCTATCCAACGTGAACTGGAAGCTCACGGCGCGCGAGTTCCCGGCGGCGTCCGTCGCCGTGACCGTCACCGTGGTCGAGCCGTCGGGCCAGTTCGCGGTGCTCACATCGAAGGGCGAGGTGAGCGCATTCGACCCGCTCCCGTTGTTCCATGTCGCGGAGGCGAAGTTCGCGTCGGTCACAGTGAAGTCGAGCGTCGTGTTCGCGCGGATGACCGAGTTGTTCGCGGGCGCGCCCAGCGTGACGGTCGGCGCCGTGGAGTCGAAGATGAATCGGACAACAACCGTCCGGCTGTTGCCCGCTTGGTCCGTCGCAATGACCGTGATGTTGGTCGACCCGTCGGGCCAGCCGGGGGTGGCAAGGTCGTACGGGGACGCAAGGCCAAGCGCGCCCGACCCGTTGTTGCGGGTGACCGCCGCGAGGTTGGCGTCGTTCACCGAAAACGAAATGGTCGTCCCGGCGGCGATGACCGAGTTGTTCGAGGGCGCGGTCAGCGAGACGGTGGGCGCCGTGCCGTCGATCGTGAAGTGGAAGAGGCGCGACTGCACATTGCCGGCTACATCGGTGGCGACCACAATCACGTCGACGCCGCCGTCGGTCCAGGCCGCGGTCGAGACATCGAACGGCGAGCCCAGCGCGACCGGCCCCGTGCCGTTGTCCCGCGTCACCGAGAACGAGTGGGCGTCGCTGACGTTGAAGTCGAGCGTGGTCCCCGGCGCGATGACGGAGTTGTTCGATGGTGTCCCGAGCGTGATGGCGGGCGGCGTCGAGTCGACCGTGAAGTGGAAGGTGGCTGCGCCTGAATTGCCGGCAAGGTCGAACGCCGTGACCGTGATGTTGACCTCGCCGTCGGCCCATCCCGTGCTGTCGACCTTGTAGGGAGCCGTGAGGGTCACGTTGCCCCCGCCGATGTTGTAGCGGGCGCTTGCAAAGTTGAGTTCCGTGAAGGAGAACGACAGCTGGACGCCCGCGCTGATGACCGTGTTGTTCGACGGCGAGACCAGCAGCACCACGGGCGCCGTCGAGTCGATCACGAAGTGGAAGATCACGGAAACGGTGTGGCTGGAGTTGTCCGTCGCGTTGATCGTCACGTTGATGTGACCGTCGCTCCAGCCCGTCGTTGAAACGTCGTAGGGCGCGGCGAGGGTGGCCGGGGCCGATCCGTTACTCCAGGTGGTCGTGTTTAGGTCGTTGTCGACGACCGAAAAGTCGAGCGTCGTGCCGGGGCGGATAACCGAGTTGTTGGACGGCGTGACCAGGATTACGGCCGGGAACGAGTTGTCGATGGTGAAGCTGAACGCGCGGGAGGCGGTGTTGCCCGCCGCGTCGGTGGCGTTCACGGCGACGGTGATGTTGCCCGCGGCCCAGCCGGTCGTGTCGATGTCAAACGGCGAAGACAGCGCGTTTGGCGAAGAGCCGTTGTTCCACGAGGCGTTCGTGAAGTGCAGGTCGGTGACCGACAGGTCGATGAGCGTGCCCGAGCCGAAAGTCGTCCCGTTGGCGGGCTGGTTCAGCGTGATCGTGGGCGGGGCCGAATCGACGGAGACCACCACGATGATCGAGCGCACATTCCCCGCAAGGTCGGTTGCCGTTACCGTGATGGAGAATTGGTTGTCTGCCCAAGCCGTGGTGCTGACATCGAAAGGCGTTGTCAGCGAGTTGTTGCCGCTGCCGTTGTTCCAGGTGGCGTTGTTCAAGTTCGTGTCGGTGACGGTGAAGTCAAGCACCGCGCCCGGGAGCACGACCGAGTTGTTCGCCGGGCTCGAGAGTACGACGCTCGGGGGCGTCGAGTCGAAAACGAAGCGGAAGACGGAGGTCCTGGAGTTGCCGGCGGCGTCGAGCGCGATGAGCGTGATGTTCGTCGACCCGTCGGGCCAGCCGGGGGTGGGGATGTCGAAGGGCGATCCAAGGGTCACGGCACCGCTACCATTGTTCCAGGTGACCGTGGAGAGGTGCGTGTCGGACACCGATAGGTCGATGAGACGGCCGGCGGGAATCACGGAGTTGTTCGCCGGCGAGTTGAGCGTGATGGTTGCCAAGGTGGAGTCCATCACGAAATTGAACGAACGCGTCCTCGCGTTGCCCGCGGTGTCCGTGGCGACGATGACCACCGTCACTGACCCGTCCGCCCACGCGGTCGTCGAGACGTTGTAAGGCGCGCCAAGCGCGTTGGAACCGGAGCCGTTGTTCCAGGTGGCCGTGAACGCGTTCGCGTCCGTGATGGCAAAAGAGAGCGTTGTGCCCCCCGCGATGACGGAGTTGTTCGCGGGCGAGGCGAGCGAGACCGTGGGGGCCGTGCTGTCGAAGGTGAAGCTGAACGTCGAAGTCCTGTTGTTGCCGGCAAGGTCGAAGGCGCGCACCGTGACCGTCGTGAGGCCGTCGGCGAACCCCGCGGTCGAGATGTCGAACGGCGCGGCGATCGCGTTCCACGTGGAGCCGGTCGTCCAACTCGCATTCTGGAAGTTCGTGTCGCTGACCGACAAGTCGACCGTGGTGCCCGCCGCGACCACGGAATTGTTGGCGGGCGTGTTCAGCGTGATGGTGGGGAGCGTCGAGTCGAAGGTGAAGGTGAACACGCGCGCGGTGCGCCGGCCGAGCACATCGATTCCAACGACGGTGATGTCCGTGGGGCCGTCCGCGAAACCTGTCGAATCGACATCAAAGGGCGCGGAGAGAGATGTCCATACAAGCCCCTTCAGCCAACTCGCGTTCTGGAAGTGCGCGTCAACGATGTTGAAGTCGAGCGTAGTGCCGGCTCGGATCACGGAATTGTTCGACGGAGTCAACAGTGACACCACGGGCGGATTGCCGTCGATGCCGTAGCTGCGCGTCACATTCGCGCTGTTGCCTGCTGTGTCCCAGGCCGTCACGAACACCGTGTAGTCGCCGTCCGGCCAGCTGGCGGTCGTGAGGTTGAACCACGCCCCCGACTGGTTCCATACGCTCATCGTTCCGTTCCCGTTGTTCCACGTCGCATTGAACGCGACGTGGAGGTCGTTGACAAAGAAGGGGAGCTCGGTGCCCGCGGCGTAGGTGCCATTGGCGAGCATCCCCGAAAATGTGGGGCCCGTGGTGTCGATCGCGATCACGAAGAATTCGCTGTCGCCCGCCGGGGTGAGGTCGGTCGCGTTCACCCAAATCACGTGAGCCCCTTCCGACCACCCCGTGGTGTTGATCTGGAACGGCGCCGCGAAGGCAACCGCCGACGCGTTGTCGATCGAGTACTTCACGGTGTCAAAGTAGAGCGAGACATTGAATTGCAGGACCGCGCCGGGCCGCACCGCGCTCTGGTTCGCCGGGGATTCGAGGCGGACGCGCGGCGGCCACGGGTCGACCAGCGGGTACGGGTCGTTGCGCGTGGGGGTCGCCGCGTAGGGGTTGTCCACGATGCCGTCGCCGCCCGCTGTCGCCTGGAGCGCCCCGCTCTTGATGTCGGGAGATGTCCACGTCGACCACCAATTGCCACCCCAGGGGTAAGCGCGGAACCAGGTGACGACGTCGTACGAGTCGTAGGGCGCGCCGTACCCTCCGCCGTAGCTCAGGTTGAAATTGTTGTGGTAGGCCGTGACATTTTGCACGTAGGAGGAACCGATGTAGATTGTCGCATAGGAGTAGGGGCCATACGTGTTGTTGGACACCGTCACATTCGAGACCGTGCTCGACGGGTCGTAACCGTAAAGCTGGACGGAGTACGAGGTGTACGACAAGGTGTTGTTCTCCACCACGAACCCGTCGTTGTACCCGCTCGCCACGAGCACCGAGCCCGTCGAGGTGTAGTTCGTGAGGTCGCCGGCGGTGAGGTTGCGGATGGTGACGTTCGTCGAGTAATACGCGCTGAAGATGGTGTAGGCGCGCGGAATCACCGAGTCAAGCAGCGACAGGTTGGCGCTCGAATCGCTGTAGACGAGGTCGTACACGCAACACGTCGTGACATTGAGCGTGAGGTTGCGCATGGTCACATTCTGCGACTGGATCGCGTGCACGCCGTAGTACCCGGTGTCGAAGGTGATGCTGCTCACGTTGACGAAGCGCGACCCGAAGAGCAGGACTCCGTCGCCCGCCTCGGAGATCGTGAGCCCGCTTGCGGTCCCGCTCGTCACGTTGGCGAAAATCACCATCGCGCTGCTTGCCGGCGCGCTGACGTTCGTCGCGTTGATCCGGTAGAAGATCGGCCGGCCCTCGATCGTGTTGTTCGCGGGGATCGTATGGTTAAAGTGGGAGAGGTAATAGCCTGAAATTTGGACTGACCCCCAATTGGAGAGGAAGCTGTTGTTCCAAACCACATCCCCCGAACTCCAGTCCAGCGTAAGGCCAATGTACGAGCCGTTGGTGAACCGGCTGTTCGTGATGTTCGAGACGTCGGTCCCGGAGAGGTAGAGGCCGTTGCCGGTGTTGTTGAACGAGCTGTTGTCGACCGTGATCGACCGCGAGTAGTACACCTGCATCCCGCTGTAAAGCGAGCCGTTCATCACGTCGCGCACGGCGGTTAGGTTGGTGCCGTACCAGAACTGGGACCCATACTCACCGCCATTCACGCGCGAATCGGTAAGCGTCGAGTTGACCGCGTACTCGGCGAGCAGCCCGTAGAAGGAGGAGCTGATGGCGACATTGATTACGTTGATTCCCGTGCACTGGAACAGCCGGATGCCGTGCCACTCGTGGTCGATGGTGACCCCGGAGACGAGGTAGTTCGTCGTGTTCGCAAGGATTGCAAGTCCGGCGCCCGTGGGGACCGTCCCCCCGCTTGCGTTGACGAGGTAATAGACGGGTTTCCCGTTCACCGTGTTCGTCGTGTTGACCCGGTGGTAGAACTGCTCGATGGAGTACGCCTCAAGGTGGAAATTGTAGGTATTGCCCGACAGCGCATTCGAGTCGAGCGTGAGGTAGGAGACGTATTCGATGTAGAACCCGTTGAGGCCGTTCGTCACGGTGTTGCCGTTGAAGGTCGAGCTCAGGTGGCCGCTGTTAACGTAGATCCCGTTGTTGGCCGTGCCGTTGACGATGTTCGATGCAACGAGCGCCCCACGGCCGCCTGAAAGGTGGATGCCGTCGTTGCCCCCCTGGATGTTGTTTCCACTGACGGTGAGGTTGATTGAATTGAGGAGGTTAATGGCGCTGCTCTGCGCGTTGGTGATGGAGTTGGTTGAAACCGTCACGTTCGTGCAGGTATCCAAGTGGATGGCCTGGTCGAAGATGTCGCGCAGCGTGTTGCCCGTAACCGTCGAGTTGTCGACGAAGGACAGCCAGATGCCTTCGGTCGTGTTGTTGATTTGGTTGCCCGAGACCGTCACGTTCACCATGGGGTCGAGGAAAAAGCCGTACGAGAAGCCGGTGATGTTGTTCCCCTGCAGAAGGAGGCGCGACTGCAGGCCCTCCACCTGCACCGCCTTGTCCGCGTTGCCCGCTGCGCCGGTGAACCGGCTCGATGTGATGGTGAGGTTCCCGGAAGAGACGTCGCGCACTTGGAGCCCCCAGTACCCTAGACCCGAGAAGGTAGCGTTTCTAAGGAGCGTGTTCCAGGTGCTGCCGTCGAGGTAAAACCCGTAAGAAAAGTTACCGTACGTCGAATTCGTGAAATTGAGGTCCGACCCGTTGTAGAAGTAGGCCGCCTGGCTCCCGCCCGGAGCCCCCGTGGCGTTGATGCGGTTGAAGGTCGAGCCTGTGGTGGTTTCGAAGTACCCGAACTGGTAGATCCCCGTGACCGTAATGTTGTCGAAGAACAAGCCGCTTGCAGTATAGACCTCGGAGAAGTACTGGCAACCGATCACGCAGGTCGAGGTCACATTCACGACGCTAAGCGAGCCCATCGAGTACAGTCCGAGCGACTCGTAGGTGATGTTGAGCCACGTGCCGTTGATGAGGACGATCTCCGAGGAGGTGTCCACCTGGAATTGGTATGCCGAGTTGTTGGTGGTCGACTGGAGGACGGTGACGCGCTGCGACTGCGTGATGTACAACCCCCAATTCGAGCCGTTGAACACGACGTTCGAGAACGTCACGTTAAACGAGAAGGCCACCTCCGAGGCATAATTCGATGAATTGGCCGCCGCCAAATACGCGGAAGTTACGTTCGTGACGTTGGTGAGCAAGACCCACGAGAGGTTCGTCGCCACCGCGAAACCGGAGGCGTTGAGGTAGGAGCGCAGGAGCCGCCCCTCCCAGTAGTTGTCGGCCGTGATCGTCCACTGGAAGTCGGCGAGCGTGCTGCCCCCCACGGAGAGCGGCCCTGTCGAATTGGTGATCACATTCAGCGAGGCGCGGCCATACTTGGAGCTGTAGAAGCTGTAACCGCCGTAGCTGTCGTTGAGCGTGTTGTTTTGGATGAGTGCGTAGTCCGAAGAGTAGAGGTTCCCGCCGACCGCGTGTTGGCCCGTGTTGTTGAGAACCCGCGCTCCGGCGACCGACTGGAATTGGAAGCCGTACGCGAAGTAGTAGGGCGGCAGTCCGGAAGGCCCGGCGGTGGACGAGTTCTGAAGGGTAACGTTGGCGCTGTTCTGGACGTAGACGGCTGTCCCGTAGCCGGTGAAGTTGACTCCCGTGAGCGTGAGGTTCGTGGTCGAGTAGGCCCACACGGCGTAGACGTAGTAGAACACGCCCGGCGTGGTGCTGGCCGTGAGGCCGGCGAGCGCGAGGTTGTTGACGCGGATTAGCTCGACGGCGTAGCCTGCATGGGAGATGTTTTCTGCGGGGATGGAGAGGTTCGTGACGTTGGACGCAAAGATCCAACCGGCGCCCGAGGGGACGGTGATGCCCGTCGTGTTGGTGTAGTAGTAGACGGCCTTGCCTTCCGCTAGGTCCGAGCTGGCCACGTTGTGGCCGTAGTAGGTGCCCGAGGTATCGGAGGCGGGCTGGACCGCGTAATCGGAGCTGCAGTTCCAGACGTCGTTGGAGCTCAGTGTTTCGCTGACGCTGTAGTAAATCTGGACGCCCGAGCCGCTCATGTTGTCGATGCGGTTGGACGTGACGGTTGAGTTGTGGTCTGAATCGAGGTACACACCATACCCGTTCGCGCTCGAATTGCCAACGTGGTTTCGGTCGACGACCGTCGCCAGCGTGTTCGTGAGGAAAATGCCGTAGTGGGAGAGGCTGACATTCCCATCCCGGACGATCGCCGTCGTCGTCCGGTCGAGGTAGGCCCCGTAGTAATTGCCGATGAAGGTGTTGTTCATGGCCGTCAGGTTTGCGCCGCG
This sequence comes from Thermoplasmata archaeon, assembly GCA_041499475.1. Taxonomy (GTDB): domain Archaea; phylum Thermoplasmatota; class DTKX01; order DTKX01; family DATEUP01; genus DATEUP01. The sequence goes on from JBGQKI010000005.1 coordinate 66,978, forward strand.
GCTCGCGTAGATGCCGGCGTTAAGGTAGCCGCTCTGGTTTCCGAAGTAGCACGCCGACACCGTGACATTGTTGGCCAGGTTGACGAACACCCCGCGCGTATTGGCCTCGAAGGTGAGCGAGTCGATGTTGAGGTTGCTCACGGGGGAGGATATCTGGACGCCGTAGGTTGCGCCGGTGACCGTGAAGGAGGAGAGGTTCACGTTGTTGGAGAGGATGTTCAGCCCGTTGCCCAAAGGCGGGTCGATGACGGTGCTGTTCCTGGAGTCCCCTACGATATTGAGCGTCTTGTTGACCGTGACGCTCTCGGCGTAGGTCCCCGAATAGATGTAGATCGTGTCGCCGTTGCTCGCGTTATTGATGGCGCGTTGGATCGTGGTCCACTGGTTGAGGCCCGCGTTGTCGGCGCTGTAGCTGTCGTCGACGAAGCGGATGGTCGCGCCTTCCGAAAGGTGCGGCGAAGCGGCAAGGACGAACGCGAAGAGCAGCGTACCGAGGATGAAGAGTCGGAGCGCCCTCGCGCTGCGGCTCGACACCAGCGCCCCGCGAGTCCTCGGCTCGGCGGCTACGCTTGGCGTAGTGTATTGTCGAAACGACACTGACGGCCCCCCAGAAACGGGCGGTCTAAAGTTGTGCCCCATATAAGGGTTCCCGAAGGCCGCCGCGAAGCGGGTACTGTGGCTCGGCCGACGAAAAGCGCCGTGTCCAACGCGTTTTCCTATGGAAGCGCTCCCGTTTTTCGCGCGGGCCGGTAAGGAGTTGATCCGACTTCGCCCTGCCTTCACCCGGTCACCTCGCGAAAGGCCGATCGGGACTCTCGCGGCCCCGCGCGCCTTGCCCGCCGCGCAACTGCGGCGCACCGCTTGGCTTGAATTCTGCGGCCGCGCCGCGCCCCCCTTGAGTAAACTCTTAAGACGGTCGAGAACGCTCCAAAGGCGTGGCCACAGCGGCTCCGACCCTCGACACGCGCGGCTTTGGCCGGACAACGCGCCTCGACAACTGGTGGGTCCCCGTGGCCCTCCAGTTTGCCGGGTTCACGGCGGCCATCGCGTACTCCACTTGGGCCGCGTTCCAGGGCTCCCACTTCCAAAAAGACCCGTACCTCTCCCCGTTCTATTCGCCCACCGTCATCCTCTCGCTCAATTTCTGGCCTTTCAACACGAGCCTGCTTGCCGGGCTCTTCGTCCCCGTCTCCCCCGCGCTCGTCATTTTGCCGTTCCCCCTTGGATTCCGCTTGACTTGCTACTACTACCGCAAGATGTACTACCGTACCTACTTCCTCGAACCGCCCGCTTGCGCCGTGGGCGAACTTGGCAAGACCGAGATCTACAGCGGCGAGACGCGCTTCCCGTTTATCCTGCTCAACCTCCACCGCTACTTCCTCTACGCCGCGCTCGTAATCCTCGTCATCCTCACCTACGACACCGTCGTCGCCTTCAACTTCGGCGGCTGGTTCGGCGTCGGCCTTGGCACCCTCGTGCTCGCCACCAACGTCGTGACCCTCGGGCTCTACACCTTCTCGTGCCACTCGCTGCGCCACCTCGTCGGCGGCAAGATCGACTGCTTCTCGTGCGCAAGGTTTGGCGCCCAGCGACACAAGGCTTGGTCCATCGTCACGAAGCTCAACAAGCACCACATGGCGTTCGCTTGGATCTCGCTCGGGGGCGTCTGCTTCGCCGACTTTTACGTCCGTCTCGTCGCGGGGGGGGTCCCGGGCCTTTCCTTCGTCGACCCCTCGGTGCGGCTCTTCCCGCTGAGCGCCATCACGCCCCTGATGTGGGCCGCTGTTCTGGTGCTCGCCGCGGCGCTGCCGGCCGCGTGGTACTTCGTGGCCCGGCGGCGCAGGACCGCGGCCGCCGCTGCGGTGAGCGCGTGAAGGGGGCGTGCAGGGGTTGGCCGACTTCGAGAAGCACGAGCACGACGTCCTCGTCATCGGCGCCGGCGGCGCCGGGCTGCGCGCGGCGCTCGAGGCGCGCGCCGAGGGCGCAAGCGTGGCGCTCGTGTGCAAGTCGCTGCTTGGAAAGGCGCACACGGTCATGGCCGAGGGCGGCGTGGCCGCCTCCCTTGGCAATGTCGAACCCAAGGACAACTGGCAGGTGCACTTCCGCGACACGATGCGCGGCGGCAAGATGCTGAACAACTGGCGCATGGCCCAGCTGCACGCGCAGGAGGCCCCGGAGTGCGTCCACGAACTTGAAGCGTGGGGGGCCCTCTTCGACCGGACGCCCGACGGGCGGATCCTCCAGCGCAACTTCGGCGGACACACCTACCCGCGCCTTGCCCACGTCGGCGACCGCACCGGGCTTGAGATGATCCGGACGCTGCAGGACCGCGTCATCCACAGCGGCGCGAAGGTGTTCATGGAATGCACGATCTTCCGCCTGCTCACCGCGCAGGGCCGCGTAGTCGGCGCCGTCGGCTATTGGCGGGAGTCGGGGCGCCCCGTCCTCTTCCGCGCGAAGGCGACCGTGCTTGCCACCGGCGGCATCGGCAAGGCGTGGCGCATCACGAGCAATTCGTGGGAGTACACCGGCGACGGCCACGCCATGGCCTATGAGGCGGGCGCCGACCTCCTCGACATGGAGTTCGTCCAGTTCCACCCCACAGGGATGGTCTGGCCGCCCTCCGTGCGCGGCACGCTCATCACGGAAGGCGTGCGCGGCGAGGGCGGCGTCCTCAAAAACAGCAAGGGCGAACGGTTCATGTTCCGCTACGTCCCCGAGATGAACAAAGGGGAATTCGCCGAGTCCGAAGAAGAGACGCGCGAGTGGCTGCGCCAGACGGAGCTCAACCAGGCCGGCAAGCTCAAGGACGTGACGGCCCGGCGGCCCCCCGAGTTGCTCACGCGCGATGTGGTGGCCAAGGCCATCAACCGCGAAGTGAAGGAGGGCCGGGGCACGCCCCACTCCGGAGTGTACCTCGACATCCACACGCAGCGCACCGCGCAGGAGATCATGCGGAAACTGCCGTCGATGTACCACCAGTTCAAGGAGCTCGCCGAGGTGGACATCACGCGCGAGCCGATGGAGGTCGGCCCCACCTGCCACTACGTGATGGGGGGCGTGCGCGTCGATGCCGACACCGCGGCCGCCACGATGCCGGGCCTCTTCGCGGCGGGCGAGGCCGCTGCCGGGATGCACGGCGCCAACCGGCTTGGCGGCAACTCGCTCTCGGACCTGCTCGTGTTTGGCAGGCGGGCCGGGCGATTCGCGGCGCGCGCGGCCAAGGAATTTGCGCTGCTGCCCGAGCCCGACGCCGCGCAACTCGACGCGTTCGTCCAGCAGATGGGGGCGCCCCTCGACCGTTCCGACGGTGAGAACCCCTTCGCGCTCCACCAAGCGCTCCAAGACATCATGGAGGCCCGCGTCGGAATCATCCGCAACAAGGTCGACCTCGAAAAGGGCCTTGGCGAGCTCAAGGCGCTTACCAAACGCGCGGCCAATACCAAGGCCGAGGGCGGGCGCACTTTCAACCCCGGGTGGCACATGGCGCTCGACCTGGACTCCATGCTGGTCGTGGCCGAGGCCTGCGCGCGCGCAGCGCTTGCCCGCGAAGAGAGCCGCGGCGGCCACACGCGCGAGGACTTCCCCGACCCGCGCCCCGAGTTCGCGCTCTTCAACCACGTCGTTTCCAAGGGCAAGGAAGGCATGGCCGTCCGCCGAGAACCCGCGATCCCGCTCACCGCCGAACTCAAGGTCCTCATCGGAGGCAAGTGAATGGGCGAGACGCCCACCGCGGGCAGCGCGACGCTGCGCATCTGGCGCGGCACGCCCGTGCACGGCGAGTTCAAGGAGTACGATGTGGATCTCGACCCCGGGATGGTCGTGCTTGACGCGGTGCTCAAGGTGCAGGCCGAGCAGTCGGGCGACCTCGCCGTCCGCTGGAACTGCAAGGCCGGCAAGTGCGGATCCTGCAGCGCCGAGGTCAACGGCCAGCCGAAGCTCATGTGCATGACGCGGATGTCCAGCCTGCCCCAGGGACGGCCCATCACCGTCGAGCCGATGAAGTCGTTCACCCTGGTGAAAGACCTCGTCACCGACGTCTCCTGGAACTACGAAGTCGACCGCAAGATCCCGCCATTCAAGCCGAAAGCGCCCGAGAAGGACGGCACTTGGCGGATGTCGCAGATCGATGTCGACCGCGGCCAGGAGTTCCGCAAGTGCATCCAGTGCTTCCTCTGCCAGGACGTCTGCCATGTGATCCGGAACCACGAGCAGAAGGCGCACTTTGCGGGGCCCGCGTTCTTCGTCAAACTCGCGTACCTCGAGACGCACCCGCTCGATGTGGAGGACCGCCGCCCGCTCATCCGCGAGACTTCCGGGGTGGGCTTCTGCAACATAACGAAGTGCTGCACGGAGGTCTGCCCCGAGCACATCAAGATCACCGACAACGCGATCATCCCGCTCAAGGAGCGCGTGGCCGACGAATACTTCGACCCCATCGGCAAGTGGCTCGAGCGGTTGCGCGCCGACCGCGAGGAGCGGCGCCGCTTGAAGCACTGACCTCCGCTCAGCGGCCCACCGCTGCCACGACCGCGACCTCCGCCGCGAGCATCAGGACCAGCGCGTAGGCCGTCTGCAAGGAGCCTTCCACCGCGCTCTTGCGGGCACTCCAGCAGACGGCGGCCGCCGCCAAGACCGGGGCCACGCTGAAGAGCGGGGTCAACGCCACGAACGCCGGGAGCGCGGCCCACGCAGCGAGCCCAGCGAGGGTGAGCGCAAGACCCGTTCGAACCGCCACGCGCGCCCCGAGTACGACGGGCAGCGTGCGCTTGCCGATGGCAGCGTCGTCGGCAAGGTCAATCGCGTCCGCGCGCACTTTGGTGCCCACGAGCGCGGTGACCAGCGGGACCAGGATGAACGCAAGGGACCGGTCCAGGCGCCCGCCGGCCGCGAGGTAGGCGGCCAAGAACACCGCCGCCGCGCCCATCGGGTAGCCGAGGGTGACGCCAAGGAGGGTCTTGTCGAGCACGACGGAATACGCCAACGCAAGCGCTAGCGCCCCCGCCAGGAGGCCGGCCACGGCCGGCCCGCCTTGCGCCGCGGCGGGCGCCCCCAAGAGCGCGCACGCAGCGGCCGCGGCCGCGATGATCGGCGGGTAACTGCCCTCCTCGAGCAAACCGGTCGAATCGCGGAAAGCGAGCGGCAGGCTGGTGGGCGTCCGGTCCCCCCGCCCGAACACATCGACGTAAGTGTCCGTGAGGTGCGCCGCGTAGAGGCCGAAGAACACACAGCCGAGCAGCGAAAGCTCCGCCTGCGAAAGCGTGTGCAGGTTCCCTTTCGCCCACGCGAAGCCGAGCAGCGCCGCCAAGAGCGCGCCCGCCATGGGCAGGACACGGACCTCAAACAAAAGTCCCGCCCCGGCCCGCCCGACCTTCATGCGCGCGCGCACCGCCGGCGCGGTACAAGGGCGCTTCTGCTCATCGCTCGAAAGCGAGACACGTCCTGCCTGGAACGATGTTTCATATATCCCGCTCCCAATCGGAGACGCTGGCCAGCATACCATCCGAAGGGTCGATGCGCCTCTGGCCTATCGGGGTGATTCTGTGGCCGAAAAGTTCCCTGGAATCTGCGTCATCGGCGGCGGGATGTGCGGCAATGCCGCGGCCCTCAAACTCGTCCGCGAAGGAATCCCCGTGACGCTCATCGACCGCGGCAGCCCGATCGGGACGAAGAACATCTCCGGCGGCATCCTGTGGGGCCGCGACCTCGAAGAAGTCCTCCCGCGCTTCTGGGAGGACATGCCTTACGAACGCTCCATCACCTCCAAGCGCATCTCGTTGCTCACCGACAAGTCCGGGTTCACCGTCGAGTACAAGAACACCGAGTGGCGCCACCCGCCCTACGCCGGGTTCTCCGTGCTGCGCGCCCGCGTCGACAAGTGGCTCGCCTCCAAGATCCCCGAAGTCGCCGCCGAGCACAACGTGCCCGATGTCAACGTCATCGAGGGCGTCCTCGTCGAAGGGTTCACCTACGACGACCGCGGCCACCTCGACGGCATCCTGCAGGGCGGTGAGGAGATGAAATTCGACGCGTACATGCTCTGCGACGGCGCGAACTCAAGGCTCCTCGACGAGACGCCCCTCGTCTCGAAAGAGCAGCGCGCGCTCAAAAAGGGCTCGCGCAAATACAAGATGGCCCACCAGGAGTGGGGCGCCAAGGTCATTATCCAACTCGACGAGAAGACCATCGAAGACCGCTTCAACCTCATGCCGGGTGACGGAGTCGCCAACGAAATGGTGCTCGGCTTCCTCCCCAAGGGCATCCGCGCGGGCGGCTTCATGTACAGCAACAAGGACACCATCTCGCTCGGCGTCATGCTCGCCATGGAGTCGGCGTGGCGCCGCGAGTTCTACTTCCGCGATGCGCTCGACCAGTACGTCCGCCACCCCTACATCCAGCCCTTCGTCCTTGGCGGCATGGAGGTCGAGTACTCGACCCACTGGGCACCCATCGGCGGCATCAATTGGATGCCCAAACTCTACGATGACCGCCTCCTCGTCGGCGGCGACACGGCCCAGATGCTCCTCGCCACCGGCCTCAACATCGAAGGAATGAATTACGCCATCAAGTCCGGCCTGCTCGCGGGCCAAACCTTCGCCGACGCCTGGAAAGGGGGCAAGAACTTCTCGGCCGCCGCCCTCTCAGCCTACGAGCGCCGCCTCTGGAATTCGTATGTCCTCCAGGACCTCGCCCAGTTCCGCAACATTGACCACATCACCGGCAACGCCCGGCTCTTCTACGAGTACCCGCGCCTCATCGAGAGCATCTTCACCAAGATCGTGTGGCCGACCGGCCAGCCCAAAAAGACCTTCGGCGAAAACATCGGCCTCACCGTCCTCAACTCGGGGATCGCGCCGCAGCTCATCGGCGACGGCGCCAAGGCCGCACTCTCCGAACTCATCCCCGCCGCCATCAACCGCGCCCCCTTCGTCGGCCCCCTGCTCACCAAGGCGCTCGTCGAGCGGCGCAAACAGAAGGCCCTGCGCCAGCTGTACCACGAAATGCAAAAGGAGGAGGCCGAGCGCGCGATGCGCGCGATCGAGGACAAGGCCGTGCAGGCGCCGGCCGTCGCGGCCGCCCCTCACGCCCACGCTGCCGAAGCCGGAGGTGGCCACGGATGACGCCCGTCCCTGTAAAAGGCCAGCCCGTCGAAATCATGGAGCGCGTCGGCGAGACCGCGTTCAACATCGACCAGAACCGCCCGCACATTGTCGTCGACACCGACATCTGCAGGCGCTGCCCGCACCAAATGTGCCAGTTCGGCTGCCCGACCCAGTGCTACAAAGCCGACGAGGCCGACCGCAAGGTCATGCACTTCAACTACGAGGGATGTGTCGAGTGTGGGACCTGCGACGTGCTCTGCGACCAGGGAGCGGTGACTTGGAACATGCCGCGCGGCGGCTTCGGCGTGACCTACAAGTACGGGTAAGCCCGGCGCATTTTCCGCAGCCCAGGTTACCATATTTCACAGTATCAGCTTGGATTCTCCAGGCTCAACCTTCAAGAGGGCGCTCCCCGTGGGAGCCTCGACTGGATCTGGAGGTCGGGGTTGCATGCAAGGGAAGAGGGGGAGGGTGGAGGTCCGCCAGCCGCTCGGGCGCGCGGCGTTCCAAGCGCACTTTGCCAAGATTTCGAGGAACATTGTCGTGGGGCAGGACAACCCGGAGACGCGGGAGGTCGCCCACGCGATCGCGCGGGCGCGGCAATGGGCGGAGTCGGGCGACTACCTTGCGGCGTTGCACGCAATCGGCGGGCTTGAGGTGACGATGGCGCGGCCGACGGACGGCGCGGGGCCGAACAGGGTGAGTGGGGCGGATGTGGAGGAGGCGCTTGGGGCGTTGCGGCGCGAGGTGGAGCGGGTTGGGGAAGTGGAGGGGGCGGTGGAGGCGGCGCAATTGTGGGAGGCGGCGCGCCAAGAAGTGATCCGCGGCTCGTGGGAGGCGGCGATGGCGTTGGTGGAAGAGGCGCGCCAGTGGCTGGGCCGCGGGAAATGAGGGGCCGTTTTCAGGCGCGGTGGCGGGCCGCTGCGGCCTTGAGGGCCGGGATGAACTTGTAGAGGTCGGCGACCACGCCGAGGTCGCAGGCCTTGAAGATAGGGGCGTTCGCGTCCGAGTTGACGGAGATGATTGTCTCCGAGTCGCGGATGCCGGCGATGTGCTGGATTTGGCCGGAGATGCCGAAGGTCATGTAGACTTTGGGGCGGACTTTGTGGCCCGAGAGGCCGACCCAGTGGTCTTCGGTCATCCACGCGAGGTCGGTGGCGAGGGGCCGGGAGCAGCCAACTTCGGCGCCGAGCGATTTGGCGAGGTCCTCGATGAGGGCGAGGTCCTCCTTCTTCTTGAAGCCGCGGCCGGCGGACATGATAAAGGGCGCGTCCTCGATTCGGATTCCGCCTTTCGACTTCTCGGTGACCTCGACGACCTCCGGGGCGCGCGTCGTGGGGATGACTTTCAGCTCGCGCGAGGGCGACACGGCGCCCGCGGGGGCGGGCAACGGGTGCGCGCGGGGCGGGACGGTAATGACGACGGGCACCGCCTTGACGCGCACGACTTGGAGGGCATTGCCCGACAGGAAGGTGCGCTCGATGGTGAGCTCGCCCCCCGGAGCGGCCAAGATCCGCTGGGCCTCCGAGACACAGCCGGCCTTGAGTCTGGCGGCAAGCCGCCCGGCGAGGTCCTTACCGTTTCGCGTGGCGCCGATGAGGATGACCGAAGCCTTGAGGTCGTTGACGGCGGCCGCAAGGGCGTCGGCGAAGCGCTCCGCGGTGAACTCGTCGAGGCCGGGTCCGGTGATATGGACGACCTCGGAAGCGCCGTGGCGTGCAAGCTCGGGCGGGACGCTTGAACCGACCCACGACGCCACGACCTTGGCGTTCAGGATGGAGGCGACCGGCGCGGCCGCGGTCTGAAGTTCGAGCGCCGTCCGCTCGTTTTCGGAGAAGGTGAGGACGGCGGCCATGGGGTCAGCGCCCCCCTGCAAGGACGCCCTTGCGGACGAGTTCCTGCGCGACGGCTTCTGCAGCCTCTTCGACGGTCTTGTCCTTCAGGACGACGAGTTTGCGCGACATGGTCTGGGGGCGGATCTCGACCTGTCGCACGGCGACCTTGTCGGCGGCAATCACGGCATCGGGCACGGCGAGGTCGGCGGCCTTCCAGGTGGTCTGCGGCTTCTTCTTCGCGTTCATGATTGCCATGAGGTTTGGCAGGCGCGGCTGGTTCGCGTCCTTCACGACGGCCACCAAGGCCGGCAGGGCTGCACGCACCTTCACGACCTTGTCGCCAAGTTCGCGCGTGGCAACGACCGCCTTGTCGGCAAGCTCGATGGACTTGGCGAAGGTGATCTGGGGCATCCCGAGCAGTTCCGCCACGCGCGGGCCGATCTGGCTCTGGTAGGCGTCGGTGGAGGCCTCGCCGCAGAGCACGATGTCGATGGCGCCGATCTTGCGGGCGGCGGCCGCGAGCAATTCCGAGGTCGCAAGCGCGTCGAGCTGGTCGTGCGGCTGGGAAACGATGAACGCCTTGTCGGCGCCGATGGCAAGCGCCTCGTTGACGGTCTCGCTCACCTTGGCGCCGCCAAGCGAGAGCACGATGACCTCGCTGCCCGCGGCTTTCTCTTTGAGCTTGACGGCGGCCTCGAGGGCGTTCTTGTCGGCGTCGGACATCTTGGCAGGAATCTGGGCGAAATTGGGCGCCTTGCCGCCCTCGAAGCGCACTTGCGAGACATCGACGACCTGCTTCACGAGCACCAGAATCTTGACCATCGCGGTTCACCCAAGAGGACTTAACGCGCCAACAGGATGAGGGTATAAAGCGGTTTTCAAGGCGCGTTGCGAAGGAGCGCGAAGGCGAGCGCAGCGCGCGAAAGTTTAATGCGGTTTCGGCTTCCCTTGTCGCCGGGGGCAAAAGCGCTGCAGCCGTCTGAAGGGGTAAGGTGGCTTCTCCAGATGTCCCGCGAGATGTCGCTTGAAACGCAGATGTGGGAACTGTTCGCCTCGACCTGGAAGGCGATGGGGTTCGCCTTCGACGGGAATCTGCGGCGCCGGACCGGTACCCACGGCCGGATGCTCTCCGGGTTCTACGAGGAGGTCCGCCAGCAGCTCGTGCCCAAGGGCAACGCCATCTCGGAGACCGACTTGAAACGTTGGACGGCGAAATTCGACCGCCTGCAAAGGACGCACGGGCAGCCGATGAGGGCGCTGCGGCGGGAGCGCGACCGCTTCGTGAAGGATTTCAAGGCGGGCGGGCCCGACCTCGACTGAGCGCTTTACTTGTAGGGCACGAACTCCTTGCCGAGCAGTTCCTTCCCGATGATGATTCTCATGATGTGCAGCGCGCCCTCGGCGCCCACGTTGTACGACACGACGCCCCGAAGCCCCATCTCGAGCTCGTAGTCGCGGCTGTAGCCGGCCGCGCCGAACCACTGCATGACGGCGCGGTAGATGTCGAGGGCGACGGGGGGCGCGACGAGCTTGCCGATGGCGACGGTGCGCGCAAGCTCCGACTCGTTGACGGGCCGGCCGGCCGCGCGCTCGTCCTGCATCCACGCGCCCTTCAGCACTTCGAGCTTGGCCTGGTCGAGCCGCGCGTAGAGGTCGGCGAGCTCGAACTGGACGCCCTCCCATTTGCCGAGGGGCTGGCCGAACGCCCGGCGCTCGCGCAGGTAGTCGACGGCGGTGTCGATCCCGCGCTCGCCGGCGCCGATGCAGGCGGCCGAGACGAGGATGCGTGCGACGGAGAAGCCGTCCATCGCGCAGTGGAAACCTTCGAGGAGGTCGCCGAGCGCGTGGTAGCGCGGCACTTTCACGTTGTCGTAGACGACCGTGCAGGTCGAGATGCCCATGCGGCCCATGTTGTGGATCTTGTGGACGGAGACGCCGGGTGCCCCGGCCGGCACATAGACGAAGGCCATGCCGCGCGTGCCCTTGGACTCGTCGACCTTGGCAAGGACGAGGTGGCCTCCGCCGCGCTTGGCGGCCTCAGTGGCGCCCGAGATGAACATCTTCTCGCCCTTGATGATGAGGTGGTCGCCGTCCACGCGTGCGGTCGTCTTCATCGCGCCGAGGTCCGAGCCGCCGCCGGCCTCCGTCGTTGCGATGCCGAGGAACCATTCGCCGGTGGCCACGCGGGGCAGAACTTCCTTTTTGCAGCGCTCGGTGCCGTACTTGGCAAGCACCGCCGACCAACCAGCGCACAGGAGGTAGTAGACCGCGGTGGCCATCGAGATGTCCCCGCGGCCGATTTCGATGGCGGCAAGGGTGGCCTGCGTGACCGTGGCGCCGGGCCCGCCGTATTCCTTCGGGATCGTGATACCGATGAGCCCAAGCGCCCCCATCTCGCGGAGCACCTCAACCGGGATCTCGGCCTTGTCGTCGATCTCGCGCGCGCGCTTGGCAAGGACGCGCATGGCAAATTCGTTGACGCTGCGCTGGAAGAGTTGCTCCTCTGGCGTGAGGCGGAAATCCATCGTGACCGGCTCCTCGAACCGTCCGTTGCGTGAATAACCTTTGGTCAGAGCGGAGAGGCTTCAGGCAGGCGCAGGCGGACGAATCCGGCCTCATCGCCGTGGGCGGGGACGATTTCGAAGGCGCCGCCCGCGCGCTCGCAGAGCACGCGCACGAAAGCGAGCCCGAGGCCGGCGCCGGAAACCGACCCGGCCTGGCTGAAGCGGCGCGCGGCGTAGGTTTCCGACCCCTTGGCAAACCCCTTGCCGTTGTCCCGCAGGACGATGACGACCGACCCGCCTTGCGATTGCGCCTCGGCGGCGACCTTGGCCTTTCCACCTGTCCGCTGGAAGCGGATGGCGTTGTCGAAGAGGTGGGTGAACGCGTTCGTCACGAACTTGCCGCCCTTGACCCGGCGCTCCCAGCCGTCGCCGGCCTTGTCGATCTCGAGGGCGGCCCCGTCGTTCAGGTCCTGCGCGCGCGCCTTGGCCTCGGCCGCCACCTTGGAGAGCGGCTCGCTTGCAAGGGCCGCGACATCGGTGGCGCACAGCTCGTTGAGTGCCTTCAGGTGCGGCGTGAAGCGCGAGGCGCGGTGGGTGAGCTGCTTGGCGGTCTGGAGGTACTTCGCTCGTGCCTCGGGAGGCTGCTTCGGGTCCATCGCGAGGTCGATGTAGGAAAGGGCGCCGTGGCACATGTTGTTGATGTCGTGGGCGATGAGCTCGAGCATCCTGTCGGTCGAAAGCCACTCGAGGCTTTCGCGGGGCGGCGGGGGGGAAGGGGAATCTGCCATCGGCCGCACCGATGAAACGGCGAGCCCGACGGGCGTAGATGAGCCTTTTCACCGCGCGGGCCGGTTCGATGGCGCCACCCCAATGCTTTTGGCAGGCCGGGGCACTACGTGCCGGAGGGAAAGCGGTTGTTTGAAAAGATCAGCGTGATTGGTGCGGGCAATGTTGGCGCCACACTGGCCCAGCGCCTTGCCGAGAAGCAGTTCGCGCGCGAAGTGGCGATGGTCGACATCATCCCGGGCCTTCCGCAGGGCAAAGCGCTCGACATGTGGCAGTCGGGGCCGATCGAGGGGTTCGACACGCGCGTCACGGGCGCGACGGACTTTGCCCTCATCAAGGGGTCCGACCTCGTGGTGGTGACCTCGGGGGTACCGCGCCAGCCCGGCCAGTCGCGCTCCGACTTGCTCGGCGTGAACGCGAAGATCATCAAGGACGTGGCTGCGAAGGTCAAGGCGATGGCGCCAACCGCGATCGTCGTGATGGTCACGAACCCGCTCGATGTGATGGCGTACCTGGCGCTAAAGACGACGGGGTTTCCAAAGGGGCGGCTGCTCGGGATGGCCGGCGTGCTCGACACCGCGCGCTACCGGACCTTCATCCACGAGGCCACGGGGACCTCGATGAAGGACATCACGGCCTTCGTGCTCGGCGGCCACGGCGATTCGATGGTCCCGCTGCCCTCGTACACGCAGGTCGCGGGGCGGCCACTCTCGGAGGTGCTGCCGGCGGACAAAGTCGAGGCGCTCGTCAAGCGCACGCGCGACGGGGGCGCCGAGATCGTGAAACTCCTGCAGAAGGGGTCGGCGTACTACGCGCCATCAGCGGCGGTGGCCGAGATGGTCGACGCAATCGTCAAGGACCGCAAGCGCATCCTCCCGTGCAGCGCCTACCTGGAAGGCGAATACGGACTCAACGGTGTTTACCTCGGCGTGCCGGCAGTGCTCGGCCGGGGCGGTGTGGAGAAGGTCGTGGAGCTCAACCTCCAGCCGGCGGAGCTCGAGGCGCTACGGCGGTCGGGCGCCGAAGTCGCCAAGGACATCGACGAACTGCGGAAGCAAGGCTTCGTGAGTTAGGTTGGCTTCCGGGGGGGACTTGCGTTGCCGCGTAAGGTCGCGATGGACCCGGTCGCGGTCGACGCCTTCGTCCAGTTCCGCGACGAGGCGTTCTACGCATCGAAGATCTTCGACTCGGAGCAGATGCGGATCGTCGCCTTCTGTTTCAAACCGGGCCAAGAGATGGAGGAAGTGCGTGTGAAGCCCTCCGTGCTGCTCTACGCCAGTCAAGGCGAGGGCTACTTCACCGTGGGAAAGAGGGAGCACCCCGTGAAGCCCGGGCAGTTCGTGGTGGTGGCGCCCAATGAAGCGCACGGGGTGCGGGCGGGGAAGCGCGAGCCGTTTGTGGCGCTCGTGGTCATCGCGCCGAGCCCCACGGCCCTGCTTGAATGAGCGGGGAGCGCTAGATCACGAATCGTTCGTACTCCACTTGGCGCTGCTTGGCGCTAATCTGCGAAACCTCGAAGCGCCCACCGCCGTAGAGCTCGGCCTGCGAGCGCCCTGCGAAGAGCGATGCCGCGATTCGGCCGAGCGCGTCGGCTTTCATGATCCCAGAGCCGCTGTCGCCCGACACGACGATGCAGTCGGCGTTCTCGAAGGCGACCGGCGTGCGGTCGGAGGTCTGGTAAACGTAGTGCCCCGCCCAGGAATTGTTCGGCGTCAGGCCGTCGAACTGGGGGAGGTACTTGCGGAGCACCTGGTGGACGCCGTACTCCCAGAAGCCGGCCTCCGGCTGCGGGTCTTCCTCGAAGGAGAACGCGCGCCCGAGGTCGTCCGAGCAGCCGATCCACGCGGCGTCCTCTGCCGTGTCGGGCTTGAGGTAGATGCCGTTCTTCGGGAAGATGAGGACGGGCAGTTGCTTCTTTCCGGCGAACGGGTAGTGGATGAGGTCGTGCACGGACGGGCTCTTGAAAGTGAAGAGCTGACGCTTGCGCGGCTGCGTGGTGGGGTCGATTCCCACGGGGTCGGTGAGTTGGCGAACCCACGCTCCGGCTGCCACGAGCGTCTTCTTGGCCCGGATCTTGCCGGCGTCGGTGACCGCTCCCGCGACCCGCGGGTCCTGCCATGGGTAGGGCTCTCCGGGCAAGTCCATCGGGCCGCTGGCCCCCTCGAGCAGCAGCGAGCGCACTGCCGTGTTGTACAGCGTGGCGCCGCCGTGGCGCAGGAAGTCGCGCTCGTAGACTTGGGTGAGCAAGTCCGGCTCGATCTGGCCGCACTTGGCGCCAAACAGACCGAAGTCGATGTCCTTGAGCTTCAGCAGGGCCGCCTCTTCGTCGGCGCCGAACCTCGTTTTGAGCCCCGGGATGCGGGAAAGTTCGCGCTCGTCGAAGAGCTCGACCTCGATGCGGTGTTCCTTTAGGCGCGCGATGGCGTCCTTGTTCTGCTCGTAGCCGGCGGCGTCCATCAGCCACAGGTAGCCGTAGAGCTTCAGCCCGACCTCTTCGCGGCGCTCGTCGCGCAGGTGGACGTAGTAGTCGATCGAGCTGTTGGTGAGCGCGAGGTTGGTCTTCGAGGTGAAGGTGTTGCGCACGAGCGCCGCCGACCTCGCCGTGTTGCCCTGCGCGCAGGCGCCGCCCTTTTCGACGACGAGGACTTTGAGGTCGGGGTTCTCGCGTTTCACATGGTAGGCGCAGGACATCCCGATGATGCCGGCGCCCACGACGAGGAGGTCGAGCTCCTCGGCGAACGGGTCGATCTTCGGAATCTGGCCACCCCGGCGGCGGCGGATCGGCTACGCGGGCTTTCAACCTTGGGTAGGGCGTCAGGTCTTGATGGTGGCGACCTGCGCGTTGAGCTCGGCCATCAGCGCGTTCACGTCTTTCATGTGCGCGCGGGCGCCTTGGTCGATGTTCTCGAAGGTGTTGACCGCGCAGCCGACGCACCCGAGGCCGTACTTCTTGAACACCGGCACGGTGGTGGGGAACTTGGCGACGACGTCTCCAATCTTCATGGAGCGCTTGATCGGCCCGGAGTCGGAGGCCCCGTCGGTCTGGACGGAGAGGATGGTCTTGGGCACATCGCCCTCTTCCTTCACAAAGCGCGCGAACACGACGCCGCGCCGCTGCGCCTCGGCGAGCTCATCTTCGTACTTGAAGTCGCGAGCCTTGTGGCCGCCCTGCTTGATGACGAAGTCGAGGGCCGTGCACACCACATGTTCGAAGGCTTTGGCCGATGCCGAGTCGCGGTGGTTCATGATGAACGGCACGCCGGCGTCGCCGTCCTTGACGATTCCGGGCTCAAAGGGGATGGCGCCAAGGAATGGCACGCCGAATTGCTTGGCGAGCCGTTCGCCGCCGCCCCGCTTGTAGATATCCACCTCGCCCTGGCAGTGCGGGCAGATGAGCCCGGACATGTTCTCGACGAGCCCGATGATCGGGACATTGAGCTGGCGGGCAAAGCTGATGGACTTCTGCGCGTCGAGCAGCGAGACATCCTGCGGGGTCGTGACGATGATGACGCCGTCGCAGTCGGGGATCTGCTGGGCGATCGACAGTGCCTCGTCGCCCGACCCGGGCGGCAGGTCGACCACGAGGAAGTCGAGGTCGCCCCAGTCGACGTCCTTGATGAACTGGGCGATGGCCTTCATCTTCATAGGGCCCCGCCACACAACCGCCTGGTCGCGGTTGATGAGGAACGCCATCGACATGACCTTGATGCGCGGGGGCACGACGACCGGCACCATCTGGCCGTCTTTCGTCGCGATCTTGTGCTCCTCGCAGCCGAGCATCTTCGGGACATTCGGGCCTGTGATGTCGATGTCAAGGAGCCCGACATCGGTCGAGCGCATGGAAAGCGAGAAGGCGAGGTTTACCGCGACGGTGGTCTTGCCCACACCGCCCTTGCCGCTCATCACGATGATCTTGTACTTGATGCGCTTGAGGTTGCGGGAAACCTTGACCCAGTCAAGATTCCCCTGCAGTTGGGACGCGGCCATCGTTGAGCCTCCTGAAGTAGCGCGAGGGCGAGCGGGTGCTTCGACTTTAAGGTTGTCCTGAGGGGTCGCATGCGCTCCGCGTCCGGCGCGGCGGCCCTACGGAGGGGCGCCCTTGACCCACGCCTTGAAGCGCGTCCATTTCGAGGGGCGTTGGGCGCGCGAGCGGCTCGTGCGCGGCATGACGATGCTCGGCTCGAGGGGCAGGCCGAGGTCGCGCTCCATGCGGCGCTTCTCATCGAGGATCGTGGGGCGCGTGGTGCTGAGCGTGCTCATCTCCTTGGTCATCCACGGGCCTCCCGCGTCCGGCCCATTCCCGCGTCGTTATTTGAGGGTTGTCGGGGCGAAGCGCGCGCGCCGGCCCACGAAAAGCGGATACGCGCCCTGCGCGTGGCGGGCCGCATGCGGCGGAGGGGCGCTAAGGGGCTTGCCGTCGCGGTGCTGCTTTGCGCCATGTTTGGCGCCGTGCTCCTACCGGGCGGTTCTCCGAGCGCAAGCGGCGTCTTCGACGCGCGCGACCGCGGGTGCTACTGCCACGGCCCCGACCCCTCGGACAGCGTGGGCTTCACCGTTGATGGACTGCCCGGGCGCTATGCCGCGAATGCCAACTACTCGGTCGAGGTCCGCGTGACCTTTACCGATGTCCCCGCCAAGGCCAACCGATCGCAAGGCGGCTTCTACCTCGAAACGGACAACGGCACGCTCTCGGTGCCCCCCGCCATGGAGGGGCTTGTGCAGGTGCGGGGGCTCCAAGCAACCCACACGATGAACGGCTCGTTCCTCCGTCTCTGGACCGTGAATTGGACTGCCCCTGCGGCCCCGGGCCTTGTCGTCAAGTTCTACGTCTTCGTCAACACCGCGGACGGCAGCCGCAGCGAAACGTTTGGGGGGGACCACTGGACGATGAAGACCATCACCATTGGAGTGGGAGATTTGCCGGAGGTGCAGGGCCCGGCCGCGACGCACCCGCCTTTTGCGCTGGAAACCTTCGGCTTGCTTGCGGTGGCCGTTGCCTTCGGAGCCTATGCGCTGTGGACTTTCCGCAGCGTCCGGCGCGTTGCGCCGCCTGGCGCGCCCGACACGCGGATGGCGCGAAGGCCCCGCAGGCGACGCCCGTGATGGTGGCTAGTGTGAGCAGTGCGGCCCGTGCACGTGGCCTTCGGCCGCCGCGGCGGGGTGGGCGCCTTCCACGCCGAGTTGGCGCAGCTTGTAATCGGCAAGCGCCTTGTGCATGGTCTGGAGCGAAAGGACGGCGCACTTCAGCCGCACGGGCGAGAGGGGCACGCCCACGAGCTCCTTGATGTCCTCAGCCGTCATCAGCTCGAGTTCGTCAAGCGTCTTGCCCTTCACTTCGTCGGAGAGCATCGAGATGCCGGCCTGGGAAATCGCACAGCCCTGCCCCTCAAACATCACTTCCGCGATGCGCCGTTCGGCGTCCAGCGAGACGAAGACCTCGATCTCGTCTCCGCAGAGCGGGTTGCGCTCCTGGGCGCGCAGGTCCGCGTGCTCGAGGTGCCCCTTGTTGTGGGGGTGCGCGTAGTGGTCCAGGATGTTTTCCTGGTACATGTCGAGCGTCATCGGACGAAGAGCCTCCGGACCTTGCCAATCGCGCCGACCATCGCATCGATGTCGGCCTGGTTGTTGTAGAGGTAGACGGACGCGCGCGTCGTGGCCGGCACGCCGAACCGTTCGTTCACCGGCATGGCGCAGTGGTGGCCGGCGCGCACACAGACGGCCTCGGAGTCCATGATTTGCGCGATGTCGTGGGGGTGCGCGAAGTCGAGCCAAAACGAGAGCACGCCGGCGTGGCGGCGCGGGTCCTTGGGGCCGAGCAGGCGGAGCCCCTTTTCCTCGTTGAGCCGCTTCATCCCGTACGCGATGAGTTCCTCGTCGTGGTGCTCGATCCACTCCATTCCCACCCCGTTCAGGTAGTCGACGGTGGAGCCCAGCGCGACCGCGCCCGCGATATTGGGCGTGCCCGCCTCAAACTTGTAAGGCAAGACATTCCACTTGGATTCGTGCAGGTGCACCTCGCGGATCATGTCGCCGCCGCCGAGGAACGGCTCCATGCCTTCGAGCACCTCGGCCCGCCCCCACAGGCCGCCGATGCCCGACGGCCCGCACATCTTGTGGCCGGAGAACGCGAAGAAATCGGCGCCAAGGGCCTTCACATCGACCGGCATGTGCGGCGCCGACTGCGCGCCGTCCACGACGCACAGCGCGCCGTGATCGTGGGCGATCTTTGCAATCTCCTTGATGGGGTTGATGGTGCCAAGGACATTCGACACGTGGGTGACCGTAACGATCTTCGTC
Source organism: Thermoplasmata archaeon (assembly GCA_041499475.1). Lineage (GTDB taxonomy): Archaea > Thermoplasmatota > DTKX01 > DTKX01 > DATEUP01 > DATEUP01. The sequence continues at coordinate 85,503 of JBGQKI010000005.1, forward strand.
CGGTCGGTCACGAGCTTGTCGTACTGCTCCATGCGCAGGTAGCCCTCGTCGTCCACGTCGACGTGCTTCAGCACCGCGCGCTTCCGCCGCACGAGCTGCTGCCAGGGGACGTGGTTCGAGTGGTGCTCCATGACCGTCCCCACGATCTCGTCGCCCGGCTTGATCGTCTCGCCAAGCGAGTAGGACACGAGGTTCAGCGACTCGGTGGTGCCCCGGGTGAAAATCATCTCGCGCGACTCGCGCGCGCCGAAGAACTTCGCGATCCGGTCGCGGGCCCCCTCGAAAGCGTCGGTGGCCTCCTCCGAGAGCTGGTAGATCCCGCGGTGGACATTGGCGTAGTGGTTGGCGTAGAAGTCTTCCTCGGCGCGGATGACCTGGATGGGCTTCAGCGACGAGGCTCCCGAGTCGAGGTAAACCATGGGCTTGCCGTGGAAGGTGCGCTTCAGCGACGGGAAGTCCGCGCGGATCTTGTCAACGGCCTGAACGGTCGAAGCTACCATCGATTTCGCATCCTCCAAAAGTCGCCCTCGGTTTATAATCTCCCTCTCTCTGGCTCACGGCAGGTCGACGAGCACGCGGCTCCCCTCGGTCTTCAGCGGGTACACGGCGAGCGGCCGCTCGGCCGGGGGGTTGTAGACTTCGCCCGTCTGGCAGTCGAACTGCGAGAGGTGGAGGGGGCACACGATGCGCCCGTCGAGGAAGAATCCAAGGCCGAGGTCGGCGTCCTCGTGCGTGCAGGTGCCGTCGAGCGCCGTCAGGCGCCCCTGCGTATTCATGATTACCAGCCTTCGACCGCGGGCTTCAAAAGGGTTGATGCGCTCCTCGAAGACTTCCTCGACCGAGCAGACATCGACCCAAGGCATCGCAGGCGGCCTCCGCTACCCCCACTTGGACGCGATGAGGCTGTGCACCTGCGCCTTCAGCGTCTCGGACGAAATGCCTGCGATAACCGGGTGGAGGAACCCCTCGACGATGAGGCGCCTTGCGGTTTCTTGGGGGATGCCCCGCGACTGCAGGTAGAACACTTGGCCTTCGTCGATCTGCTGGACGGCCGCCGCGTGCTTGGCGCGGACGACCTGCGCGGTCTCGATCTCGAGCCCGGGGATCGCGACGGACTTGGCCTCGGGGTCGAGGAGCAGCGCGAACTGGCCGAGGTACGAGTCGGCCCCAATCCCGCGGTTGTTGATCGTGATCATGCCCTTGACGTTCGCCCGGCTCTTGTGGCGCAGCGCCGCGCGCGCGAGCACGTCGCTCTTGGCGCGGTGGCCGATGTGCGTGACGAACGAGGAAATGTCGAATTTCTGGGTGCCCGCGCCGAACACGACCTCCGTGTGCTTGACTTCCGCATCGTTGCCGATGAGCGCCGTGTGCGTGAGGCTCTTGGTGAGCGCGCCGCCGAAGTTGCCAAGGCTCCAGTTCACGCGGCCGCGGGCGGCGACGGTGGCCTGTCGGTTGAGGAAGACTCCGACCTGCGGGCCGAAGTTGCCGACCGAATTGTGGTGGAGGACCGCGTCTTCGCCGACGTGGGCCTCGCTGCTTACGCCCTCCACGGCCGGCGCGTCGATCGAGGAGGTGTGGGTCTCGTCGACCTCGGCGGAAGCGCCTTTGTGGAGGCGGACGATGAGCCGCGTGAACGACGCGAGCTTGGGCGCGCTCTGCACGAAGCTGACCTTGACGGGCCCGGGGAGCCGCACGGCCGCCGGGATCTCGAGGATCACGCCGTCCTGGTAGAGGGCGCGCGTCAGCTGGAAAAACTTGTCCGACTGGTTCGTGGAGCCTGCCGCGAGCAGTTCTTGGGCGAGCCTCGGGTGCTCGCTGATCGCGGAGCGTATCGAGGTGAGGATGATCCCCTCGTGCTGGGCGCCGCGCTCGAGGGCGAGCTTGCGCACCACACCGTCGACGACCTCAACGCGCGCCGCGTATTCGCCGCCGTGGAGCGTTTCGACCTTGGGCCTGGCGGCCGAGGCGGGCGCAAGCTCGACGAGCGCGAAGGGCGCGCCGTCGGTGATGACGTGCTTGTTGAACAGCGGCGAGCTCTCCACCGCCGTCGTGTCGAAACGCCTGAGCGCCTCGAGGCGCGCGTCCGCCATCCACGCGGGGTCGCCTTGGGCGAGCGCTTCGGCTCGAGGCGCCTTGGCGAAGGGGACGACTAGTTCAGCCATGGTGGTCGACCTCCAAAGGGGCGCGGCTTGGGCGGCGGGCTTAACCCACCGACCCTTCCATTTCGAGGCGGATGAGGCGGTTGAACTCGAGCGCGTACTCCATCGGCAGTTCCTTCGTGAACATCTCCACGAAGCCCAGCACGATGAGGTTCATCGCCTCGTTCTCCTTCAGCCCGCGCGACATGAGGTAGAAGAGCATCTCGTCGGAGATCTTGCCGACCGTCGCCTCGTGGGTGATTGCCGCGTCCTCCTCGTCGATCTCGATGTACGGGTAGGTGTCCGAGCGCGAGTTGTCGTCGATCATGAGCGCGTCGCATCGCACGGTCGACTTGACGCCGGTGGCGCCCTTGGCGACCTTGAGCAGGCCGCGGTACGTGGTGCGCCCGCCGTCCTTCGACACCGACTTGGAGGTGATGTGGGACGTCGTGTTCTTGGCCAGGTGCACGGCCTTTGCGCCCGCGTCCTGGTGCTGCCCGCTGCCTGCGAAGGCGACGGAGACGATCTCGGCCTTTGCGCCCTCGCCGAGCAGGTAGACGGAGGGGTACTTCATGGTGAGGCGCGAGCCCGTGTTGGCGTCGAGCCACTCGACGGTGGCCCCCGCGTGCGCGTGCGCGCGCTTGGTCACGAGGTTGTAGACGTCCTTCGACCAGTTCTGGAGCGTGGTGTAGCGCACCTGCGCGCCCTTCTTGGCGATAACCTCGACGACGGCGGAGTGGAGCGACTCGGTCGCGTACACGGGCGCGGTGCAGCCTTCGATATAGTGCACGCGCGCGCCCTCTTCGGCGATGATGAGCGTGCGCTCGAACTGGCCGACCTGCTCCGCGTTGATGCGGAAGTAGGCCTGGAGCGGTTGGTCGACGACCACGCCCTTCGGGATGTAGACGAACGACCCGCCCGACCACACGGCGCTATTGAGCGCGGAGAACTTGTTGTCCTCCGGCGGGATGACGGTGCCGAAATACTTCTTGAAGAGCTCTGGGTATTCCTTCAGCGCCATGTCGGTGCCCATGAACACGACGCCCTTGTCGGTGAGCTCCTTGCGGACGCTGTGGTAGACGACCTCGGAGTCGTACTGGGTCCCCACGCCGGCGAGGAACTTGCGCTCGGCCTCCGGGATGCCGAGCCGCTCGAAGGTCTTCTTGACCTTGTCGGGGACGTCCTCCCAGGTCTTGCCTTCCTTGGCTTGGGCCGACATGTAGTAGGTGATCGAGTTGAAGTCGATGTCCCCGAGGTGGCCGCCCCAGTTGGGCATGGGCCGCTTGACGAAGTGGCGGTAGGCGCGCAGGCGGAAGTTGAGCATCCACTCCGGCTCGTTCTTGATCTTGGAGATGGCCCGGACAGTGTCTTCGCTAAGCCCCTTGGGGATCGTCTTGGCGTAGACGATGTCGTCCTTGAATCCGTAGCGGGAGTAGTCCTCCGACGGGAGGTCGCGGGTGGGAGCGGCCATTTACGCCACCTCCGCCTCGGGCGCTTCCTTGAGCCACCCGTACCCCTTCTCTTCGAGCTTGAGCGCAAGTTCGCTGCCGCCGGACTCCGCGATCTTGCCGTCCACGAGGACGTGGACGAAGTGCGGCTTCACGTAGTTGAGCAGGCGCTGGTAGTGCGTGACGAGGAGGATGCCGATGCTGGGGCCCGACGCCGCATTGATCGCGGTGCCGACCTGTCGCAGCGCGTCGATGTCGAGGCCGGAGTCGGTCTCGTCGAGGATCGCGAAGCGCGGCGCGAGCACGGCCATCTGGAGGAGTTCGGCGCGCTTCTTCTCGCCGCCCGAGAAGCCTTCGTTCAGCGAGCGCTGGAGGAGCGAGGAGTCCATCCCGACGATCTTCAGCTTCTCCTTGAGGTACTTGTGGAACTGCGGGACATCGAGGGGCTTTTCGGGGTGCACCGCCTGGTAGGCGGAGCGCAGGAACACGGCCATCCCGACACCGGGGACTTCGACGGGGTACTGGAACCCGAGGAATACGCCGCGACGCGCGCGGTCGTCCGCGCTCTTGCCGAGGATCGACTGTCCGTCGATGCGGACATCGCCCGAGGTGACGCGGTACTTGGGGTGGCCGGCAATCACGTAAGAGAGGGTCGACTTGCCCGAGCCGTTTGGACCCATAAGGGCGTGGATTTCGCCGGGCTTGACGGTGAGGGAAACCCCTTTGAGTATCTCCTTGCCTTCGACGCCGGCGAAGAGGTCGATGATTTCGAGTGTTCCGGTCATTTGGTCATATCCGTGCGGTCAGCAGAGTGGGCAAGGTTGCTTGCCCCCGCTCCCAGCATGTTGGGCTCATCCGGCTTGAGTTTAAAGACTTTCTTGCCAACATATTGAGTGAACATCTTGATATATAAGCACCCAATCTGCTGGCATAGTTGCAGTGATTCGGGGGTTCCTTCGAAAATGCCATCAGAAGAGGGTGGAATGGCCCTGCTCGGCGAGACCCGGGCGCACATTGTAGATTTGCTGCTTGAAGGGGCAAAGACCACCCACCAACTGGCGGACATCCTGAAGATCCACCACACCGCGGTCCGGGCACAGCTGGAGGGCCTCGAGCGCAACGGCCTGGTCTTCGCCGACTTCCGCCACGAGGGCGTCGGCCGCCCGAAGAAGTACTACGCGCTCACCGAAGATGGCCGGGAGCTCCTGCCTCGCCGTTACCAGCTGATGCTCGAGATCATCCTGCAGAACCTGATCACCACGCACGGCCGCGCTGAGGTCGAGCGGCTGATGCGCGCGGTCGCAAGGGAGCTGGCCGCGAAGCTCGAAGTGGCCGCCACGGAGGCGCCGCTCGAAGTCCGCGTGACCAAGGCCGTCGAGGCCCTGAACGAACTCGGCTTCCGGGCTTCGGTCGGCCAAGAGGCGGGGGAACTCACGATCGTACGCACCAGCTGCGTCTTCCAGCAGACGGCGGCGTCGCACCACGACCTGGTGTGCCAGGTGTTCGACCAAGAGCTGCTGAACGCGTCGCTTGCAGGGGACGCGAAGATCGAAATGGTGCAGAGCCAAGCCAAGGGCGACTGCGTGTGCAAGCACGTCGTGCGCATCGAGACCAAGTCCGAGGCCCAAGTGGCGTCGGCGCGGTGAAGGCCGCGCGAAGGGAGGAAGGGAAATGACCATCGACCAAACGCTTGTCGTCGAAAAGCTGAAGGAGTGCTACGACCCGGAAATCAAGGTGAACATCTACGACCTCGGGCTGATCTACGAGATCAAGCTCGACAACGAGGAGGTCTTCGTGAGGACCTCGCTCACCTCGCCGGGGTGCCCGGTGGGCGACTACATTATCGCGCAGATCGAGGAAAAAGTCAAGGAAGTTCCCGGCGTGAAGACGGTCAAGGTCGAGCTCACCTTCGAGCCTCCCTGGGACCTCAAGAAGGTCACGCCGGACGGCAAGGAGCAGCTGATGTACCTGGGAATCAATGTCTAGCCGAGAGCCAGACGTCCGTGCGCGTGCACGAAAACTACATAGCCTGGAGCCAGCTACTCGAAACTGCAAGCCCTTCGGGGCGAGCACATCACACGCCTAGCGGTGGCCGCGGGCAAGTTGCGCCGCGGCCCGCTTTTTTCTCATTCCTCTTCGGGGTTAGGGGATGCCCGCGACTTCCGGTCGCCGCCCTTCTTCACGACGCGCCGCCCGATGAACGCTTTATGGAACCCCGCTTTCTCGTAAAATTTCTCGGCCTTCGAGCCGGTCGCGACTTGCAGCGTCATGAGGTCGATGCCCCGCGAGAATGAATCTTCTGTGCACCGAGAGAGCAGCGCGCGGCCGATGCCCTTGCCCTCGAAATCCTTCGAAGTGGCCATGCCGTAGAGGCCGGCGGTGCCGCCGGAGAACACGACGAAGGCGGTGGCGACACCGCTGCCGTTCAGGTTGGCGATGTACATCCGGTAGTGGTCGGGGCCGCGCTCGATGCCGGCGATCGCGGCCCTCCGCAGCGACTTGCCCCACTCGTAAGGCCACCCGTACCGCTGGACGGCGATCTGCACACACTCGTCGACGGTGAGGTCGTCGGCGTGCTCGATCTCGAGCCCGGGAGGCGGCTCGGCGGCGAGGTGCGGGGGCTCCTCGGCATACATGACCGTGCGGTCGGGGTCGGGGGAATAGCCCTCGGCGGTGAGCTTCTTCTCGAGGCTGTCGGGCCGGTCGTAGGGTCCCATGATCCACGCGGGCCACCGCTTGGCCTCGCGGAACACCTCTTCGACGCGTTTGATGAGGGGGCCGAACTGCGCGGCGTCCGTGTCGACGTCGACCGCGAAATTCCACGAGCTTGCCGGGAGGGTGGGGTGGATGAGCACGGTGGTCCCGCCGACCTCGATGCGTTGGGCGCCCGTGATCTGCGTGGCCTCGACGCGGTTGAGCATCAGGCGCCGCGCGAATGTCCCTTTCACCTTGGCGCCCGGCGAGGAAACGACGCGGCCTCTACAATAGGCTTGCGCGAGGCCTGGCAGGACGCCGTGAGGAGACGGCGCACCTGGGCCGGACTCAACTCGTGGGAGCGGGCCCGCGAAGCATATATGCAAAGCCCGCCCACAAACGTGCGAGGCTCCGTGTGACGGGCAACGAGAGGCTCCCGCCTGCGCTCATCTACCGCAACACGGGCGACCGGCCGGGAGCGGCCGACATCCTCAACGACAACCCGATGCGGTGGCTGATGCCCCTCGTGATGGCCCTGCTGGCCGGCTTCGGCGCGGTCGCCTATTTCCTCGTGACGGCCGCCCCCTAGGCGGAGTTTCATCGCTTCGCACCGCGCCCCAAGGCTCAACTTGGAGCCCGCGAATGGACGCCTTCCGTGGACGAGGTTTACCCGGGCGTCTACCTCGTGGAGGAAGGCGATGTCGGCGGCGGCTGGCGCGAGCTGACCTGGTTTGTCGACACGCCCGAGGGTGGAGTCCTCGTCGACCCGCAGACTTTTGGCCCGGCCACGGCAAAGGCGGTCGACCGCCTCGGCGGCGCTTCCTTCGTGTTTGTGACGCACGCGCTCGGGGTCGGGGACGTCTGCCCCTTCAAGGAAAGGTACCACGCGCGGCTCGTCGCGCACCGCCGCACAGCCGCGGCGATCGGGCGCTGCGCCGTTGACCAGCCCTTCGATCATGATACGCCGCTCTTCCAGGGCGTGCGTGCGGTGGTGAGCGGCGTGCATTCGCCGGGCTCGTCCATGCTTTACGTCATGCGGGACCGCGGTTTCCTCTTCGCCGGCGATTTCCTGGCGGTGGCCGGTGCCCGCGGACCCGCATCGCTGCAGGTGCGCGAAGGGGGAGACCCGGAGGCGAAGCGGCAGGTGCTCGCCCACCTGCGCGCGCTGCGGTTCGGCGCCGTCCTCCCGTACCGCACGCGCCATGAGAGCGCAAGCAGTGTGGGGGGCACTTCCGAGGCCATCGTCGACGGCCTCCAACGCGTAGGCGTTTACGCGCCGCACTGACGCGGCGGCCCCCAAGAACCTTTTTAAAGGGGAGGGCGCTTGCTCGCTTCCCCCGAGGCCAAGGCCAGGCGGCATCTCCATGGTCAAATCACCCCGCACCCTGAAGCGGTATTGCCCGACGTGCAAGAAGCACCGGGTCCACGAAGTCGAGCGCGTCAAGAAACGGAAGGCCTCGGAGCTTGCGGCAGGGCAGCGGCGTTTCCGGCGCGTCACGCGCGGTTACCGCGGCTTCCCGCGGCCCAAGCCCGAAGGCCGAGAGAAGCCGACGAAGCGGATCGCCGTCCGCTACCGCTGCCAAATCTGCAAGAAAGCGCACCAGGCGCCCGTGAAGCGGATGAAAGTCTTCGAGATCAAGGAGTGATTGGAAGTGGACACCAAGGCCGAGCGCAAGCGCCCCGGGTACATCAAAGTCAAGTGCCCGGACTGCGGGAACGAACAGCCGGTCTTCTCGAAGGCGAATGTGGTCGTGCCCTGCTCGGTTTGCACGGCGACGCTTGCGACCCCGACCGGCGGCAAGGCGATCGTCCGCGGGACCGTCGTGGGGGAACTCGAGTAAATGGTGCGCCTGAGCGATTACCCCGAGGTCGGGGACTTGGTCGTGGGCACGATCAAGGAAGTCAAGCCGTTCGGGGCGTTCGCCTCGCTCGACGAGTACCCCGGTAAAGAGGGATTCATCCACATCGCCGAGGTGGCCTCCGGGTGGGTCAAGTACATCCGCGACCACGTGCGCGAAGGCCAGAAGGTCGTCTGCAAGGTCCAGCAAGTCAACCCCCAGAAGGGGCATGTCGACCTGTCGCTGAAGCAGGTCAACGAGCACCAGCGGCGCGAGAAGATCCAAGAGTGGAAGAACGAGCAGCGCGCGGACAAGCTGCTGCAGATCGTGTGCCAGCGGGCGGGCATGTCCTTCGAGGAGGGCGTCAAGGTGTTTGCCGCTGACCTTGTGAAGACCTACGGCACGCTCTACGCCGCCTTCGAGGAGGCGGCCGCCAACCCGAAAGGAATCGAGGCGGAGGGCTTCAAGGGCCCGTGGCTCAAGTCGTTCCTCGACATCGCGCGCGAAAACATCGTGCTCCCGACGGTCACTATCACGGGGATCCTCGAGGTCACCAGCGTTGCGCCCGACGGCGTCGAGACGATCAAGAAAGCGCTGGTCGAGGCCGAGAAGGCGGGCAAGGGCGCGGTGCGCGTCCGCTATGTCGCGGCGCCCAAGTACCGCGTGGAGGTCACGGCGCCGGACTACAAGACCGCGGAGGCGACGCTGAAGGAATCGGTGGACGCGGCGGTGGACATCGCGAAGAAGGCGGGCGGGACCGGGTCGTTCACCCGCGCGGAATAGGGGTTACCCATGGGCACGATCCGGCAGTGCTCCGTTTGCCTCACCTACACCTTGCAGCCCAAGTGCCCGCGGTGCCAGGCGCCCTCGCGCGACCCCACCCCGCCGCGGTACTCGCCGGAAGACCGGTGGGGCCACCTGCGAAGGCGCGCCAAGCTCGAGGCCGAGGCGCGCGCCAAAGGCGGCGCGTGAACCGCGGGTTCAGCGCGCGCGAGAGATCTTCCAGGCGTTGTCGACCCTGTGGTAGCCGACCTTGCCGTAGTAGTCGCGGGCCTTCGGGTTTGCAAGGAGCAGCACCATCACCTCGTCGCCGAGGCGCGCGTGCAAGCGCCGCAGCATCTCCCGGCCGATGCCTCGCTTCTGGTACTCCCGGCGCACGCCCACGTCGGAGACGTAGCAGCAGAATGCGCCGTCGGTGAGTGCGCGTGTCACGCCCACGAGGAGGCCGCCGTCCCACGCCGTGACCCAGAGGTTGGCGCCGTCGCGCATTTTGCGGATCCGCGCGGCGTCGGCAACGGGCCGCACGAGCCCCGAAGCGCTGTAGATCTCGCGCAACTGGGCAACACTCACGCGCGCATTCACCTTGTAGCGGATCGGCGGGGCTCTCCCCCCTGGGGCGGCGCCTTAGCATCCGCGAAGTAGTCAATAAATACCGTCAGCCCAGGTGGCTTTCTCAAGGAAGGCTGGCACGAGTTGCGCGACGTCCAGTTCAAAGACATCACCGTTGTTTTCGAGAAAGAAGACCTCGGTCTCGAATCCCCTATCCTGCTTGAGGGCCTGCCCGGGGTGGGCAACGTGGGCAAGCTCGCCGCCGAGCACCTCATCGCCGAGATCAAGGCGGAGAAATTCGCCTCGGTGTACTCGAAGTACTTCCCGCCGCAGGTGATGGTCGAGGAGAACGGGATCTCGAGGCTCGTCTCGAACGACCTCTACTTCCACAAGCGCAAGCCCGGCGAAAAGCACGACCTCATCATCCTCGTGGGCGACTACCAGGGGCTCACCCCCGAGGGGCAGTTCCTGCTCTCCGGCGCGATGATCGACATCGCGAAGCGCTACAAGGTCTCCAAGGTCATCACGCTCGGCGGATTTGGCGTGGGCCACATGGTCGAGGAGCCGCGGGTGCTCGGCGCGGCCTCCGACTTGAAGATCGTCGAAGAGCTGCGCGAGCTTGGCGTCACCTTTACTCGGGGCGAGCCCGGCTCCGGGATCGTGGGCGCGTCGGGCTTGCTGGTCGCCTTCGCACAGCTCGCGGGCATCCCCGCGGCGTGCCTCATGGGCGAGACCTCCGGCTATTTCGTCGACCCTGCTTCCGCGCGGGCGCTGCTCAAGAAGCTCCAGGCGATCCTGGCGATGCCGATCGACCTCTCGAAGCTCGACGAGAAGGCCTCGCAGATCGACAAGATCACCTCGAAGCTGCGCGAGCTTGAGCAGGTGGAGGCGAAGGCGAGCAACGAGGACCTGCGGTACATCGGATAGCCGGCCTGCCAAAGGTTCTTGGGGCAAAGGGCACTTGCGCCGCCCGGAGGCATTCGCGTGGGTCAGGAGCCTGTCCATTACTTCTTCATCGGGACCGCCGGCTGCGGCAAGACGCAGCTCACGCGCGCGTACAAGCGGTACCTCGACGAGCGCGGCCTCGACGCGGTGCTCATCAACCTCGACCCCGGGGCGGGCAACCTCCCTTACGCGCCCGAGGTCGACATCCGCGACTGGGTGTCGCTCGAGAAAGTCATGGCCGAGTACGGACTTGGGCCCAACGGCGCGCAGGTCGCCTGCGCCGACATGATCGCGATGAAGCTGCCGGAAGTGGAAGAGGTCTTGGACGAGTTCGAGCCGGACGTCTTCCTCTTCGACACGCCCGGCCAGCTCGAGCTGTTCGTGTTCCGCCACTCCTCCACGCGCATCGTGGAGCGCCTCGGCGGCGCGCAGCCCCTGCTTGCCTACCTCTACGACCCCGTGCTCTCTTCGACCCCGACGGGTTTCGTGTCGCTGCTGATGCTCGGCGCCTCCACGCACTTCCGCTTCAACGTCCCGATGATCAACCTGCTCTCGAAGTCCGACCTGCTCGAGGAGGCCGTGCTCGAAAAAATCGAGGAGTGGACCGAGCAGCCCGAACGGCTCATGGCCGCGCTTGACGAGCAGGCGGGGGAAGGCTCGCAGAAGATGCTCTCGATCGAACTCTTGCGCGCGCTTGACAACATGGGCCTCTACCGCAAGCTCGTGACGACCTCGTCGGAGACCCTTGCAGGCCTCGAAGACCTTTACACCGCCGCACAGCTCGTGTACACGGGCGGGGACGACCTGCGCCCCGACTGACGGCACCGGCGCCACCTCGCGGTCGGCGGCGGCACACCCTTTAAGGCCGCGCCCGATTCACATCCGGGGGAAGGAGAGGCCCTGGTCGCTTTTGACCCCGACATGCTGGCTTGGGTCGCCGGCGTGGCGGTGCTTGCCGCCACGCTTGGCTACGCGCTTCGCCACCGCGCGGAGATGCCGCGCCTGGAAGCGTATGTCGAGCTCGTGCGGCCTTTCACGCTCATCGCGCCGGTGATCGCGGGCGCGTGCTTCGGCCTGATGGGCGAGAAGTCGGTCGGATGGGTGCACTGGAACGGCGACCCGACCCAATTCATTGTCACCATGATCTGGGGGGTCGGCGCCCTCGTCCTTGTCAATGCGGCCTCCAATTCGCTGAACGCGGTCTACGACCTCGACATCGACCGCATCAACAAGCCGGAGCGCCCGCTGCCCCGCGGCGCCATCAACCCGCAGGAGGCTACCACGATCGCCTACCTCCTCTACCTCCTGACGCTCTTCCGCGCAAGCTTCCTCAACCCGGCCTTCTTTGTGTTCGTCACCGCAATCGTGTTGCTCACGATCGCCTACAGCGCGCCGCCGCTGCGCACGAAGAAGCACTTCGTCCTCAACAACGCGACGATCGCGCTCGCGCGCGGCCTCTTCGGGGTGCTCGCGAGCTGGTCGATCTTTGGCGACCCCCTCAACCCCGTGGCGTGGTCGGTGGGGCTCGTGTTCTTCGTGTTCCTGCTGGGCGCGGCCACCACGAAGGACTTCACGGACATCCCCGGCGACAAGGAATACGGGATGGCCACGCTGCCGATCGTGGTGGGCGTCGAGCGCTCGGCGATCATCACGGCTTCGTTCTTCGTACTGCCGGTCGTATTCATCCCGGTGCTCGTGCAGCTGCGCCTGCTCTACGACGCGGCGAACGTCCTCGTCGTGCTGCTCTTCTGGGGCGCGTATGTCCTTGTGCACACCAAGGAGTGGTCGCACTCGCGCGACCGAAATTTCGAGAACAACCCGATGTGGGCGCAGATGTACTTCATGCTGATGGCGCTCGCGGTCGGTTTTTCGGCGACCTACATCCTGTCGTAGGCCGTGCACGGCAGGATGCGTGAGGTTCCGCCGCCAGGCTCCATATTTAGATATAGGGCAGGCGGCTCGCTCGCGCGTGCCTGACCTCTCGCCGGTAAGCCTCGCCGCCGTGGGCAGCGTGTGCCTGGCGATCGCGGCGGTGTCGTACCGCAAGCAGCTGCTGGACGCCGGGGGAATTGTGGCGGCCGTGGCCGTCGGCCTGGTCATCGGCATCCTCGGCCACCCCTTGTGGCTTGCCGTGCTGCTGCTCTACCTGGTGTCGAGTTTCGCGGCCACGAAGTGGCGGTTCGCTAAGAAGGTCGAGATGGGGGTCGCAGAGGGCAAGCGCGGGGAAAGGACCTGGAAGAATGTGGTTGCAAATGGGGCGGCGCCCTCGATGGTGGCCGCCGCGGCCGGGTTTGCGCCCCAACTCTTCCCGCCGGGTACTTCGGGGTATGTGTTCCTCGCTGCGGTCGCGGTGGCGGCCTCCGACACGATGGCCTCGGAAGTCGGCGTCCTGTCGGAGCGCGTCGTGCTGATCACGCACCCGTTCAAGCGTGTAAAGGCCGGCACGGACGGCGGCGTGTCGCCGCTTGGCCTTGCCGCCGCGCTGTTCGCGGCGGTGTACGTGGCGGTGACCGGCTACGTCGTATTCGGGCGGTTGGCGCCCGCGACCCTTGCCGCTTCGCTGCCCTACCTGCTCGTCCCCGTGTTCTTCGGGTTCCTCGGCTGCCAGGTCGACTCGCTGATGGGCGCCACCCTCGAGCTTGGCGGCCGGATGACGAAGGGGTGGGTCAACTTCCTTTCGATTGCGCTGTGCACGCTGCTCGCGTGGGGCTTCCTCGGGGCCGTGCCGCCGTAGCGCGCTTCACTTGCGCCGGCGGAGGGAGATGGCGCCAAGGCCCCCGGCCGCGGCGATCGCAACGAGGGCTCCAAGCGCCTCGAAGCCGGGCGACTTGGGCGGCGCCGCCGCGCCGCTCACCTTGACCGACACGGTCTTGTTCACCGATGCGCCGTGCGCGTCGCTGACCTGGAGGCGGACTTCCGCGGAGCGTTCGCTCGCCCCAGGGTTGCCGATGGCAAAGACGGCGGTCTTGCCGCTCGCCTTCTCGGTGCCATCCACATACCATGTGTAGGTGAGCCCCGCGGCATCGCCGGCGTCGGGGTCGCTTCCCTGGGCTGCGAAGTTGACGAGGTCGGCAGGCCCCCACGTCGAGCCGTCCTCGGGCAGCTGGATGGCCGCCGTCGGGGCATCGTTGACATTGCGGACGAAAACGTGGACGCTCATCGTGGTGAACCTGTTCGTGGTGTCGCGGGCGGTGAAGGTCACGTCGAACTGCATGTCCTGCCCGCCGATGAGGTCGTTGGTGAGCGTGAGGTCCACGACGCCCGTGGTTTGGTCGATGGAGATGAGCGGCGAATCCGAGGAGTAGCTCACGCGGTCGCCGTCCGGGTCGAGGGCCTGGAAAGTCTGGGCAAACTCGACGCCTTGGGTGATGTTGATCGAAAAGACGGGCGTCCACACGGGCGGGTCGGGCCGGTCCTCGACGGAGATCCACATGTGGACGGTGTCCGAGAGGGGGACGGCGCCGGCGTCCGTGACGATGATGTCGACGACGACGTACCCGCGCGTCGCGTCGGTCTGGTTGGGCCTGAAACTGACGTCAGCGGTGTAGCCGTCGGGGTTGTTCACGACGGTGAACTGGCCGGGCAGGCTCGTGGAGAAGGTGAGCACGTCCCCGTGGCCCCCCGAGACATCGATGTCGTCGGCTCGCACGGTGACCGTGAAGAGCGCGCCTTGGTGGCCGCCGTCGAAGCCCGTGATGTTCACCCAGTGAGAGGCCGGCACGGGGTAGGTGTCCGACTTGGAGACCGAGACGAAGAACGGCGGGTCGTTCGCGTTCTGCACCGAGATCGAAACCGTCACGTTGTCGTCGAAGCCGCCGGTTACGCCGTCGGTGACGGAGAAGGTGACCGTGAGCCCGCCGACTTGGGCGTTCGTGGGGGTGAAGGAGAAATTGGCAAAGCGCAGGTCAGCGGCGGGCGCCTCGGCGGTGAAGTAGCTGCGGTCGGCGGCGAACTGGATATTGTTACGGACGCCGATGTCCCAGTCGGCGTCGTCGACTTGGAGCGAGATGCGGAAGAGGGCACCTTGCATGGCCTGGAAGGTGTGGGGGAACTGGGAGACCAGCACGCCGCCGACCGCAACGAAGTGCGGCTTGTCGTTCACGTTGAGCACGGCGATGCTCAACGCAACGGTCGCGGTGCCGCCGCCGCCGTCGTCAACGGTCTCGACGAGGTGGACGACGCCCACATCGGCGTTCTTGGGCTGGAATGTGATCGTGCCGTTGCCCGCGTAGAAGGTCGCGAACGAGGGTATTGGCGCAAGCGAGAAGGTGAACCCCGTAAGCCCGTCGATGTCGGCAACGGTCGGCGTGAGCGCGAGCGTGGCGTCTTGGTTGACGGAGAAGGCGAGCTCGGAGCCGAGGTTTGCAAGCCCGCCGATCGCGGTGATGGAGGGAGGGTCGTTGACCGGCTGCACATTGACGATGAAGAAGTTCGACGAGGTCGCGTGGTCGTCGGGCGTATGGAAGATGCGGTCCATCCCGGCGTCGTGCGCGAGGACTTGGATGGTTACGTTCCCCCACCAGTTCGCGCTCGTGGCGACCGAGAGGAAGTTGCCGGCGATGGTGAGGCTCGCATTCAGGGGGAATTGGTTGTACTTCAACGAAAACCACAGGGCCCCGTTGTCGCGGTCGTCGGTGAACCAGGGCGCGAGGTCGACGAGGTTCTGGCCACTGGTCGCGTTGTCCTCCCACATCGAGGCACCGGGGATCTGGGGGACGAAGTCGGGGGCCCGGTCGTCGACGTGGCTGAAGCCCGTGAAGTTGTAGCGGACCCAGCCGGGCACGGATGAGGCGGGGTAGAAGCCGGGGATGTTGACCAGCGAAGCGACCGAAATGGCCGCGTAGAGCGGCGTGCCGTTGATGAGGCCTGCGTAGCGGAGGGTGTCGCCGGGGACCCCGCTCGTGCTGATCGTGTGCCAGATTCCGCGCGGGTCGGGGTAGAACACCCAGAGGGTGGCATAGGAGAGGGTGTCGCCCTCGGAGGTGACGGCGGGGGTCTGGGTGGTGTTCCAGAAGTCGGAAATCCCGTTGCGGCCGGCGACGAGGCTCACGTTCAGGGTGACATACGAGTAGTCGCCGTTGGCGGGCGTGATCGCGAACTGGGCGGTGAGGTCGAAGACGTCGACATAGTCGCCGTTCTGCTCGACCTCCTGGTTTGTGGGCATCGCCCCAGCGTTGAACACGTCGGCGCTCGTCCGGTTGCTGTTGTCGTCGATGGTGGGGTCGCTTGTCGCCGTGTAGTCGGTGAGGTTGAGGAGCGAGTAATTGACCATGCAGCAGCCGTTGCGCCGGGGCGAGGCGAGGTAGAGGTAATAGTTGGCGGCTTCGAAGGCGGTGACCTTCACGTGCGTGTTGGCGCCCCAACCCTGCGTGGTATTCATGGTGTCGTAGAAAACCGTGTGGAGGTTGGGACTGCCCGGGGCGCCCATGTAGTTTGCCGGGTCGAACGATGCGAAGGTGTAGACATTGACGAACAGGTACTCGCCGGCCTCTTTCTGGACGTCGAACTCGAAGACGTCGGCGGTGCCGGCCGACACGTTCCCCATGGGGAACCACCACCAGTCCACGTCCGCGCGCCTGCCAAACCCGATGTCGCGGCCCTCGACGCTCTCGCCGGTCCACTGCGAGGCGCCGTTCATCTGGCGGGCTTGGTTGATCGTGTTGTTGTCGGTGTCGGCAAGGGGAGTGGGGCCGGCGGCCGTGCCGAGCGCCTCTTCGGGGCTGATGGGGTAGGACGGCCCCTGGATCCGGCTGACTTGCCGGATGACATCGGAGGGGGAACTTGCGGCGACTTCCGCAACCTGCGGGGCAAGCGCCGCTTCAAGGGCGGGGTCGCGAGGCGAGGCGGAGGGGGAAGCGGGGGTCGAAGCCGTGGAGGCGGGTGCAGGGAGCGGGTGGGCGGAGGCACCGGGGGTCGCGGCGGCGGCGGCCCCGGCCAAGGCCTGGAACATCGTCGCGGAGGCGACGAGAATTGCAAGGACTTTGAGGCGCTTTCTCCCTGCCACAAAACCACCGCACTTTCAGCCGCGCCAGCCTATTTAAGCGATGCGCTTTCTGCCAGATCCTTTTCCGCGAAGGGAATCAATTGCACCTCCCGAAAACATCCGCGCGCTTTCGCTCACCCCCCCTCTGCAGTCAAATACTCCGGCGGCCAAGGGTCGGGGGTATGACCGAACTGCTTGCAAACGAAGTAGCGTTGACCGCCGGCTTTGTCCCCGCCACGCTGCCGTTCCGCGAGCGGGAGCTTGCGCGCCTCGAAGCGCTGTTTGCGCCGGTGGTGCGCGCGCGCCTCGCCTCGCATGCGCTCATCACGGGCCCGGTGGGTGCGGGCAAGACGGCGCTTGCCCACGCGATCGCCCGCAGCCTCAAGGGGCGGGCGGCCGAGCAGGGTGTGGCGCTCGAGTGGGCGTACCTCAACCTCAGGCGCGAGTCCTCCGACGCGGCGGTGTGGCTGAAACTGCTGCGCGCCTTTGACCCGCAGTTCCCCGACCGCGGGTTCTCGAAGTCCGAGATGCTCGACGCACTCGAGGGCCACCTCAAGCAGCGGCGCGGCCACCTGCTCGTCGTGCTTGACGAGGCGGGCAACCTGCTCGCGCGCTCGTCGGACGTGCTCTACGACCTCACGCGCGCGCGGGAGACGGGGGTCGGGTGCTTCTCGAGCCTGCTGATCTCGCAGCGCTCGGTGCGCCACCTGATGGATCCCTCGACGCGCTCGTCGTTTGGCGCGGGCAACACCGTGGAGCTTGGCCGCTACGGCCACGACGAACTGAAGGCGATCGTGCGGCAGCGCATCGAGCTTGCGTTCCACCGGGGGGCCTGCGACCTCGACCTCGACGAGGTGGTGGCGCAGGCGGGCAAGGAGCTTGGGGACGCGAGGTTCGCGATCGAGCTCCTGCACACGGCGGCGAAGCTCGCGGAGGAGCAGGGCGCCCCGTGCGTGACGGCGGAGCACGTGCGCGCGGCGAAGGGCGCGACCTACCCGACGGTGTCCGACTCGAGGCTCGAAGAGCTCGATGTGCACCACCTCGCGCTCCTGCTTGCCGTCGCGCGCAGGCTGAAGCGCGGCGAGGCGTTCTGCGGGGCCGACGAGGCGCGCTCGACCTACGAGCGGGTCTGCGAGGAACTTGCGCGCAAGGCGCGCTCGCGCGCCACGGTGCACCGGATGCTGCGCAACCTCGAGCTGAAGGGGTACCTCGACATCGTGGTGCCGGGCTCGGGGCGCGCGTCGATGATCTACCTCAACGACGCGCCGGCGGACCTGCTCGAAGGCAGGATCGCGGAAAAGGTGACCGCGCGGCGGCCCGAGGTCGCGACGGCCGTTTGAGCCTTCCTCGTTCATGGAGGGGTCTCAAGGGTTTAGCTACCAAACGGGTTCAGAACCTGGCCAGAATCAGCAGAACAGGCCAAACTCTTCCGGGATTGGACGCCTGTATTGTACGCAGTGTGGCTGCGTGCCGGTACCGCCGAATGGAAGAAAAGGACGCGGGTTTCTGGCAAGTTGCGTTCACTCCGAGCTTCGACCCGGACGGCTCGGATTCTCGATCTCACCCGGGGGTCGGGACCGATCTCCAATTCCGCCAGTCGCGGACGATGCGCTTCTTTTGAAGCATCCGAAAGAGCAATTCGTACAGGGGGGGGCTCGCTCCCGAAAAGTCAGGGCGCGCAGGGAACAACCGATACTTCTCGAGAATAACCCCGCCTTCGGCAGTAAACCGCAGCGGCTTGAAGGGGTCGAACTCCCCAGTCCTTGACCGGAATGGCTCCTCTGGAGCAGCAGCCATGCGGGCGGCCTCCTCGAGCGCGCCGTCCGCCGCCCATTCTCGAAGGGCGCCCAAAATGTCACGAACCGACCCATCCCCGGCCGTCGCCAGGAGGAACGACCGCACGAAGACTTCGGGATCCTTGTAGTGCACAAACCGGGCGGTGATTTCTTGCCTCCAGTCATCCGGGTAATCCCTATACCCATCCATGAGGCGGAGGGGCGCCACCTCGTGCAACAGCAGCTCCATCGTCCGCCGGTAAAACTTCTGACCGTCGGTATCCTTGAGCCATCGGCCATCGAGGAATCGATCGTCCCACACGATGGCGCAACTCACCGCCTCTGAGAGGCGCGGCGGCAGGGTCGAATCGACCCCAACACCATAGAAGGCTATGTCATCGGCGGGCATATACAGGGTGTGCCCGAAAGAACGGCCGTTGGCTCCGTGCGAGAGGTCCACGATGAGTTGGGTCGGCTCCCAGCGAGGGCCATCGCCCTCACCTCTCAAGATTCCCGATGGATCTGGCGCCTCCTCAGATCCCTCAACCCCCGGTATTGCGCGCCTTGCGGATACCACTTTCACCTTGAACAATTTTCCAAGCCTTGGCAGCAAAAAACGGGCCTGCTCCCCGACTTCTTTTGAGGGGTCGTCGCTCCGCCGTCCTAATGCGACCCATGTTCCGAAACTGGTGGACATCGGGAGGCCTCCTCAAACAGGCGGGACGAATCCGGGATACCACCTGAAAAGGATTGTCAAGGTTTTGCTGTTGTGCACGACGTTGACGCACCAGGTACCGGATCTCAGGTCCATCGTAGTGCTCGTGGCGAAGGTCGGATCCGAAATAGCCTTGTTGTATCCACGCATGTAACTTATCGCAGTGCCCTCCTTGGGACTCATCGCAGGATCCTCGAAGTAATCCTGCTTCGACAGCAAGACCGTGACCCTATCGCCGTCGTCGAAGGTTTTCAGCGCGGGCTCGTCATTGACCCCCTTTGTCGCGACTTCGAATGCCGTGTGCTTTCCCGCATCGTACTGCCCCCGAACCTTTCCGCTCGCGTCCTTCGCTGTGAAGTCGATGCGACCCGCGGATTGATCCCAAGTAACTGATTCTCCGTCTACCGTCGGCACCGATTGCGGGAGGTCTATCCGAGCGTAAACCTCTCGCGCCATTCCCACCTTGTCATTCTCCCAATCGCCGTCCCCCATTATTTGCCTGATCCGACTGAATGGATTGGGGTCCTCGCCCCACGACACGAGGTTGCCGTTCGTGTCGCGCTCGAAAACCCACCCCGTGGGTCGTGAAACGTCATCTCGAGCGAACGGATAAACCCGAGCCTCGTGGCCTCCCAACCCTTTCGACACAAGATCGTCGAAGCGAATTAGGACGCGCCCGGAGGCCGGATCCACAAACTTCGAGACGAAGCTCGCGTGATCCATCCCGCCGCCGAGTACACTTTCATAGAAATTGGCCCCTTCCTTCACCAAATTGCTCGGAATCCCGCGTGCCACGTCCGACCAGAATTGGGGATGAGTTCTGGTCGCCTGAGCTGCCGCCCGCAACGAATCTGCATCGACATCCTCCGCAAAGGGCGCAATCGAGTCGACCAACGATTGATACGCGGGATCGACCTCCATCACGCCCACCTGAGCACCCGCTTTTTGCCGAAGCATCCACATCGGGCGCTCCCCGCTAAACTCGGGCGAGAAAAGCTTCCCATAAACCGCCTGGGCGCGACCTGTTCCGAGCCTGGTCGCCGCTAGGAGGAAATCCTCGGAATCTATTGGCGCGTTGAGCTCGCCCGTAAGTCGAGCGTAGGCGGTCACCTTGGGGACGCGCGCGGCGTCGGCGCCGAGGCTGTCGAGCACGCCAGGGTCGATCCCCGGCGCAACCCGCGCACCGTCATCGAGAAGGGCACCTCCGCGGAGCACCGTCGCATCTTCACCGATGGCGGCTTCGGGGGCGAGAATCTCAGAAACACCGAGCGAGGCGGCGATCGTCACGACAAGGGCCGCAATGGTCCCGATGATGATCCCGGCCGAATGACCGGCTTCGAATTTCGCCCAGTTGGAGGAGTTACCGGGCCCAAAGCACGGGACGTTTCTAGGCCCTCCGCATATGGAGTCCAGCGTAGCGTTCCACAAGAGTCGTATCACGGGACCCGTGTTAGTCGAACTTGAACTGCTGGCGGCTGCCAAGTCCGTGCTGTTCATGGCATAGGGATTGAAGATCATGCTCTCCGTCATCGCAGCTTCATATGCCCAATCCGTTAAGATCCCGAAGAAATCAGTTTTGAGCCGCGCAAGCGTCTCGATGAAATTGACCGTGGAGTTAACGTAGGCAAGCGTCGTCTGCGTGTGCCCCTGGTCAACTGTCCGGCCCCCCGACCCGATCAGCTCGAAAAACCCGAGAGGGCCAGTCACAAACCCCCATGCGAAGTTGAGCATCCCCTCGACAGCGCCTTCATCGAGCCCGAGGAAGAAGGGATATGACGGGCTGTCCTGAGCGAACACCTTCGTGAACCCTTCACCTGCCCATTGGATTATTCCGACGGCCCATCCCGAGCGGAATTGCGTCGACTTGACGTTGTCATTCCTGTCCACTACAAAGACAGTCCAGAGGTTGGAGAAATCGATCTGGGCCTTCCCCGCAAGATCCGCGTGGAAGTAAAGAGAACAATTCTGGTCCGTGAGCCTCGCGGTCGGGAAGTACTCGCAGGAGATGTTCTCACCCGCCGGTTTGAATGAGAACCCCAGAACGCGGCGCACGCCGGCGTTGTCCCGTACATGAACAGTCAGATTCCACCAGTATGTGGAGGCCGCGGTCGCCAAGAACCAACCCACCGGATTGAAAACAGCGTCCAACGGCCCGACGCAGCGGCCGTCGTCCGTGCAACCGCGGGCCACGCTGAGGTTCCACGAGACGATTTCAGGGTTGGCGTCCTCCGGCCACGTCCGATTGTCAGGAGATTCGAGCCCGTCGTTGATGCCGTCCTGATCCGTATCATTGCTCCTGGGGTCTGTCCCGTTTAGGTGCTCATAGAAGTCGGTTACGCCATCGCTGTCTTCGTCCGACGCGTAGGGATCTGACGTAACATGCCGGGTTTCCATTGTGGTCCGATTAAGTCCGACGAGTTTCCACCAAGAGGGCCATGCGAAGATCGTGACATCCCAGCCGGTATTTTCGACGGTGTCATTTAGCCCATCCCCGTCGGAGTCAAGATCGCGCCAGTTCGGGATGCCGTCGCCGTCCACATCATAGTTACCATTATTGGTCTCATTGGGATCGAGAATTCCATCGCCGTCCGTGTCGTTCGTTGTTGGGTTTGAGCCGTTCCAGTATGGGCCCTGGGATGCCTCGTCCCAATTGCCGGGACGGCCGAGACGATACTCGGCGGTGGCATTGAGCCCGTCGCCGTCGGTGTCCGATGCCGCATCGGAGGCGTTGAGCGGGTCAAGCCCGTACCGGTGGTCTTCCCAGCCGTCTGGCAACCCGTCGTGGTCCGTGTCCCAGTAAGAGACGTTGGTGCCGTTTAGCCAGGTGCCATTTGCCTCCTCCCAGCCATCAGGCCTGCCATACGAGTACTCCAGCGTGTTGTTCAATCCATCCTTGTCCCTGTCCATCCAACCGTCCGTCGCGTTGGTTGCGTTGAACCCATTTGCAACCTCCCACCCATCGGGCATCCCGTCCCCGTCGGTGTCCCACTTCGTGGGGTCGGTCGAGGAATTGAACTCCCCGAGCTGACCGGTCGTCGCGTTCCATGGCCCATCGAGCAACCCATCCTTGTCGGTGTCGTTTAGGAGCGGATTGGAGTTGTTCACCCACTCGCCAATGTGGTTGCCTATGGTGGGGCCGTCCCACAAGCCATCCCGATCCGTGTCCGGATTGAGTGGATCGGTTCCGTTCGCCCGCTCGGCCCCATCGCCAATCCCGTCGTCATCGCAGTCAAAGACAAGCGGGCAGGGGTCGCTCAGCCCGATTAGACCGTCGTCGTCGGGGTCCGTGTTGAGCATCAGGGACCAATTCAGCGATTCGCGGTACGCGAGCATGTAGTATGGGTTGGTCGTGCTCGCGGTTGCGTTCGCCGGGAGTTGGGAACTAGACACTGAGACAAAGCGCACATCAGCCGAGCCGGGTAGGTCGATGAAGACCCACGAGCCGTTCTTGTAGAGCGGATATCCTTCTGGCGTTGTCGCGGGGCGCGAGATATTACCCCCGAGCCGCGTCCAGAATGTGATGGCTGTCACATTTGAAAGGTTGACCGTGACCCAGGCGTTATAAACAAAGGTCGAGAGCAAACCCGTGCCGTTGAGGTCGACAGCAATCCAGACCCCCGTCTCGTTGTACATCGCACGCGTCGCATTCGTCCGGAAGACAACCGTTGACTCGTTCGCATGCCCGTCGCTGAGGCCATCGCGGTCCCGATCCGCCGAGTGCGCGTCCGTGTAATTCAACGCCCCCGTGATGCTTTCGTTCCACGTGCTGCCATCATAGTCGCCAAGGTAGGGGGCCTCCTGCGAGTCGGGGAGACCGTCGCCGTCGGTGTCAGCCTTCAGCGGGTCCGTCATTTGCAGGAATTCTGTCCCGTCCGAAACGAGGTCGCGGTCTGTATCCGGATCGTTCGGATTGGTGCCGATCCACCGCTCGCCGACCTCGAACCTATTGAGAAGGAAGTAATCCACAGTGAAGTTGTGGGCGAAGGACACGTTATAGCGCTCAAGCACTCGCACCTCGAACGTCCCGCGCTGGCGGACATAGAACGCCCCGGCCATCGACAGGTGCCAGGCCGAATCCGGCAGCGTAATCTGACCCCGGCCCACGAGCTGTCCTGAAAGGAGTACATCCGTTTGGAAGGTGGGATTCGTGCAGTCCGAGCCCGGCGGGGCCGGAGCTTGGCAACCGTACCGGTTGAACATCCCCAGGAGTTCGTAGTACCCGGGGTCGAGGAGCTGCGAGAAGGCGATGCTCGCGTTATTGATGCTCGTCGTGTTGGTCGTGAGCCCGGTAATCCCGCCCCCGGTGTACAAATTGGCGTTCGTGTAGGTGCTGGCCTCGGCCTCGATTCGGGTGGAGTTCACTATGCGCTGGTAACCGTCGGGCAGGCCATCCCCGTCGGTGTCCGTGGCCGATGCCGACGAGAGCGCAAGATAAGGGGCGTATCTGAACACGGCGATGTCCGTCCCCAGCACCTGGCTTGTGTTTGCTTGGACGAGCGCCGTGACGAGCCCTCGCTCGGCGCCGTCGTCCACACCGTCGCCATCCGAATCGCGCTTCAGCGCTCCGGCCGAGGCATTCCATTCGCCGGGGTGATACGGAGTGAGACGGAGGTAGTCTAGGTGAAGGCGGTAATCAGAGTCCGCCCGAATTGCGGTCAATACGAGCGCATGGCTTGTGGCGTTCCAGATTGGAAGCGGAGAGACTGTGATAAAGACCACATTAGGAAGATGGATGGACGAGTCGACGGAGAGCAGCGATTTGTTCAGCAGAATGCCATCGAGATACACCTCGATGGTCACGTTCCTTCCCGGGCAGCACGGATCCGACGGAGGTGCGTCGTCGGCGACCGCAAGCTCCAATCGGTAGTATGCGGGCGCGAAATTGAGAAGGTAGGTAGCGTTCTCGACGTAGCCCGTCCAGTTTGTGTAATTTCCGCCGCTAGCCCCCGATCCCGCCTGGACAATCACGCCCGTCGAGCGCGCGGTCGCGTTTTCGGCCTCCACGATGACGGGCGAGCCATTGTAAACGTCCGGGCCATCCCAAAGCCCGTCGTTGTCCGTATCGACGTCGAGCGCGTTGGTTTCATTCGCGTCCCAGTGCCCGTTGTGGTTGGCGTCTTCCGTCCCGTCCGGCACCCCATCCCCGTCGCTATCGGGATTGTTCCAGGCAAGGGACCTTCCGAGTTGCGCGTTGAAGTATGCCGCCTCCATGCCCCCAAACGCCGACCAGGTCCCCCAGGAGTCGTTGAATGCACCGAACCCCGTCTCGCCATCATTGTCGAAATCGAGCGGTTTGGTGTCGTTTGCGTCACTGACCCCGTCATGATCGGTGTCCGGCTCATAGGGGTTGGTTGCCCCCAATTCCGGCATGAACGACGGACCGCCCTGTGAGAACTCGACCCCATCGGGAATGCCATCACCGTCGGAATCCGTATCCAGCGCATTGATCATGCCATCCCCATCTCGATCCTCCCACCATCGATTCGAATTCCCATATCGCGGCCCGTCCCACCCATCGAGGATTCCATCGCCATCGGAATCACGCACGAGGGGGTTCATGTCGCCAAGGAACTCCTGCCCCTCGAATCCTCGTTGCGTGTGCACGGCCGTGTTGACACTCGCCGAGGTTCCGGGCATGAATACATGGACCGTACCGTTGTGGTATGCGTCGCTCCCGGTGTAGGCATACTCGGAGCCAGCCTCCCAGACGTATAGACGGTCGAGCGACGGGTTGTAGAGGACAGCGCCGCCGTCGGCGATTGTCTTGACCAGCCTCGCGCCGAAAAACAGGCTGCCCGGATAGTTCTCCGATACGTTGGTCTCGGTCGTGTTCCACCAATATGCAGTCCCGGCCGCCTGGTCGTAGGGGTTACGGTCATAGTAGACCCAGCTCGATCCGTTTGCGGATGCGAAATTCGTCGAGTTGCGGAAGCCGACGGGCACGTCCGTACGCAGGGTCACATTAGCCTCGTCGCCGTCCCGAATGTAGTCGTTATCCGTGTCCGCCCAGAACGGAGATGTGTCCGAGAGGTACTCCTGCAGGTTGGTTAACCCGTCGGGGTCGGCGGCGTAGGTGGTCCTGTTGACGTCGCTGTCCGTCTCCGAATCGTTCGCGCGTGGATTCAAGATCAGCGGGTCGTTGCCCCACGCGTACGATGAATTGAAGTCCCGCACCCACAATTCCCAGCCGTCTGGCATCCCATCGCCATCCGTATCGCGGTTGTTGGGGTCCGTCTCGCCGCCGGTCGAGCGAGCGGCGTTCGCCCGATCCACCGCGAAGGCCGAAGTGTTGACGGCCCCGTCGAGGTTCAGGTCCTCGCCCTCCCAAGGTTGCTTGATCCCATCCTTTAGGCTGACGTTATAGCTCTGATTTCCGTGAGCAAAGGGGTACGACCAGCCGTCAATCCAACCGTCCGGAAGCCCATCCCCGTCCGTGTCGGGGTTGGTGGGGTTTGTCCTGGTCGAATTGTCTGCGTCACCCCACCCGCCAACCTCGACCGAGTCCGGGAGGCCATCGCCGTCGGTGTCGTTGCTCAGGGGGTTCGTGATCCAACCGTCG
>JBGQKI010000006.1:0-107950 GCA_041499475.1 Thermoplasmata archaeon
AGCGTTTCGCGGGACTGGATCGCCAGGAAATCTTCGAACAGGTGGCGGTCGCGGGGGTCGAGGGGGTACTTGAGGCGGATTTCCTTTGTGAACAGGGAATAATTAACGAGGGGGCAGAGCACGGTGAGGCCCATCAGGTACTCGAGGTCCTCGAACTCCTTCGAGCCGCGGGCCGGCAAGTCCTCCTGATACTTGTAGCGCAGTTCCGCCTCTCCCTCGGGGCGCCCCACGG
The DNA here is from genome assembly GCA_041499475.1 of Thermoplasmata archaeon. Lineage (GTDB taxonomy): Archaea > Thermoplasmatota > DTKX01 > DTKX01 > DATEUP01 > DATEUP01. The sequence goes on from JBGQKI010000006.1 coordinate 233, forward strand.
GGTCGACCTCGATGGTCGCGCGGACCCAGTCGTCGCCAAGCTCCGGCGGGTGGACGGTGATCGAGTTGAAGCAGTGGAGGGGGAGCTCGCTCAAGGGCGGGCACCTACCTGTGCAGGAAACGGCGCTCGACCTCGGCGGCGATCTTGTCGGCGCCGTGCCACAGCGGGTCGCAGGTCGGGACGTGGAAGCGCGCTTCGTACTCGCGCACGGTGGCATCCACCTGCTCCCGCGTCATGTCCTCGTGGTTCAGCGTGATGCCGATCACCGGCCGCTGCGAAAACGACTCCAGCAGCTGGATCTCCCGGCCAAGGTCGGCCATTTTGTAGGCCGGGAACCCGTCGAGCGTCTTGCGCGAGGGCGCGTGCTGGACGACGATGCCCTTGGGTCGGCCCGCGGCGATCAGCTCGAAGCCACCCGGGTACGCCGGGTGCGTTAGCGCCCCCTGGCCCTCCAACACAATCACGTCCGGGTGCGCGTTTCGGTCGCACTGCACCACTGCCCACTCGATCTCGCCGGCCACATAGTCGTTTACGGTGGAGTCGAGCACGAAGCCGTACTTCGCCCCTTGCATGATCCCGGTCTGGCCAGTGGCGACCATCTCCGCCTTGTAGTCGCGGTTCTCGAGGGCCTCGACGATCTTCCACGCCGTCGTGCGCTTGCCGATCGCCGAATCGGTGCCAAGCGCGGCGATGACCGTCGCCATAACGCCTTCGATCGCCCCCGTGAAAAAGTTCGGGGGACGTAGCAGCGGGAGCTTCCGGATGTCGAACACATCGACGCGCTTCTTGCGCGCGAGCGGGGCGAACTCGGGGTCGTCCGAGATGAATTCGTGCAGCCCGGACACGATGTTGAGCCCGCGGTTGATTGCGCGGCGCAGGTGCGGGCGCAGTTCCTTCGGCAGCATCCCGCCGTCGGTGGCCAGCCCGAAGATCATCGACCGGATCGAGGGGTCCGCCTTCAGGGCCTCGTCAACCGAGGCGTAGATGGGAATGCCATTTTTCACGCCGTCGAGCACCTCGCCGGCGTCGCGGCCGGCAAAGCGCGAGTCGATCACGCCGCGGATGGTGAACCGGCGCGAGCGGCGCACCAATCCATTGCCGGTTTTGCCCGTCGGGGTGCCAAGCGCGCCCTCGCAGAGGACCACGGCGTTTGCGTCTTCGGTGCCGATCTTGGCGTTTTGGAAATCCAAGGCGCCGTAGGGCGCGCGCTTGGGCTTTGGCGGCGCCTTGGCCTTGGGCCGGCGTTGGCTCTTCTCCTTCGTTTTGCGTGCCGCCATCCCAAGTGCCCCGGGTACGGTCAGCATCGCCGTCCGGTCAAAATAACCACATGGTCGCCCTCGGCAAGCTCGCTGTGGGCTTCGAGGGTCTTCAAGAGCGCGCGCAGGCCCGAGGTGGAGGCCGGCAAGACGTTGATCCCCTCCTGCTCGCGGATCATCCGCGCGTAGTCGATCATGTTGCGGTCGCTCGCGTACTCGGCAAAGCCGCCCGATTCGTGGAGCGCGTCGAGCGCCAGCTGGCCGTCGAAGGAGTGATAGTTCACGAGCGGCTCGTTGATCGCGGTCTCGTGCAGCTCCTCCGGACGCAGGTCTTCGACTTTGTCGCGACCGGCTTTGAAGGAGGCGATGATCGGGTTGCCCCGGTGGGACGACCCTGCAATCATTCGCGGCAGTTCGGCGGTGCGGCCCTGCGCCTTGAGTTCCTTGAAGCCCGCGAACACCCCCGCGAGCGTCGTCCCGTTGCCGACCGGGACCGAGACCGTCTCGGGCACCCGGCGCATGGAGCGGAAGATCTCGCGTGCGATCTCCCCGTAGGCCTTCAGGCCGAGGGGGGCCGCGTGGTCGCCTGGGTTGCCGTCGTACCAGCCGCGGGCGCGCGCGTCTTCGCCGGCTTTTGCCACGGCGTCCTCGTACTTTCCTTCGACCCACACGATCTCGGCGCCCATCTGGGTAAGTTCCTCGCTGCGGCGCGTGTGGTAGTCCTTCGGGATGTAAACCATCGTCTTCATCCCGTTCTGGTAGGCGGCATTCGCCATCGCCGTGCCATAGTTGCCGCAGGTGCCCAGCGCGATGACCTCGAAGCCGCGCTGGAACGCGTCATAGACTTGCTGGTAGGCCACGCGGTCCTTCTGGGTCCCGGTGGGGTTGCCACCCTCGAACTTCGCGAAGAGCTTCTTTACCTTGAGCTCGCGGCCGACGTTGCGCATCTGGGTGAAAATGGTGTTGCCCACGCCGTCCCAGAGGAAGCGCCGCTGGGCGGGTGTGACTGGAAGCGTCTCTTCTAGGCTACCTGACAACGGGTAAAGGTCACCTCAAGGCTTGGTCGCGCGTCTGTCCGGCGTTGCGGGGGGCAGGCGCCGTGTTGAAAGTTCCGCGGGTCGTTTGCGCCGGTCCACGGTGAAGTCCCATCGATTTCTGCAGGCGCGATGTAGGGGCGCTTGCTCTTAAACGTGTCGAATGGAGAATTAGAGGGGCTGATTCGCGCGCCTGCGCGCCTCGTCACGTGTTGTCCGGTCGCGGCGTGCGCCGCGCCTTGGCCCGGAGTTCCTTGCCGAGGCGCCGGTCGAGCCACCCCTCGGCGTCCTCACCCTTTGCAAACTTGGCAAGCTCGCCCTCGAAGGTCTCCGTGTGCCACTCCGGCTCGCCTTTGGCCTCCGACGGCAGGTGGACGAGGTGCAGCAGCTCGTGCAAGAGCAGGTATTCGATCACAAAGGCCGGGGTTTCCGGGTTGTCGAGCGACTTCTCGATCAGGATCTGGTCGTCCTTGAGCACGTAAACTGCCCATGCGTTGTGCGCGTCGAGGGGGGCCCACGCCACCTCCGGCAGGGCGAACGGCCGGTTGCCCCCGAAGTAAGCACGGTCGACCCGGGCGAGCATCCTCCGCAAGTCGAAGTGCGCCCCCCTGGGCGGGATGACCTCGTATTCGGTCTCCTCGAGGGCGTAGCCGGCGGCCTCGAAACGTTCGGCCAATTTGCTCTTGCGCGGCGATCTTCGGGGCTTGTTCTGTGCCATGCTGGATGCCTCAATAGCGGCATCCTCTATCATGCCTGGCTCCGTTATATTATTCCGCCCTTCACGTCATCTATGGGTGGACAGCCGCACGCTGGGGCGCTCTCGCGAACCGCCGAGAATGACTGGGGGAATCGGACAGGCGCGGCCGTCGAGCGCTCTCGGAGAGCGCCACGCTTTATCTCCGGCCGAGCGCGATCCCGAGCCCCATGCGCTCCGCGATCCGCGCCGTCGATGTATTCCCGACCAAGCTCCACCTCAAGGAGCCGTTCCGCGTCGCCTACGAAGTGGAGGAGGACGCCTGGAACATCCTCGTGCGCCTCACCACCGCCGACGGGGATGTCGGGTGGGGCAACTGTTGCCCCGACGAGGAGGTCACCGGCGAGTCCCCCCAGAGCGTGATGAAGACCCTCAAGAAGCTCACGCCACGGGTCGTGGGTGAGGACGCCCACCGCGTGAACCGCGTGAACTACATCATGGAAGAGGTCGTCGGCGGGAACCTGACGGCCAAGGCGGGGGTAAACCTCGCGCTCTACGATATCCTAGGGAAGGAGGCGGGGCTGCCGCTCACCAAGATCCTCGGGGGCTTCAAAGACCGCATCCAGACCTCCATCTCGATCGGCATCCTGCCGCTTGAGGAGACGGTGGCCAAGGCTCGGGGCTATGTCGAGGAGGGATTCAAGGTGCTGAAGCTCAAGTGCGGCCTTGACCCGGAGGACGACATCCGCCGAGCGATCGCGGTGCGCGAGGCGGTCGGCAAGGAGATCCTGCTCAGGTTGGACGCCAACCAGGGCTACGATGTTGCCACCACGCTGCGGGTCGTCGACGCGCTCGAGAACATCCACGGCGTGGACATCGAGCTCGTCGAGCAGCCGACCCCCTCGGGGGAGCTCGGCCAGCTGAAGGAGGTCACGGGCGCCTCCTCGGTCCCGATCATGGCCGACGAGAGCGTGCAGAGCATCATGGACACCTTTGTCGTGACGGCGGGCCAGATGGCCGACCTCATCAACATCAAGCTCATGAAGACCGGCGGAATCACCGGGGCCCTGCGCGTGAACGCCGTCGCGCAGGCGGGGGGCATCCCGGTGATGGTCGGGTGCATGTCCGAGTCCATCGTGTCGGTCGCGGCGGGGCTCCACTTCGCCTGCTCGCAGCGCAACATCCAATACGCCGACTTGGACAGCCACTTCGACTTCGAACGCGATGTGGCAAAGGGCGGGGCCGCCTTCGAGGACGGGTACCTCTACCCGCTCGACCGGCCGGGGTTCGGCTTGGAGGTCGACCAGGCGTACGTTGAGGAGCTTGCCAAGGCGGGGCGCCGCGAGCTTTCCCCGTAAGGTCAAAGGCCCATCACGTTGGCCCGCCACCCCATGAGCGCCATGAGCGCGCGCAGCTGCACGCCCGCGCTGCGCTTGAGGGGCACGGGCTCGAACTTGCTCTTGCCCTGCACGACGGCCGCGAGCCCGGTGATCCGCGCGGAGAGCGCCGAGACGGCCTTCTTGGCCTGCGGGTCGCCCTCGGCGGCGTACTGCGAAGCCGCGCGCCACCCCTCGCCGAGGACGAGCATGTCGTCGAAGGGCCCGACGACCTCGTTTTCGAATACATCGGCGACGGTTGCCGCGCGCGCGTACTGCGGGTCGGTGGCCACCTCGTTGGTCGACTCCTGCGCCCGAGCGCGCGCCTCCTCGATGTGCTGGCGCACCGACTCCTTGAGCAGCGACCCCAGGGTGCCTTGGCGTTCGATGAGCGGCGTGAGCTCGACATCCATCCGCTTCATCTCCGCGTTGTGCTGGAACATGCGCGCCTGGACGACTTGGCGCAGCTCGCGCGAGGTGGCCGTCTTGTCGCGCAGGCGCCGGTCGAGTGCGCGGGGCACCTCTGCGTTGAAGGAGAAGGAGTGGGGCACCGTGGCGGCGAGGTACTCGTCCGAGCATGCCCCGCGCTTCAGGTGCTTGAGGCGCTCGGGCGTGAACTTCTCGTAGTAGTCATAGTACTCGCGCAGCCCGTACATTTTGAAGATCCCGCGCGCGAAGGGGACTTCAAACGGGACGTCGGGGGAGCGGTCGCTCATCGGGAGGCGCTCGGCCTCAACGGCCTCGGTGAGCGCGCCGTAGGCGTCGGGCGCCTCCCTCGAGAGGTAGAAGTACGGGTCATTGAACGCGGCGTTGTGCAGCCCGAACATGAGGTGCGGGCGCTCGCGGTCGACCAACCGCCGCACGGCCTCGGTCTCAGGCGGCACCTCGCTCCACCGGTGCGACTTGTATTCGACGGGGAACGTCCACTCCATCTGCATCGCCGCCGGGGGCCGGAAGTGGGTCTTGGCCTGCTGCTCGAGGGAGGACGTCCCGCCGAACCACCCCTCGTTGAGGAAGGCGCCGTCGATGTCCCAGCACTTCACGACCACAAGGCGCGTGTCGAGGTGGCGGAACGAGTCGGGCTTCTCGACCGCGAATTTCAGCACGTGGTCGGCCATGAGGGCCCCCACGCCCTCGTCGGGGTGCGGGAACCCGAGCAACATCACCGTCATGCGCCCGCGGCCGACCGTGATGGCCTCGACCGGTCTGCCCGACCTCGAGCGGCCGATCTCCTCGACGTTCACGTCGTACGGGTGCGCGGCCTTCAGCGCCTTGGTCCGTTCGCTCTGTTCCACGACGCCATAGATCCGCGTCCAGTCGGGCATCGAGGCCACCAGGCGGTCGGCCGCATTGCGCTGGTCGCCCGTGAGAAGTGCCGCCGCCAAGGGAACCGGAGCGGCGAGCCGCGAAAGGCCCCATAAAGGTTCGCGGCCGACTCGCGCGCGCCAGGCGGCCGGACGCGGGCGGTTTCCGAAGTGAACCTTCGGCGCGATCGGCGAAGAAATGGCACTCTGGCCTTGCCCTTCGGCCGCGAAGCAATACATCAACACTCAATTAGATGGAATGTGATCGTGATCGAGCCAGCGGCGCACTTTGGCGCCGCGACGGAGCGGGCACGTTTGGATCGCAACGAGCGCACACAGAAGGAATTCGTTTCCTTCGTGAAGCGGGAGGCGATCGACATGCCCGACATCGGCATCGTCGACATCAAGGAGCCCAACCTCTACAAGGACATCTTCCCCTGGTCGACCGCGCCGGTGATGCCCATCGACGGCGTCACGCTGCCGGTGAGCGTCCCCAAGGACCTCTGGATCACCGACACGACGTTCCGCGACGGCCAGCAGGCGCGCGAGCCTTACACGACCGAGCAGATGGTGAAACTCTACGGGATGCTCAAGCGCATGGGCGGCCCGATGAACAAGATCTCGATGTCCGAGTTTTTCCTCTACACCAGGCGCGATATCGACGCCGTTAAGGAGTGCCTGCGGATGGGCGGAATGCCCAAAGTGACCGCGTGGATCCGCGCCGCCAAGCCCGATGTGAAGCTCTTTGCCGACACCTCGAAGGCCATCAAGGCCGAGACGGGCCTCGAACTTGACGAGACGGGCATCCTCACCTCGATCTCCGACTACCACCTCTTCTACAAGTACGGGTCGAAAGGCCGCAAGGAAGTCATCGACGGGTACCTCGAGCTTGTCGAAGAAGTCCTGAAGGCGGGCTACGGGTGCCGCTGCCACCTCGAGGACTCGACGCGCGCGGACACCTTCGGCGTCGTCGTGCCGTTTGTGCGCAGCCTGATGCGGCTGTCGCAGAAGTACTCGAGGCCCGTGGTCATCCGTTTCCCCGACACGGTCGGCGTGGGCGTTCCGTGGGACGTTGCGGCGCTGCCGCGGTCGATCCCCAAGCTCGTGTACATCCTGCGCGAAGTCTGCGACGTGCCCTCCGAGTGGCTCGAGTTTCACGGCCAGCAGGACCTGAACCTTGGGATCGCCAACGCGACCTCGGCCTGGATGTACGGTGCGGCGCGCAACAACTGCACCCTGCTTGGCATCGGCGAGCGCGCGGGGAACATCTCGCTCGAGATGATGGTGTTCATGTACGCAGGCATCCGCGGCACCTTCGACCACATGGACACCCGGGTCATCACGGAGATCGCCAATTACTACGAGAAGGACCTGGGGTACGTGAACCCGGAGTTCCAGCCGATCACGGGCAAGAACTTCGCGATCACACGCGCGGGCATCCACGCCGACGGCGTGCTCAAGAATGTCGAGATGTACCTGCCGTTCGACACTGAGAAGCTGCTCTCGGTGCCCCCGGGGGTGGGGATCACATCGTACTCGGGGACGGCCGGGATCGCGTTCTGGCTGAACTCGCACTACCGCCTGACCGGCGGGCATAAAATCGGCAAGGACGACCCGCGCGTGCAGACGCTCTACACCGACATCATGAAGATCTTCGAGGAAGGGCGCACGACCTCGCTCTCCGACAAGGAAATGGAGCGCGTGGTGGAGCAGCACTTCCCGGACATCGCGAAGAACTAGGAAGCGGGGGGTTCCCTGTGGCAGGCGCGCCCGACGGCCACTCGATCGAAGTCAAGGGCGGAAAGCTCCAGGTGCCCGACGACCCGGTGATCCCCTTCATCGAGGGGGACGGGACGGGCCCCGACATCTGGCGGGCGTCAAGGTCAGTCTTCGACGCGGCCGTGAAGAAGTCCTACGGCGGCAAGCGGTGGATCGTCTGGCACGAGGTGCTCGCCGGAGAGAAGGCGAAGGCCAAGGTCGGCGACTGGCTGCCGCAGGAGACCATCGACGCGGTGCGCAGGTACAAGGTGGCCATCAAGGGGCCGCTCACCACGCCGGTGGGCGGCGGCATCCGGTCGCTCAACGTGACCATGCGCCAAGACCTCGACCTCTACCAGTGCATCCGGCCGGTCCGTTGGTACAAGGGCGTCCCCTCCCCGATGAGGGCCCCCGAGAAAGTCAATATCGTGATTTTCCGCGAAAACACGGAGGACGTGTACGCCGGCATCGAGTACAAGGCGGGCAGCCCCGAGCAGAAGAGGGTGCTCGAATTCCTCACGAAGGAGATGGGCGCCAAGATCCGGCCCGACTCGGGGATCGGGATAAAGCCAATCTCCGAATTTGGCAGCAAGCGGCTCGTCCGGAAGGCGGTCGAGCACGCTATCGAGTACAAGCGCACGGTGGTGACGCTCATCCACAAGGGGAACATCCAAAAGTTCACCGAAGGGGCGTTCCGGGACTGGGGCTACGAGGTCGCCGCGAAGGAGTTCGGCGACAAGACGGTGCCGGAGGCCGACCTTGCAAAGTACGGCGGCAAGGTCCCCTCAGGCAAGGTCCTCATCAACGACCGCATCGCCGACAGCGCGTTCCAGCAGCTGCTCCTGCGGCCTGACGAGTACCAGGTGCTCGCAACGCCGAACCTCAACGGCGACTACCTGTCGGACGCGGCGGCCGCGCAGGTGGGCGGCCTCGGCATCGCGCCCGGGGGCAATGTGGGGGACAGCGCCGCCCTCTTCGAGGCGACGCACGGCACCGCGCCCAAGTACGCTGGCCTAGACAAGGTGAACCCCGGATCGGTCATCCTCTCCGGCTGCATGATGCTGCGCCACTTAGGGTGGAGGGAGGCCGCCGACTCGATCGAGCGCGCCTTCGAGGCGACGATCCAGGCGAAGGTCGTCACCTACGACTTCGCGCGCCAGCTCGAGCCGCCGGTGGAGCCGGTCAAGACGAGCGAGTTTGCCGCAGCGATTGTGCGCAGCCTTTAGGCGGCGGTTGAGGCTTCGAGGAGCGGCTAGGGCCGCCCGGGCTTGAACAGCATGTACTTGTTCCCGTCCGGGTCGAAGATGTTCGCTGAAATTCCGCCCCAGTCCTGCTGCTCCATCGGAGATTCGAATTTCACGCCGCGCTTCTTGAGCTGCTTCTCGAGCCCGTAGGGGTCCTTCGTCGACAGCATGATCGCAGTGTCCTCTCCGATGGCGGCGAGGTCGGCCTTGTAGTCGGAGACCCGCTTGTAGTTCGACTTCTTGGGGGTGAACGGCATGAGCGAAGTGCCGCCGGCCGAGGCCTTGTAGACCGCCCAGTCGCGCCCGACTTTCTTGAGGCCGAGCGCCTTCTGGAAGAACGCGCCCGAGCGCTTCGAGTTCCTCGACGAGATCGTGACGAAGTCGAGCCCCGTGATGCCGGGCCTCTTCTTGCTCTTCTTCGTGTCCGACGAGATGAAGAGGCCGTTGCCGTCGGGGTCGTGGACGGTCGCCATGTGGTAGTCCTCCCCTTCCGACCAGGTGTCGACCTTGACGCCTTTCTTGCGCAACGACTCGACGGTCCCTTCGAAGTTATCGGTGCTGAAGCCCACGCCGGTGGTCACGCCGACCTTCTTCTTGGCATCCTTCGCGGAAAGCCCCCAGGCCTTGGGCGTCCACAGGTTGAGGACGGCGTCCTTGCCGCCCTTCTTCACCGCAAGCTCGAGGTAGCCCCAGTCGGGCATGCCGCCCACGACCTTGAGCCCGAGCTTCTTGGTGTAGAAATCGCGGGCGCGCTTTTGATTCGTCACAAAGATCCCTACATTGCTGATCGAGTCAACCTTGGCCATTTTTTTAACCTCCACGGGGGGAGGTCGACGTGGCGAGCCGGCTACTTGTACCCTTGGTTTCACGTGGGATACGTAGGGGTGCGCCGACGCGCGCCGCCACGCGCGCGCCGCCTTACAGCAGGAGCACGGCCGCGGCGATCGCGGTCGTCCAACGCCCGTCTTCGGCGACCTCGGCCACGACGGTCTCGTTGCGCGTGGTGACGATCTTGTCGGAGATCCGCCACTCATTCTTGTTTTCGTCCCACTTGATCGCGTTCTCGTCGACGAGCCCTAGCGTCGAGGCGAGCATGAAGGCCGCGAGGTCTTCCGCGTAGTCTCCGCACTTCTGTTCGCTCATCCCGTACGCGTGGTGCTCCGAGAGGTAGCCGTACTGCGAGGGGTCGGCGGGGATCGCGCAGCCGATGGAGGAGCCCACCAGCCGGTGCGGCTCGTTGGACGAGGTCTCGGCCAGCACAACGAAGGCGACCTGCCCGGCCTTGAGCCGCTTGGAGCCATCTTCTTTTTCGATCACTTTGCAAAACGGCGGGAAGATCGACGAGACGCGGACGATGTTGAGCGCGGCAATTCCGGCGCTGCGCAAGCCCAACTCAAAGGAGGTCAGCTTTTCCGGGTGGCGTCCAACACCTTTGGTAAAAAAAATCTCCTTGGCCACGTACCCGCTATTGTCCATTAGCGGGGCGATTCGGCGGAACGGCTCTTAAACGTATTCATCCACGCGATTCTCGAGCGCGTTTTTTGGGCGTGCAAGCGTTTGCCCGAGCGCAAAGCCGGAACGCGACCGGCGGAAGAAGGGAAAAGGTGGGTCGGGGAGGATTCGAACCTCCGACCCGCGCCTTGTAAGGGCGCTGTCATAGCCGCTAGACCACCGACCCTTGGGGAAACCGCCTCCCAAGCGCCGCGCGATCCGAGGCCCAGGTATTCAAAACCGCCGCCGCTGGCCGCCGCTTGCCGCGCCCTCTCAGCGGCCGCCGCGGGGTCCCCGGCGGTGCCTGCCGCCGCCAGTGCGCTCCTCTTTGTCGCCGCGCGTCTTGGCGCGCCTGCGCGCGCGCATGCCGAGTGCGCTTATCGCGGCTGCAGCGCCAAACACCGCGGCGATGAGCAGGAGCGCCTCGCGGGTGACGGCAAGGCTGGCCTGCTGCGGGCTGTCGACGAGGGCGATCCGCTCCGTGTGGTCGGACGTTGCGTTGACCGTGGTCAGGGTGAGCGCACCCGCGCGGTCGATGCTGACTGCGTGCGGTGTTAAGTTGAGGCGCGTGCCGTTTCCAAGCAGCCGGTACTCTTCGAGGGTGGCAGCGACAGCCCCGGTATCATTGGTGAGCCCCGTGAATACACGCACGCCCTGCGCATCGGTGATGTTGACCAGCGCGCGCAGCACCGGGTCGCCCGCCCTGTTGACCACGAAGAGCGTGACTTCGTGGAACACCCGCGCCGAGGTGATCGACGGGCTATAGGTGTTGTCCGAGGCGAAGAAGTTCGGGTTGTGGATCTCGAGCCCGACCCCGAGTCCCGAGAAGTTGTTGAAGGTCGCCGACCCGCCCTCCACCCCGTCGGGCGCCTCGCGTGCGACGACGCCCACGTCGACGTTGAGGAATTGGTTGGAGGTCACCTGCACTGCCGAATGGGTCGCGTTCACCCCGACGCCCGCGGTGAAGAACGTCGAGTTCGTGATGGCGACCGGAGAATCCTGGGCGCGCAGCCCGGTGCCGACCGTGAGGATCTCGCAGGCGCTTATCCGCCCGGTCGTGCCGCGGGCCGCGTCGATGCCGACGAAACCGCCCGAGATGTGGCACCCCACGATGTCGAGGATGCTCCCAATCGCGCCGATGGCGAAGTTGGAGCTGCCGGTCACCGTGATGTTCCGCACGACCGGCGAGCCGTCGTTGACCTTGAGGCCAAACGAGGTCGAATTGCGGATGGTGAGGTCTTCGAGCACGGGGGAGGCGCCGGGCAGGACGAAGACGGCGACCACGTTGAAGTCGAAAATGGTCCGGCGGACGAGGGGCGCGCCCGATTTGAGGAAGAGGCCGTAGTAGCGGTTGTTGTGCACGAACGAGTCCTCGATGAGGGCGTCGCTCCCGTCGATCTCAACGCCGCCCTCCCCGACGTCGCCCCTTAGGTCGCTGATGTCGGCTCCGCTCAGCTCCAGGTGGCCGGACACCAGGAAGTTCCAATGCCGCTGCTGGCCGCGCGCGGTGTCGGACGCGCGCAGCGTGCCGTTGTGGACGACCAGGGACCCGCCGGGCTTGACGGTAATGTTGAGGCTCCCCTCCGTGGCAAGGTCGAAGAGGATGCTTGCGTTTTCGACCGTGAGTGTGCCGCCCTGTTCGATGATGATGGAGGCGTTCAAGATCCGCGTCTCGTTTACGACCGAAACCGGCATGTCGATGACCCATGGCGGATCGGCGGCGGCAGGACCGGCCGTGATGGCGAGGAGCAAGAGCGACGGAAGCACGAGCGCGCCTGCAAGCGCGTGGGACACCAGGTGTCGTACTGAAGGCGCCATGGACACAAGTCTGGCCAGGTCACCCCGCCGTATTTTAGCGTATCGAGCGCAGGCGCCTCCCGGTGACCTGCCAACCTTCATCCCCCGCCGCGGGATTTGCGCCGAGGTGAGCGGCGCGCCGGGAAAGGGGAAGGGCGGGATTCGGCGGGTCGACCACATCGGGATTGCCGTCCGCTCGATCGAGACGACCCTGGGCTTCTTCGAAGGCGTGCTGGGCTTAAGCTGCGAACATGTCGAGGAGGTCGCGAGCCAAAAAGTGCGCGCCGCGTTCCTGCGGGCGGGCGACGCGCGCCTGGAGCTTGTCGAGCCCACTTCGCCGGACTCAACGGTCGCGCGCTTCCTCGAAAAGCGCGGGGAAGGCATCCACCACCTCGCCTTCGAGGTCGAGGGCATCGAGGCGGCCCTTGCAGGCGCGCAAGGGCAGGGCGTCCGCCTCGTGGACAAGGTGCCGCGCGTGGGAGCTCGAGGCTGCCTCGTGGGATTCCTGCACCCGGAGTCGTGCCACGGCGTGCTCGTGGAGTTCGTTGAAGACCGCTCGAAGGGCAAGGCGAGCCACTAGTACGTCTTCTCGGCGCGCCGCCCGAGGTACCAGATTACCCCGACGAGCACCACTGCGGCGCCGGCACCGCCGATGAGGTAGGGCACGAGCGCGGGGTTGATGCCCGAGGGTGACGGCCAGGGCTCCTTGGCGGTGAGCGTAAAGGCCACCGGCCCGTTGGTCGCGGTGAGCACGGGCAGGTCGCGGTTGTCGATGACGACGTACAGGGTGCCGGCCTTGAGGCCAGTGAACTCGCAGTGCAGGTGCGTCTCGGTGAGGCCGAGGCCAGGCTTGAAGCAGCGCGTGTCAAGCGAGTTCGGAGGGAGCACGGGCTTCGGTTGGTCTTTGTAGAGCAGGAAATTCGGGACGTCGAACATGAGAATGTCCAGCACGTTACCCTCGAGCGCGTTGGAGATGTCGATGTCGACGAAGACCTGGTCACTGACCTTGAGCTCGATCGAATAGGCGACCCAACAGCCCTTCTTGACCGCGGTGGTGTTCCCGCCGCCGACCGACGTGGACGCATCGAACGCGCCGGCGTCCTTGCCCGCGGCCGAAGCGGTCGTCTGGCGCAGGAAGGGCGACATGTCGAAGTTCTGGTTGCAGTACCCGAGGTTCTCTTTCACCACGACGGTCCAGGTGGCCTCCGCTTCCTTGCCGCGGTTGTCGGTGACGCACAGCGTGATCGTATATTGGCCGGGGGCGACGAACGTGTACGAGACATCGCGGCGGAAGTCGTCTTGGCACGCCACGCCGTCGGCGGCGTCAAAGTCCCAGCCGTAGCGCAGCTCGAACTCGTCGATCGACTGATTGGCGGAGCACTTGATGACATCGCCAAGCCAGATCGTCGTTGCGCTGCACCAGATGATGGCGACCGGCGGCTCGTTGATGAGCTCGACATAGACGGTCACGACGCAGGCATTGGTCCAGAGGCCGTCGTTGACGATGAGCTGGGCCGTGTACCCTTCGGGTTTCGGGATCTGGTAGACGTGCGAGGTGATCGGGGAGAGCGTGTAGTCGGTTTCGAATCCGTCGCCGAACTTCCAGCGGAACAGCAGGTCATCGCGGTCGGGGTCGGTGGAGAACGAGCCGTCGAAGGTCACGTTGCGCGAGGTCTCGGTGTGGATCGGCGGCGGGCAGACGGCAAGCGGCTGCGCGTTGACCTTGACCGTGTGGGTGGCCGTGCTCGTGGAGATGCCGTCGCTTATCGTGAGGCGCACGAGGTAGATGCCGGCCACGTCGTAGCGGTGCGTCGCGACGGGCTGGCTGGACTGGCAAGGGTTGAGGTCGGTGCAGAATTGGTCGCCGAAGTCCCAGAGCCACGCTGCGATCGGGAACCCGTCGGGGTCGTACGAGCCGACCCCCGAGAAGGTCACCACCGAGCCGACGTTCACGCGGTCGGGCGCCGTCAGGACGATGATCGGCGGCCGGTTGTTGGAGATGTTCATGCCAAGCGTGGAAATCGTGGTATCGTTGCCGTCGAAAGCCTGGAGGTTGATGACGTAAGTCCCGGCCGTCGTATAGGTGTGGGTGACGTTCACGGCGGTGGTGGTGAACCCGTCGCCAAAGGCCCAATTGACGGTAACGTTGGCGGCGCCGTTGTCCGCGTCATCGTAGATGGCCGAGAAGTTGTAAGGCACCCCCGCAAACCCCGAGAAGTTCGAGACGAACACATTGAACCCGTCGGTGACCGTGGCCGACACGGTCGGCGGGATGTTCTTGTAAGCAACGAAAATCCGGACCGCCGCGTCGGAGGTAAAGCCGAGCGTGTTCGTGACGTTGAGGCTGACGTTGTAGAACCCTTGGCTGCGGTAAATGTGGGTCATGTTGGCATCGCAGCCGCCGAATTTCGGCGTGGAGTTGTCGCCAAACGTCCACTTGCAGTTCAGCGAAGAGAGGTTCTCGGCGGGGTCGCGGGTGCCGGCCGACGAGAAGGTGACGGGCAGCGAAGTCCAGTAGGTCTCGCTGTTGTCGGGCTTGCCGATCGCCGCGGTTGGCGCCGGGTTGATCCACGGGAGCGTGATCGTAGATTCGTAGATGTACCCGGCGTAAAGGCGCGCGATCCCGCGTGCGTTCTCGGCAACGGAGTCGGTGCGCCAGACCTTGAGGTACACGAGTGCGTCGCTCATCGGCGCGGTAAGGCCGGCGAGCGTGCCCGCGAGGTTCACATGCTCGGGTTCGAGGGTGCAGTAGGTGGTGTACGCCGGGAATGAGATGAACGTGTCATTGACCCCGTCATGGTCGAGGTCGATGTCGATCTCGAAATTGAACACCTTGCCCGTCTCATTCACCGAGTTGAGGGTGAGGTTGACGCTGATGGGGAGGGAGGCGTCGTAGGTGGACGAAAGGTGCCGGTACGAGAGGCCGGGGCCGGGGTAGTGGAAGACGGTCGCGAAGTCGACGCCGCCCTGGTTCACGCCCGCCCAGCCGGCCGGAATTTGGTTGGACCACTGGGAGACGTCGAGGTAGTAGGGATCTCGGATGGCGTTGGTGGGGAAGAGGGACGCGGAGTTGACGCGAAGGGTGAGCGGCGGGAGCGCGGATTCTGTCGGGGGTTCGGCGAAGCCGCAGGGGACTGAGGCGAGCGGGGTGGGCGCGGCTGTGGCGGCGGGGAGCACAAGGCCGCCGAAGGTCGAGGCGACCATGACGCCGGCAACGAACAGGCAGAACGCGGAGCGCAGAGAAGACCACCCGTGGAGAAGCAAGGATTACTGGCTGCTACGCCCGGCGAGGCCGGACTCTGCCAAAATGAAAGGTTCCTTATTTATACGTATCCGGCGGCGGACACTTTCCTGGCAACGGGCGGCACGATGCCGGTTCCGTTTGGAATATCTAACAGCATGAATAAAATTCGGACGCGGGTGGCGGGGGCGTTGTGCGCGCTGCGTGAATCGAGCACGGCCAGCGCTCCGTTCCGGGTCGGCAAGGCTTAAATGGGGGTGCCATGATCGGCGCCTCCCGCGCCCCGGCGGAAGGCCTCCCAATGCCAATGAAACTCTCGCGATTTGAGAAAGCGAGGATTATTGGAGCGAGGGCGCTGCAAGTTTCGATGGGGGCTCCGATCATGGTCGAAATCCCGCAGGACCTCTACGACCCGATCCGGATTGCCGAGCTCGAGTACGCGGCTGACGCGATCCCGATCACCGTCCGCCGCGCCCAGGAAATCGACTTCAAGTGGGACCAGTGAGGCGCCGCAGGGGAGGTATACGTCATGCCAGAGACGGAGCTTCAGACCCTGAACTCGGAAGGCCTCCTGATCCCGGAGGACACCTACCTCACCGCGGGTGTGCAGATCGGCACCCAGCAAAAGTCGAAGGACATGCTCCCTTTCATTTTCAAAGTCCGGTCGGACGGCCTCTACATCCTCGATGTAAAGAAGACGGACGAGCGCATCCGGGGCGCGGCGAAATTCATTGCGAGGTTCGAGCCGGGTCAGGTGCTCGTGACGAGCGCGCGCCAGTACGGGCAGAAGCCGACGCGGCTCTTCGCCAAGCACACGGGGACGCGCTCGGTGGCGGGCAGGTTCGTGCCGGGCATGCTCACGAACCCGCAGCTCAACCATTTCACGGAGCCCGATGTGCTCCTCGTGACGGACCCGACCGCGGACCTGCAGGCCCTGCGCGAGGCGGTCAACATTGGCATCCCGGTGATCGGGCTTTGCGACGCGAACAACGAGCACAAGTATGTCGATTATGTGATCCCGTGCAACAACAAGGGGCGGCGGGCGCTGGCAGTCGTGTACTGGCTGCTTGCGCGCGAGGTGCTGAAGGCCCGGGGGACGCTCAAGGAAGACAGCGAGTTCACGGCGACCGTGGACGACTTTGAAGCCACGCTCTAGCCCCACGGCGGCGGGGGGCCAAGCCTATTACCTGAGCGCGAGCTTGGCAAGGCGTGGCGCGCAAACCGGCGGTGGCGGGGCAGTTTTACGACGCGACCGAGAAGGGCGTGACGAGGCAAATCGAAGCGGCGTACCGCCATAAGGTGGGGCCGGGAGCCCTGCCCCCGAAGCCGCAGCGGCTGAAAGCGGGCGGCCGGTGGGCCTATGTCGTGCCGCACGCGGGGTATGTCTTCTCCGGGCCGGTGGCCGCGCACGCGTTCCTCGACATCGCAAAGCGCGGGGTCCCCGAGACGGTGATCATTGTAGGGCCGTCGCACCACGCGATCTCGCACGACGTGGCCGTGTCGCTCGAACCCTGGAGGCTGCCGGCGGGGGTGGCCGAGGTCGATGTCGAACTTGCAAAGCAGTTGGTGGGAGGGCCGGTCGCGCACTGCGACGAGGACTTCGCGCGCGAGCACTCGCTCGAGGTGGAGGTCCCATTCCTGCAACACCTGGACAAGGGCGTGAAGATCGCGCCGGTGATCATGCTGGACCAGACGCTTGCCTCAGCGATGCGCGTGGGAGGGCGCATCGCGCAGGTGCTCGAGAAGGAGACGGCGAAGTCGATTGGCGTCCTTGCCTCCACGGACTTCACGCACTACGAGACGCCCGCGCGCGCCGCCGAGCAGGACCGTTACGCGCTCGAGGCCATTGCGAAGGGCTCCGCCAAGGAGCTCGCGCACGAGGTGGACGGGCGCGGAATTACGATGTGCGGGCCGGGGCCGACCATGGCCGTCCTCGAGGCCTTCCAGCCCGAGGCCACGCAGCTTTTGAAGTACGCCAACTCGGCCGACGCCGAATTTGGCCGCGACATGCCCGAAGTGGTGGCCTACGCGTCGATCCGTGTGGCTTGAGCACCTCACCAGTGCTCGGTGATTTTGTGCTGCTCTTCGTCCTGCCAGGGCTTGCCGAGGGGGACAGCGGCGGCCGTGAGCCCGACCTTGTGTTCGAGGGCGCGCAGTAGGTACGTGTAAAATTCGCGCAAGTGGAAGGAGCGCTGGCGGCGCCCCTCGCCGAGCCCTTCGACCATCTTCGCGACCTTGCCGATGTCCTTCTCGCTCAGGAATCCGGTGAAGGTGGACTCCGGCGGCGAAAGCCAAACGGGGAGGCTGTCGAAAAGTTTGGCCATGTAGGAGTCGAACTCATAGCCTTCGTTGGCCAAGTCGCCGAAGAAGTCCCAAAGGGTTCCGCCGGCCTCGAGCGAGCCCTGGCCGGCTTCGGGGAAGGCCGCGGGCCACCCGGGGGGCGGCGGGTCGATAATCGCGAGGTCAAGCAAGAGCCGGTAGGCGTCGAAGCACCAGCGGGAGGTGCCCGCGTAGTGGAACACGCCGCGGACGGCGTCCATGCGCCAGTGGGCGGGGTAGGGGCCCTCGCCGAGGTAGTCGATTTCGCCGCCGGAGATCTCGCCGCTCAGCCGGTAGAGCCGCGCCTCGGCGTCCTGCCGGAGCAGTTCGCTTGCGAACGGATAGCCCACGACGAGTTCGTTCAGCAGGTCGACGCGGCCCTTGAAGATCGCCTCTTGGAAGACGGAGGCGAGGCGCGTTTCGACGAGCTCGCCGCGGAAGGGCAGGACAATCCACGTCCGCTCGGGCTGCGTCAAGGCTCCCCGCAAACCACCGGAAGAGTAGATGAACGTAAGGCGGGGCGGGTCAGGGCCGGACGTCGTAGGTTAGCGGGAGGGCCACCCGCGCGTTGAACGCGTCGAGGCTCCCGGGCAGGTCGATGTCGAAGCCGTCTTTCACGAGGGGCCCGAGGCCGCGCAGGAACGACTCGATGCCTTTGTCGGTTTTGGCAAGCTCGCCCAGCGAGACCGGTTTCTTCCCTTCCGGGAATTCGAAGATGCGCACCATCCGGCCCTTCTTCATGAAGAGCGAGTTGCGGGAGGCGCCCATGAGGCGCGCGACCTTCGTTGCCGATTCGGGGTTGTTGAGGAACCGCTCGAATTCGGCCTCCTTGCCTGGCTTGGCCTCGAATGTGAAGCACACGAGCATGCGGGCGCTATCGGGCCGGCGCATATAGGAAACCATGGAGGGGGTGGGGCGGCGAGGGCAAGCCGCCAAAGCCATATTCCGCGCGCCCGGTGGCCGGCCGCGCGGTTGCAATGAAGGTCGTTTTTCTCCAGCAGATCAACCCCGAGACGGTCCGCTACTTCAAGGAAAAGCTGCAGGGGCACGATCTTGTGTTCCCGCAGACGGAGGACGCGGCGAAGCTCGTGCAGGCCGCATCGGGGGCCGATGTTTTGGTGGGGTACCGGCTGGCCAAGGAGGTGCTCGACGCGGCGCCCAAACTGAAGGCGTTCCTCACGGGCGCGGCGGGCGTCGACAAGACGGTGCGCGAGAACCTCGAATCGCGCCCCGAGGTGCAGGCGGGCAACTCGCATGCCAACGCGCTCGACGTGGCGGAGCACGCGCTTGCCCTGGCGATGGCGGCAGGCAAGCTCGTGGCCCGCGGCGACCGGGAACTGCGTGCGGCCGACTGGACGCTGCGTTACGACGATGTGCCCGGCGTGCTCTTGACGGGGAAGACTGCCGTGGTCGTCGGCTACGGCGCGATCGGCCGGGCGCTTGCCGAGCTCGTGCGCGGCTTTAGGATGCGCGTGGTCGGCGTCCGCTCGAGCCGCAAGACGCGCGGCGTCGACCCGGCCGGTGTGCAGGTCGTGGGGCCCGACGACCTCGACTTCGCCTTGAAGTCCGCGGACTTCGTGTTCGTGCTCGTGCCGCTCACGCCCAAGACGAAGGGCCTCATCGGGCGGGCCCAGTTCGCGGCCATGAAGCCGGGCGCGGTGCTCGTCAATGTCTCACGCGGGCCGGTCGTCGACGAGGGCGCCCTCTTCGACGCGCTGAAGTCGGGCAACCTGCTTGCGGCCGGCATTGATGTGTGGTACCAGTACCCGAAGGGCGGCGCGGATGTGAAGCACACGGCCCCCGGGCACCAACCGTTCCACGAAATCCCCAACCTCGTGATGTCGCCGCACCGGGCGTCCTACACGGAGCGCATGCACAGGGAGGAGTGGGACGATGTGGTGGAGAGCATCCAGCGCCTGGCGCGCGGCGAGCCGGTGAAGTACAGGATCAATTTGGACGAGGGCTACTGAAAGGAGGGCCTCAGCGGGCGGCACCGGTGAGGAAGCCTTCCTCCTTCCAGGCCGCTTTGATATCGTCGAGGGTCTCCTTGTAGGTCGGGAACTTGGGCGCCCACCCGAAAGCCCGCTTCATGCGAGCGTTCGTCGTGCGCATGGGGATGGTGAAGAATTCGACGGTGTCTTTGCCGGCAGCAAGGCGCGCGAGCCAAGGCGCGACGTGCGAGGGTTCGGAAGCCCCGAGCTTGGAAGCAAAGGCGCGGAGCATCTCGCCGGTAGGCGCGGGGGCCTCGTCGACCACGTGGTAGATCCCGGAGCGCGGCGTCTGCGCCGCCTTGACGAACGCGGCGGACGCGTCGTCCACGTGGATGATGGCAAGCGCGCCGTCCCCGCGGCCGATGATGGGCAGCTTGTGCTTGGCGAGCTGCTCGCCGATAAAACGGGTGTGCCAAGCGTCGGGGGCGAAGAAATTGCCAAGCCGCAGGGTGGTGGTGACGAGTTTCCCGTCCTCGCCCATTGCCTTTGCCAAGTTTTCGGCTTCGATGACGGACGCGTTAATGGGGGATTCCTGCGGGGGCGAATCTTCGGAAAACGGCGACCCGTCCGGCGGCCGAGCCACCCAAACGATGCTCTCCTGGAGGTAGACCTTCGCGCCGGTCCGCGCGGCGGCTGAAAGCAGCGCCTTTGCGCCTTCCGTGCGCAGCTTGTTCGTCGCGGCGAACTCCGCGAGCTTTGGCCGGCTCGAGTGTGGGATCGCGGTGGCCGCCCGGACGACGACCTCGGCGCCCTTTGCAGCCTCGGCCAGCGACGAGGCGTCGAAGGCGTCGGCTTTGGCCGGTGTCCCGCCGGCGGCCCGCACAGCCTTTTTGCCCTTCTCGTCCCTCGCGAGCCCGACGACCTCGTGGCCCGCGGCGGTAAAGTCGCGCACGAGCCTTCGCCCGAGCACTCCTGTCGCGCCCTGGATGAAGACTTTCATCGGCGCGGCAGAGGGGGGCCGGCGTATTTACCGGTGCCCTCGCGCCGGAAAATGTCCCGGCCGGATTGGAAAGGAGGGGCTGCCAGTCACTTCGCAAGCCTTATCCCCCCCTTGCGCTTTCCGCAACTCCCTTACGAAATCCGAAGTTTGCGGCAGGTGGGATCAGTGGACAAGACGGACCTCAAGATCCTGCAGATTCTGCGCAACGATGCGCGCACGCCCTTCGTGGCCGTGGCGAAGAGGGTCGGGATGACCGAGGGCGCGATCCGGGCGCGCGTGAAGCGCTTGATGCGCGACGGGACGATCGAGCGGTTCACCGTCGTGGCCCGCGCGGGCGGGATCCGCGCAATGGTCGGGGTCAAGACCAAGCCGGGCGCGGCCTCCGACCGCGTCGCGCAGGCGATCGGCCGGGTGGGCGGCGTCCACTCCGTGCTCGAGGTGACCGGCGAGGTCGACCTGTTCGCGTTTGTCGACGCCGAGGACACGCGCGGCCTCAACCGGGCGATCGAGCAGATCCGGCGCAACCCGTCGGTGGTCGAGACGAAGTCCATGACGATCCTGAATGAGCATTAGGAGGCGGACCCGTGGGATCAGCAAGGCTCGAAGGCGCCATGGTGGCATTGGTCACGCCGTTTGAGCGCGACGGCGCGGTGAACTGGAAGCGCCTGAAGGAGCTCGTGCTTTGGCACGAGTCGCAGGGCACGGACTGGATCGTCGCGTGCGGCACGACCGGGGAGTCGGCCACGCTTTCCCACGAGGAGCACAACAAGGTCATCGCGACGGTGGTGGGCGCCGCGAGCAAGGCGCATGTGGTCGGAGGCTCCGGCAGCAACGACACGCGCAGGGGCGTGAAGCAGGTGAAAGAGATCTGCGACCTTGGCGTCGACGCGGTGCTCTCGCTTTCTCCTTACTACAACAAGCCCTCCCAGGAGGGCTACTTCCAGCACTTCAGCGAGATCGCGGACGCCAGCGACAGGCCGCTCATCGTCTACAATGTGCCGGGGCGCACGGGCGGCAATATCGAAGCGCCGACGCAGCTGCGCCTGGCACGCGTGCGAAACATCGGCGCCGTGAAGGAGGCGAGCGGCAACCTCGGCCAGATCATGAAGGTCCTTGCAGGTGCGCCGCAGGGATTTTCGGTGCTCTCCGGCGACGATGCGCTGACTTTCCCGATGATGGCGATGGGGGCGCGCGGCGTGATCTCGGTGACGGCCAACCTCATGCCGCGGGAAGTCGGCCAGATGGTGCACCTCTGCCTGCAGGGCCGGTGGGGGCAGGCCCTTGCGATTCACGAACGCCTGCTTGCGATTCACGATGCGATGTTCATCGAGTCGAATCCGATTCCCGTCAAGGAAGCGATGAATCTCGCGGGCCTGCGCGTCGGGCCGCTGCGCCTGCCGATGACGCCGCTTGCGCCTGCGAACAAGCAGAAGCTCATCGAGGCGCTGCGTGAAGCGCGGGTGCTCAAGGGGGGTCCGCGGTGACGCTGAAGCTCGCGGTGGCCGGAGGCCTTGGCCGGATGGGCCGCGAGATTGCGCTGCTTGCGATCGCGTCCCCCGAATCGTTCGAACTTGCCGCAATCGGGGTGCCCCAGGGGTCGAAGGAAGAGGGCAAGCGCGCGGGCGAAATCCTGCACCTCGAGTCGGCGGCGAAGTTGGTGGGCGAGCAGGCCCTCAAGGCGGCGCTGCGGAAGAATTCGTTCGATGTGCTTGTGGAGGTCACCGGCTCGGGTTCGGCGGCAGGTTACATGCTCGCCGCCATCGACGCGCGCGTACCCTTTGTCTCGGGCTCGACGGGCGTGCCCGACAAGGACCTCGACAAAGTGCGCCGGACGGCGGCCAAGGCAGGGGTTGCGGGCGTGTGGACGCCGAATTTCTCGGTGGGCGTCAACGTCTGGTGGGCCACGCTTGCCAAGGTCGCCAAGGCCCTGCCGGGGTATGACGTCGAGATCACCGAGGCGCACCACAGCCAAAAGAAGGACGCCCCGTCGGGCACGGCGGCGCGCGCGGCAGAGCTCATCCAGAAAGCGACGGGGCCCTCGAAGGTCGTGCACGGCCGCTCCGGGCTCACGGGCCCGCGCGGCCGGGAGATCGGCGTGCACGCGCTGCGCATGGGGGATGTCGTGGGCGAACACACCGCGTACTTCGCGGGGAACGCCGAGCGGATCGAGGTGACGCACCGCGCGCACACGCGGATGGCGTTTGCGGCCGGCGCGCTCATCGCGGCCCAATGGGTGGCGGCGCACAAGGAAGGCGGCCTCTTCTCGATGGCCGATGTGCTCGGGATCTCGGACGGCTGACCGGCGCATCTTCGGGGGACCTCGCCTTGCGCAAAGTCATGAAGTTCGGCGGCACGTCCGTGAAGGACGCCGCGATGATGCGCCGCGTCGTGGAGCTCGTGACGAAGGAGCGCGCCGACGGCCATGAGGTGGCGTGCGTCGCCTCGGCGGTGACGGGCGTCACCAATGCGTTGGTGAAAATGGTGAGCCCCCCTCCGCGCGAGGACGAGGTGGATGGCCACGTCGCGTCGCTCGAACGGCTCCACCACGCGATCGCCCAGGATCTTTTCGCCGACGAGGCGAAGCGCGCGGCCGCCACCGCCGACGTCGACCGCCACCTCACGCGGCTGCGCAAGGTGCTGCAGGGCGCCGCCTACACCGAGGAGCTCACGCCGCGCGCCAAGGACCTCACCCTGTCCTTCGGCGAGCGGCTTTCGTGCACGCTCCTTACCCACGCGTTCGAGGCGCGCGGAACCGCGGCGGTTCTGCTCGAGTCGGACACCATCGGCATGCTCACCGACGGCCGCTTCGGCCAGGCTTCGCCGATCCTTGGCAAGATTGCCGAGAACTTCCAGACTTCCGTGATCCCTCACCTGCGCGCGGGGCGCGTTGCGGTCATCACCGGCTACTTCGGCTCGGACGCCCAGCTGCGCACGACGACTTTCGGGCGCGGCGGCTCCGACTTTGCAGCCGCGATCGTGGCCAACGCCATCGACGCCGACGTGTGCGAGATCTGGACCGATGTGGACGGGTTCATGACCTGCGACCCGCGCTTCATCCCCGAAGCCCAGCTGATCCACCAGACGAGCTACGAGGCCGCTGCAGAGCTCGCCTACTTCGGCGCCAAGGTCCTGCACGCGCGCACGGTGGAACCGGTGGAGGAGGTGGGGATCCCGATCCACATCAAGAACACGTACAACCCAACGGCCGAAGGGACGTGGATCCTCGAAGAGGCCAAGGAGACGGGCAAGGTCTTCACCGCGATCGCCTACAAGGACAAACTCTCCTCCATCCGCCTCTACGGCCCGGGCCTCTCGTTTGCCCCGGAGATCTTCGCGCGCATCCTCGAAGCGATCGCCGCCCTCGACATCAGCCTCTATGCCGTGTCGACCTCGGCCTCCAACTTCAGCGTGCTGGTCGACCAGGGCGAAGCGCAGCGCGCCGAGCAGACGCTCGATCCGCTCAAAGGCGGCGTGGTCGAGAAGATCTTCCGCTCGGACGACCTGGCGCTGGTATGCTGCGTAGGCGAGCGCATGGCCTCAACGCCCGGCATCGCCGCGCGGTGTTTTGGGGCGATGGGGCGCGAGGGGATCAACATCGAGATGATCTCGGAGGGCTCTTCGCCCGTCGCGGTCAACTTCGCCGTCCGCGGCGACGCGCTGGCGCGGGCCGTAAGAGTCTTACACAAGGAGTTCTTCGGGCCGGTGGACGGAGGGTGAGCGCGTGAGGACCTACGGCCACACGAAGGGCATGCTTGACATCGACGGCGTGGACCTCCACGAACTTGTGCGCCAGACGGGGACGCCCGTTTACGTTTACGAACAGCGGCGCATCGAGGCGAACTACGACCGGCTCAAGGCGGCGTTTGGCAAGCACGTCAAGAACCTGCGCATCCACTACGCCATGAAGGCCAACTCGGCGCTCGCCGTCTTGCGGGTGCTCGAGGGGCGCGGCGCGTACATCGACGCGGTGAGCTGGAACGAAGCGCAGCTCGCGATGCTCGCAGGGTTCCCGCCGTCGCGCCTCCTGTTCACGGGAGTGAACGTCGAGAACGAGTCGTTCGAGGCGGCCGCGAAGGTCGAGCCGGTCGTCACCTTCGATTCGATTTCGCAGATGGACCGGATGGCGAAGATCCGCAGGACCCTCGACATCGCGCTGCGCGTGAACCCGGAGGTCGGCGCGGGCCTGCACGCCAAGACCACCACGGGGCACAAGGGCTCGAAGTTCGGCATCCCCGCAGGCGAGATCGTGCCCGCCTTTGTCCGCGCCAAGCAGCTCGGCTTCAACGTGGTCGGGATTCACGCGCACATCGGTTCGGGGTGGCTGACCCCCGAGCCCTTCCTGGAGGCCGCCCGCGTGGTATGTGAGATCGCCAAGAAGGTCGAAAAGGAGGCGCGCGTGTCGTTCGAGTTCGTCGACTTCGGCGGCGGCTTCGGCGTGCCGTACCGGCCCGAGGAGGCGGAACTCAATGTGGAATCGGTGGCGGAGGGCGTGGGCAAGGTGTTCAACGCCCACTTCGGCGGCACCGACACGGCGATGGCGATCGAGCCGGGCAGGTACCTCGTCGCCGACGCGGGCTACCTGCTCACGCGCGTGACCGCCATCAAGGAGACGCCGCTTGGCCCCTACGCAGGGGTCGACGCCGGCATGAACGACCTCATCCGCCCGGCCATGTACGACGCGTACCACCATGTGGTTGCGGCCAACAAGATGGAACTGCCAAGCGACCGCGTCTACAACCTCGCGGGCCCGGTGTGCGAGAGCGGCGACGTCTTCGCGCGCGACCGGGCGATGCCGAAGCTCGCGGAGGGCGACCTGCTGGCGATCCTCAACGCAGGCGCCTACGGGATGACCATGGCGTCAAACTACAACTCGCGCGGGCGGGCGGCCGAAGTGCTCGTGTGGGACGGCAAGATGCGCCTCATCCGCAAGCGCGAAACGCTCGAAGACATCGCGCGCCCGCAGGTCGTGCCCGAGCACCTGCGCGAAGCGGGTCAATTCAAGGACCTCAGCGGAGACCAGCCTGGGATCCGGATGGTGAAGTGAGCGTGGCTGCGAAGCGAAGGCGCGCGCAGGCAAGAAGCACGCCCAAGCGAAGCGCCAAGGCCGCGCCCAAGCTTGCGGGCATCCCGTTCCTCAAGGTGCAGGGGCTTGGCAACGACTTCCTGATCGTTGATGCGACGAAGTTCGATGTGCCCGAGACGGCGGAGTTTGCAAAGAGAGTGTGCGACCGCAACTTCGGTGTGGGCGCCGACGGAGTGCTCTACTTCAAGGCCTCGGCGAAGGGCGACTTCACCATGCGGGTTCTGAATTCCGACGGATCGGAAGCCGAGATGTGCGGCAACGGCATCCGGTGCATGGCGAGGTGGGCGTACGAGACCGGCCGCGCGAAGGCGACGGAGATGAAGGTGGAGACGCTCGGCGGGATGCGCCTTTGTCGGCTCAACCTCGGCAAAGACGGGAAGGTCGTCGATGTCACTGTCGATATGGGCGCCCCGAAGCTCGCGCGTTCCAACCTCCCCATGACGGGCGCAGGCACCTACCTCGGGCAGATGTTCGAGCTGGAGCCCGGAAAGACGGTGCCGGCATCGGCGGTGTCGATGGGCAACCCGCACTTCATCCTCTTCACGGAAGCGTCGGTCGAGAAGGCGAAAGAATTGGGGCCGAAGCTCGAACGCCACGAGTGGTTCCCGCGGCGCACGAACGTCGAGTTTGCAGAGCCCGTGTCGGGCCGCGAAATCAACCTCGTCGTGTGGGAACGCGGCGCGGGGCTCACCCTCGCGTGCGGGACGGGCGCCTGCGCGACGGCGGTGGCCTCGGCGCTTGGGTCCTACACCGAATTCGACCGCGAGGTGAAGGTCAACCTGCCGGGCGGCTCGCTCTACATCACGGTCCCCAAGGACCTGTCGGGCGTGTGGATGCGCGGCCCGGCGACGTTCGTGTTCGCAGGGCAGATCGACCCGAAGCAGTTCGCATGAGGGGCCCTCACCGTTTCTGGAAGCGCACCACGAGCGAGCTGCGGCCCGCCTCGACCTTGGGCTGCACGCCCACGGTCGTCTTGACGGCCTCGGTGAGGAAATGCTTGAGGAAGAGCGTGTGTTTCGGGCCGAAGTCGTGGTGGACAAGGACGGTGACCGTGTCGCCCTCGACCTCGGTTTCCACGTCGAGGGTCTTGGCATAGCGCGAGAGGAGGGAGAGGTAGGCAAGGAACGTGTCGGCGTTCGCGCGCTTGAACCAATAGAGCGTCATTTCGCGAGGGTTCTGGGAGCCCACCGCGGCGCCGAGGGCGGCGACCTCGCCCTCCGGGATGGCTTCGAGGGACATGCGCCAACCCGACTTGGCGATCGTGATGTAGCCCAATTTCTCCGTGTAGCGGTCCCACTCGGCGTACTTGGTGAGGATGGATGAGAGCAACGCGTTCACGCTGACGCCGCGGGATTCGGCGTCCTTGCGAATGACGGCGTCGAGGTCCTCGGTGAGGCGCAGGCTGCGCAGGACCGTCTTCTTGGTGGATCGGGCCATTGAGCATGAATCACATTGTAACACATATACGTCATCGCGACGCTCATAAGGGGACCGTGGGTTGGATGGCCGGGAGTTTGCTGTGGTGGCCCAGAAAGCGCAGAGCAAGGCAGAGACCGTGTGGCTGAAGAAGGTCCCGCAGCTGCGCAGCGCGCTGCGGGGGGAGCTGATCCTGCCGCTCGACGCCGGGTACGAGGAGGCCCGGCGCATCTGGAACGGGATGATCGACAAGCGGCCGGCGCTGATCGTCCGTTGCCTCGGGGCGGCCGACGTCGTCCACTGCGTGCGCTTCGCGCGCGAGACGGGGCTCGCGGTCGCGGTGCGTGGGGGCGGGCACAACGTCGCCGGCAACGCGCTGGTGGAGGACGGACTCGTAATCGACCTCTCCATGATGCGGGCGATCCACCTCGATGTGGAGCGCAAGACGGCGCGCGTGCAAGGGGGCTGCCTGTGGTCAGATGTCGACAAGGAAACGTTGCCGTTCGGGCTCTTCACGACGGGCGGCCTGGTGTCGTCCACGGGGGTGGCGGGTTTCACGCTCGGCGGGGGGATCGGCTGGCTCATGCGAAAATACGGGCTCGCATGCGACAACTTGCTTGGCGTGGACCTCGTCACGGCGGACGGGAAACTCGTACGGGCAAGCGAGTCGCAGAACCCCGACCTCTTCTTCGCCGTGCGCGGGGGAGGCGGCAATTTCGGGGTCGTGACGGAGTTCGAGTTCCGCCTGCACCCGACTTCGGGGATGGTGGTGGGCGGCCTTGTGATGCACCGGGCCGAGAAGGCGAAGGAGGTGATTCGCTTCTGGTCGACGTTCGTCCAGAAGGCCCCCGAGGAGCTCTCGAGCGCGCTGGTGATGGTCACCTGTCCGCCGGCGCCCATGTTTCCCGTGGAGCTGCACGGCAAGCATGTCGTCGCGATCGCGGTCTGCTACGACGGGCCCGCAGAGGCCGGCATGAGGGCGGTTCACCCCCTCAAGGAATTCGCGGCCCCGGAGGTGGACCTCATGGGGCCGATGCCCTACGCGGCGCTCCAGGGGATGTTCGACGCGGGCAACCCGCCGGGCAGCCTGAACTATTGGAAGTCGCACTACCTTGGAGGGCTTGCCGACAAGGCGATCGACGCGATCCTCGCGCAGTTCGCGAAGGCGCCATCCCCGTTTGCAGAATTCCACCTCCAGAACCTTGGCGGTGCCGTCGCTCGCATGGGGGGCGACACGGCGTTTGGAAACCGCGACGCGCCGATCGTGACCAACATCATCGGCAAGTGGGCGAGCCCGAAGGACAATGACGCAAATATCGCATGGGTCCGCGAGTTCTGGGCGGCGCTGCGTCCCTTCTCGACCGGCGGCGTGTACGTGAATTTCCTGGCGGATTCCACGGAGGAGTTGGCCAAGGCGGCCTACGGAAAAGAAAAATGGGACCGGCTCGTGGCGGTCAAGTCGAAGTACGACCCCACGAACTTCTTCCGGGGGAACCTGAACATTCCACCCAAGCCGCGATGATCGGGCCGCTGAGGCAAAGCCCCTTGAAGCGGGGGCGCCATGGGGGCGGCCGGTGGAACTCCTTGACCGCCCCGACTCCGTACGCGCGCCGCATCGACCGCCTGCCGCTCTACCTCTTCGCGGAGCTTGAGCGCAAGATCGACGCGAAGAAGCGCGCGGGCGTGGACGTGATCTCGCTTGGCATCGGAGACCCCGACTTGCCGCCGCCCGCGCTCATCGTCGAATCGGTGAAGCGGCACCTCACCGACCCGGCATGCCACGGGTACCCAACCTCGCGCGGCGAGCGGCGGATCCGCGAAGCGGTTGCCCGTTGGATGAAAGGACGGTTCGGCGTCGAGGTGGACCCGGAGTCCGAAGTGTGCGTCACGATCGGATCGAAGGAGGGCCTCTCCAACCTGGCGCGCGCCTTTGTGAACCCGGGCGAGAAGGTCGCGGCGCCAAACCCGGGCTACCCGGTCTACCGGCAGTCGGCGTCGCTGCTGAACGACGCGGAGAACGTGATGCTCCCGCTCACAAAGACGGGCGCATTCCTGCCGGACCTCAAACTGGTGATGGGCTGCCGCATGTTCTACTTCGGCTACCCGAACAACCCCACCGGCGCGATTGCGCCTGAGATGTTCTGGAAGGCGGTGGGGATGCTCGCGGACATGCACCCGGAGACGGTGGTGGTGTCGGACCACGCGTACTGCGAGATGACTTACGACGACTACCAGTCGCCTTCGCTCCTCCAATACACGCAAAACGCGGTCGAGTTCCACTCGATGTCGAAGCTGTTCAACATGACCGGATACCGCGTCGGTTTCGCCGTCGGACAAAGGGACATCATTGCGGGCCTCGAGAAAGTCAAATCCAACCTCGACTCCGGGACGCCGATGTGGATCCAAGAAGCCATGAAAGACGGCCTTGACGCCTACAAGGGCGCGCAGGCGCCAAGCGAGGTCAAGCAGAACCTCGTGGTCTACAAGCGGCGGCGCGACCTGATGGTCGCGGGCCTTGCGAAACTCGGCCTGAAGGTCGACCCGCCGAAGGGCACCTTCTACCTCTGGGTCGAGGTCGGCGCCGACGAAGCGCATTTCTGTGAGCGGGCGCTTGACGCCGGCGTTGTCGTGACCCCTGGGCGTGGCTTTGGCGAGCACGGGAAGGGCTTCATCCGGATTGCGCTCACGCAACCTGACGAGAAGCTGAAGGTGTGCCTCGAGCGGCTCGCCAAGGTGGTCGGGCAGTAGGCGCTTCAGCGGTTGTAGTGGACCTCGCCTTTGCGCACGACTGCGTGGACGCGGTTTTGGCTAAGGTCGGTCACGAACTCGTCGACCGTGGCCGCGTCCACGATCGCGAGGTCGGCAAACTTACCTTCCTCGATCGAGCCAACCGTCTCGCCCTTGCCGAGCGAGCACGCCGCGTTCAGGGTCGCGGCGGTGAGCGCGGCCTTGGGCGTGGCGCGCATGGTGAACACTGCGAGCGCCATCGCGCGCTGCATCGAGGAGACCTGGCAGTTGGGGTTGTAGTCGGTGGCAAGCGCGTAGGGCACATTGTCCGCGGCAAGCGCGCGCGCATCGGGCCACTTGTGGCGGAAGAGCACAAGGGGCGCGGCGGGCGCAAGGACCGGGACGACGCCGGCGTCGCGAAGCGCGCGGAAGTCGTCGGGCGTGGCGTGGAGCAAGTGGTCGGCCGAGGAGGCATGGACCTCGGCGGCAAGCAGTGCCCCGCCAACGCGCCCCATCTCGTCGGCGTGGAGGCGAAGCCCGAGGCCCGCGCGCTGGGCGGCAAGCAGCATCGCTCGGCACTCGTCGACGGTGAAGGCGCCTTCGTCGCACCAGACGTCGGCAAACGCAGCAAGGCCCTCGCGCGCCACCTGCGGGATTATCTCGGCGATGACCATCCGGACATAGACGTCGCGCACCTTGGCAAATTCGCGCGGGACGGCGTGCGCGGCAAGCAAGGTCGGGACGACGTCCTGCACGGCCGTTGTGCGTATGAGTTCGATGGCGCGCAGGATCTTGATCTCGTTTTGCGTGTCGAGTCCGTAGCCCGACTTGACCTCGACGGTGGTCGTGCCCTGCCGCAGCATCTCGCGCAGCCGGCGCTTTCCGCCTTCGGCGAGCTCGTTGACGGTGGCCTTTCGCGTCTCCTCGACGGTTCGGTGAATCCCGCCGCCCATCTCTTGGATTTCGAGGTACGTGCGCCCCGCGACCTTGTGCTCGACCTCGAAGGAGCGGTCGCCGGCAAACACCGCATGCGTGTGGGCGTCGACGAGCCCGGGCACGACGAGCTTCCCTTCGGCATCGACCTCGTCGGCGCCCTGAGGGATGTGCACCTTCGCCTTGGGCCCGACCTCGAGGATGACGCCGTCGTCGTCCACCACGATGACGGCATCTTCGACCTCGTGGAGGGCGGCCATCAAGCGGCCGCTAAGCGGGCGCGACCCTCGGGGGGTGGCCACACGGCCACAGTTCACGACGGCCTTGACCAAGCGCGACCCCTTGCACTACGGGGAGGGCGGCTTGCCAGAAGAGCCTTCGCCCGTCTTATCGTCGGCCCGGCGCGCCGTCTTTGGCGGAGCCGTCGAAGTGGGTTTGTCGGCCGTTTCCTCGGGCTCTTTGCGCCCGCGCATGAGCATGAAAAGGACAAGTGCGGTGAGCAAAACCAGGATGACGATCCAGATCCAGGGGAAGCCACCTGAGACGGGCGCCCCAAAGACTTGGACTGTAATCTCGGCATTCGAAGTGGCGCCGAGATTGTCGGTGACGGTGACGTTGACTTTGAACGCGCCTGGAGCCGAGTAGCTGTGGTTAGGCATTGCGCCGGTGCCCTTGGTCCCGTCCCCAAAATCCCAAGCAAAGCTGAGCGGACCACGTTCCGGGTCGCTGGACGAACTGGCATTGAAGTGGACCGTCGCACCCGTGTCGGCCACCCAGTAACTAAACTCGGTGACCGCAACGGGCGGCCGGTTCGAGACTTGGACGGAGGCGCTCGCCGTGGCGTGGGCGCCTAGGTTGTCGACCACGAACACGTTGAGCGTGAAGTTCCCGCTCTGGTGATACTCGTAGGCCGCGACATCCGCCAGGTTCGTCGTGTTGTTGCCGTCGCCGAAGTCGATGAAAAAGGAGATGAGCTCCCCGTCCGCGTCCTGGGCGTTCACGGAAATCAGCGTGTGCTGGAGCGTCTGAATCGAAAGGCTGGGTGGGTCGAGCGTCAAGGTGGGCGGCGCGTTGGGGATCGAAAAGTTCTGCGCCATCGTACTGGCAAAGGATTGGTTTGCGTCCGAGCGCACGGTGAGCGAGACCGTCAGGTTGCCGGCGAGCGGGAGGTAGTCCACCACGGGGCCGTAGAACGTGTCTCCGCTGATCATCCATGTAAAGTTGAGTGGCGCGCATCCGTGCGACGCGCTCGCGTTGAGTGCGAGCGAGTAGGCGCCGACGCTGCCCGAGAGATTGCTCGTGAAGTTCATGTACGGCAGCACCACGACGCTGAGCGAGGCGTTGTTGTTCGATTCGTTTGTCTCGGGGACGCCGTCGCTGGGGTCGACGGTGGCGTTGAACTGGTAGACACCGCAAGGCAGCGTGAAGTCCTCGGAGGCGTTCCCGTATTCGCCATTGGCGAGGTTCCCTACATTGTGCGGAGGGGCCGTTGCGTTTCCGTCCAGGTAGAGCTGAATCTCGACCGAAGATCCAGCTCCGCTGCCCGAATTGAAGGCGGACATGTTCACGGTAAAGGTGGAGTTGTCAACGACAGGGGGCGTAACGTCGAGGGACGCCGTGAGGTCGCGGGCCGCGAGGGCTTGCCCGGCGGCGGCAAGGGCAACTAGGGCGCACAGGAGCGTGACGACATGGGCCACGCGGAGCGTGGTGGGGGTTGCGGCGGTCCGGCGCGTGCGCGTTGAGGCATCGGTCATGTTCGGCGGATCGAGACCGGGCGCCATATAAGGGTGAGGCCGGGGCTATCATGCTTGGAAGGCGCTTGGCCCCTCAGGGACGCGAGGCCAACATTCACAAAGGGGAGCCCTTGTCACGTGTTCCGTGGAAGCCCCGGTCCGACTAACCGTCCGCGAAGCCGCGACGGCCGACGCCGCCGCGCTCACCGCGATCGACGCGCTCTGTTTCCCGCCCGAAGACCGCTATGCGCGCGGCCTCATGGAGGACATCCTCCAGGGCAAGTTCCTCGTCGATACGGTGGACCGCGTTTCGACGCAACTTGCCGCGGAGCGCGGCGCGCTTGGCACAGAGAAGATCGTCGGTTTCATGACCGTTGCGCGCGACCGCGGCTTCGGCTTGATCGTGACGGTTGACGTGCACCCCGAGCACCGGCGGCGCGGCGTCGCCCGGATCCTGTTGCGCGCGGGCGAAGCGAAACTGCGGGAGTGGGGCGTGACGAGCGCCGTGCTCACCGTGGGCACCCGCAATGCGGCCGCGCAGCGCCTGTACGACAAAGAGGGTTACACGGTGTACCGCCGGATCCCCGGCTACTACGAGAGCGGGGACGACGCGCTCGAAATGCACAAGCGCCTTTTCTGAGCTGTTGAGCGCCAGCGCGTCCGTTTCATCCCCGTCTCATCTGAAATCCGGTGCCGGGCTTGGGCTTTCCGCCCGCTTGCTGTAAAGCGAGTCTTCAAAAACGCCCCCGTGTTCGGAGACCCGGGCGGTGGAGAAAGTGGCGGCCATCGAGATCAAGAACCTCGTCAAACGGTACGGCGAGCTTGTGGCCGTGAACGGCATCTCGCTCTCCGTCGAAGAGAAACTCATCTTCGGAATCCTGGGGCCGAACGGCGCCGGCAAGACCACGACGCTCGAGATTTGCGAGGGCATCCGCGACCCGGACGAGGGTACCGTGTTGATCATGGGCGAGGACCGCGTGATGAACAAGAAGAAGATCAAGCAACTGATCGGCGTCCAGCTGCAGTCTACGGCGACGCCCGACCGGCTCACCGTGCGGGAAACCATCACCCTCTTCGGAGGATTCTACGACCACTGCCTGCCAACCGACGAAGTGATCAAGGCGATCCAGCTGGAAGCGAAGGCCGATTCGCGGGTGGAGGAACTCTCCGGCGGACAGCAGCAGCGCCTCGCCATTGGGCTCGCGCTCGTCAACGACCCGAAAATCATCTTCCTCGACGAGCCGACCACCGGGCTCGACCCCGCCGCCAGGCGCAACTTATGGGACGTCA
Organism: Thermoplasmata archaeon; assembly: GCA_041499475.1. Lineage (GTDB taxonomy): Archaea > Thermoplasmatota > DTKX01 > DTKX01 > DATEUP01 > DATEUP01. The sequence continues at coordinate 33,860 of JBGQKI010000006.1, forward strand.
TCGAGAACCTGAGGAAGGGCGGCAAGACCATCATCATCACCACGCACTACATGGAGGAAGCCGAGCGCCTGTGCGACATCGTCGCGGTCATGGACATGGGCAAGATCGTGGCGCAGGACACCCCGCCGAACCTCATCAAATCGCTTGGGGAGAGCCAGGCCATCGAGTTCACGTCGGCTACGACGATCAAGACCGAGGACCTGGAGAGCCTGCCCAAGGTTACGCGTGCCGTCGTGGCGCAAGGCATTTACTCGCTCTTCACCACCGACGCGACCGCGACCTTGCACGCGCTCATCGACCGCACCAACCGCGAGGGGTGGCGCGCCGAGGACATCAAGATCCGGAGCGCAACGCTTGAAGACGTGTTTGTGAAGCTGACCGGAAGGAGGCTGCGCGAATGAACAAGTGGGCCATGAACGCGTACTCGTTCGCGATCGCCGACTTCAAGGCGTTCTTCCGCGACCGGCAGGCGATGTTCTGGACGTTCTTCTTCCCGATCATGTTCATGGTGCTGCTCGGCGTCGTGTTCGGCAACGCCCAGGTCATCGACCTCAAGGTGGGCGTGATCAATAATGATGGCAACAGCCCCGTATCGGTGGCCTTCGCAAACCAAGTCGACGCGCTCGACCACATGCAGGTGGTCTGGTTCAACGCAACCGAGGGCGTCAACACCACGGCCGCGGCCCGGGCGGCCTTGGACAAGGGTGACATTGCCATCTACCTCGTGATCCCCAGCGGGTACCAGTCCGCGATCATCAACGCGTCGAACAGCACGAACGCGACTCCGCCGGTTCAGATTCCGGTCTACTTTGCAAATGACAACACGGGCAATGGGCACGTCGCACTGACGATCCTCTCCCAGGTCATCGGGCAGGTCAACTTCGTCGCCCTCAACGAGCACGCTGTCGTGGTGCCCTCCCCGCAAGAAGTCCAGGTCTCGCGCGGCCGCTACATCGACTACCTTGTGCCCGGCATCCTCGCGATGAACATCATGTTCTCGGGCGTGTTCAACCTCGCCGTCGTGATGACGAGCATGCGCCAGAAGGGAATCCTTCGGCGGCTGAAAGTGACGCCCGTTTCGAAGAGCGCGATCCTCGCGGCGCTCATCACCACCCGGATGATCATCATCTTCGTGTCGATGTTCCTGATCCTCGCGGTCGGGGTCCTACTGTTCGGCGTGGAATTCCAAGGCAACTTTGCCGTGCTGATCCTGCTGGTCATCATCGGCTCGCTGGCCTTCACGACGTTCGGCTTCGCCGTCTCAGCGTACGCGAAAACGGTCGAATCGGCGGAGGCCATCGCGAATGTCGTGGCGATGCCGATGATGTTCATGGGCGACGTGTTCCTGCCCGTCGCGAATATGCCGGCGTTCATCCAGCCGGTCGCGGCGGCGCTGCCCTTGAGCTACCTTGGCAAGGCCATGCGCGAGGTCGCGTTGAACGGCGGCGGCCTGGTCGAGGTTGCCGTGCCCATCCTTGCGGTGGTCGTCTACGGGCTCGTGGGCTTCCTGATCGCCATCAAGCTGTTCAAGTGGGAATAAAAGCGCCTCACTTGAGTTCCGCGCGGACGCGGGCGTCGAGCGACGCGGCGTGTTTGTCCGCCCTAGTTTGGGCGGCCTGCAGGCGGCCGCGGGCGTTCACAACAAAGTCGGTGTCTTTGATTGACCCGAGGTTGATGAGGATGTTGAACGCGGCGCCGTCGAAACCGGCGCGCGCGGCCTTTCCGCCCACGCCGACATCCGAGATGGCGCTTGAAAGGGTCTTGCCGGCGAGCTCATCGAGCAGCTCGAGCGCCTCGGCGCAGGCCTCGGCGACGGTGAGCGGCACGTTGGTGGCCCACTTGAACGCCAGCTGCAGCTTTGCCGCACGGGCGGCCTTTTCGTCGGCGCGTTCTTTGGGCAGCCGCAGTGCCGCGATGACAGAGTTGTAGGACTCCACGTCCTCGTCGACCGCCCTGATGAGCTTGGACTGGAGTTCGAGGGCGCGCGATTCGATCTCCTTCAGCCGCCCCCGGGCCGCGCCGAACTCGGCCTTCCCCTCGGTGAGCCTGCACGCCATCGCCGCCAAGGAGGCGCCGACCGCGCCCATCGCGGCTGCTGCCGCGCCGCCGCCCGGTGTGGGCTCGCCGGAGGCGAGCGCGTGCAGGAAGGGCTGGAGGCTCTTGCCGCCAGCGTGCGTCTGTTCACCCAGGACGAGAGCCACGCGCCGGTTTATCTCGGCATCGCTCGTGCCGAAGACCTTGATTTCGAGGATCTGTTCGGAAGAGAACCCCTCGAGCTTCAGGTTCTGCACCGCATTGGCAGGCAGCGCGTTGAGCGGCACGAGGCCCACGATTTCGCTGCCGTGCACGGCCACGCCCCGCGCGAGCGCCTCCTTGGCCACGGCCGCGAACGCGGCAGCGGGGGGCGTCTTGGAAAAGTCCACGAGGTTCATCGACACTTGCACGAGGCCTCGGTCGGAAAGGTCGAAGCCGAGGGCCCGCACGGCAGGCAGCCCGCCGTCCTTCTCCCGGACCTTCGAGGCGATCTCCCTGGCGACTACAAGGTCGCGCGTGCTGAGGTTTACGTTGTAGGCGATGAGGAACGGCCGCGCCCCAACCGCAGTGGCGCCCGCCGTCGGGTGGATTCGGTTCGGCCCGAAGTCCGGGGTCTTTGAGGGGTCCTTGCCAATGAGTTCGCGCAGGCCCTCGAATTCGCCCCTGCGTACATCGGGGAGGTTGCGCCGCTCTGAACGGGTGGCTGCCTCCGCGTACAGGAAGACCGGGATCGACAATTCGCGCCCGATCCGCTCGCCCACGCCGCGGGCGATCGCCACGCAGTCGGCCATCGTCGCCCCGCGGACGGGCACGAAAGGCACGACATCGGTCGCGCCCATGCGAGGGTGCTCGCCTTTGTGGTGCTTGAGGTCGATGAGTTTGGCGGCCACGGCCGCGAGCACGAAGGCAGCCTCGGCGACGGCCGCGCCCGTCCCCACGAAGGTCAGCACCGCGCGGTTGTGGGCGGGGTCGGCGTCGATGTCGAGCATCTTCACGCCAGGCACGGCGGCGACGGCGTCCGCGAGTTGGTCGAGGACCTCTTTGCGGCGGCCTTCGCTCACGTTGGGCACGCACTCGATGATCTCGTCCATAGGGCCGCCCCCAATGCCGCTCCGAGAAAAGAACCATGGCGGTCGGGCGGGCCCCTGCGCCCGCGTTCAGTGAACGTCGACTGGGAAGCCGTCGGTGGAAAGCGTCCCGGCCCAAACGGGGACGAGCGCGAATGCGTCGAAGGACGCCGACGAGAAGAAACCCGAAACCCGGTGCGTCCCGGCCTTGGAGACGAGCACGGCCCCGCAGTCGGCGCGAGCGCTTTGGTCCGACCAGGCGACGGGTTGGCGGAACGGCCATTCGTAGGTCCCGCCCGGGGCAAGTTCGACGAGGTCGCGCTCGGTCGGGGGCGCGGGCTGCGGAATCGCGCAGCCATCCCACACGAAGGGGAGCACGAAGCCCGTCGGGTCGGTCACCCGCACCTCGAAGTGGGGGCGGACCCGCACCGTCGTGGAGCCGTCGTTGACAAGGACGATGGTGCCGGCGAATGGCGTGGTCGCGCCGTGTTCGAGCGTAACCGGAGAAAACGACATGGAGACGGCCACCGACCCCGTGCCGCCATACGTGTATTTGACCGCCCCGGCCGGCATCGCGATGGCGAGCGCCACGGCGATGACGGCCGCGGCGCGCAGGACTGGGCCAAGCTTGAGCCGCGGTTTGGCAAGCTGCAAGACGAGCCCGGCGGCGCCGGCCCCGGCGCCTGCCGCTCCGGCCGCGAGGAAAGGGGTGGCCGAAGGCGCTCGGGCGCTTGCGACGGTCACCACGACCCACAAGGCGATCGAAATGGCCGCGAGTGCCGCGAAGGCGTACGCCGGCCTGCGCTCGGCGAGCGGGTTTTCCGCCAACGCCTCTTCGTCCTCGAACGTGGTGTCGGATGGGACGCGGTGGCTTGAAAACGGTTTGCGTCCGGCTCTCCGCGCTGGGCCCTAGGGCGGGGCCGACTTCCCGGCCAGCAGGGCCGCGTACTCGCCCTCGATGCGCTTCACCACCGAATCCCAGTCGAAGCGCTCGCCGACCGCCCGCCTTGCGGCCCCGCCGAGCGCGCGCCGAAGCGACGCATCGCCAAGCACCGACGAGAGCGCGCTCTTCAGCGCGGCCCCGTCGCCGTAAGGGACCAGCAGCCCGGTCTCGCGGTCGGACACAATGTCCGAGACGCCACCGACGCGCGTCGCCACGACGGGCTTGCCGCAGGCCATCGCTTCGAGCAGGACGATGCCGAAGGCCTCGTAGTCCGACGGCAGAACAAACGCGTCGCACGCGCGGTACGCCTCGATGAGCTCGTCGGCGCTCACCTGCCCCAGGAATTTCACGTGCTTCTCAACGCCAAGTTTCACCGCAAGCCCGTGCCAGGCGCCGAGCATCCCGTGGTCCTCGCCCACGGCGGCCAAGGTGAGGCCGGGGAACTCCTTCAGCAACTCAGGGAGAAGTTCGATGACGTGCTCCAGGTGCTTGTTCACGGCGAGGCGCCCCGTGAAGAGCAGGAGGGGGCCGAAGAGCTGGTGCATCTCGCGGAACGAGCGCCCGTCGCCCTCGCCCGCGAACTTCTTGAGTTCGATTCCGTTGGGGATCACGACGGTTCGGGTGGTCGGGGGGATCAGCGGGCGCATGAGCTCGAGTTCGGGGGTCGAGACCGCGATGACTAGCGAGGCGGCGCGGAACGGCTTCAGGCCGAGGAAGCGGTCGTAGAAGGAGCGCAGGCCCTTGCGCCCGGCGCCCCCCGTCGTCGAAAAGGGCGGGTGGTAGTGAGGGGTGTAGACGAAGGGGACGGCGAGCCTCTCGGCCGCCTTGGCCGCGATGTGCGTCTGGTGGTAGCCGTACGAGTGGGCGTGGACCAGGTCCGCGCGGTCCTTGTACATCGCCTTCATCGAGGGCATCCAGACCCAGTGGAGCCCGTCGGGCAGCGAGTGCGCGGCGAAGCGGCGCACCGGAACCCCGTCGACCTCCGCGTAAGGTCCCTCGAGGCGAGACATGGGGAACTCCGTCTTGAGGTCCGAGGTGTACACCGCCACTTCGTGGCCGTGCTGCTTGAGGCGCGTGGCCACCGCGTGCACGTGGGTCTCGGCTCCGCCTTGGGCTGGCGGGTAGCGGACACACGCTTGGAGGATCCGCAAGGGCAGACCCCCTCAGTTGAGTTTCTCGGCGACCCGCGCGATACGCTCGACGCCCTCTTGGATCCGCGGCGGGTCGAGGACGTAGGAGAGCCTGACGTGCCCCTCGCCCTGCGCGCCAAACTGCGCGCCGGCGGTGACCTTCACGCCGCCTTTTAGCAATGCCGCAGCGTACTCATTCGAGGTCATCGCCTTTTTGGTGCTAAAGCGCGGGAAAGCGTAGAACGCGCCCCGAGGCTTGACGGCCCTTAGCGAAGGCACTTTCGCAAGCGACTTCACGACTGCGTCGCGCCGCTTGCGGAAAACCACGCGGCGCCGGTCGAGCTCGGCCTGAGGCGTCGAAAGCGCCGCCAGCGCGCCGTGCTGGATCGGCTCGGCGACGCAGGCCATGTGGTAGAAGAACATCTTCGCAAGCTCCCCGAAGATCGGCGGCTTTGCCACCACGTACCCGATCCGCCACCCGGTGAGCGCGTACGTTTTCGAAAACGAATTCGTGTAGATTAGGTTGTCCACGCGCCCCAGGAACGACTCGAATGCGCCGTCGTAGACGAGGTCGGAATAGACTTCGTCGGTGATGACGACGATTTTCTTGTCGTTTGCAAGGTCGGCAATGCCCTTGACCGTGGCGCGGTCGAACGAAGCGCCCGTCGGGTTGGAGGGGGAATTGACCACGACCGCTTTGGTCTTCGCGGTGATCTTCAGGGCGATCTCGTCAAGGTCGGGCATGAATTCGTTTTCGTCGGTAAGGGAGTAGGGGACGTCTTTGGCCCCCATCATCCGCGCGTGGGGCCGGTAGTAGAAGAAGCCGGGGTCCGGCACGAGCACTTCGTCGCCCTCGGCGTAGAGGGCTTGGGCCGCGAGCGCGAGCGCGTGCGTACCGCTTGCGGTGATCAGCACGTGCTCGGCTTTGACGGTGCGGTCCTGTGCGTGCAGCCGCTTCGCGATCGCCTGGCGAAGCGCGGGCACGCCGAGCGTCGAAGTGTACTTGTTCTTGCCCGCGGCGACCGCCGCGCGCAGGCCCTCGGCTGCCTCTGCGGTCGGCTGGAAGTCGGGCTCGCCGAGCCCGAAATCGATCGTCCCTGGCGGCGGCGCCTCGAAGAGTTTCGTGACGTCGGGCAATGTCACGCTCGAAGCAAGCCGGGAAAACAAGCGGAGCGCCGCTGCGGGATGTCCCCTGGCACAAATCAAGGTTGGCCACGCGCATCAGCCGAGGGGTTTCCCTCTACCGTCTGCTTTTTGTGCGGGGCTCCATTTGGGCACCGGAGGGCGAACCCCTCCGAGGCGCAATCGTGCCAAGCTCGAACCCGGCTCTGAACGCGAACACCTTCGCGACCATGTATGCGCGCGAGGTCACCGGCGCACGGATGACCCTCCAGGGCACGGTCGCCAAGACCGGCGTGTTGCTAGGCTGCGTGACCGTGACCGCGATTTTCGCGTGGATCGAGCTCCTCTACAACGGAGCGGGGGTGCTGTACCCGCTGATGCTGGTCGGTGCAATCGGAGGGATGGCCGTGGCCTTTGTCACGATCTTCAAGAAGTCCTGGGCGCCCGTGACCGCGCCGCTGTATGCGCTGCTTGAGGGCCTGTTCCTGGGGGCGATCTCCGTCGTATTCGAGGCCATCTACCCCGGGATATTCTTGGAGGCCTTCGTCCTCACCTTCGCGGTGGCAGGCGTGATGCTCCTCTGCTACGCGACAGGCGTCATCAAGCCCTCGCAGAACTTCCGCATGGGTGTTGCGGCCGCCACGGGCGGAATCATGGTTTTCTACCTCATCTCGATTGTCATGTCGTTCGCCTTCCACTACCAGGTCCCTTTCCTTAGCATCTATGACAGCAGCCCGCTCTCCATCGGCATCAGCGTCTTCATCGTGGCGATCGCGGCGCTCAACCTCGTGATCGACTTCGACTTCATCGAGCAAGGGGCGGAGAATGGCGCCCCGAAGTTCATGGAATGGTACGCGGCCTTCGGCCTGATGGTGACGCTGATCTGGCTCTACATCGAGATCCTGAGGCTCCTTGCCAAGACGCGCAGCCGGTGAGCGGGCGCAAGGCGGGCCGAGGCGGGCGTTCGCAGTTTCAGCGCTTGTCCGGGACGATCCGGGTCCCCGTCTTGCCCTCAAGCGCGCGCTTCAGCGAGTCCAGGTGGCAGATGATTGCCTCCTTCCCGCCGCGCTCGACGAAGAGGATCGAGCCCTCGACTTTGGTCTTCATGGAGCCCGGCGGGAACTCGTGCTCCGCGATCCACTGGCGCGCTTCCGTCGCCGTCATCCGGTCGATGTCCGCCTGGTCCTTCCTGCCAAAGTGAGCCGCGACCTTCTCCACGTCCGTGAGCACGAGGAACCGGTCTGCCTTCAGCTCGGCGGCGAGCAGGCCCGAGGCAAGGTCTTTGTCGATGACGCCCTCGACCCCTGAAAACGCGCCGTCCTTCGAGGCGACCGGCACGCCGCCGCCCCCGACGGTGACGGGCACAAGGCCCCGCGAGAGCGCCGCGCGGACGGCCTCGAGGTCCAGGAGCTCCAGGGGGCGCGGGGAGGGGACGACGCGGCGCAGAGTCGGCTTGCCAGAAGCGACCGCGACGCGCTTCATGGTCCAGCCCCGTTCCCGCCCGACCCGCTCGCCCTCCTTCGGGTCGAAGTGCGGGCCCACCGGCTTGGAGGGGTTCTTGAACGCGGGGTCGCGGGGGTCGACAAGGACGCGCATCATCACCACCGCGCAGCGCTCCTCGCGGCCGCGCTTGGCGAACTCCCCGTCGAGCGCCTCGGCGATGAGGTAGCCCAGCCACCCCTGGGTCTCGGCCACGAGCACATCGGTTGGCAACGGCGGGACCTCGTCGGCGGCCCGCTCCGACTGGATCAACAGCTGGCCCACCTGCGGGCCATTGCCGTGGGTCACGACGAGTTTCGAGCCGGATTCCACGATGTCCGCGAGCTTTGCCGCGGCCTTGCGCAGGTTGCGCCGCTGTTCCTCGATCGTGCCTTTCTCGCTTGCCCGCTGGATGGCATTGCCCCCCAACGCGGCAACAACAAGCGGGCCGATGGTGAGACCTCCTAAGCCGCGGCGCGCGGCATGCCGCGCCGGTCGAGCTCGCGGATCTTCGCGCGCGTGAAGCGGAACACGCCGCCTGCAAACACGAAGATGAGCAAGATCGAGACGAGCGACACCGTGAAACTGTCGGGGAAGAGCAGGGGCAGGGTAGCGATGAAGTTGAACGTGCCGTGCATGAGCATCGCGAGCAGCAGGAACTTGAGGATGAGGCCGTGGCCCACGCCCCTCTGTTTGGCTTTGGCCACGCCCCAGCCGGCCATGGCGCTCGACGAAGCGTGGAGGAGCGTGCTTGTCAGCATCCGCATGACGGACACGGTGAGCCAAGCGACGAAGGCCTCCTGCGGGGTCGCCCCTTGCTGAAGCGCGATGGCGAGCGCCCCCCACTCGTACATCAGGTTCTCGGTCGCGGCAAACCCGAGCCCGGCCGCCGCGCCGTAGACAAGCCCGTCCTCTTCTTCGGCAAGGCGCCGCCTCGAGAGGAGCATCACGCCGATGAGCTTGGCAGGCTCCTCGACGACGGGCCCCAAGATGACGGCGAGCCACATGTCCGACGGCACGCGCAGCGGCCGGTAGCTGTCGAGGGGGACGGCCAGGCGCGACTCGAGGATGACAGCAAGCACGATGGCGGCAATCGCTCCCCAGGCGAAGACCATGAAGGTGACGCCCAGGGGATTCCGGTTGAAGCGCTCGATGTTGCGGATCCGCACGAGGAACACAAGCGGCGGGATGAACGCGAAGGCCAGGATGAGCAGGGGGCCCGGGGTTTCGAACACCATGGTGTAGTTTCGATCACGAGGCGGCCCTTATATGTTTTATTGGGCGGGACGAATAATGCACCTCCGGACGCGCCCAGCGCCGGCGGGGGGCCGAGAAGGTTTTTAACTCGTCCAGAACTGCCGAGGTGCTCGCGCGGCGCGCGGGCGTGCACAAGGGGGAGAGGGAATAGAGGGCAGGCTTGAGACCGGCATCCCCGGGCTCGATGAGATGACGGGCGGCGGGTGGATCGTCCCTTCCTCGGTGCTGATCGCGGGCGCGCCGGGCACGGGCAAGACAACCCTTGCGGTCCAGTCGCTCTTCCACGGCGCCAAGAGGGGTGAGACCTGCGTCTACTTCACTGGGATCTCCGAACCTGGGTGGGTCGTCCAGCAATTCCTGAAGGGCTTCTCGTTCTTCGACGAGGCCCTGATCAAGGACGGGAAGGTCCAGTTCGTCGACATCGGCGCGTCGGTGCGCAAGAGCGCGCAGGAAGCGGTCGCCCACATCCACCGCGAGGTCGAGCGTCTCGGCCCCTCACGCATCGTGATCGACCCTGTGAGCGTGCTGCACACGGCGATCGAATCGGACAAACTCTACCGCGAGGTGCTCCACGACCTCACGTCGTTCATGAAGGGCCTCAACTGCGTGCTCATGTTCACCGCGGAGAGCGAATACGATGAGAAGCATCCGCGCGTCGAGAGCCACATGGCCGACGCGATCATCTCGCTGTCGCACCCCAAGGAGGGGCACGCGCGGCGCACCTACCTGGAGGTCGTGAAGATGCGCGGCTCCCATCACTTCCACGGCGAGCAGAGCGCGGACCTTGGCAAGGACGGCTTCGTCGTCCAACCGGGCCTGCGGTGAAGGCGTTCAGGCGGTTGCCTCGGACGATTCGGTGATCGCGCCCTTGAGGGGCAAGGTCTCCGGGGCCTTCTGCCCTTGCGCATAAAGCTGCAGGTACGGGACGAGCGCGTCCATCAGCCGGTTCTCGGCCTTGCGCAGGTGCTCTTCGTAGGTTGAGCGGGAGATGCCCGAGGCGCGCGCGATGTCCTCCGTGCCCACCTTACGGGGGGAAACATAGTACCCGTGCCGGTGCGCTTTCAGCACGGCGTCTTTCTGTTTGTCGGTGAGGTCGGCAAAGAGGCTGTGGACCCAGACGTTGGTGGGCAGTACCGTGAGGGGCAGCTCGCGTTTGGAAATCAATTCGGCGCGTCCGTGCTCCTGGATCTGTTTGAACACCGCGCGCGTGGTGTCCTCTTCAAACGACAGCACGCGCGCGTAGCACCAGCCGTCTGCAAAGACCGTCGGCGGCGCGATCAGCCCGGAGAGGGGCTCCACGATGTTCCAAATGGAGTTCCAGCGGTCGCATGTGTCCTTGAGGAAGAAGTTGCGCCCGCCCCGGGCGTCGCCCCATTTCTCGATGACCCAACCGCCTTTCTTCAGCTCTTTTTCGATGCCATCGAGGACCTTCTTGTCCTGCGTGGGCACTTGGAGCAGCTCGCGCTTCCAGATGCACCAGAGCGACATCGAGGTGCCCGGGAAGCGCGCCGACATGTCGATGAAGGGGTAGTCGTACTGCGCGCGAAACAAGGTTTCCCAGAGGTTCATGGGAAGGACGCTGGCCGGGCAGGGCCATATACATATGCCCGTCTATGGACGGCTCCGCCTGACGGGTCAAAAGGGATCGCGCAGGCCGAGGATTGCACCTCAAGGTGCCTGAGATGATCCCGAGCGATGTCGAGAGCTTGCGCATGGTGAATGCGAGAACGCCGCGCGGCGAGGCGGCGCGGTTTGCGGCGCTCGAGTTCGGGCGGTCCGACCGGGGCTTTGCCGCCGCGCCGCCCTCGGCGGCGCGGCGCGCGCGGGTGCGCTTCCCCCGGGCTGCGGCTTTTCTCGCCTATTTCTCCGCGAGGTACGCCTTCCACGGCTCCCAGTAACTTTCGTTCCAGCCATTGTTGAGGTCCTCGTACTGGTCGTCGGGCACGCCCGCGTGCACCATGGTGAGCAGGCTGCCGCCTTTAGCCTTCTCAAAGTGGAGGATGAGGAACGAGTCGGGGTCGCTCTTCTTCCAGTCCGAGCCGCGCCACGTCTGCGCGATAAATGTCTTCGGGACCGTCGAGAGGAGCTTGCCGGTGATGAAGCCGTCCCAGGCCATGAAGTCGGAGCCCGGCTTCTTGCTCACTTTCGCTTTCGAGCCGGTCGCGGCCCCGTGCTTCTTCGAGTCGAGGTAGATGTCGAAGAGTTTCTCGGGGCCGACTTTGAACTTCACCTGCTGCACGATCGTTTTGACCATGGGGGCACGCTCCAAGCGTCCGCTGCCCATGCCCCTTGGAAGTTAAAGCCGCCGACCTGAGCGCCCCATTCCCGTTCCCCTTTCTTCGCGAATCCCGTAAGTGGTGCTGAGGGTGAGATTTGAACTCACGAGCTCTTACGAACACCAGTTTTCAAGACTGGCGCCTTACCGGGCTAGGCTACCTCAGCGCGCAAGCGAAGATGGCGAGGTGCGGGACTTAAAGGTTGTCGGGCGGCGCGCGGCGGCGGCGCAGGATGATTACGAGGGCCGCGACAGCGCCGGCGCCCACCAGGAAGGCCCGGGCGATACCGACGTCCGCGTTGGTGGAGACGACGGCGGGCGAGCCTGACCCGCCAGGCGGGGGCGTGCCTGGCGGCGGGGCGGCGGGTGGTGGGATCACATGGATTGTAAAGTTGAGTCGCACGATGCCGTCGATGTCGTCGCGCACCACGAGGCAAACCTGCACAACGCGGGGCTCACCCGTCCGAAGGACGCCGGTTTGGCCGGGGGAGAAGACGAGCGAAGTGTTATTCGAAAGGAACTGAGGCGGCCGCGGTGTGGGGGCCGAAGGGCAAACGGCCCAACCGAAGAGGAGCGGCGAGCCCTCGGGATCCGTCGCGGTGGCCGTCAGGGCTAGGGTGCCGTTAACCAGCGTTGTGAAGTTAGCCGGATCCGAAATGACCCGTACGGTCGGTAGTTCGTTGACGCGGAACGGGTAGAAAACGAACGAGGTGAGGCCGCCTACTTCGTGGATGGTGTAGCGAACTTGCCAATCGCCTCGGTCCAAAGTGACGAGTGACGAGAATGTGCCCGTCCAATTGTCGGGCGTCGAAGCGACAAGGTCCATCGCGTGCTCGGGGCCGAAGTCCGCCTGTCCCGGCCCCTTCAGGGCGTAGGTGCCCGACCCATGGGATAGGTCGAGCCCCAGCTGCGGAAACCCCTGGGGACTGCCCTCGTGGGCCGTGAACTCGAGTCGGGTGGGGCCGTATGGTAGCACCGCGAATGGTTGCGGCTTTTCCTGTCGCAGGTCGAGGAAGTACTCGCCGAACTGGGGGCGCAGCGAGTCAACCCGAATCTGATAGAAGTCGGAATAGCCGTAGTCCGCCGCCGCGATGCTCTGGGCGCGCCACTGGACCCAATTTGCCTCGCCTTCGTGCAATTCCAATACGGACGAGAGGCGTATCCCCCCCGCAACGGGCACAGGGGGCGGAACCGCGCTCCAGGTTCCGAATTCGAAAAGGCCGCCCGCCGAGTACCGGAATTCCAAGGAGTGGGGGTCGATGCCACTCACCGTCGGCACGAGGGTGACGCTCGCGTTGACGCTGGACGCGGTCCACCAATCCGAGGACGCAGGGCGGGGGTCGCGGAAGGTCAGGTTAGCCGTGTCGACTTTGAGACCGAAGATCGACGACTCCACGGGGCCGTTCCCCACGCGGTCCCACGCGCGCCAGATCACGTTCGACAGGTCCCCCTCGGGGAGGCTGAGGAGCGCGTGACCGATGACTTCGGCAGCCGTTTGGCCGGGCATGTAGTCGGCCTGGACCCACCGCACGAACGGCGCGCCGTCGTTTTCCCAGGACAATTCAATACGTTCGGGGTCGACGCCGGATTCGTTGTCGAAGACCTGCACGGCCACGAAGGCCGGAAGCGACGTGATCCATTCCGATTGAAGCGGAACGTGATCGCCGAACTGCGGCGGCTCCGCGTCGACGCTCAAGGTGAGGTTGAAGCGGGGAGAGCCTGCGGGCGCAGGGAGCCCCGACACGGTTGCAAAGTCGAGCCACTCGAGCTTGGTAGACGCGGGCGCCTTGAGGCTCGCGTTCAGGGTGCCGCCCGAATAGATGGAAACGATCGAGCTCCCGGGCCCGGCCGAGCGGCCGTCGAGCACCCACACGAAGGGATCCGTCGGCCGGATGCCGTGGGAGCCCGCGAACTGGAGCGACAGCGTGCTCGTGAAATTCACCGTAGCGCCGCCGCGGACCCAACCGCCGGAAGCGATCGGGCGGCCGTCTGATTCGGCCGAGAGGCCCCCAACCAATTCGGTTGCAGCTAAGAACCGCGCAGCCCGCGGCGTGCCGGCCATGCCTGTGAAAGTCGCGTTGGGCGAGGCTTGGTGCGTGAAAACGATTCCGAAGGGGCCGCCGCTCGGGAATGACCAATTGAACGCGAGCGGGATGGCAAGCGTAGAGGGACAGGGCGCGCGGATGCAAGTCACGGAATTGAGGACCGCGTCGCCGCGAGCCTCGACCATCGTGGGGTCCGAGGAGGTCACTGCCAACGTCGAAGTATCAATTTCGAGATTTGGCGATGCGGGGAATCCGGGGAACTCGACGCGAATGGTGCCATTGGTCGGCATGTTGCCGAACCGCGCGGTAATCGTGTAGTCGCGGTAGAGCGGGTAGACCATCCCGCCGGGATCCGCGTCAATCGAGACACCGTAGACCCGCTCGAGGACGGTGCGCCCATACATGACCGCGACAAAGCCCGAGGTGCTCGACCGGCGGGGACCGGGGCCGTTGCCGCCGAAGTAGCCGACCGTGATGTCGCGCAGGCCGTCGCCGTCGAAGTCGCTTTGGAGATTCACCCGGACGCCTTCATCGCCCGCGTAGATGTCGGAGCCCGCGATCGAAAGCTCGCTCGAGTACGAAGGCGAGGCTGCTTTGTTGGCGTTTACCACGGAGCACGGGTTGGGTGGATCGCCGTCGCCGCAGATGAACGGGTTAAGGAATACGTCGACGAGAAGGTGGCCGCTGGTCGCGCTCGTGGTGTCGTACTTCACCGCCACGAAATCAGGCCGCCCGTTAGCATCGATGTCGGCGAGTTGGAGCTTCGCAAGGGGTTGGCTTGCGAAGATCGATGGGCCGTAAAGGTCGACGAAGTCCGTCGGCTGGGCGTCGATTCCGTTGCTGCGCCAGAACCGGACCTCCACGTGGAGGGCTGGGAGCCCCGGGCCCATTGGCGGGGGCGGCACGAAGGCGTAGCTCGCGACATCAGGGTGCCCGTCGCCGTTGAAGTCACCGATCAAGACATTTGGCGCCGCGATGGGAAGCACGGACGGCGCATCGAGCGAGGGGCCGTTCGCAGAGCCGTTGTAGATGGTGAGCACGCCTGGCGTCGGACCGGTGGGGGTGGGCTCCGGTTGCGACCATGTTACGATGTCCGCGGACCCATCGCTGTCAAAGTCGGGCGCCGCGAGGAACAGGGGCGGGCGCGGTTGGGCGCCAAGCGGCGTTGGTTCCGGGGCGGCCCACTCGAAGGGCGCGCCTTGGGGAGTTCCATTTGCAATTGGAATCAAGGTGAAATGGGTGGCCGCCCGGGAACCATCGAGTGGATTGCGCGGCGTAAGCCGTTCAGTAAGGATCGCTGCGTTGGTGCCTGCCTGAACGGGCGGAAGTAGCGTCGCGAAATTGGGGAGGCCCTGGCGACCGTTCTCGCTGATGATGCAGCAATCGGAAAAGGGCGTGTCCCAATAGAGCGGGCGCGTCCGGTTGCCCCACGCGACGATGTCCTGCGAGACAACCTCCTGGGTGCAAACATCAATGGGATCCTCGCCGCAACCGTTGGGTGCCCAAAACCACCCCGCCACATCATGAAAGCCATCGCGGTTCGCGTCGACCCGGCTCGGCCTGGAGTCGAGCGAGAAGGGGTTGCCCGTGTCCGAAAGCGATCCTGGGACGCCGCCTCCCGCGAACCGAGGATTGGCGCCGTCGATCCCCACAGGGGAGCCATTGAACAAAACGAACCCACGGGCCGACGTGTTCTCGCCGCGCCATACGATGAGGTCGTCGTACCGGTCGCCGTTGAGGTCGCCCGGCGCCTGAAACAGCGAGTGCGCGACGGTCATGTTGTCTGGGAGGCCGAGCACCTGCCACCCGTCGCCCTGGACCGAAAGGGAGCCCGCCGTGGTCGCCCCGCCCACGAAGGCCGCCAAATTCCCAACAAACAGGAATCCAATCCCGGCAGCAACCAATCGCCGACCCGTCACGCCAGCCCCTTCGGCCCAGCCCAATAAAGCCGTTTTGGGATGTTGCGTGCGCAAGCGCGCGACTGTGGCCTATATCACAGATGGAGCCGATCCGTCCGCGCTTGCCTCCCACCGTGATTACCCTCACAACGGACTTCGGATGGACGGAGTTGCCCTCCGCCATGCGGGGGGTCATCCGCCATATCGCGCCCCCCGGCACCGAGGTCGTCGACATCAACCACTCGGTCCCGCCGCAGAACGTGATCCAGGGAGCCTACGCGATGCTCACGGTCTGCCCGATCTACAGAGGCGCCATCCACATTGGAGTCGTCGACCCCGGCGTAGGCACAAAGCGGCGCGCGGTCGCGATCGAGACGGAGGAGGGCAGCATCCTCGTGGGCCCGGACAATGGCCTGCTCGCGCCGCTCGCGCACCGCCTTGGGATGAAGCGCGCCGTTGCCCTCTCGAACGGCAAGTATTGGCGCGTGCCCGTTTCGGCCACCTTTCACGGCCGCGACATATTCGCCCCGGTCGCCGCACACCTCGCTGCGGGCGTGCCCCTGGAGAATATGGGCTCTGCCGCTGGAGACCTCCAAACGCTTCCGGCTTTCGACGCGCACGACAGCCCGCGGGAAATAACGGGCGCGATCATCAATATCGACCCGTTTGGAAACCTCGTCACCTCCATCCCGGCCGGGCTCGCGGTCGACCTCCTCGAAGCCGGGGAGCCCATCGAGGCGCGCATTGCAGGCAAGCGCATCCGCCTGCACGCCGTCTCCGCGTACGGCGAAATCGAGGGCAAAGCGTTCGGGGTCCTTTCAAACTCCTCGGACTTCCTCGAGATCGCGGTGCACTATGGCTCGGCCGTCGAGCGCCTCGGCGTGCACACCGGCGAGCCCGTGACGATGCGCAAATAGCGCCCCCCTAGCCTTCTTATCCGGCCACCCCTTGCGCGGCCCCCGTGAAGTCGTACTTCATCCAGTTCCTCTACAACGCGGGGCTCTCGTCCTCAGCGATCTTCACCCCGATCTACGCCAACCACCTTGGCGCCGACGACCTCACGATTGGGTACATCGGAATGGTCTACGGCGTGTCGATCTTCGCCGCGGGGCTCTATTTCGGCCGCCTCGCCGATGTGAAGGGGCGCCGCCGTTTCATGGTGGTGGGCCTCTTCCTCGCCTCGATCCTCGCATCCCTCCAGCTCTTCGCGCTTGACCCTTACATGCTCATGCTGACGCGCTTCGGCCTCGGGTTTGCGGCGGGCATGTTTCCGCCCGCTCTGGTCGCCTACGCCCACGACGAAGGCAAGCTCATGGGCAGGTTCGCCGCGGCCGGTTCGCTCGGGTTCGGGACGGGCAACCTGCTCGTCTCGTTCTGCGCGTGGGCCACCTGGCTCTATGGCGCGATGCTCCTCCACGAGCGCGTCTACTTCTCGAGCGCCGTGATCCTTGCCGGAGCGTTTGCGGTCGCACTCCTGCTCCCTACCGTTTCCCGCGAGGCCGTGTCGGTCCCCGGGTTCCCCCTTAACGTGATCAGGCGCAACCGGGACGTGTACCTCTCCTTTCTGATCCGCCACACGGGCGCAAACGCCGTATGGATCGTATTCCCGCTCTACGTGATCGCGCTCTCGCCGCGCGCGGCCGACGGCGGGCCCGATTACACGTGGCTGGGGATCATCTACGCCGCCAACTCGCTGACGCAGGCGTTCATCATGCAGTTCCTCGACCGCTTCGATGGCCGCAAGCTCGTGGTTGCCGGCGAGGTGATGACCGTCCTTACGTTCGTGGGCTTCTACTTCTCGACGAACCACATCGACCTCTTCCTCTGGTCGTTCCTGCTTGCCGCCTCCTGGTCATGCCTGTATGTCGGCTCGCTGAAGACGATCCTTGCGCGCTCCCCCGAGAAGGCCACCGCATCGGGTCTTCTGACCTCAACAACTTCCATGTCAGCCATCATCGGACCGCTGCTCGGCGGATTCGTTTCGAACTATTTCGGCGGCATCCGCTCGACGATTGCGCTTGCCGCGGTAATGACCCTCGGAGCGATTTTCGTGTTCAAGGTACTCACCGACTCGGTGGAGCGCCAGTATGGCCCATCCACGCCGAAAGCCGGGCCGTAGGGGCGCGGCCTGAGCCGCGTTCGCGCTTTGGAGCCCCGCCGATTTGGGGCCTCGCAAGGTTCATATCGCCTTTTCCCCATCGCACAGCAAATGGCCTTTCAACCGCTAACTGTCCAAGACCGCATCGTCTTGCATCTGATGGACTACCAGAACTTCTCGGACAAGTACGAGGTGCCCGCTCAGGTCACTCAGCGCGGGATCGGCGAGGCCATCGAGATCGCCTGGAGCAATGTCCCGCGCGCCATGAAGAAACTCGTCACCGACGGAATCGTCGAGGAGAAGAGCGCGCGCATCAAGGGCGACAAGCGCAAGAAGAAGGCGTACTTCCTCACGCACAAGGGGTACTCGTCCGCGCTGACCTTGAAGCAGGACCTCGCGCAGCGGCCCGTCACGATGGTCGACGGCGAGGCGGCCAAAGAAGTGCTCACGGGCGACCTGCCGAAGGAGACGGGCCTTCCCTTCGCCTTCCTTTCCTTTGTCATGAAGATCGGGCCGGACGGCAAGTTCGATGTGAGCAGGGCGAAAGCGATGGGCTCGACTCCGGCGGGCGTTGTCGAGGCGGTCGAGGGTGTTCCTGCAGTCCGAGCCTTTGTCGGCCGCGACGCCGAACTCTCGCAGTTGCTCTCCGCGGTTAGCCAAAGCCAAGTGGCCGTCCTTTGGGGCGTGGCCGGCGTCGGCAAGACCACCCTTGCGGTGAAGTCGCTCGACCCGCTGCGCGGCAAGCGGTCGATCTTCTACACGCGCCTGCGGACCTGGTCGAACCTCACGGGCGTCCTCATGCCCTTCGCGCGGTTCCTCGGAAAGCTGCGCCGCACGCGCCTGCTCCACTACCTCTCGACGTCCACGCAGCCCGTGGTGGGGGACCTGCCGCCGTTTCTCAAGGAAGACTTCGAGAACATCGACGCGGTCGTGTACTTCGACGATGTCCAGGACGCGCCGCAGGACCTCCAGCACTTCCTGCGGTTGCTCGTCGAGATGAAGATGGAATGCCCTAACCTCGCCGTGGTGCTGATTTCGCGGCCGCTCCCGCACATCATCGATAGGCGCGAGGTGGCGGTGACGAAGCGCGTAGCGGAGATCAAGCTCGAGGGGCTCGACAAGGCAAGCGCGCGGCTCGTGGTGCGTCCCGAGATCATCGCCAAGCCCGAGGACTTCGAAGAGGTCTACAGACGCACGGGCGGGGTTCCCCTGCTGCTCGAACTTGCCCAGCCGATGACGCGGCCTGCGTACACGTCCGACGCTGCGGCCTTCGTGCAGAACGAGATCCTGAAGCGGCTCTCGGCCGGGGCCCTGGACCTCGTCTCGCTCGCGTCGGTGTTCCGCTCGACCGTCAAGCGCGACGCGCTCTTTGTGCTCCCTTCCGCGCGGCCCGAGTTCCTCGATGAGCTCGTCAAGTACGACCTCCTCCAGGAGCGCCCCGACGGCCGCTACGACATCCACGACCTCGTCCGCGAGTTCGTCTACGCGCGGCTTTGGCCTCAGCAGCTCATCGAATTCCACACGGCCGCCGCCGATTTCCTTTCCAAATCCGAGGACCCGCGCGATGTGCTCGAACGGATCTACCACCTCGACCGGGCAGGCCAAACCACGGCCGCGGCAAACGCCGCGGTCGCGGAAGGGTGGCGGCTGATTACGGCGGGCCTTTACCGCGAGCTTTTGGCCACCGTGGAGAACCTCTCGGGCAAGGGCCTTGACGGCCACGGCGTGATGGCACTCGACGAGCTCAAGTCGGACCTCTACGCCAAGATGGAGAGTTGGGAGCCGGCATTCGACCATGCCAAGGCCGCGCTTGACCGCGCGCTCGAGCTTAACCGGACGCACGACGCGGGGCGCCTCTACGGAAAGGTCGCGTGGCTCGAAGCGCAGCGGGGACTCAACGACGCGGCGATCGCGCACTTCACCGAATCGATCCAATTGCTCACGGCCACCGACCACGAAGGGTCGGGGGACCTTGCCCACGCGGAACTCAACCTGGGCGTCGCCCTCCTCAAGCGCGAGGAAATCACGGCCGCGATGCAGCACTTGGAGCGAGCGGGCGAGACCAGCAGGCTTGCGGGCAGGCCGATGCTTGCCGCGGAGGCGTCGTTGCTCATCGCCCGGACGCTTGCCGAACGGGGCGACCTCTCGGGGGCAAGGGTCCGCGCGAACGAGGCGATCGCGCTCCTCGAAGGCGCGGAGGGCACCGAGCGCTCGCGCGCGGAGGCGATGATGCTCCTCGGCGAGCTTGCGCTGAAGGAGAAGAACTTCGACGAGGCAATCTCGCACCTCGAAGAGTCGTTCGAGCTATGCGACGAACTTGAGATCATTGACCTCGCCCTGAAGCTTGCGCAGCAGCTCGTCGAGGCGTACACGGCCATCGGGGACAGCGAGAGCGCCGAAATCTACGCCAAGAAGTCGCAGCAGTGGGCGCCCACGCTGTAGGGTGCGCGTTTGCTGGATTCTACCGAATACGCTAAATGACGGGCCTGTTTCGCCGACCGCAGGCGGGGACAACCGCCAAGGCGTGCGCGCCGTGGACTTCCTTGCGATCCTTGGGGCTCTCCTGCAGTCGGGACCGGTCACGCCCGACGCGCAGTTGCTCAACCAAATCTCGCTGGCGTTCTGGCTCGTCGTGCTCGGCTCGCGCGCGGTCGTTGGGCCCGCAATCTACCTCGCCGCCCGGCGCCGCCCAAGCGGCCGCGAGGTCTGGTGGGGGCTGCTCTCGACATTTTCTCCCCTCGCCGGCGGCATCGCGTTCGCCGTCCTTGGAGGGGGGCGCAAGGGCGAGGTGACGGGCGCCTACAATCCCTGGGTCGCCTGCCCGTGGTGCCAGGCGCCGCGGGGATACTCCGCCCTGCCCTGCCCGAGGTGCGGACAGTTTCTCCCCGTCGCGGGTCCATACCCGCCTGTGTTGCCAGCGGTGGCGGCACCCCTGCCGGCCCCGACTGCCGACGGCGGGCAGCCCTCCAGCCCGACACCGCCGATTTTTGCGCCCGGGCCCCCGTCAACCGCCGCGCGCGATCCCGCCCCCAGTGCGGGGCCGGGTTACCCGCGACCCGCACCGCCAGGCTACGCGCCCGCGCGCGCGGCAAAGAAGTACCGCCCCTTGGACATCACAGGCAGCCAGGTCGTCGGCGCGATTCTCTTTACAGGGTTGCTTGCCAATGTTTGGGCGACTCTCGTCTTCCTGCCCCTCCTGCCGCGCACGGCCCTAACGCAGGCACAGCTGCAACAGCTCACGCAAACTCCCTGGTTCCTCTTCATTGCGATCGCCGTCCAGGACTCGATCTTCATCGGCGTCGCGCTCGACCAAGCGCTCTTCCGCAAGCGGCTCACCTTGCCGGAAATGGGCCTTTCATTCCTGCGCAAGCCATTTTCGGTGCCCCAGCAGGTCGCCCTTGGCTTCGCGGCGGGCGCCGCGATGTTCTTGACTACGGCGCTGATGCTTCGGGTGTTCATCGACACGCTGAAGATGGCCGGGATTGCCGTGGACTCGTCGGGCGGCGGCGTCCAGCCGCGCATTCAAACGATACCCGACTTCGGGTTTTCGTTCGCTTCGATCGTGGTCATTGCCCCGGTTGCCGAGGAGTTGTTTTTCCGCGGCTACGCCCTTTCCGGATTCCTGAAGAGCGGGCAGAGAAACCGCGGTCTGGTGATCACGGCCTCGCTGTTTGCGGCCGTCCACCTCAACCCCTTCACGTTCCTCCCGATCATGGTCGTGGGGCTCGTCCTAGGGTCGCTGCGGGTTACTACAGGTTCGCTCGTGTCGCCCATCGTGGCCCACGCCACGAACAACCTGATGGTGGCTACGCTCATCCTCTTTGGATATTGAGGTGCGCCCGCGGGGGAGCGCCTACTGCCCGCCGCGCGCGTCCTTCGCCTTGGGGCGAAGCTGGGTGCATCCGCACTTGCGGCACTTCGAGGCGCGCCACGCGTTGCGCGAGTAGCATTTCATGCAGATCTTCTTGTGGAGGATTCTGAGCTCGGCTTCAGGGAAGCGGGCCATGGCAATCGCGGGCAGAATGGATAGCGATATAAGGCTTTCCGGATGGCGGGGCGCAGCGGGCGGCCCTATCAGCGGCCGAGGCCGTCCAGCAGCTGGCGCTGGAACGGCACGAAGGGCACCTTCGCGCGGTCTTTGGCAGTGAACCACCGGGCGTGCTCGAGCGTGCGGGCCCGGCCCTCCACCGCGCACCGGTAGACGCGCGCGTCCCACACGCGCGAAGAGAAGACCTTGCGCCTGCGGTCGACTTCGCGCAAGGTGCGGATCGAAAGGCCGCAAGCGGCAAGCTGCCGCTCCAGCGCCTGCCGCGGCGATTCCGACTCGCGCACTTCGCCGCCGGGCAGCGCCCACAACCCCGCAAGCAGGCCGCCCTTCCCGCGGCGGACGGCGAGGACGCGGCCTTTGCGCTCGACGAGCGCGAAGGCGACCTCCACTTCCGGGAGTTGCACGTGCGCGCGCGGCCGCGGGAATTGCGCGACCTGCCCTTCGCGGTAAGCGAGACAGTGGCGCGCCACCGGACATTCTCCGCAACGCGGCGCGCGCGGACGGCACACAAGCGCGCCGAGTTCCATGAGCGCCTGGTTCGATGAACCGGGGTCCTCGGGGTCGAGGAGCGCCTGCGCGCGCTCGCGGCAGGACTGAAGGCCCGAAGCAGTCGAGCCGTCGCTTTCAATCATGAATAGCCTGGAAAGGACGCGGGCCGCGTTGCCGTCCACGGCCGGCGCGGCGATGCCAAACGCGATGCTTGCGACCGCACCCGCGGTGTACGGCCCCACGCCGGGCAGCTTGCACAAATCTTCGAGGTCCGCGGGTACCTTCCCGCCGTGCTCGCGCACGATTGCGCGCGCTGCCTGCCTCAACGACCGTGCGCGACGGTAGTACCCGAGGCCCTCCCACGCGAGCAGGACCTCCTCCTCGCTGGCTGACGCGAGCGATTCCACCGCCGGGAACGTGGAAAGGAAGCGCTCGAGGAAAGGAACCCCTTGCTCGACACGTGTCTGCTGGAGAGCAACCTCGGCAACGAGGATTTGGTAGGGGTCGTGAGTCCGCCGGAAGGGTAGGTCGCGCGCATTCTGCCGGAACCACGCCTTCAATGCCTTGCGGATGGCCACTTCGCGGCCCATTGGCGCGAACACGTGCCGCGTGTAGTTAAGCGCGGAGGGGGCGCTTTCGCTCACCCCCCGTCCGCGTTCAAGTACTGCGCTCGACCTTGGGTGGTGCGGGTGGGGTGAAGATAGAAGAGCGCCCATCACGAGGCCGCGCCGAAAATGCGCTCGACCATCCACTTGCGCGAGAAAACCTGGAGGTCGTCGTAGCCCTGCCCGGTGCCGACAAAAAAGATCGGCTTCCCAATCGCGTGGGCGATGGACAGCGCCGCGCCACCTTTAGCGTCCGTGTCGATCTTCGTGAGTACGACGCCGTCGATCCCGACCGCATCGTTGAACGCGCGCGCCTGGGATACCGCGTCGTTGCCCACCCACGCGTCGCCGACGAAGACGGTGACGTGAGGCTTGGCCACCCGCTTCATTTTCTTCATCTCGTCCATCAGGTTCGTATTCGTTTGCATCCGCCCCGCGGTGTCGACGAGCACGACCTCCTTTCCGCGCGCCTTGGCATGTTCGATTGCGTCGAAGGCCACGGACGCGGGGTCTGACCCCGGCTGGTTCTTGATGAGCTTGACCCCGAGCCGCGTCGCGTGCACTTCGAGCTGGTCGATGGCGCCCGCGCGGAAGGTGTCGCAGGCCGCGATTACGGGAGAGTACCCCTGTTTCTTAAGCCGGTGGGCCAGGCGCGCGATGGTCGTCGTCTTCCCGGTCCCATTGATCCCCACGAACATGATAACGAACGGACGCGGGCCGGCCTTCACCGTCGCGTCGAAATCGGCATCGGCGGGCAGGGCATTTTCAACGGCGATCCGCAGCGCGTGCGAGATCAGCTCCGCTCGGTCGGCAAACGCGCCCATTTTGGCGCCTTCAAGCTCCCGGCGGACGACCTCCTTCATCGCCTCGACGGTTTCCTGCGCGATGTCGCCTTCGTACAACGCGACTTCGAGTTCGGAGAGGACTTCGTTGACCTCGTCCTCGCCGAGCTTGCGCCGGAGGAAGCCGCCTTCGAAGGCCTCCGCGCGCTCGTCGCGCAGCGACCGCTTGACGCGGGCCTCGGTCTTGACCTCCACTTTGGCCTGAGGCTGTTCGAGCGGCGCAGCCTGTCCCTTCGCCTGCGCCTCGGCGCGCCGTTGGCGCGAGGTCGTTGGGGCCGGCGCAGCGGGTGCGGCCGGGGATTTCGGGTGCTTCACGGAGGGCGCCGGGGGCGGGGCTGCCGCTGGCTTTTCTTCGCGCCGTGCGGAAGGGACCGACGGCGCGGTCGTCTCGGGGGGCTCGGGGGCCGCCGGCCCGGAGAACTTTTCCTTGATCTCCGCAAGGCGCGCGCGGAGTTTCTCGAACATGGGATTCCGATCCTCGGGGCCCCCTTGGGACCCTTTCGACCCTCAGTCGTCGCTCTCATCGCGCTTGTGGGCCTTATGCGTGTGCGTGCCCTGCGGCGCACCGCGGGCGGGGGCGCGAGCCGCCTCGCCGCCTTGGAGCTGCGCGTACAATCCTTGAATCTGCTGCTCGAGCGCGTTGGCGCTCGTCTCCAGCCTTGCGCCCCCTTCGAGCACCTTCTTGCGCGACGCGTCGATTTTCTCGATCCGCTTGCGCAGCTTTTCGACCGCCACCTCGATGGGCAGCGAGGCAGAGAGCCCGGCGCCAAGCTCGGTCACCGCCGACTTCGTCGAGGAGGCGTTTGCAAACAAGTACGCGTTTGCGCCGACGGGCACGAGCACTTCGTGGCCCGCTTTGACATCCTTGTAGGACTCGAGCGTGTCGATCGCCGTGCGGTGCTCTTCGAGCGAAATGCGCAGGAGTTCTGCCTGCGTGCGCAGCTCTTCAACTTGCTCGCGCGTGTTCTGGAGGATGCCGAGCATGTTCTGGATGTCGGCCTCGACATCCGCGCGGGTCTTCGCCACTGGACAACCTCCCACGCGCAGGCGGCGCTTCAGCGGCCGTGGCCTTCTCCCTTGTCCTTGACTTCCTCGACCTTCTCAATCTTGATGAGCCGGCGCCCGACGTGATGGCGGGACCCGTATTCCGAGAGAATCCGCTCGCGGGCCTTGGCCGGCGTGTCGCCCGCGACCTCGCTGGAGAAATGCGCCCAGTCGCGACCCATCTTGAAAGTCCCTGACACTCGGTACGTCTTCGACATTGCGCGCTGCCACCTTGCCCCGGGGGGAATTCGTTCGAACCGGCTCTGCGTATTTGAACTTCGCGCGCGGCCCGTGCCTCACCGCGCCGGCTCAAATCGCGACCGTACCGTAAACCGCAAACGAGGCGAGCAGGAACGCAATGATCGTCCCGCCGTTGAGCAGCGGCAGCCCGGCTTGCGGGTTGCCCTTGAGCACCGCCCGCATCAGCAGTCCGAACCCGACGAGGCCGCCGGCGAGCGTGATCGTGGCGACCGCCAGGTTCCCCGGCACCCCGAAGAGCGATGCGTCGGCGGAGAGGAACTTGAACGAGGAGACGACGAGCGCCCCCGGGATCACCACATCGCCAAGCCCCATGAACAAGGCGTCTCGCCGCTCCCCCGAATCGAGCTGCTGCTTGAGCGACTTGCCCTTGCGCCGGAACGAGTAGCCCCAGTGCTTGGGGATGACGAACATGATGGGCAAGCTTTCCGACATCACCGTATCGGCAAGCTCGATCATGTGCTTGGTCTGGTAGACCGCAATGAAGTCGTAGACCGCGAGCATCGTGAGGAGCAGGAGCGCGGGCAGGATTCCAAATGAGATGCCGAGGATCGCGGAGAGCCCGACGCACATGAGCACGCCCGCGGTGTCGATGACGTACCACTCGGGGAACTTCCATAGGATGAAGGTCAGGATGAGGCCCGCGTCGAAAGCGAACGCCACGGAGGCCTCCGCGGGCAGGAACTGCACGAGGACAGGGCCGAGCACGAAGTACACGGTGAACCCCGTGATGCCGAGGAACAGGGCCTTGACCGCTTTGCGCCCCCCGTAACGGACGGCGAGGAGGATTCCGGCCGTGAACCCCAGGATCAGCACGATGTAGTAGACCGAGTTGAGGGGGTTGTCGGTCTGCGGCCCGAACGCTTGGTATTCGGGCCCGTAGAACTGCGAGACCACCATCCCGCCGAGGATGCAAAGCGCAAAGATGGCCCCGAGCGCCACGACGCCCGGCATCTCCGCGCGCACGGGGCCCTGGCCTCCCGGCGGTCCTGAAGGCCTGCGCCTGCCCTTACGGCTGGCGGTGGATCTTGGCAAATGCAATGTTGCCGGTGACCTTTTCGACGAAGGCCTTCACGGTCATGCCCTTGCCCGTGCCCGGGATGAATACCGTGTACCCTTCCTTGCGGGCAACCCCGTCGCCGCGGCCCCCGATGTCCTCGATGGTGAATTCGTAGACCTTGCCTTCCTCGAGGGCGGGCCGCTGCACCTGCGGGGCGGCCTTCTTCACCCGGATCGGGCGGTGGGCGCCGCAGGCTTCGCACTTGAGCACGAGCGTGCGCCCCTCGCGGATGAGTTTGGTGTCCGGGCGGTTGCACTCGGAGCACATGACGAAGGTGGCGATGTACGACCCGAGCTTGTCCTCGATCTGCTGGCGCACGACGCGCCCCTGGAAGAGCAGGCGGCGGCCCTCCTGCGACCCGGCGGTGCCGAGCTCGCGCAGCAGGTACTGGAGGACGTCTTTGTCTTCGCGGCGCAGGACGTCCACGATGTCCTTGAAGTTGCGGAACACCGTGGCCTTGCCTTCGTAGAGGATGTCGACGGGCGGGAGCTGGAAGCGCTCGTGCTCGGCGACGTGGGCGGGGAGGTTCGCCTTGGCGCGCTCAAGGAGCGCTTGGTATTCCTGGTCAGTCGTCATGCTTGGCCTTCCCGGGTTCTCGCGGACTCCATGCCACTACTAAAACCCTTTGCGCTTGCGCGCGGGGACAGGCCAGGCATACGCTCAATACTCAAAAAGCGCAGGTCAAACCGTTGACGGTGCAGACGCCGCGCGGGGGCCGGTCGGCCCCAAAACCCGTCGAGTACGACGGGACCCACAAGCTCCTTGCGTTCCTCGGCGCGGTCGCATTCGTGATGGCGGCGCTATTCTGGGCGTTGCTCGGCGTTCGCCTTTCGGCGTCGGGCCTGCCCATCGTGGCGGGGTGCGGCCTCTGCGCAATTGCAAGCGGGCTTTTCCTGCTGCCCGCTTGGGGTGCGCGGATGAAAATGCAAGACGAAGCGGCCATCACGCGGTGGGAAGTGCGCCGGCTCCTGCTTGGGGGGCTCGTACTCGGCGTTGCGATCGGCGCGCTGCCCTACCTCGTCCTGCGCTTCAAGCTGGAGGACCCCGACTTCGCGCACATCGCGTCGGAGTCGGCCAACCTGCCGCCGGCGCTGCGCTGAACCGCCCTCTACCGGACGAGCGGCGCCTTCGCGCCCTGCTCTGCGGCCCTCGCGCCGAACTTCCGCTCAATGGCAGCCTTCACGAGGCCGAGGTACAGCGGCGCCGGGTGCGACGGGCGCGACTTGAGCTCCGGGTGGAACTGGCAGCCGACCATGTAGGGGTGACCTTCGAGTTCGTAAATCTCCATCCGGCGCCCGTCTTCGGACTTGCCGGTGAACCTCAGCCCCGCCGCCTCGATTCGCGGGATGTACTTCGGGTTCACTTCGTAGCGGTGGCGGTGGCGCTCGAAGACCTCGGTGGCGCCATAAAGCCTCGCGGCGACGGAATTGGCAGCGACGAGCACGCGGTGCGACCCCAGGCGCATCGTGGCGCCCATCTCCGCGACCCCCTGCTGCTCTGGCAGGATATCGATCACGGGGTGAGCGGCGCGCGCGTCGAATTCCGTGGAGTTTGCGCCCTCGAGGCCGAGCACGTTGCGGCAGAACTCGATCGTGGAGACCTGGAACCCCAGGCAGATGCCGAGGAACGGGACTTTATTTTCGCGGGCAAAGCGCGCGGCGGCAATCTTGCCTTCGATCCCGCGCCACCCAAACCCGCCCGGGATCACCACGCCGTCCACGCCGTGGAAAGGGTCCTTGACGACGCCTTGCTCGATCTGCTCCGACTCGATCCACCGGACCTTGATGTGGCGGCCCGTGGCGGCCTCGCTGTGGTGGATCGCTTCGATGTGCGACATGTACGAGTCGCGCAGCTCCGTGTACTTGCCGACAATGGCGATCTCGACCTCGCCCTGCACATTCGACAACCGTTCAACGAACGCGTTCCACTGCGCGAGGGTGTTTTCGCGGGCGGGGAGCCCCAAGCGTTGCACGAGGTAGTCGGTGAGCCCCTGCTCCTCGAAGATCTTGGGGACGTGGTAGATCGTGGGCGCGTCATGGGCCGAGATCACCCCGCGCTCGGGCACGTCGCAGAACGCGGCGATCTTGCGGCGGGTCTCTTCGGTGAGCGGCACTTCGCACCTGCCGATGATCACGTCGGGGGCGATGCCGATCGCGCGCAGCTCCTTCACGCTGTGCTGCGTCGGCTTGGTCTTCTGCTCGCCGACGACATGGAGCATCGGCACGAGGGTCGTGTGGCACACCACGACATCCTGGGCGCCTTTCTCCTGGCGCAGCTGGCGGATGGCCTCGAGGAACCACATGGATTCGATGTCGCCGACGGTGCCGCCCACCTCGATGAGCACAATCTCGGCGTTGCCCGCCTGGGCCACGGCGTCGATGCGCTTGCGGATTTCCGTCGTGACGTGGGGGATGATCTGGACCGTCTTGCCGAGGTAGTCACCGCGCCGCTCTTTGTTGATGACCTCGCGGAATACCTTGCCGGTCGTGATGTTGTTGTCGCCCTTCAGCGAAATGTCGAGGAAGCGCTCGTAATTGCCAAGGTCGAGGTCGGCCTCGGCGCCGTCGTCGAGCACGAACACCTCGCCGTGTTGGTACGGCGACATCGTCCCTGCGTCGCAGTTGAGGTACGGGTCGATCTTGATGGGGATGACGTTGAAACCGCGGCAGGCGAGCAGCCTCCCGATGGAGGATGCCGAGATTCCCTTGCCCAAGCCCGAAAGGACCCCGCCGGTCACCACGATGTACTTCATTTTGTCAACGGGGGTCGAACAGTGCCCATCATCGTACATAATGGTTGGCTGGGGCCGACGGAGGCCCCGAAACGCTCACGCGCCAGATATTGGCGCCATACCTTCAAATTCGAGTTCGGCTACGCGGGCGTGTCGCCCGCCGATTGCGGGCACGGGGGGTTTCCCGCGATGCGCCCATGGGCTCCAAAGGAGCAGCGTGGCCGCGCGGCCCTCCTCATGGCGTTGCTGCTTTGCGCGGCGCCGCTGCTCGCGCTTCCCCTTGCGGGCGCAAATCCCCCCGACAGTCAACTGGCATCGAGCGCGCCTCCGGCCGACGCTGCAAATCCGGAGGGCCAGGCCAGCCCTAATCCGCTGCGCGATGGGTTATCCGAAGAGCCGCTCACCGGGTCCGTGTCCGTCCTCGTCCGCCTACAGGGCGAGGCCATCGGGTCCATCGTCATCGACATGGAGGTGCGTTACGGGCCGCGTGCGGGCTGGGGCCCGGGCACCCTCGAAATCGCGGGCCAGGCCATTCAAGAACGCAAGATCCAGCTCGGGGCGCAGCGGTTCCGGGTGCTCGACGCGCTTGCGGGCGCCGGCATCGCCGCTACGCCATACCGCGACTACCAGCTGCTCGCCAACGGGTTCAACCTGCGCAACCTGACGGTCGCGGCTTTGCCGCTCCTCGTGGCCCAGCCCGATGTCATGCTCGTGGAGCGCGACCGAGTCCTGTGGGCCGACCTTGCCCAGTCCGTCCCGCTCATCAACGCCGACGACGTTTGGGCGCTTCAGAACGCTACCGGCCGCAACATCACCGGCGAAGGAACGGTCATCGCGAACATCGACACGGGCGTCGACTACACGCACCCCGACCTCGGCGGAACCCTCAACCGCGTGAACGACTTTGCGAACTTCACCAACGGCACGCACAAGAAGTTCGTCGGCGGGTGGGACTTCGTCAACAACGACAACGACCCGTGGGACGACCACCTGCACGGCACGCACGTCGCCGGGATCATCGGCGCGAACGGGACGATCAAGGGGGTCGCGCC
The DNA here is from genome assembly GCA_041499475.1 of Thermoplasmata archaeon. Classification (GTDB taxonomy): domain Archaea; phylum Thermoplasmatota; class DTKX01; order DTKX01; family DATEUP01; genus DATEUP01. Next base: position 63,337 of record JBGQKI010000006.1, read on the forward strand.
CGGCTCGAAGCAGCTCGCGCTCAAGGTGCTCTCCGCCTCGGGCTACGGCTACGACTCGGACATCATTGCCGCAATGGAGTACGCGGCCGACCCGGACAACAACCCGCTCACGGCCGATGGAGCCGCGGCCTCTTCGATGTCGCTCGGGGGATGGGACCCCAACCCCGACGGCATCGAGCCCGCCGCCGCCGACAATTCGACGCGGTTGGGGACGCTCTGCGTGATCGCCGCGGGCAACAGCGGCGCGACTTCGTCGGTCGGGAGCCCAGGCGTGTCGCGCGAATCATTGACCGTGGGCTCGACAACAAAATCCGATGCCCTTTCAAGCTTCTCGTCGCGCGGGCCGACGCTAACGCTCGACCTCAAGCCGGACCTCGTGGCCCCTGGCTCGAGCATCGTTTCGACGCGCTGGGGAGGCGCGGGCGGGAGCCTGACGCTCTCGGGCACATCGATGGCCACCCCGCATGTCTCCGGGGCGGTCGCGCTGCTCCGCCAGGCGCACCCCACCTGGAATGTCTCGCAACTCAAGTCCGCGCTCGTCGACACCGCCAAGGACCTCGGCTTGTCGGTCTTCGACCAAGGCGGCGGCCGGCTCGATGCGCTCGCGGCGGTCAACACCTCCGTGGTCTCCTACCCCTACAAGCTTGCGATGGGGCGCCTGCAGCGCGCAAGTGCCTACACCAACGTGACGGTGGCCTTCGAAAATGTCGGGAACGCTTCCCTCACGCTCAACCTCTCGGTGAAGGACGTCTTCGGCATGCGAGCCGACATGAGCTATGTCAACAACAACACCGACCTCGACTTCGTGACGCTGTCAGCCGCATCGATCACCCTCTCGCCGGGCACGCGCGCCAACGTCACCGTCGTGTTTGCACCCGCGCCCTCCGCGGTGCCGGGGCACTACTGGGGCGCGATCCTTGCCAACGGATCGAACCAGAACGTGCGCGTGCCCTTCGCGTATTCGGTGCGCGCGCCAATCCTGCTTGTCGATGACGACAGCAGCGACCGGTGGTCTGGCGAGGCGCCGTTCGACAACTTCGCAGGCTTCCCGTCGGCCTGCAACAACCTCTCGTGGTCGCTCGACCGCCTCAACCTCAAGCATGACATCTTCACCGCCGTGCACTACACCGACGACGGCGCGCCGCTTGCCGACCTGCTCAACTACCCGCTCGTCATCTGGTGCACCGGGTACGACTACGACTATAGCGACAGCTTCCACACCCACCACTCGATTTCCACGCGCGACCGCCTCGCCCTTGCTTCGTACCTCGACGCCGGCGGCCAGCTATGGCTGATCGGCGAGAGCATCGCGTGGGACGTATTCGTCCACGCCAACGCCAGCGTGCCTTCGTCGAACTTTTTCAACGCATACCTTGGAATCGCCCACGTCGACAACGAGCTCAACACGCCGAGCCCGCTCACCGGCACGGCAGGCACCTTCATGGCAAACGCAAGCTACACAACCGCCGCCACGTGGACTGACTACGGGAACCGCGGGGACTACGCGACGAACCTGACGCCCACCTCGCGCGGCTTTGCGATCTTCAATGGGTCGACCACGGATGTTTATGGCAAGACCTACTCGAATGCCTCGCTTGCGGTGGCTGTCGACAATGCCACCTACCGCAGTGTGTTCTGGGGCACCGAATTCTCGTGGCTGCGCAACGCCGCGACCTTCGACGACGCGATGGCGCGCACGCTCGCTTTCTTCGGCCCGCGCATCCAACTCGTGAACGCAAGCGCAAACGAAGGCCAGCCGCTCGACTTCCGCGGGCTGCTTTCCACGCTGCCCGACCCGTCCCTGTACAGCTACACCTGGAACTTTGGCGAGGCCGGCACCGCAAGCGGCAGGAACGCGACTCACAGCTTTGCAGACGCTGGGAACTACACGGTCACTCTGGGCGTCACAAGCGGCCCCTGGTTCAATCAGACGGCCACCTTGAATCTCACCGTCCTCAACCTCCCGCCGATCATCGGGAACGCGAGTGCTTCGCCTGCATCTGCCCTCGAGGGGCAGCCGGTCAATTTCAGCGCGCTGTGCACCGACCCCGGCCCCGCCGACGTGGTCTCCTACGGGTGGGCGTTTGGGGACGCATCGGGAAACGCAACGGGCAACGCCACAAGCCACACTTTCGCTAATCAGGGCAATTACTCCGTGACGCTCACTTGCGACGACGGCGACGGCGGCCGGGTCTCGACGCGGGTCAACGTGACCGTCGCCAATGTCGCCCCCACAGTCACCGCGCTCCTCGCGACGGGCACGGCGAACGAGGGTTCGTTGATGTCCTTCGCGTCGCAATGCGCGGACGTTGGAGTGCTCGACGTCCTCACCTACTCCTGGAGCTTCGGCGACGGCGCCACGGGCCCGGGCCAAAACCTGACCCACACCTTCCTTGACGATGGCCGGTACAACGTCGCGCTGACTTGTATGGACGGGGACGGCGGAATCGTGTCATCTTCAACGGTCGTCATTGTCTCGAACGTGGCGCCCACCGCATCGATTGTCGGGTCGAACCGCACCCTCGAGGGCACGCCGCTCACTTTGAACGCAAACGCGTCCGACGTGGGGATCCTCGACATCCTTGCATACGCGTGGACGTTTGGTGACGGCGCGACGGCGGGAGACCTTGCAAGCGTCCAACACGCGTTTGCAGACAATGGCGTGTACCTCGTGTCGGTCACGGTAACGGACGGCGATGGCGGCGCGGTAACCGTCAACTTCACCGTCGTTGTGGACAACGTGGCTCCGACGGCTCTCATCAGTATCACGGGCGTGCTTGAGGAGGGCTCCCCCGTTTCGCTTGCAGCCCTCGTGAGCGACCCGGGCATCAACGACACGTTCACGTACGCCTGGAATCTGGGCGACGGGAACCTCTCGTCGCTTTCGGCAGCGGACCACGCCTTCCTCGATCAGGGCACCTACAACGTCACCCTGCGCGTCACGGACAATGACGGCGGCTCGTCGGTGACGAGCGTCGTGCTCACGATCGTGAACGCGCCTCCAACGTTGGTGCTCTGGGGACCTGCTTCGGCAGACGAGGGCACGCCGGCGCCCTTTGGCGGTCTCACCGCAGACAAGGGGACCGCCGACCACCTTACCGTCTCGATCTCGTTCGGGGACGGTTCCCCACGGATGACGCTCGACGGTGCCCGCGGTTCGTTCAATTTCTCCCACACCTTCGCCGACAACGGAAACTACGTTGTGACCGCCGCGGTGGACGACGGCGATGGCGGGCACGCGCAGCGCCAAATCGCGCTCCTTGTGTTGAACGGAAGGCCGTGGTTCGAACTTTCGGGAGATCCATACCGCACTTCAGAGAATTCGACGATCCTCCTCGACTCCACGGCAAGGGACGCCGGCATTTACGACAACCTTAGCGTGAACTGGCATATCGACGACGGAGCCCCGGACGCGGTGGGACTGCAGGTCTCGCGGTTTTTCGCCCAGGACGGCACCTACACGGCGCACCTGACGGCGACCGACAAAGATGGGGCGTCGGACACCGCCGTGATCACAATCATCGTCTCGAATCTTGCGCCTAGCCTCGAAGTCGTGGTGCCGACGGACCTCTTGGAGGGGTCGGCGGCAACCTACCGCGCCACGACTCTGGACCCGGGCCCCTTGGACGTCGTAACCGTCCGATGGCAGTGGGGCGACGGCAGCGAATCGACGGGGGCCCTCGCCGACCACACGTATGCGGACGTGGGCACCTACGCGATTACCGTAACGGCGACGGACGACTCGCCGACCGCGCCCAATTCGACGACGTTCACGCGCGTCGTGGTGGTGGGCAACGTCGCGCCCACCGTCCGATCGACCTTCGCGCTCGGCCTGCTTGATGAGGGCTCGCCGCTCGATTTCACCTCCGACGTCACCAACCCCCCGAACGACGCCCTGACCTACCTGTGGCAGTTCGGCGACGGCGCGATTTCACACGAGGCCGAGCCGCACCACACCTACGCCGACCAGGGCGCCTACACCCTGACGCTGACCGTGACCGACCCGGAGGGCTCGTCCTCGCGTCTCTCGCGTACCCTCGCCATCGCGAACGTTGCGCCCACCATCGAGTGCTCGTTGTGCCCCGGCACCGCCATCCAATGGGCCCCGCTGCTTGTGCGCGTCCAGGCCACCGACCCAGGGACCTTGGACAACCTCGCCTTCCGGCTCGCGCTGCCCAACGGGACCTCGTTTACCTCGCCCGACGGCTCGTTCAACCTGAACTTCACCGTGGCCGGGTCGTTCGACCTCAACCTCACGGTCACGGACAAGGACGGCGCCGCCGCGAGCCTGACCTACCACCTCGTCGTGCTCCCCGACTTCGACCACGACGGCATCGACAACGCGCACGACCTCGATAACGACAACGACGGGACCCCGGACGCGCTCGACCCCGCGCCCTTCGACCCCTCGATCACCGGCGCCTCCATCACCACGCCAGGTTCGCCACCCGACTGGCTGCTGCTGCTCGCGGCCGCCGCGGGCGTCCTTGCCGTGTTCCTAGTCCTTCGGCGGCGCCGGCGGCGGGACGACGCCTGAGGGCTCGCGGAAGTGCGCGACTCGCTTGGCCACCGGTCCGAGCTGCCTGCGCCTTGCGAAGTACCCCTGCACGAAGCTCATGGTGATGATCGCCAAGATGGCCGAGACCGTGGCGTTGCGCGCGGTGCTGGCCTCAAAGGCCGCAAAGAAGACGCCGACGAAGGCGATGAGGACGGCGTACTTGATGGCACCCCCCACGAAGATGTAGGTGAACGACTTCTTCGCGTCCCATTTCATCGTCGCGATGAAGGCGCCGACGAACGGCAGCACGGGGGCGACTCGGTTCACCAGGATGACGCGCTCGTCCTTGACGACGAGGAACCCCATCCACTTCTTCATGGGCTTCTTGAGGAAGCGCGGGAGCCCGAACCTCCGGATGAGCAGGAAAAGCATCGCGTTGCCCGAAAGCTCGGCGACCACGACGACCGCGAGGAGCGTGAGCCCCCACTCCAGGGAGGGGTTCGTCGCGTAGAACCCCATCACGAAGAGCTCCGGGAGCGTGGGCACAAGCATCGCATCAATGCAAAGTACGGTGAAGAGGAACGCGATGAGCCCGACAGGGCCGAAGCTCTCGAAGAAGTGGAGCAGTCCGGCGAGGATTCCGATGGCCGCTGGGGTTCCCCCGTGGAGGTGACTCAAGGCGCCCGTATTTGAGCCTCACGCGCCCCGCAACGGAGCGGCTCCCCTCACTCAGCGCGGGGCAAACGATTATGCGCCGTGTTCCTCCTGAAGCGCCAGGGCCGGACGGCGAACCTCCCGCGGTGAAGAGTGTTGCGGATCGCGATGTTCACGGAGACCTGGTACCCGGCCCGCGACGGCGTGGTCACGTCGCTCTCGGCGTTCCGGAAGGGCCTCGAGGCGCTCGGCCACGAGGTGTTCATCTTTGCCGCGGGCTCGCACCAGAGCCGGGTGGCCAACAGGGACGAGCATGTGAGGTTTTACACCGGGCCGACCTGGCGGCCCTATCCCGAATACCACCTCGCCGCGCGGCTGGGCCCCTCGCACCGGTTCATGCGCGAGCTGAAGATTGATGTAGTGCACAGCCACGGCACCGCGATCATGGGGATCAAAGCCGTGCGGGCGGCCAGGTTCGCGGGTCTGCCGTTCCTCCTCACGTACCACACCCGGGTCGAGGACGCGACATCGTACGTGACCCACCACCCCGCGCGCGAGGAGCTGCTGCGCCGGCTCATCTGGACGTGGCACCGGTGGTATTTCCGGCAGTGCGACGCGATCGTCATGCCCACCCACGCCGTTGAGCGCGACATCTTGGCGCACCTCCACGCCAACGTGCGCCGGTCGTTTGTCATCCCGACGGGCATCGATGTGGAGCGGTTTGCCGAAGGTGACGGCGAGGCGGTCCGGGAGAAGTACGGCCTCGGAGCCGGCAAGCTCGTGCTCACGGTCGGGCGCACCGCCTGGGAGAAAAACCTCGAGACGCTGGTCGCCGCCGCCGAAGCGCTGGCTGCCGAGCGAGACGACGTGACCTTCGCGGTCGCGGGCCGCGGGCCCGCCCTCGAGCACTTCCGCGCCGAAGTGCGCCGGCGCGGCCTCGAAAAGACGGTGCAGTTCCTCGGGTTCGTCCCGGACGAGGACCTGCCTCCCCTCTACCGCAGCGCCGACGCCTTCCTCATGCCGTCGATGTTCGAAACGCAGGGCATCGCTCTGCTCGAGGCGATGGCGGCCGGGCTCCCTGTCGCGGCGGCCGATTCGGGCGGGCCCACGCACTTCGTCCGTTCGAGCGAGAACGGCTACTTGTTCGAGGGGAGGGACCACGCGGCCTGCGCGGCGGCGGTGAACCAGGCGCTCGGAGCCCACAGCGATCTGAAGAAGCGCGCGCGGGAGACTGCGGCCGGCTTCTCGATCGCGTCGCAGACGCGCCTGCTCGTCGAGGCGTATGAGCAGGTACTTGCCGCAAGGCGCGGGTCGTGAGCCCCGGCTCAAGTCCCCTTGAAATTCGGAGGCCGCTTCTCGAAGAACGCCCGCGTCCCTTCGCGGAAGTCAGCGGTGCCCGCCGTGCGCGCGATCGCGCCGGAGTCCTGTTTGAGGTGCTCCTCGAAGCTGCGCCCCTCGCCGTCATTGATGAGCGCCTTGACTTCGGACACCGCCCGCGGAGGCAGTTTCGCAAGTTCGCGGGCCCAGCGGGCCCCCTCGGTCTCGAGCGCCCCTGACTTGACGACGCGGTTGACAAGCCCCAATCGCCACGCCTCCATGATGGGGAGCGGGTCGTGGCTCGTGGCGAGCTCGAAGGCGCGGCCGCGCCCCACGATGCGGGGCAAGGTCCAAGTCGACCCCATGTCGGGGGAAAGGCCCACCTTGAGGAACGCAAGCGAGAGCATGGCAGTGTCGTCGGCGATGCGCAGGTCGGCCGCAAGCGCGACACCCACGCCCCCGCCGGCCACCGCGCCTTTGAGTTCGGCAAGGACCGGCTTGTCCATCCGGCGGAAGCTTTCGAGCACGCCATTGGCCGTGCGCGCAAGTTTGAGCACGTAGGCGGACGGGTCGCTCGACCCCGAGATGGCGTGGAGGTCGCCCCCCGCACAGAAGTGCTTGCCCTCTCCACGCAAGAGGACGACGCGGATCCTCGGGTCGCCTGCGACCTCGGCAACTCGGGTGGCGAGTTCCTGCGCCATCGGCAGGTCAAATGCGTTCAGCACGGCGGGCTTGTTGAGCGTGAGGACGGCCACACCCCCATCCAAGGTGAGTGTGATCTCGCCCGCCATGCCGTTTCCGCCCGAAAGGGCCAACGTGCGGAAGAGAGAAAAACGCTCGCCCCCAAGTCTTGCCGGCAAGTCCGAGCGGCTCCTACGGCGATCCAAACGAAGGGTTAAGTGCGGTGCGCCATGATCGTCGCCCGATGGACCCTGCTGTGCCGCGGCTCCCGCCGGGGCAACGACAGACCAAGCAGTGGCCGGTCCTCTCGATCGACTCCACGCCTTACTTTGACGGCAAGCGCTGGGACGTGCTCGTGCGGGGAGAAGTGGAAAACCCGAAGATCTTCTCGTGGCAGGAGATCACCGCCAAGGAGCTGCGCGAGCAAGATGTGTCGGACTTCCACTGCGTGACGAGTTGGTCGCGCTATGACAACCACTGGGCGGGGGTGTCGCTGCGCAAGGTCGCCGAGATTGTGAAGCCCAAACCGAGCGCGAAGTTCGTGAATTTCTACTCCGTGGGGTTCTACATGACCTCGATGTCGATCGAGAATGCCCTGGCGCCCCATGTCATGATGGTGTACGAATGGGAAGGCAAGCCGCTGCCGCCCGAGCACGGGGGGCCGCTGCGCGTGATCACGCCGCACCTCTATGCGTGGAAGGGCGCCAAGTGGCTCCAGCGGATCGAGTTCGTGAAGGAAGAGGAGCTCGGGTTTTGGGAAGTGCGCGGGTACAGTCAAACGGCCGACCCGTGGAAGGAAGAGCGCTTTTCATTTTAGGCGCGCCGGGCCCTCGAATAATCGAAGCGCCCCGCGCCTCCAGGGGCGCTCGCCCGAGAAGTCTGATATACCATCCCCTCGATTCTGGCGCGCTTCGATAGGTGGCCGGAAATGGCGGAAATCAAGACCGTGCTCGTGTGCGGCGCAGGGACGATGGGTTCGGGGATCGCGCAGACCTTTGCCGCCGCCGGTTTCTCGGTCAAGATGTACGATGTGACGGCCCAGCTCGTTGAAGGCGGCTTCACGAAGATTCAGGGACCGCTCAAGAGGCGCGTCGAGCGCGGGAAGATGAAGAAAGAGGACGTTGACGCGATCGTGGGCCGGATCAAGGGCACCTCGGACCTCAAGGAAGCCTGCAGCGGTGTCGACTATGTCGTCGAGGCCGTGTTCGAGGACATGAAGGTCAAGAAAGAGGTGTTCAAGACGCTCGACGAACAAACGCCCGCGCACGCGATCCTGGCCTCCAACACCTCGTCGCTCTCGATCAGCGAGATGGCGGCGGCGACCAAGCGGCCGGAGATGGTCATCGGCATGCACTTCTTCAACCCGGCGCCCGTGATGCAGCTCATCGAAGTGATCCGCGGGGCCGCCACGAGCGACGAGACCGTGGCTGCCTCAAAGGCGCTCGCCTCGAGGCTTGGCAAGTCGCCGGTGGAAGTGAAGGAGTCACCGGGATTCGTGGTCAACCGGCTCCTTGTTCCGATGATGAACGAGGCGTTCAACCTCCTCCAGGAAGGCGTGGCTTCGGCGGAGGACATCGACAAGGCGATGAAGATGGGCACGAACATGCCGATGGGGCCCTTCGAGCTTGCCGACTACACGGGGCTCGACATCGGCCTGCACACGATGGAGACGCTATTCCACGAGACCGGGGACCCGAAATTTCGCCCTAGCCCGATGCTGCGTAAGTACGTGCGCGCCGGCCGCGTCGGGATGAAGGTAGGCAAGGGCGTTTACAATTACAATGAGAAGGGCGAGCGTGTGTCCTGACTGCAGGACGGCGGGAGGTCGAAGGCGATGGAGTACAAGCACCTGATTTTGGAGCGGGAGGGGCCCGTCGCGGTCCTCACGGTGAACCGGCCGGAAGCGGCGAACGCGCTGAACTCGAAGGTGCTCGACGAGCTTTCGAACGCGGTCGACGCGATCGCAAAGGACGCGGAGCTGCGCGTCGTGATTCTGACGGGTGCGGGCCCCAAGGCGTTCATCGCGGGTGCGGACATCGGCGAGATGGCGGGGCTCACCCCCGTGCAGAACCGGCACTTCGCGGGGCTCGGCGCGGCGATCCTGCGCAAGATGGAGACCATGGACAAAGTGTGGATCGCGGCGATCAACGGCTACGCGTTCGGCGGCGGCCTTGAGACCGCCATGGCCTGCGACATCCGGTACATGGCCGATTCCGGCAAGCCGACGATCGGGCTCACCGAAGTCTCGCTCGGGATCATTCCGGCCTTCGGCGGGACGCAGCGCCTCCCGCGGCTGGTGGGACCGGGCAAAGCGCGGGAACTCATCTACACGGCCGGGCGGATCGACGCGCAGGAAGCGCTGCGGATCGGCCTCGTCCAGGCGATCTTTCCGCCCGACAAACTCATGGCAGCGGCCAAGGAACTCGCCGCCAAGATCTGCGCCAACGCGCCGCTTGCCGTGGCGTACAGCAAGGCCGCCATCGACCGCGGCATGCAGGAAGACATCGACCGCGCGCAGGCGCAGGAGATCGACGCCGCCTCGATCCTCTTCTCGACGGACGACAAGCGCGAAGGGCTCACGGCATTCGGGGAGAAGCGCAAGCCGGCCTACCGCGGCAAATGACGGCCGTCACAGCCGGACATGGATTACCGGGCTTGCCCCGTCCGGGGCGGCGGCGACCACGCCGACGAAGGTCGCCACCGCACCTGGGCTCACGGTGAGTTCGACGTACGTGTCGCTGTGAGCGACCGCGAGCAAGCCTTGCCCGGAGGTGACCAGCCCGACCTCTATGGATCGCGGATCCGCCTTCGACACGTGCGCCCAAGCGATGGGCCCGCGCACGGCGACAGGGCGGCACAGGAACGACCGCCAACCCGCCTCAAGCGCATCAGGGGCGACCGGCACCGCGCTTTCGCCGGCGCCCCCCACGTGGCCCGGGTCGCCCACGACCAATTCGGGAGCGCCCCGGTAGACCGCCACGACCGCGTCGAGGGCGGCGAGGCGCCAAGAAGCGTTGGCGGGAGCGCCGCCGGCGAAGAAAACCGTGGCGCGGTTCCCCGCGCAGTCCGTGATCGAGGAGAGTGCGGCGCCGCCCGCGACCGCGCGGACATCCTCGAGGAGGCCGCGCACCATCACGCGCGAGCCTGGGGGCGCGCGCACCGCCTCGGAAAGAGGGGTGGAATGCTCCTTTGTGGAGAATTCCGAGGCGAGGGCGCCAAGCAGGCCGACAGCGAGGAGCGACAAGCCGACAGCGAAGGTAAGCGCGCGCACGGGCGGACACCGGCCCGGTGGGCCCCTTCCTTGCGGAAGAAGGTGCGCGGAGGGATATCACGAGCGCGGCGATCCATCGCGCGTCCCTTCGGATCGAGGCGGCGAGGGTCGAATGAATTCGCGATGGTCATCACGGCGCCTTGAAAGCGGCGACGGCCGAGCGGCCGACGATGCCCGACCTGGCGCTTTTCGCCGCGGCGATGCTCGGGAGTCTTCTCGGGGCGGCTGTGGGGCTCCTTGCTGGCCTTGTGCCCGGCCTGCACGCCAACAACCTCGCCCAGGCCGGCGCGGCCGGGCGGCTTGCGCTCGTGGCGGGCCTCGGTGCGGTGGCGGGCGCGGCTCAACGAGGGCCGGAGGGGACCTTCGCGGCATGCGGCTTCCTCGTGGGAGTTGCGCTTGGCCACGCCTTCACCGACGAAATCCCGGCGGTGTTCCTCGGAGCCCCCGACCCCGACACGGCGCTGTCGGTCCTGCCCGGACACCGCCTGCTCCACGCAGGCCTCGGGGCTTCGGCAGTTCGAGCGGCGGCGGTCGGCTCAGCCCTTGGAGTTGCCTTCTCGCTGCCACTCGTCCCGCTCCTTGCGGCGCTCATGGGGCCGCCGCTGAACCTCTACGCGGCGTCAGCCCCCGTGATCCCGTGGCTGCTGCTTGCCGTGGCCGGGGCCCTTTGCACTTCGGAGCAGGGCCGCCCCGCCGAGGGCGTGTCGCGCGGGAGGGCCCAGCTCATCGCGGCGGGCATGCTGCTCTTATCGGGGGCCCTTGGTGAACTCGTCGTCTTCAAGGGCCTTCCCATCCCCAATCTCTACCCCCTTGGCAGCTCGCAGTCGGCCGCCGCCGGGCAGATGCTCGCCCTTTTTGCGGGCCTCTTCGGCCTGCCGACGCTCCTAATTGCCGCGCTCCACGATGCTGGCGGGAGGTCGGTGCCAAGCGGACCTGAGTCGGTGGCGCTTCCAGGGCGGCGCCTCGCCTCAAGCGCGGCCCTTGGAACCGCTGCAGGCGCGGTGGTGGGCTGGCTGCCCGGTGTTGGCTCCGCGCAGGCGGCGGTGCTCGCCACGTTTGCGCGCGACCGCGCGCGCCGCGGGAATCGGGCGCCGAACCGTGACACGCCGGAGAACGCCGCTGAATTCCTTGTCATGCAGAGTGCGGTGTCCGCCGCCAACCTCGTGTTCAACCTCGTTGCGCTCTTCTCGCTCCTGCGCGTGCGCAGCGGGGCGATGGCGGCCGTCCTGCAAATTGGCGATGGGCGCGTGGAGCAGTGGTCGGAACCGATGCGGCCTCCCGACCTCCTCGTCGCCCTGCTCCTTGGGATCGCGGTTGCCTTGCCCCTTTGCTTTGCCGGCGCCCTCTCCCTCGGGCGGATCTGCGCAGCACTCTACCGGCGGCTCCCTCCGCGGAAACTCTCGGCAACCGTTTTCTGCCTCCTACTCCTCCTCATCCTCGTCCTTGGCGGAGTTGTTGGGCTTGCGGTGGCGCTCTCGGCCCTCTGTATTGGGCTTGTGCCACCGCTTGCCGGCGTGAAGCGCGTGCACCTCATGGGCGCGATCCTGATTCCCGTTGCCCTCCGGATGGCCGCGGGTGCAGCGTAGCCAGCGTGATGGAACTCGGCGGATGCAAAGGCGCGGTCTTTATCCCGGGACGGGCGTTGGAGCCGCTCTAGGGGGCGCGCCAGTTGGCGCTGGATCAATTACCGCTGACGGCCAATAACGGGCTCAGGGCTCGGGAGGGCCGTGTCAACGGCAGCTTGGGCGCCTCGCGCGGGCGCATCAACGGCTCACAAGTGCACGCCCACCGCGGGTACACCAACGGCCGCGGGTCGAACCCGGCCGTTCGAATGGGCGGGGGGCCCCGCCAGCGCCCGGCGCGCCAACTTGCATCGGCGGCGCTCGTGGGCGCGGTCGTCCTGCCCGCGCTGATGATCCTCGCCGTGCCGGAGCGGCTGCCTCACTTTGCCGCGGACGGGGATTTCCGTGAGTGGGCCTCGGTCACGCCCGTTGCCGACTCCGATGCGAACCCGGTTCCCGCCTTTGCTGACCTCACCGAGGTCCGCACCGCCTACGACAGCAGCGCGCTCTTCGTGTATGCAAGGGCGGCCGCGCCCTGGTTTAGCGGCCGCGAGGAGAGCGTGGTGCGCATTTTCGTGGACGCCGATGGCAATCGCTCAACCGGGTTCAACCTCGGCGACATCGGGGCGGACGTGATGCTCGAGGCCGCTGGCTCGCTCGGCGCCGTCCAGGCCGACGGCCTCTTCACGTTTGCCCCCGGGCGCTCCACAGATGACTGGCATGGTTGGCACGGCATCGGTTCTCCCGCGCTTGCCGTGAGCGGCGGTGAGCTCGAGGCGGGCTTTGGCGCGGGCGCGCTTTCGACGGCCTCGGCGGTCGTGGCGGTAAGCACCCCGACCTCCGAAGACCTCCTCGAAACGCCCGCCGCGGTGCACGGTTCGCTGGTGGTCCGCCAGTCACTGCCGCCCCAAGCGGTACTGAATGCAGGCGACCGCGCCGTTCCCATGCTGCGGCTCGTCCTTTCGGCGAACGTGGCGCCGCACGCCGTCAGCGCGGTGACCTTTGGAGCCTCGGGCTCCTCCAACTTCTCCCAGGTCGAGGCCGCGCGGCTCGTGTTCGACGGAGGCTCCCTCTTCGAAGCCTCGGGCATTTCCGCCGCCCAAGTCGCCTTCGTTTTCCCCGCGCCGCTGCCGGTGGTGTTGGGGGTCCCGGTCCGCGCAACCCTGGAGTTCGACCTCAAGGGCGGCCGGGGATTTTCGGGCCACGGCGGCGATTCCTTCGGGGCGACGGTCCAAGAAGTTTTCACTACGGCCAAGGACACACTCGTGGTCGTGCAGCCGCGCGAACTGCCGCCCGCCGCCTACCTCGGCTTTGTCTCCCCGTTGCCGGTGATCGACGGGGCTTTCGGCGAGTGGCGGCTTGCAAGTGCCGCCCCCGACCCGATCGATGCGGGTGCCGCGGCCGGGTCCGACCTCGTCGGCGTGCGCGCGATGGGAAGCGGAAATGCGGGCGCCTTCTTCGCCGAGGCCCGCGGCACGATCCTGACGGGCGCCGGCGTCGGCGACCTGCCCACGCTCGTGGAATTCCCGAAGCCGTCGCCGGGCGTGGTCGCGCCCGCGGCGCCCGCCCCCCCCGAGCCTCAACCGGAGCTGCCGCCGCTTTCCACAGACGACCGCGTGCTCGCGTACCTCGACACCGACAGCAACCCGCTGACCGGCTTCCGGCCGGCCGACGACATACCCATCGGAGCCGAGTACGTCATCCAGGTGAGCGGGCGGTTCTCCGCAAGTCCGACGGCCCAGCTGTTGCGTTTCGCCGGTTCTTGGTCGCAGGATTCCACCTGGGAGCCCGTTCGAGTTCTCAAGAGCGCGGCGTTTGGACCCGCGCTCGAGGCGGAGATCCCTGCCGAAGTGTTTTCGCCAAACGGCGGCGCGAGGCTGCTCATCCAAACCGTCGACTGGACGGGCCGGACGGCAGACCTCTCCGATGTGCTGCAAGATGTCGCGGTGGCCCCGACCGACCCTGACCACGAGCTGCACTTCCGCAGCGTCACCTTCGACCCGCTCAACGGGCCGCCGCCGGTGCGCCCCCAGATGCTCTTCGACACGCCGAATGCGTATTGGGTCGTCCAACTCGCCTCGGCGCCAGGTGGGGAGTCCATCGGGGCCCTTGAGGCCGCGGGCGCGACGCTATTCGGATACGTCCACTCGAACGCATACCTCGCCCGCATGGACAACGGGACGGCGGCAACCGTCCGGTCCTTGCCCGGGGTCCGTTGGGTGGGCACCTACGAGCCGGCCTTCAAGTTCGCCGACGACCCGAGCTCCTGGCCTGCCGGCCCGGTCAACGTCGTCGCGCTTCTCTTCGAGCGCCCGCGCGGGCTCGAGGGCGAGGTCGAGCAGGCTGGCGGGCAGGTGCTCTCGGCAACCGACCTTGCGGTGCGCGTGCGGATCAATGGTTCGCAGGCTGCAGCGCTCGGCTTCGTCCCCGAAGTCCAGTTCATCGAGCCGGAGAACCAGCGCGTCCCGCTGAACGATGTGGGGCGACGGCTCCTTGGCGTCAACCTCACCTTCGAGCGGTACGCGTACAACGGTTCGGGGATCGTCGTTGGGATCAGCGACTCGGGGGTCGACTATACGCACCCCGCGTTCGACGACACGGGCACCAACGTTTCAGGGCCTCACTTCGACGGCCGGATTGTTGGTTACTTCAAGTATGCGGGCTCGTACGGCGACACCGACGGGCACGGGACGCACACGGCCGGGACCGTGCTGGGCGACGGCGACCTGTCGTCGACCGTTAACAATTCCATCGCAGGCGGGGCCGTCCAGTTCCGCGGCATGGCGCCCGGGGCAAGGCTCGTGGAAACCGTAATCTTCAACGGCGGCGCGCCCGCCGACGACGCCGTTTTCGCCGACCAGCAGGCCTACGCCGCGACTGTGTCTTCGAATTCGTGGGGTTATGTTGACGGGACCAACCACGGGATCACCGACTACGATTCTGCGGCATACCTGACCGACCAGTCCGTGATTGATTCGAACACTTCGAGGGCAGGCCTCCAACCGATGACGATCGTCTTCGCGGCGGGCAATGACGGCAGCGGCGCCGACACCGCGGGCTCGCCGGGGACCGCGAAAAACGTGATCACGGTAGGTGCCTCGGAGACCGACCGCGGGTACGACACCTACTCCGACAACAGCTCCTCCATCGCAACGTTCTCCTCGCGGGGGCCCACCGATGACGGGAGGGTCAAGCCGGACATCGTGGCGGTCGGGACCTACGTCCTCTCAACCCAATCGAGGACAAGCGGGTGCACGTGCACCTACGGCGGCTGGGACATGAGTTGGACGGGGCCCAACTACGCGTTCTCCAGCGGCACGAGCATGGCCACGCCAATGGTGGCCGGGATTGCGGCGCTCTTCCAGCAGCACATCAACCAGACGTTCGGGCGGATCCCGTCGCCCGCGCTCGTCAAGGCGGCGCTGATCAACGGCGCGGAGGACCTCGGCTACGGCTACGAGTATACGACCGGGGTGACCGGCCCGATGTCCCAGGGCTGGGGCCGCGTGAACGTGACGCGCTCGGTCGAGGGCCCCCCCGATGGCCGGATCCTCTTCTTCGAGGAGGGGGCGGTCGTGTCGAGCGGCGACGTCGTCGTGCGGCGGTTCACCGTCTCGAACGCGAGCACGCCGCTGAAGGTGACGGCGGTGTGGACGGACCAGCCGGGGAACCCCGTGGACACCAAGACGCTCCCCGAGCTTGTGAACGACCTGGACCTCGTGGTGCGCGCGCCCAACGGCACCTTCTACCACGGGAACAAATTCCAGGGCGCATGGTCGAGGGCGAACAATTCGTCCTTCGACCGGGTAAACAACGTGGAGAATGTCTTTGTGCAAACGCCCACGGCCGGGACCTGGACCGTCGAGGTTTCGGGCTTCTCTTTGAAGTCCGCGGAGCAGCGGTTCGCGATGGCGGTCTCGGGGAACCTCACGGAGAAGGCTCCGCCGAGCGTGGCCGACGCGCACGACCTGCCCGGCGCGCCTGCAAGCGCAAAGTTCGGCTGGAACGCAACGGCCGCGGGGAGCATCAACGGCGATTCCTACCGGGACTTGATCGTGGGGGCGCCCGGGACCGGCGGGGGCAACGGCTCCGTGTACATCTTCTTCGGTGGCGCGGGCAAAAGCCTCGCGTCGCTCAGTGTGAGCGCGGCGGATGTCACGCTTTCGGGGGCCGCGGCGGAGGGCTTCGGGTCGAGCGTCGACGCCTCCGGCGACTTCGACGGCGACGGGAAGAATGACCTCCTCGTGGGGGCGCCGGGCGGCGGGAGGGCATACCTGTACCTTGGCGGGTCATCGTGGGTGAGCCGCGCGCCCGACTTGACGTTGAACGGGTCTGCGGCGAGCCTCTTCGGGGCCGCAGTGCGCCTGGCTGCCATCGACAACCGCACCGGGGCCGAGGCGATCGTGGGAGCCCCACTGGATTCAAACTCGACGGGAGCGGCCTACATCTTCTCCGGCGGCGGGGCTTCCGGCACTTGGAACGCGAGCGGCGCCAACGCGACGCTGACGGGCCCCGCCAACGGCTCACGCTTCGGGACGGCGCTTGCCGCGGGCGATGTCGATGGCGACGGCGCGCTCGACCTCGCAGTCGGCTCGCCCGGCGCGTCTGTGGTGAAAGTGGTGCGCGGCGGCGTTGCGGCCTCGGCCCTCGGGTTTGCCGCGAACTTCTCAGGGATACCGGGCACCGCGTTCGGCCAGTCGGTGGCACTTGGCGGCGACGTCAACGGCGACGGGAAAGCCGACCTGCTCGTGGGCGCGCCCCTTGCCAACGACTCCGCGGGCGCCTCCTACCTTTTCCTCGGCCGCTCGCCGCTCACCGACGACCGGGTCCTGCGCTACTACTTCTTCGACGACATGGAATCGGGCGTGTCGCTTTGGGACGAGATGAACGGCAGCACGGTCACGGCGAGCCCGTGGAGCCTTTCGAGTGCGGCCTATTTCGGGCCGGCGAGTGCCGGCCACTCTTGGCAAGACAGCGCCGGGAACTATGCGTCGCGCGCCGACGCGTCGATCGCCACCAAGAGCGGCGTCAACCTCAGTGCCGCCGCGAACCCCGTGCTGTCGTTCGTGTACCGCGCAGACCTCGAGGGCCAAGCCTCCACGAACGACGGGTTCACGGTCCTGTATTCGCTGAACGGCGGGTCCACCTGGACCCAGCTCGATTCCACCAACGCCCAGGGGCTCTACGACGCGCCCGGAACCAACCCGGCGGGGACCGCCTCCGACTCGGCTATCTCCGGGCTCTTCGCATTTACCTATGACCGATTCGTCTGGCGCTCCGTGGCCTTCAACGTCTCGTCGCTTGCCGGCAATTCCTCGGTGAAGTTCCGTTTCCAGTTTGCCTCCAGCCCCTCGGGCAACGCCGACGGGGTCTACCTCGACGACATCGCGGTGCGCGAGGCACGCCCCTCGAGCCCGAACTACACGGTCTACGGGAACGCCGCGGGAGACCTCCTCGGGTGGTCGGTGGCCGCGATGGGAGATCTGAACGGGGACGGCTATGGCGATTTTGCCGTTGGCGCGCCACAGGCGCCTTCCGGCCTCACCGC
This sequence comes from Thermoplasmata archaeon, assembly GCA_041499475.1. GTDB lineage: Archaea > Thermoplasmatota > DTKX01 > DTKX01 > DATEUP01 > DATEUP01. The sequence continues at coordinate 80,868 of JBGQKI010000006.1, forward strand.
GGGGGCGGGCGCCGCATTTGTCTTCGCCGGGTCGCCGTCCTTGAACGGGAGCGTGAGCGCGCTCAGCGCAGCGGAGGTCCTGCAGGGGCCCTCGCCTTCCGCCAACCTGGCCTGGTCGCTTGCCCCGGTCACGGGGTTCAACAACTCGAGCGCGACGTACCTTTTCGCCGGCGCGCCGGGGCTCAACAGCGGGGCGGGCGGCGCCCTCATCGGCCACGCAACGGCCCCGATCCCCGAGTTTGCCGACCTTTCGGCGGCCGTGGCCATGGCGGCGGCGGTCGCCCTGGTCGGCCGCGCCCGGCGCCGGCGCTAGAGCGCAACCTTGCCGGCGGCGACATCCTTGACAAACGCCCTGACGAGCGTAAGCTCCCGGTCCACATCGCGCAGGTCGAGCATCAAGCTCCACGAGTGCAGGTACCTCACCGAAAGCGACACAATCGCGGTCGGCACGCCCGCGCGAGACAGGTGGATCGGGCCCGCGTCAGTGCCGCCCACGAGAGGCTTCTTCACCTGGTAGGGGACGCCGACACGTTCGGCCGTGGCAATGAGGTGCCGCACGAGCTTGGGCGGAACGATCGTCGTGTGGTCGGCGGCGGTGATGACCGGGCCTTTGCCCATCGCCGACGGGCGCCTATTCTCGGGCACGGACGGGAAGTCGCCGGCAGCCGTCCCTTCAAGGACAAGCCCGAGGTCCGGTTCGAGCCCAAACGCGGCCGGGCCGGCCCCGCGCGTCCCGACCTCTTCCTGGACCGTGAAGACGAGGTCGGCGTTCACTCCGGAGAGCCCCTCGGCCAGCAGCGCCATCACCGCGCAGCCCGCGCGGTCGTCGAAGGCCTTTCCAGCCACGATGTTGCGCGAAAGCTCCTCGAAGGTAGTCGAAGGCACCATCGGCGAGCCGATGCGGATCCCCTTCGCGCGCATCTCTGCCTTCGTGAGGCCCGTGTCCACCGTGAGTTCGTCGACGGGGATCACCTTCTCGCGCTCGGCCGGGCTCGTGATGTGCGGCGGCTTCACGCCGATCGTCCCCGAGGCGCGGCCCTTGTCGCCAAGCACCGTCACTTTTCCGCCGGGCAGGATGCGCGGGTCCCACCCGCCCAGCATCGCAAAGTTGAGGAAGCCGCCGTCGTAGAGGTGCGTCGTGATGAACCCGACTTCGTCCATGTGCGCGGCGACCATGAGCCGCGGCCCCTTCCCCTCGAACGAGGCGATGAGGTTGCCCAAGCGGTCCGTGCGCACTTTGTCGGCGTGGGGGCGCACGGCTTTGTCGAGGTAGGCGCGCACCTCGTCTTCGGAGCCCGAGGGGCCGGGGAGATTCGACAGGTCGCGCAGGAGCGTGAGCTTGTTGAGTGCCATAGGGCCAGGAGCGGGCGGCCGGAGGATAAACGTTTACGGGGCCTGTGGAGAATTCAAGTGCCCGCCCTGCCTTTTGAGCGCGTGGCTGCCGCGAAAGGGCGCATCGCCTTGAGGCGGGCTCGCGCCGACGAGATGTACGCCTGCGCGCAGGTGTTCGTGCGCGCGTTGAATGACCTCTCGCGCCGCCAGGGCGTCAAGGTGGCGCCCCGCAAGCCAAAGCGCATCGCCGCGCGCCTCGGCCACCTGCGCCGGACCGACCCCGGTGGGTTCCAAGTCGCCGTGAGAGACGGGCGCGTCGTTGCGTTTGCTTCGACGATCTTGCGCGAGAAGATCCATTTCCTCTCCATGTTCTGGATGCTGCCTTCTCTCCAGAGCAAGGGGGTCGGGCAAGCGCTCTTGAAGCGCGCGTTCGACGGCGTGGAGGAGCCGCCCGGGACGATCCGCTGCGTGTACGCGTCGTTCGACCACCGCGCCCAGCGCCTGTACATGAAATTCGGGATGGTGCCCCGCTCCGTGATCTACGGCCTCGGGGCCGACTCGATCACGCTGCCCAAGCCCCCGTCCATCCCCGTGGAGCTTGTCCAGGTCGGCCAGCCCGGGCAGATCACGCGCGAAGCGCTTGCGATCGCCGCCGCGCTCGACGGGCGCGTGCGCGGCTGCCGGCGCGACGCGGACATCGCCTTTACGCTCGCCGAAAAGGGCACGCGCTTCTTCGAAGCCCAGGAGGACGGCGCGCCGGTCGGGTACATCATGGTCACCGGCAGCGGCATGGTGGGGCCGGGGGGAACGATCCACCGCCGGTACAACGAGGGGCTGGCCTGGTCGGCGCTTGCGGCCGCCCAAGACCAAAGCCCAAAGGAAATCCGGATGCAGTTGGCCGGACTCAACATCGACGCGGTCAACACCGCGTTCCGGGCCGGGCTGAAGACGGTTTCCATGGGTGCCTGGATGACCCAGCGGGAATTTGGGAAATTGGACTGCTATTTCGCGACGGCCGGGGACATCTTTTGAGCACGGCCGCCCCGGTGTTATAGGACAAGGAAATCGGCGCGCCGGCAACTCCCTCTCCAAACCGCCAAATAGAGCCCTCGTGTCTTTGCGCGCCGGGATGCACTCTGAGCTTGGCTACTCACCCGCGGAAAACACATTCGATGGACTTGCGCCGGATCGTTGAAGAAGTGGAGGAGCGCAAGCGCGAAGAGTACGCGCTGCTCGCGCCTCCCAAGCCCCGCCCGAAGCCGGCGTCCGGCAGCGGGGTCACTGCCTCGATCCTCGAGCACGTGCGCGACCGGATGCTGCGCGAGGACCCGGGCGCCGATGTCCGCGCGATCAACGAAGTCATCGAGCCGGAGAGCTCGACGCCTGCGCCACCGGCGCCCTCCGCAAGGCTTGCCGCCGAGCCGTTTGTTGCCGTGGTCGCTCGGCAAGCCGCGCGCGGCACGACGAGGGCTGCGAAGGGTGCGCAGACCTCGCGCAAGCCGCGCGACGACTTCCTCGCGCGCTACCTCGTCATGAGCGAGGAGTTCCAAAAGCGATACAAAGTGAAGGGGTGGACCGACCTCGTGCGCAAGAAGTGTTCGAGCGGCCTGCGCCCGTAGCCCCCCGCCACCGTCAGCCAGCGCATCGCCCGCCACGTGCCTTGCCGATTTGGAGGGGGTCTTCCTACGTCATTTCACGATAGGCCTTGACGTGGTTGGCCTGCCAGAGGAGACAAGTTGATACGTGCAGAGGTCCCAACGCGCCCTCCTATGACAGGCGAAATTCCCTTCTACGGGATGACGGGAAACCAACTGTGGGCGCGGCTTGGCTCTTCAATCCAAGAGTGGGCCCAGCGGAGCGGCCTCCCCATCGAAGTGAGCGAGGCCGGAACGGCGTGGACCGGCGTGAGTTACCCGGGGCGCGGGCGCGTGCTCCAAGTGCGCATCAATGCGAACTCGCTGCGCTGTTACCCGTACGGCATCGAGCCGAGCGACCGGTACCAGGCGCTCGACCATGTCCCCTCGAAGTGCTCGAAGTCGTGGAAGAAGCGGTTCCCTTCGATGTTCACGATCGATACCCCCGAGCAGCTGAAGCTTGCAAGCGAGCTCGTCCGGCAAGTCGTGTCGAGGGTGGCCAACGAAGAGCCGGTACCCACCGCGCCGCCCCTGATGGTGCTCACGCCTTCGAACTAGAGGCGCCTGCCCAACGCGGACCTATGGGCAGCGCTAGCGCTCGGCCTCCGCGAGCCACTTGCGCACTTCCTCGACGGCGCCCGGGTCCTCCAGCGTGGTCGTGTCGCCGATTTCCTGGTGCGAGACGAGCGCGCGAATGACGCGCCGCATGATCTTTCCGCTGCGCGTCTTGGGAAGCTTCTCGGTGATGTAGATCTCGGCGGGCTCCGCGATCGGGCCGATTTCGCTGCGCACATGCGCCTTGAGCTCGGCCTTCAGGCCCTCGGAACGCACCTGCCCCTCTTTCAGGACCACATAGGCGACGAGCGCCTGCCCCTTCATCGGGTCGGGGCGCCCGACCACTGCGGCCTCGGCAACCTTGGGGTGGCTCACGAGCGCGGACTCGACTTCCATCGTCCCGATGCGGTGGCCGGCGGAGTTGATGACGTCGTCGATCCGTCCCATCAGCCAGAAGTATCCGTCTTCGTCTTGGCGCGCGCCGTCGCCCGTGAAGTACTTGCCAGGGACCTGCGACCAGTAGACCTGCTTGTAGCGTTCGTCGTCGTTCAGCAGCGTGAGCATCATGGCCGGCCACGGCCGCGAGAGCACGAGGTAACCGCCGCGGTTAGCCTGCACGGGCTTGCCCTTGTCGTCGACGACTTCGGCAAAGACGCCGGGGAAGGGGCGCGTCGCCGACCCGGGCTTCAGCGTCACCACGCCCGGCAGCGGCGTGATGAGTATCATGCCGGTCTCTGTCTGCCACCATGTGTCGACAATCGGGCACTGGCCGTTCCCGATCCGCCGGTGGTACCACCGCCACGCCTCCGGGTTGATGGGCTCCCCGACGGTGCCCAAGAGGCGCAGCGTCGAGAGGTCGTGCTTGGCCGGCCACTCATCCCCCCAGCGCATCATCGCGCGGATCGCGGTGGGCGCCGTGTAGAGGATCGTGATCCCATGCTCGGCGACCATCCGCCAGAAGCGGTCGGGCGAGGGGCTGTCGGGGGCGCCTTCATACATGAACACCGACGCGCCGTTCGAAAGCGGGCCGTACACCATGTACGAGTGGCCGGTGACCCACCCGCAGTCGGCCGAACACCAGTAGAGGTCGTCGTCCCTGATGTCGAAGACGAGCTTGTGCGTCGCCGTCACACCGACGAGGTACCCGCCGGTGGAGTGGAGGATTCCCTTGGGGCGCCCCGTTGTGCCGGAGGTGTAGAGGACGAAGAGCGGGTCATTTGCCTCCATGGGCTCGGGAGGGCACCACGCGGGCACGCGCGCCGCCTCTTCGTGCCACCACACATCGCGGCCCGCGCGGATGGGGACGGGCTCGTTCGTGCGCTTCAAGACCACCACGTGGCGGACGAGCGGCACGCCTTCGATCGCCTCGTCGACCATCTGCTTCAAGGGCACGATCGCCCCGCGCCGGTAGCCGCCGTCGGCGGTGACCACGACCGCCGACTGCGCGTCCTCGATGCGGTCGTGGACCGCCTTTGAGGAGAAGCCGCCGAAGATGACGCTGTGCACGGCGCCGATGCGGGCGCAGGCGAGCATGGCGACGGGGAGCTCGGGCACCATGGGCATGTAGATCGTGACGCAGTCGCCGCGCTTCACTCCGAGCCCCTTGAGCACATTCGCGAAGCGGTTTACCTCGCGCCAAAGCGCGTGGTAGGTGATGACGCGCTGCTCGCCGGGCTCGCCCTCCCAAACCAGGGCGGCTTTGTTGCGCCGGTGCGAGAGCACGTGTCGGTCAAGGCAGTTGTCCGAGACGTTGAGGCGTCCGCCCGCGAACCAGCGCGCGAACGGAGGGTTCCAGTCGAGCACGCGGTCCCATTTCTTCGACCACCGAAGGGTCTCGGCCTGCTCGGCCCAGAAGGCGTCGGGGTCCTTGGCCGCGCGCTCGTAGATCGAGTCGTCGCGCGCGTGCGCGGCGCGCCGGAACGGCTCGGGCGGCGGGTACTGCTCGTGCTCGCGCAGCAGGCTGTCGATCGTGGCGCCCGAGACGACCATGCAAGTCCCTGGACGTGGGCGGGGGTAGAAAAGGCGTTCGCGGGCCCGAGCGGATTCACCGCGCTTCCACGCGCGAGGCCGTCCCGTCTTTGACCACTTCGAAGACCTGGTCCGCGCAGGTCTCGAGTTCGCGCTCGTGGCTCACGAGCACGACTTGCTGGCAGTCGAGGTCGTGCAGCAACTCCCCGACGCGGGCGAGCTGCTCCTTCGAAAACCCGTCCGTCGGCTCGTCGAGGATCAGCAAGTCGGGCGTCTCCATCCCCGCCGCGCGGGACACGAGGATGTTGAGGGCGAGCCGGTAGGCGAGCGCGATCGAGGTGCGTTCCCCGCCCGAGAGGGCCCCGACGGGCAGCGGGTTGGCGCCCTGGAGCACCTGCGGCGTGAACTCCTCGTCGACCTGCACGTCGAGGGGCGCTCCCTCCATGAGGCGGCCGAAGTACTCTTGGAAGCGCGCGTTGAGCTGCGAGTTGAGGTCCGACAGGACCTTGAGCTCGATGTCTTCCAGCGCGACCTGGAAGCACTGCTCGATGAAGTCGCGGGTGTGGCGCACGCGGTCGAGCTCCCCGCGGCTGCGCTCGGCTTCCTGGAGTCGCTCCTTGGCGCGCGCGAGCGCCTGCTCTTGGAGCGCGAGGCCATCGCGGGCCCCTTGGAGCCGCTCCTCGAGCCCCGCGGCCCGTTGGGCCGTGGCATCAAACGAGGCGCGCAAGGACTTCACGGGCGCTTTCTCAAGCTTCGCCGAAACGGGCGCGCGCTCGCCTTCCGACACGGCCTGGCGGCGGGAGAGGTCGGCAAGTTCGCTTGCCGCTTCCCGCCGGTGGCGCTCGAGGTCGGCCTTGCCGGCCAAGCGCCGTTCGAGGTCGCGCAGCCTCGCGGCGCTCACGCGCGCGCTCGACACCTGCTCGCGCAAGATGTTTACTTGTGCGGCGTCGGCGGAGACCGCGTCGCGCTTGGCGCGCGCTTCGCGGGCGGCCTTGGTGGTCACTTCCATGTCGCGCACCACCTTGCGGAATTGGTCCGACACCTCGCGCCATCGGCGCGTCGCGAGGTCTAGCTCGGCGGCCCTTTTCTCGAAGGGGGCCTTGGTTTCCACGGCTTTCTCCAACGCCTTGCGCTCCCGGGCAAGCTCTTGCGCGCGCTCGGCGGCCTTGAGGGCGACCTCCACATCTTTGGTCGCCGCCTCGGCCTCCTTGCCAGCTTCAAGCGCTCGCTTGAGCTCGGCAGCCAGGGTGGCGCGTTCTCGCGCTGCGCGCTCGCCATCCTCCCTTGCCTTGGAAAGCCCGGCGCGCGCTCGTTCGAGGGTCCGCGCTTGGCCCTGGGCCTGCGCGAGCTTTCTGCGCGCTTCCTGCGCGCCCGTTTCGAGTTCGAGGCGGTGCTCGGCAAGGTGAGCGGCTTCGAGCGGCTGGTGGCACTTCGGGCACTTCGCCTTGCCTTTGAGGCCCGAGAGCTCCTCGAGGTCGGCCTCAACGCGTTCGAGGACCTGGCGCGCGGAGCCTTGGGTTTCCTGGGCGGCCTTCAGCTTCTCTTCGGTCTCGGCAAGTTCCTTTGCGGCCTGGCCGCCCGCCTTGGCGGCCTCTTCGCGCTCCTTGAGCTTGGCCTCAATTTGGGCGGAGCCGGCCGCTTCCTTCTCGAGAGCGGCCTGCTTTTTCTTCAGCGCACCCAGCCGTTCAGCGGCCTCGCCCGCTGCGGCCGCCTGCTCGCGCACTTTTTCAAGCGCCTTGCGCGCGGCGTCGAGCGCCCTCTTGCCTTCCTGGATGGATCCGGAGGCGTCGGTCACCTTCCGGATGAGTTCGGACTCTGCGGCAATCTCGCCCTTGCGCCCCTCGAGCGATTTCAAGTTCGTCTCGGCGCGCGCTAATTCTTGGTCAAGCTTGCGCCGCTCCTCCTCGCGCAAATCGGCGGCGGCGACCTCCTGTTCCAGCTTGGGAAGTCCGGAAGCGGCCTCCCTAAGCGGGTCGGCCTCCAACTCGAGGGCGGCGAGTTCCTTCAGCGCGCGGTCGGCGCCAAAGCGGCGCTCCTCCTGCTTGGCGCGCACGATTTCGATCGCCGACACCGCCCGCTCGAGGTCGCGCAGGCGCGATTCGAGGGTCTCGCCGTCGCGCAGCGCGGCCTCGGCGGCCTTGCGTGCCGCGAGCGCCTTTTCGCGCCCGCCGGAGGCTTCCTCGACCTGTGCGGCATGCGAGGCCCGGGCAACTTCGGCGTCGTTGCGCTCCTGTTCGAGCTTCGGCACGCCCTGGAGCAGCGCCTCGATGCCGGCAGCGCGCTCCCGCAGGGCCTGCTTGACGAGGTCGGCGTTCTCGCGCGCCCGTTTGTACTCCTCGATGCCGAACGCTCGGCGCAAGGTCTGCTTACGCTCCTCGGCGCCTTGCTCGAGGATGGCCTTCATCTCCTCCTGCGGAGTGAAGACGCCGTAGCGGAACACTTGCGACTTGCTCTTGGTGGCCGCACCCTCGCGGAACCCGAGCACCTTGATGACCGCCGCGCGCAACTGCTCGACGGAAAGGTCCTCCTTGGCCCCGTCCTCAATGAGGTAGGCGTCCTTCTGGGTGGTCGCCCCCGCCTTGCTGCGCACGAGGCGCCGCCCGACCGTGTAGGTGCGCCCGCCGCTGCGGAAGGCGAGTTCGACGAGCCCCTCCCTTTCGCCCGCGCGCAGCAGGTGGTCGCCGGGCACATCAGCAAGCCCGAACAGCGCGAACTCGACGGCAAACAGGAGCGTCGACTTGCCCGACCCGATGTCGCCCTCGAAGAGCGTGACCCCCGGGGCGAACGCGACCTCCGCATCGGTGTAGGAGCGGAAGTTGGAGAGCTTGAGCCGGTCGAGAATCACATGAATTCCTCCAAGGATTTCCGCCGCTCGGGCGCGGGGGGTGGGGACGCCGGGGGGGAGGCCGTGCCCGCCTCGATGTGGACCGCGGGCTCGGCCGAGAGCAGCTCGAGCGCGCGCCCGCGCAGCTTCTCCTCGAACTCCGCCTTGCCGCCCCGCTGCGCCGGGGCCTCCTCCGAGAGGAGGCGCTTCAGCACGAGCGCGATCTCGACGCCGGCCACCCCTGCAAACCGGGGGTCGTTCGACTCGAATCGCGCGACGTGGTCCGTGAGCGTGCGCCGCTCGATTTCTTCCTGCGTGCCGCCCAAGGCCGCATCGCCGCTGCGCTCGGCCTCGCGCACGGAGTAGGCGCGCACGATGTGCACGGCGCGCGCGCCCTCCTTGGGCAGCCGCGTGTAGAGCGCGTCAAGGTCGAGCTCGGCCCGCTCGCCCGAAATGAGTTCCCCGTGGACGCGCAGGACGACGGCCTTGCCGTCCACATCCTCGGCCGCGAGCATGGCGTCCAACGCCGAGCGGGCCTCCTGGGCTGTCTTGCCTTCCACGTCGAGGTCGCGCCGCACCGACTCGATGACCTGCACGGGCTCGAAGGAGATCTCGACCTTGCCAGAGTTCACGCGCGCAAGCACGAACCCGCGCGGCTCGTCGTTCATGAGGTCACGCGCGTCCGAGCCGAAGGTAGGGCCGGGGTTCACGAACGGCCCGTACCCCTCGACCCACTCAATCTGCTGGTGGTGGATGTGCCCGCCCGCGTAGTAGTTGAACCCGCGCGGGAAATCGGAAAGCTCGGCGGCCTCGATGTGCGCAAGGTACCGCGGCAGGAACTTCTTCACGCCGGCGTGGTACCCGAAGATCTTGAACCCCTCTTCGCGCTCGAGGGCCTCGCGGTCGAGCGCGCGCAGCAGGTGGCGGTCGAGGCCCTGCGCCTTGCCCGCAACAGCCGCAATCTTGGCGCCCGTGCCCGGGTCCTGCGTCCAGCGGAGCGCGCCCTCGGGCTCGTCGCCGCGCTCTCCCGTCCGGGCGACCTTCACGAAGAGGCCGCTCGAGGCGAGCACATCGATGATCGAACGCTCCGTCGGCGAGTAGTCATGCGAGCCGTACCAAACATAGACGGGAATCCCCGCGTCCTTCACCTCGCGGAGCTTGGCCGCCGCCCGCTCTACGACGGCGAGGTCGGGGACATTGATGTGGAACAGGTCGCCGGCGATCAGGATGAAGTCGACGCGCTTCTCCACGCACCGGTCGAGCCCTTTCAGGAACGCTTCGAGGTTCAGTTGGCGCAGTTCCTTCGCGTATGCGCCCAGGTGCACATCGGCAAAATGCGCGAACGAGAAGGAGTCGGACATTGGGGGCCCACCCGCGGGGTTCCGTTCTACAGCCGCGGGGCTATTTGAACGCGAGGGCGGGGAGGCTGAAGGTGCGTTTGGCAGGCGAAGGCTCTTTGATTTGGCCCGCGCCCTGGGGTGAGTTGGAGGCGCGCGTGTGAGCGATGTCATCATGACCGCCACGCTTGACCTGCGCTCCGGCGACCGCGCCTTCCAAGGGTACTTCGCGGCTCCGGTCGGCGCCGGCAGGCGCCCCGGGCTTGTCATCATCCACGAGATCTTCGGCGTCACCTCGTGGTTGCGGACGGTCGCCGACCGCTTCGCCGAGCGCGGGTACCTCGCGCTTGCCCCCGACCTCTTCGTCGGGCGAATCCACCCCAATTTCCGCCCTGAGACCGCCGAGCGCATGATGCCGCTCGTCTGGCAATTGCCCGTCGAGAAGCGGATTGTCCCGGGCGCGCTACGCCAAGCCCTGAAGGACCACAAGAGGGAAGATGTGGAGATTGCCGAGCGGTTGGCAATGCTCGGTCAGGGCCTCGAGTGGATGCCACCCGTGATGGGCGACCTCAAGGCGTCGATGGCCGCGCTGCGCGCCCGCCCCGAGTGCAACGGCAAGGTGGGAGCGGTCGGGTTCTGCCTGGGAGGGAAGCTCGCGTTCCACCTGGCCACTGTCGAGCCCTCCCTTGGCGCGGCGGTCGTCTTCTACGGGGCGGGGCCGCGGGAAGAAGAGATCGAGCGGATCACGTGCCCCGTGCTCGGGCTCTATGGCGAAGACGACGAATACATTTCGAAGGACGTGCCGCGTGTGGCTGCCGCGATGGCGCGTTTCGGGAAGGAGTTCGAGCACGAGATCTACAATCGCACAGGCCACGCCTTTGCGCGCACCGGGTCAAAGGCCTACCGCGAGGACCGGGCCGCCGAGGCGTGGAAGCGCACGGACAAATTCCTGGCGCGCGCACTTTCCTGAAGATGGCCCGCGGCTAATTTCAATACGCGGCGACCATTGCCTGCCCGGGGGGCGCTTGGCCGAAACCACGGGGCTCGACACGCTGGCCGATGACCTCGGCGCGCAGGAGTACTGGATGCGCCGCCTCGTGGCGATCATCCTCGACGCGCTCATCGTGGGCGCGCTCGCTTACGCACTCTCGCTCGGGCCGTTCCCACGCGGGCCCCTTGAGCTTGGCGCGGCCGCCGGGCTGTTGCTCTATTTCTACACCACCCTCCTCGAGTACCTGCGCGGGCAGACCCTCGGGAAAATGGTGATGGGGCTGCGCGTCGTGGGCGTGGGCTCGAAGGTCGACCTCTCAAGGCTCCTGATCCGGGAGGCGTCCAAGGTCTTTGCGCTGGCGCTCATCCTCGATGTGGCGGCGGGGCTGCTCGTCGAGAAGAACGGGCGCCAGAGGTACCTCGAGGTGTTATCGGACACTACGCAGGTCGTCGAGAGGCGCTGACGACGCCCTGCCCCTGCGACACGGGGCCTAGCCCTTATTACCGACCGAGCGGAACCCCGGCCCGGCAAGCGGGAGGAGCGTGCCCTAGACCATGGCCGAAGGAGAATTCCCCCTCGACTTCGTGGCCGACTTCGCGCTCCTCTTCGGCGCCGTCTACCTCGGGGCGCTGCTCGCCCGCCGAACGCGCGGCACCCGCCTCTGGTTCCCCATCCTCGCGCTGTTCGGCGCGACCGCGCTTTACGCAGGGGCCGCCGTGGGGAGCGACCTCTCCGAGTTTGCCGGGGACGCCGTCCTGCAGGTGCAATTTGGGCGGGTCTCTCAGTTGGGTCCCGGCCTTGCCCTTGCCGCCATTGTGCACCTTTCAGCGGTCTACCCCCGAAACGTCATGGACCGCAGGGTGCGCTTGGCGTTGCCCGTCGTGTACGGTGTGGGCCTCGGGTACGGCGTGCTCGGTGCGACCCGCCTCCTCTACGAGAGCCTTGCCGACCCGAGCCAGGGGGTCCGGGCTGTCTTCGGGCCGCTCTATGGGCCCGCCACGGCGGCGGCCCTAACGCCCCTGCTTGCGGCGCTTTGCTGGTCGACCTACTTGGCGCTGAAGGGGCGGACCCCCATCGAACGGCGCGGCGGGACGGGCATCGCGCTTACCATCGGCCTTCCCCTCGCCCTCTTCGGTCTCATCGACTCGCTTGGTCCGGCTGTCTTCGGGCAACTCGACCCGATCACGTTGTACTACGGGGCCGGCGTGGTGGCGGTGGCGGCGGTGACCCTTGGCGGGGCGCTGGAGCCGCCCGTGCAAGCCACCTTCCGGGGGCTCGTCGAGTCCATGGACGAGGCGGTCATTGTGGTCGACGCTCAGGGCCGCGTCGCCTCGCTCAACGGCGCGGCGCAGCGGTTGCTTGGCCTCGAGGGGCGTGAGAGCACGTTCGAGAAGCTCGACCGCGTCCTTTCCCGGGGCATCCCTAGCGCCGCCGACGTTGACCACTTGTCCACGACCACGCGGGGCGTGCTGCGCGGCCGGCTCGAAAATCACGAGGGCCTGATCCACGGAGTCGGCCCTTCGAGGCGCACCTGCCGGTGGCGCGCCTTCCCGCTGGGCCGCCGCGACGGGAGCGGCGAGGTCGAGGCGGTCCTGCTCATGCTGCGCGACGAGACGAAGCGGTACACGCTCGAGAAGGCCACGGAGGAATCGCGGGAGGTGCTCGACCTGGTCATCCGAATGCTCGGCCACGACCTCAAGGCGCCGCTCACCGTCCTCCAGGGTTACATCGACCTTGACAAGATGCGCTTGGACGGTGCGGTCGACCCGGCGGTCACGGCCAAAGTGAAGGCCGACCTCGACAGGATGGGCGAGGCCGTAGTGGGGATGCACATGATGATGGGCAACGCGCGCGCGCTCTCACGGCTGGCGGCAACGGGCGAGAGCGTCCCGGAATCCGTCGAGTCCGACCTCACGAAGATCACGAGGCAGGCGTGCGACCTGCTCCAGCCGGTGGCCATGTCGCACCAACTCAAGCTCGAGCGCCAAATCCAGGAGGGCGTAAAGGTGCACGTCGTCCCGGGGTTCGACAGCGTCCCCAGGAACCTGATCGACAATGCAATCAAGTACACGCCTCCGGGGGGCAGCATCCTGGTGAGCCTCACCGCCGACGCCTTCAAGGTCCGCCTTCAGGTCACGGACACCGGCCCTGGAATCCCGCAGGAAAAGCAAGGCCAGCTCTTCCGAAAATTCGAGCGGCTTGGCGCGGAGAAAGGCCAGGCCGAAGGTCACGGCCTTGGCCTTTCCATCGTCGCGAAACTCGTTGAGCTGTCGGGCGGGACGATCCGCGCCGAGGACCGCGAAGGCGGCAAGTCAGGCGCGTTATTCGTCGTGGACCTGCCGGAGCCCAAGAGGTGACCGGGCGCCAAGCACTACTGCTTGTCCTTGTACTCGAGCTCGCTCATGATCCGGTAGAGCTGCGGGCGCGCGTGGAGCGGGATGTTCGGGTCGTTGACCATCTTGTCAAGGTTCGAGATGGCCATCGCGGCGCGGACGTCGAACTGCTTCTTCTCGTCGAGGAGGAGGTCCTTGGATTCCTTGGCCATCCGTCGGATGTTGCGTGGGATTGAACTGTCCTTGTTGATCTCCTCAAGCTCGAAGCATATCTGCTTGAGGCGGTTGTCCAGGTCTGCGTCCATCAAAATCTGTCCCCATGCGCGGATCGCTCGCATCCGGATGGGGCTATTTAAGCGCTCCATGTCACGCTTGCGCGCGGTGGTTCGCTTTTCGAAGAACGCGAAAGAGGTCAAACGGTGGGCGTGCGCACGCCCTCGTCCTTCAGCAGGCCTTTGATGCGCTGGTCGGTGAGCATCTTGCGGCGCGTGGCTTCGAGGAGCTGGCGCATCTCGGGCGCGATGCCTTGGTCCCAGCGCAGCTCTTCCATGTCGTCGAGGATCTGCGTCGCGATCACCGCGCCGCGCTCGCGAAGCGCTTTGACTTCGTCGGCCTCCAGGTCCTTGGCGCGCTCGCCGAAAACTTCGGCCATGATCTGCGAGAACTCAATGGCGAGCGGGGGCAGCGAGCGGAGCCTCTCGGTGCGGCGCTTCTCGGCGGTGGTCTTCCGCAGGCGCACGGGCATAGGTAAACCGCCTTAGCGCCCCTCGTATATCAGCGTCTCGCCGTTTCGCAAGGAAACCGCAACGGGGGGCGCGGTCAGTCGCCCACGCCGGTCTCGCGGGTGCGGGCGTACAGGTTGCGTTCCAGGACTTCGAGCAGGGCCCAAGCGCGTTCGGTCTTCGTGCGCAGGTCCGCCTGCATCGCCTTGACTTCGGCGAGGCGGCGCGCGTATTCCAGCCGCTGCGGGGCGAGGAGGTCGCTGTCGCGCAGGTGGCGCTCGCACTCCGCGAAGATCCGGTCGAGCGCCTCCTTGCGGCGCTGGTCGCTCACGAGGTTCCGGGGCGGCGGGCCTTCGAGCGGGGGCGGCGGGGCGTCGAGCGCGGAGGGGCCGCCTGCCCAGCCGACTTCGCGCAGGCGCGCGAGCAGGGCCTCCTTCGACGGGGCCACTTCGCCGCCGCCCACCTCGATGGCAAGTTGCACGAGCGCGGCGACGCCCTGCGCCCCGGGCTCGAGGCTGCCCGCAGCATACTCGGCGGCGATGCGGCAGGCGGCGCGCGCAGGCACCGGCAAGTTCGGGTTGTCCGAGAGGACAAAGAGCGACCAAACCGCGCTCTCGAATCGCCGAATTTCATGCGCCGGCTGCGAAGCGCCGGGGCGCACCCGGGGCTCGCCCTCGGTCATGGACCTCACTTCTTCTTGGCGGCGTTCCAGTCGTCGAGGAACTTCTTGAGGCCGATGTCGGTGAGCGGGTGGTTCGGCAGTTTCTTGAAGACATCGTAGGGGAGCGTGGCGATGTGGGCGCCGGCCACGGCCGCGTCAACAACATGGTTGGGGTCCCGGACCGAGGCAACGAGGATCTCCGTCTTGAATCCGTAGTTCTTGTAAATCGTTGCGATCGTGCGTATGATCTCCATCCCGTGCTCGGAGATGTCGTCGAGGCGGCCGATGAACGGCGATACGATCGAGGCGCCGGCCTTGGCCGCAAGCAGGGCCTGGTTGGGCTGGAAAATCAGCGTGATGTTCGTCTTGATTCCCTGCTTCGAGACCTGCGAGAGGGCCTTCAGCCCCTCGGTCGTCATCGGGAGCTTGACGTAGACATTCTTGTGCCAGCCGGCGTACTCGTGCGCCTCCTTGACCATGCCCGCAGAGTCGGTTGAGACGACCTCAGCAGAGATGGGGCCGTTGACGACCGAGCAGATCTCGTTGATGACTTCGCGGAAGTCGCGGCCCTCCTTGGCCACGAGCGTCGGGTTGGTCGTGACGCCGTCGAGCACGCCCCACGAAGCGATTTCGCGGATCTGGGCGATGTTTGCGGTGTCGAGGAAGAGTTTCAAGGAGAGCCTCGGCGTGGGGAAGCCCATCCAAGGGCAAAAAAGGCTTGGAAGGGCCCCGCCTTGGCCCCTTTGCGGCCGCCTTAGGTGAATTCCTTGCGCTTGAAGAGGTAGAGGCCCGCGACGGCGGAGACGACGAGGTACGCTAACATGATCGCTACGCCGGTCTCGATGGTGGGGTTGTAGAGCGAGAACGGGGGCCCGCCCGGACCCGGAGGAATGACGTGCGGCGGGTAGGGGGTCACGAAAATGTTCCCCATGATACCGCTCGAGTAGGAGATGATCATCCAGGGTTCCGATTGGGCTAGCCCCGAGATGACGACCTGCAGGATGTTGAAGCCGAAGAGGAACAGGACGGCGGTGAGTAGCGTCGCATAGCTGCTTGTTTTGAAGAGCGAGCTGAAAAGGAAAGTGAACCCGAGCAGCGCGAGCAAGTAAACGGACGCGAAGACGAACGACGCGCCGAACTGCCACGGGAAAGCGTCGGTCCCGTGGTAGAATACGCCGTTTGCCAGCACGATCGCTGCGAAATAAACGAGGATGATGAACGACGCGAACAGCGCGGCCAGATATTTCGCGGCGTACACCGTGATGCGCCGGATCGGCTGGGCCATCAGGAAGTAGCCGGTCTTGTTCTGGAACTCGCCGGCGATGGCGTCGCCGCCAAACATGATCCCGGCAAATACGATGGGGACGGCGACCGCGCCGCCCCAAATCGTCTCGTAGAGGGAGGTCGGCGAGTTGATGAACGCGGGCCGGAAGTAGGCCGTGACAGCGGTGATGATGACGCCGACGGCCGTGATGATCGCGAAGAGGATAAGGAACCGGCGGGAGCGCAGGTAGTCGCGCCACATCCACGCGGCGAGCATTCGGATCTGCGGGATGGTGCGCGGCACGTTGCTCGTGTGCCGGGCGTGCGGGGCCTCGCCACCCACGGACTGCGCGGCGCTCACCTTTGATCCCCCTGCTCGACCTGGCTCAAGTAAATCTCCTCGAGGCTGTTGCCCGCCTCGCGGAACCCGACCACGCCCATGTGCAGCCCTGCAACTTCTTCGAACACGCGTGCCTGAGCCTCGCGGCCGCCCTTGATGCGCAGGCGGACGTGGAGCGCGTCGATGGGCTCGGCGTTCAGCACCTCGGGGAGGCTCGCCAGGCGCTGCTTGATGTCCGACTCGCTCGGCGGTTTCGCGAAGGTGACCTCGAAGCCCGCCCCCTTGTCGCCGTATTTGCTCGTGACCCCCTCGAGCGTGTCGTAGAAGAGCAGCTTCCCGCGGTTGATGAGGGCGACCTCGTCGCAGACCTCGGTGACTTCGCTGAGGATGTGGCTCGAGAAAAAGATGAGGCGGTCGTTTCGCTTGAGGCCCCGGATGATGTCGCGCACCTCGGCCACGCCGCGGGGGTCGAGCCCGGTGGAGGGCTCGTCGAGCATGACGATGGAGGGGTCGGAGACCAGCGTGGCGGCGATGTTGACGCGCTGCTTCATCCCCTTCGAGAATTTGCCGACCTTCTTGTCCGCCCACTCGCTCATCTTGACTTGCGCGAGGACCTCATCGACGCGCGCCTTTTGCTCGGAACGGGGCACCCCGCGCAGGTCGGCGACCAGGCGCAGCGCTTCGTTCGGCGTAAGCGACCCGTAGATTTCAGGGGTCTCGATGAGCGCGCCGCAGCCTTCGAGCGCGCGCTTGCGGTCCTCGCGGACGGAGATTCCATTGAGGAAGGCGGTGCCGCTGGTGGGGAAGATCAGGTCGGTGAGCATCTTCAGCGTCGTGGTCTTGCCCGCGCCGTTGGGGCCAAGGAAACCGACGCACTTCGAGCCCTGGATCTTGAGGTTGAGGTTCGAGAGGGCCGTGAAGGTCCCGAATTGCTTGGTGAGAGACACGGCCTCGATTGAGGGCACGCTCACCAACATTCCTCCAGGTGGCGGGCCTGCTCGACCCGACCGGCGGTCGCAATGTCCAGCCGCACAAGAAGGCTTGCCTTGAACTAGTCCGCGGGTTTACAACGCATGGCTCTCGACCATCGGCCGCAGCGGCTTCGCCTTCTCGATGACCGCCATCAGCGTCGACGAGCGCTTGATCTTCGCCTGGACGTCGTGCCGCGCCGCCTGAAGCGCGCCATCGAGATGCCCGAGGAGGCGATCTGGCGGAGGCGTGTGACGATGGCAGTGTCGAGGACGAACTTCGCGCGGTGGTCGGTTGGCGGAGGCGGATCACTAGGTGGGTTCCGTCCCGACCACCATCCGCGGCGTGCCTCACCGCCTGGCATTCAACTCCTCCTTGATCGCTTGCCAAGCCTTGCCATCCGCGTAGAGGCGCAAGGCCAGCTTCAGGGCGCCCGCGCGGGCGACCTTGTCGACGGTGAAGGGCGAGAGCACTCCGTTGACTTTCGCATCTGCAAGCAGGTCATTGAAGCAGTGTTTCACGAGATCTCCCTCGGTTGTGCAGATCAGTTGCGACCTGCCTACCCTCCGAACGAGTCCGCAACCTGCAAGTTCGGTGATGGCATCTCGCAGCGCCAAGCGGTGTAAGCTGAGGGGCTCTAGCGTCGAAGGCCTCTGGAGCCACCTAATACCGAGAACGCGGGATCGTCCGCGCTTGGGGATCGACTCGCACTGCATCAGCACGAACAGGGCGGACGGACTCAGCGGGAGGGAGAGTTCGAGCGCGCGGGCGGCTTGGAGTTTGAGAGGCACAGGGCGGACGACGGGTGGGGGCCTTATGAACCGGAACGGGGGGACACCGAAACGGCGGAAGGTTTGGTGCAAACAATAAAGTATCAAAACAGTACCTCTACGACCGTGCAAGAATTCGAGCGCGTTTTCGGGCGGTCGCCGCGGGTACGGATGGTAGAGGCCATCCTGCGCCTCGCGCCTAACGATTTCACTCGGCCGGAAGCAGCGCGGGAGGCCGGGCTCTACAAGCCTACCGCAAACAGGGTCCTCGCGGCGCTTGAGCGAGACCGGGTCATTGAGGTGGTGGGAAGGCGCCCAATCCGGTATGGCGTGCGCGCGAAGATCTCCGGCCTCGAGATTCTCGCGTTGGCCGAGGCCGCCCTGCGGCTCGATCGGCGCGCGCGTGGGAGCCGCCAGGCGGCGAAAGGGCTCGGCGCGACGCTGGCCGAGCGGCTTGAAAACCGCGAGGCTGTCAGGCCCGCAAGGGCGGCGCGGGGAAAAGGGGGCCGGCGCAGACCTACGGGCAGGACACGATCCCCCCGGACGAAGGACAGCATCCTGGAACTGCGTGGGCTATGAAAGGAAGCCTGGGTCGGGGTGGACGCTGATTCATACGTCGCTCGGCTGCGAGAGGATTGGGACGGCGCTTAGCGGCGGTGCCTCGGCGGCCGCAACGGCCCACCTGGCGCTTCGCGCGAAATGCCCCTAAAGCGCGTAGCTCTCGACCATCGGCCGCAGCGGCTTCGCCTTCTCGATGACCGCCATCAGCGTCGACGAGCGCTTGATCTTCGCCTGCACGTCGTGCCTTGCCGCCTGCAGCGCGCCGGCGAGGATTTCCTTCTGGGTAAGGCCGTAGTGCTCGAGCAATTCCGGGATCTCGCCGGACCGCCCAAACACATCCTGCGTGCCCACGCGCACGACCTTCACGGGGTGCGTCTCGCTTGCGACCTCGGCCACGGCCGAGCCCAAACCGCCGTACACCGAGTGCTCCTCGGCGGTCACGATGCCACCCGTCTCCACTGCCGCGCGCTCCACGGCTTCCTTATCGATCGGCTTCACCGTGTGCATGTTGAGGACGCGCGCCTCGATCCCCTCGTGGCGCAGCAGGTCGGCCGCGTCGAGGGCGGCCACGACAAGCTGGCCGTTCGAGATGATCGTGACGTCGTTGCCGCCCATGAGTTCGGCGGCCTGGCCGAGGTGGAACTTGTAGTTGTCCGGCATGATCGTGGGCACCTCGCTGCGGCCGACGCGGATGTAGTAGGGTCCGGGGTCTAAGACCGCGTGGCGCAGCGCGAGCTTCGTTTCGACCTCGTCGGCCGGGACCACGACGCGGAAGTTAGGCAGGCCCCGCATCATCGACACGTCCTCCAGCATCTGGTGCGTGGCGCCATCCCCGCCCACCGTGACGCCGGCGTGGCTTGCGAAAATCTTCACGCTGAGGTTCGGGTACGCGATCGACTGGCGGATCACGTTGTAGGGCTGGGCAATTGCAAACACCGCGAAGGTCGAGGCGACCACCGTCTTGCCAGTCGTTGCAAGTCCGGCGGACATCGCCATCATGTTGGCCTCGGCCACGCCCGCATTGAAAAAGCGCGTCGGGAACTCCTTCTCGAACTTCTGCGTCCCCGAGGATGACGAGACGTCCGCGTTGAGGCACACAAGGCTCGGGACTTCCTTGCCGAGGCGCACGAGCTCGTCGGCGGCCGCCTCGCGGCACCGGCGCATCTTCCACGTGCTGCGGGGGGAGAGCGCCACTTGGTACACCATCGTCTGTCCCCCCTTCAGTCGCCGACATTGCCCGCGTCAATCTCGACGAGGGCCTGCGTGAGCTGCTCCTTGGTCGGCGGCTTGCCGTGGAACGCAGGGTTGTTCTCCATGAACGAGACGCCTTTGCCCTTGACCGTCTTGGCGATAATCATGACAGGCTTGCCGGGCTCGCGGTGCCGGAGCGCCGGGATGATGTCCGCGTACCGGTGGCCTTCGATCTCAATGACATGCCACCCGAAGGCCGTCCACTTGGCCTTGAGGTCTCGGTGCGCCATGACCTGCTCGGTCCAGCCGTCCATCTGGATGCCGTTGCGGTCGAGGATGCAGGTGAGGTTGTCGAGCTTGTAGTGGGCGGCGGCCATCGAGCCCTCCCAGATCGCGCCCTCGTCGGCTTCGCCGTCCCCTATCATGACATAGACATGGCCCGGGAGCTGGTCGAGCCGCAGGCCGAGGGCCATCCCGATGGCAGCGCCAAAGCCCTGGCCGAGCGAGCCTGTGGTCATCTCGACGCCGGGTGTGTAGCGCATGTGGCCGTGGCCCTGCAAGTGCGAATCGATCTTGCGAAAGGTGAGGAGGTCCTCGTGCGGGAAGAACCCCGCGTGGGAGAGCGTGGAGTACAGGATCGGGGTCGCGTGGCCCTTCGAGAGCACGAACCGGTCGCGCTCGGGCCACTTCGGGTTCTTGGCATCGTAGCGCAGCACGCCGCCAAAATAGAGCGAGGTGATGACTTCGGTGGCCGACAACGAGCCGCCGCAGTGGCCCGAGCCTGCGGTGTAGACCATCGTCACGATGTCGCGGCGAAGCTCGCGCGCGATCTCTTTCAGCTGCTGGACCTCGGCTTGCCCGACGGGCCCGGAGTAAGAGAGCGTGGTTCCATCCCCTTGGATTCAGGCACCGTGGGCGGGCGCCTTCGACCCAGCGTCGAAACGGGCTGGAGAAATAAAAAAGATTGTGTCGCGCGCAGGGCGACTTGGGAAGCGCTATTCGATCTTGCGCATGAGGGCGATGATGGGTTTGCGCGCGACTGAACGTGCGGGGCCGAGGGACCCGACGGTCGCGAAGAACCCTGTCGCGATAAGCAGCACAAACAGCACGTTTCCGGGCAGTTGGTAGCCGAGGTCAACGGGCGAGAAGATGTTGAAGAAAAAGATGACGAAGAAGGAGATGAGGACGCCCACCACCACGCCGATGCCGGCCGAGACGAAGGAGATGGAGAGCCCCTCGAGGAGCACGGCCCCGAGGACGCCGCCGCGGCGAAGGCCGAGGGAGCGCACGACGCCGATCTCGTAGGAGCGCTCCTGCACGGAGGCGTAGAGGTTGACCGTCAGCGAGAACACGGCGACGAGGATCAGGAAAATCAGGATGACTTCGGAGACCCAGGTGATGAACTCCACGAAGTGGCGGGCCTGGGCAACGACGTCGTCCTTCGAGATGGGGAAGAAGTCGACGAAGACGCCGTAGAGGTCCTGGAAGTCGCGGGCCATCTGCGTCGTGTCGGTCCCGGGCTTTGCTTTGACGAAGATGTTGGAGTACCGGACGGTGCTCGCGTTGCGCTCGGCGAACTCCATGTAGCGGTCCATGGCCACAAACACGCCCGGGCTTGCACCGAACGTCTGCTGGTCCTGGAATTCGCCGAGGAAGCCAGGAAGCGAGCGCAGGATGAGCGCGACCGTGAAGAAGTCCCGGTGCGGGCCTTTCTCGAGGGCGACGATGTCCCCGCGGTGGACCTGCATGTTCTGGGCGGCGATCGCGGAGATGACGAGCGAGCGGTTGTCGAGGGAACCGAGCATCGAGAGGTCGCCCTCGACCGCGTCGCGCTCGCCCCTGAAGAGTACGCGGGTGACGTTGGGGTCAAGCCCCATGAGCGTCACGGACGAGCCGCGCGTGGACACGAGGTTCTGCACGGACGCCCCGGTGACGGTAGGCAAAAGCGCGATCTCGCTCACGTTGGGGGAGCTTGCGACCGCGGCCACGAAGCTTGGCGTGAACCCGTCGAAGGCGGTGAGGCGCACATCCGACCCCACCGAGTACTCGGCGTTCACCTCAACCGAGGAGATGATGCCGGAGAAGAACGAAGTGAAGAAGAGCATGATCCCGACGATGAGCGCGAAGATCAGGTTCGTGGAGGCGTTGCGGCGGACGTTGCGCCGGATCGAGGCGATGGTGAGCGTGTTGTACTTGCGCGTGAAGGGCCGCATGAGGCGCACCGCGGCCTCCTCGACGGGCGGGGCGATCCAGAGCAGCGCCACGGCAAGGGATGCGATGAGGACGAGCGTGGATGCGAGGAAGAACTGGAAAAAGTCGTCCACGGCAAACACGAGGATGTAGGGGACGGCGAAGGTCGCATAGAGGATGGCGGCAAAGAGGACTGCGCCCCCGATGATGAGGCGGATGTCGACCCCCTTGCGCTCGATGAACTTGTACTCGCCTTGGGAGCGCACTTGGTAGACCGCCTGGGCGGGGGTTGTGGCGAGCGCCCGCCGCAAGGGGAAGACGAGGAAGAACCCGGTGACGCCAAGCGAGATGGCAAGCTGGGTCGCGATGGTGCCAAGGGAAATCGCGACCGACTGGTTCGCGCTGAAGAAGTTGTGGACGATGATGCCCGGAAGGACAAGGCCAAGCAGCAGCCCAAGGGGCACTCCGACCGCGAGCAAGACCCCGGCTTCGAGGAGCAGGACGCGCCCGACGTCGCGCCTGCGCGCGCCGATGAGCCGCATGACGGCAAGGTCGCGCGCCTTCTCCTCGACGGAGAGGTTGAGGGTGCCCGCCACGAGGATGCCCGTGATTGCCGGGAAGACGACCGCGAACATGTTGGCGATGAGCGCCGTGCCGCGCGCGCTTTCGACGGCGTTGCGCAGCGCGAGCGCCTTGACCGCCTCCACGCGGAAGCGCGGGCCGATGGCGTCGGCGATCTGGGCGCCGAGCACCGTGGCGCGGTGCGCCGGGTCGGTGGTGTCTGCGATGTCGTAGTACGAGTCGGGAAGGAGCGTGATGTAGTGCGTCGCCGTCCCCGTCGAGTTCGTGCGAGCCGCCGTGTCGTTGTAGCCGTGGACGATGAAGAGGGAGGCGCCCTGGGGGAACCGGCCCGCGACGTCGATGATGCCGGCCACGGTGAAGTTGGCGGTGCTGATGTTCTGCGTGTTGTTGAAGATGAAGCCGACGAAGTTCGTCTGGTTGAGTAGGGAGAGGTCGAAGGCGCCGACGAAGTAGTAGAGCGGGATCGTGTCGTTCACCGTCGCGTTGAGCTTGTGGGCGGCGGCCGCCGAAAGCACGACCGAGGTCTCGTTGACGTGGTAGCTGCCGTTGAGCGAGCGGACGACCCCGCGGTCGTAGGCCTCGTCGACGCCGAAGAGGGGCACCAGCGAGAAGTTCCCGTCCTGCGTGTGGTTCGAGGCGGCGAGCGTGGCGATCATGGGGTAGGCGGCCTGGACGGGGAACGCGCGGACGTGCGACTCGACGGCGGCCACTTCGAAGTAGGGGCGCGCGACGGCCTCGCTGCCCACGGCCGTGATCTGGAGGTCGTAGTCGGCGCTCTCCGTGAAGAACCCGACGAACGACTGCTGGCCGCTGCCGAAGAGCACCCCGATGATGAGGGTGACCATGATCGTGAAGAAGATTGCGCACAGCGAGACGGCGGTGCGCAGCTTCGACTGGCGAAGCCGCTTGAAGACGTAGCGCGAGATCAAGCGGGCACCTCGCCCGGGCGGCGCTCGCCGACGATCTTGCCGTCTTCCATGGTGACGGTCCGTTCGGCGTACTCAGCCACCGACGGATCGTGGGTGACCATCACCAGCGTGACGCCCTTGGACTTGTTGAGGCCGGAGAGCAGTTCCATCACGGCCTTGCCGTTGGCGCGGTCGAGGTCGCCGGTGGGCTCGTCGAGGAGGATGATGTCGGGGTTGTTGGCGAGGCAGCGTGCGATGGCCACGCGCTGCTGCTCCCCGCCGGAGAGGAGCGAGGGCGTGTGGTCGGCGCGGTCGTCGAGGTGGACTTGGTGGAGGAGCTCCTTGACGCGCGCGGCGCGGGCGGCCCCGTTAACGCCGGCAAAGGCGAGGGGCAGTTCGACATTCTCGGCGGCCGTGAGCGAGGGGATGAGGTTGTAGAACTGGTACACGAAGCCGATGGTGTCGCGCCGGAAGTCGGAGAGCTCGTCGTCGGTAAGGGAGTGCAAGGGGATGCCCTTCACGGCGACCGTGCCCTCGGAAGGGCTGTCGACGGCGCCGATCAGGTTGAGCAGCGTCGACTTGCCGCAGCCGGAGGGTCCCATGAATGCGAGGAACGCGCCGCGCGGGATGTCGAGCGTGATGCCGACAAGGGCGCGGACGGGGGACGTGCCCGTGAGGTACACTTTGTGCACGTTGGCGAGCTGGACAATGGGGTCACGGGCCGGGTCGTACATAGGGGGAGCCGAGGGAGATGCGAGGCTCCCCGGACGGAAAAAGCCACCGATGTACTTCAGTAATACATCCCGGTCGACGGCCCGCTCTGTGGGGGAGCGGCGCGCGACTGCTGCGCGTCCAGCGCGCCTTCGACGGCGTGCTTGATCTGCT
Source organism: Thermoplasmata archaeon (assembly GCA_041499475.1). GTDB lineage: Archaea > Thermoplasmatota > DTKX01 > DTKX01 > DATEUP01 > DATEUP01. Next base: position 104,884 of record JBGQKI010000006.1, read on the forward strand.
TCTCGAGTTCCTCGGCTTGCTTCAGGAGCGGCTCGAGGTTGATCTGGATCTGCTGGAGCAGGACGTCGATCACCTGGACGAGGGCGGCGGCCGCGCGCGCGTCGGGGAAGTCCTTCTGCGCTTCGGCGAGCAGGCAGAGCGCGTCGACTCCGCGCTGTTCGGCCATCCACAGGAGCGCGCCGGAAATGCCCGTGATCACGCCGGTGTCCATCTGCGGGACCTTTTGGCGCTCGAGCATCGCGCGCGCCCGGTCGGTGGCGCCCACTCCCCAGACCTGGGGCTTGTGGCCGGTCAATACGCGCTCGGGCTTGGTCTCGGGGTCGGGGCGCTCCATGGGCAAACCCTCGAGGGAGACGATCTCGCGGCAACCGTGGGCGTGCGCCCAATCGAGCAGCGCGTCGGCGACGGGGTAGACGCCCTGGTCGGGGATGGGGAATTCGGACATGAGGAGGAAGACCTGGTCGCAGTTGCCGTCGATGCCGCAGACCTTCTCGCCGGAGTAGAGCCGGACGGGCGGAAGCGCGCGCCCTCCATAGACGATCGACACGGGCGGCATCCAGGGCGCGGTCACCGTGCCCACGAGCTTCAGTTTCAGCTGGGACACCAGGTACGAGGCGGCAATCGTGGAGACAAGGCCGATGGTGGGGAACGCCTCGATCAGCATCGCGGACTTGAGGTCGAGCTCTTCGAATTCGCGGATGGTCACGGGTCCTTTGGTGAGGCCTGTCATGGTTTGGCTCCTCCCGCGGCGGTCGCGGTAGGCCGCCGAGGCGCCGGGGCGCGATAAACATTTGGGGGCAACGCACCCGGAAACGCGGCGGTTCACGGGAGGGCGCGGGCCTCTTGGAAGGCCGCTTCCGTCTGGCCGGCGACCTTCGACCAAGAGAACTCGGCGGCGCGCTTGCGCCCGTGGCGCGACATGCGCTTGCGCTCGTCTTGCAGGAGCATGAGTTCGTCGATGGCCCGGGCGACGGCCTCGGAGTCGCCCGGGGGGACGAGCCGGCCGGCCTCTTCGAGAATTTCAGGCAGGCCCCCGACGCTCGTGGCCACGACGGGGCAGCCGAGGTCCATGGCCTCGAGCACCGCCACGCCGGTCGGCTCGAAGGAAGCGGGGTAAACGAAGAGGTCGGCCTGGGCGATGAGCTGGCGCTTGCGCGGCTCGTCGAGGAACCCCTGGAAGTGCACGCGCGGGCCCACGCCGAAGTCGCGCGCCTCGGATTGGAGGCCTTCGAGGTCGGGGCCTTTGCCGATGATGACGAAGTCGACGCGCGCCTTCACTTCGCGAGCCGCCTCGATGAGCACGGAAAGGCCCTTCGTGCGCTCGAGGCGCCCGGCGAAGACCACGTAGGCGCTCGGGTGGCGCCCCGGCGCTTTGCGGAGCGCGGCAAGGTCCGCATCGCTCGTGGAGTCGACGCCGGGAGGCACGACGCGCAGCTTCTCGGGCTTGATCCCGCGGGCGAGCACGTCGCGCCGGATGAAATGGGAGGCGCAGACGGCAAGGTCGCAGTTGCGCGCGAAGAACTTGAGCACCGAGTCGGAGATGTAGGCGGCGCGGCCTTCGACGCCTTCGCCCCACCCGAAGGAGTTGTGCAACGTATAGACGACGCGCGCGCCCTTGGCGAACTTGCGCAGCGAGCGTGTGTAGTCGGGCGTCCACATGTAGTGGATGTCGACGACGTCGGGCGCAACGCCGCGGAAGGCCTCCGTGAAGCCCTTTTGCGAGAGGAACGGCGGGTCGTAGCTGCCCCCATCGAAGAGCGCCGGGTCGAGCCGGCGGACGGCCACCCCGTCCTCAACGGCCTCTTGCGGGGCGCCCTCGCCCCGCGCGGTGACCGCGGTCACCTCGTGGCCGCGGCGCGCAAGCTCCCGCGAAAGGCCGAACACGCGCCGCTCGACGGGGCCTCGCCGGTCAGTGAGGTACGGGTTGAGTTCGAGGACACGCGTGATGGGGCCCCCAGGGCGCAGAGGGGGATGGACGGATAAGGGCGGCGGGGGGCAGGCACGAGGCTGGCTTGCTGCCCGAGAACCGCCAGGCGCCCAGGCCGAAAGGGGCCGTGGTGGCCGAGAGCAAGGTTGGCTTTCCGGGGGCCGGTGGACGGGCGGGCACCTTCGCAAAGGCCGGCTTCGCAACTTACGGCCTTGATGCGGCGACCGCCGGTTCTGTTTTCCTTACCGTGACTCCACCCCTAACGATCATATTCTTCGGGATGGAAGTCGTTTCCATCTAAGCAAAAGGGGGGAACACTGTTATGCGGGAACGAGGGATCGCAGACGCGGAGGAGGCCAGCCGTCGCCAGGCCTCGCGGACTTTCAGGCTCATCGCGGGGGCGTTGGCCGTGCTTCTCGCCGTCCCCTTCGCGTTCACGGCGTCACCAATCGATTGGCTACGATTGTTGCTCGCAATAGGGGCGGCGGGGGGCGCGGCAATCATGCTGTCGATGATTCTCGGGCACCGACGCTTGGTCGTATGTGAGGATTGCTTTTTTGCGAGTGAGATACGGACGAGGGGACTATTGACGGGAAAGGACCTGGGGCGTAGGAGGTTTGAGGACGTTTCAGGGATCTATGTGCGAGAAGGGCGTTATGGGGTCGAGGTGTGGATCCGGACGGTACAGGGCGACCGAATTTCCTACCTCGCGCCCCCACCCAATGCCGCAACGAGGGCGCTCATTGCCCGCATCGCGTCGCATGATCGCTTGCTGCCATTGTTGTCGGGCCGTGAAACGTGGAACCTAACGCCGGAACTTGCGGGGCTTCTGGGGATCACATCGTAGCGCGGCGACGCCACCGTCGACACCGCCACCGAGAGCGACCCCTTCAACCCTGACACCGACGGGGACGGCCTCTACGACGGGGCGGAGCCCTCGCCCTTCGAGGACACCGACGGGGACAGCGCGATCAACGTCCAGGACACGAACTCGAACAACGACGACTACACCGACGACTTGCAGGTCTGGGTCGTGTTCCGCACCAACGCGCTCAACGCGAACTACGAGGGGGCGAGCACCTGGGTTTCGGTCGTCACCCCGGTCACGAACCCGTACTACCCGGACGGCAGCACGGACCC
>JBGQKI010000007.1:0-95151 GCA_041499475.1 Thermoplasmata archaeon
ATGCGGATGAAGGAAGAGCTCGAGCGCATTCGGTCGGGCACGGTCACAATCCTCGTGGCGGCGGTGCCGTTCAAGTGCCCGCCGGCGCCCTATGAATACGCGCTGCTCGTCGATGAGATCCTCGCCGAGCGCGGCGTGCGGGAGCGGTGCCCGGTGGTGGTAGCGACGCCCGAGGCGCAGCCGATGCCCGTTGCCGGCAAAGCGGTGGGCGAGGCGGTGGTTGCAATGCTGGAGGCCCAGCGAATCGTGTGCCGGTTCCAGCACAAGGTGAAGGAAGTCCGGCCGGAGGTGAAGTCGATCATGTTCGAGAACGGGTCGACCCTGGAGTACAGCGTGCTTGCGGCAATGCCGCCGCTTCGCGCACCGGAGGTGGTTCGCGCGGCGGGCCTTGTGGACGGCTCGGGCTTTGTGCCGGTGAACCTGAACACCATGGAAAGCAAGGTACCGGGGGTCTACGCCGTGGGGGACGTCGCCGCGCTCACGTTGCCCGATGGGCGGGGCCACCCCAAGGCCGGCGTGTTCGCTGAGGCGCAGGCCTCCCTGGTCGCCGCCGCAATCCAATCGAAGTTGGCCGGCGGCGCCCCGTCGGTGTACCGCGGGCGCGGCGCATGCTTTGTGGATGTGGGGCACGGCGAGGCCGCACCGGCCGAGATTGACCTGTTGGGACCGACCGGGCCCAAAGCCACGATCGGGAAGCCATCGAAGGAAGGCCTTGCGGCGAAGCGCGCCTTCGAGGCCGAGCGGCTCGCGCGCTGGTTCAGGTAAGGGCGGGCCCGTCATCCTCAAGAGCGCGCGGCGGCATCGGTTCATCAAGGGGGAAGGGCGCGGATGTCGCAATACGCCTCGACCCTGGTGGTCGGCAAGAGCTACAAGCTCCGCCTCTGGACGAAAGAGGAATTTCGCGCGCGCGTAACCGGCGAAACCGGGGACACCTACATCCTTTCGCTCAAGGACAGTTGCTCGCTCGGGCGCGCCGGCGAGGAAGTCGGCGTCAACAAGCTCCACGTCAAGTTGCTTGAAGAGCAGTCGTGACTCCAAGGGGTCACATCGACGAGCTGTCTTTGGGGCCCGCCTCGCCTTGAGTCGGCCCTCCACCGATCTTGACGCGCTCGTACTTCCACGCCGGCTCGCCGAGCCGCTTGGTGCAGTCGAAGCCCTGCTTGGCGGTGAGCCCGCCGACGAGCGAAGGGTCGAGCGACGATCCCCTGGCGCCGGAGACCACGACTTCGTCGCGGTCGGCTTGGAAGCGGGTCCCAAGCGCCCACTCGACCTCGCGGTCGTTCTCGATGTCGATGTCCTCGTCCACGATGATCACGCGCTTCATTGAGGGGTGCGCGGCAAGCGCCGCAAGGATCGCGTTCTTGCCGTCGCCCTCGCGCTGCTTGGTGATGGACACCACGCCGTGGAGCCAGCAGCAGCCGCCTTCCGTGAGGCGCACGTTGTGCACCTTGGGGACGACTTGGCGCACCGCGCGTTCGATGATGGGCTCCTTGGGCATACCCATGAGCATGTAGTGCTCGAGGTTCCCCGAGAGCAGCGCTTGGAAGATGGGGTTGCGGCGGTGGTGCACGCGGTCGACGACGATGACCGGCTGCTCGCGCACCTCGTCGTAGGTGCCGGTGATGTCGACGAAGGGGCCCTCCTTAACTTGGGTTTGGGTGAGCCTGGCCTCGAGGACGTACTCTGCGTTTGCAGGCGCGACCACGCCGTTTCGAAGCCGGTGCACCTCGAAGGGCGCGTTGAAGGCGCGCTTGGAAAGCCGCGAAGCGATCTTCAATTCGCTCTCGCCGTAGGCAACGGACATGGCGGATGGCAGCATGAAGTCGGGCCCCTGCCCGAGGGCGATTGCGATGGGCAGGTCCTTGCCCTTCCGCTTTGCTTCGTTGTGGATCGAATAGAGGTGGCGCGGGACGATGCGGACGGCGAAGGTGTCTTCGCCAAGGAGCATGAGCCGGTGGAACGAGGCGTTGGTGTATTTTCCGTCGCTCGCGAGGATCACGTTGGCGGTGATGTACGACCCCCCGTCGCCGGGGTAGTAGCGCGGGATCGGCAGCGCTTTGAGGTCGACCTTCTCGTCGGTGACTTCCATGAAAGGCGGCGAGGCGACCTCGCGCTCGTCCTCGGGGTGCTCCATCGCGTCGACGAGCGCGCCGCGCACCTGTTCCTTGCTGAGGCCGAGGTAGCGGGCGATGAGTTCGCGCGTGGGGAAGACGTTGCCCGCGACCCGGTGGCCGTCGACGTTTTCGAAGAACATCGGCTGGCGCGGGTCCTCGTGGAGGAGGCGCGAGAGTTCGAGGTCTTTGGAGACCGCTTTATGGAAAGTCTTGAGGCCGGGGAGCTCGGCGAGAAACGTCCGGAAGTCCATGGCTTGCTCCCTCTGGGGATTATGGGTGGGCGATTTAGGGTTGTGGGTGGGCTGTTGGCGGGGCGCGTCAGGCCTTCCTGCGCAGCACGACGTAATTGCGGGTGAGGCTCGCGTGGACGCGCTGGGCGATGGTGAGCTCGCGCACGCAGAATTCCTCCAGCGGCTCGGTGAGGGACAGGTCGGGCACGCACAGGGCCATGCGGCCGCCGGCCCTCAGCACCTCGGCGAGCCCCGGCGCGGATTCCTCGATCACCGCCCGCGGCCCCATCTTCTTCGTTGTGGCTGCCCGCCCGTAGGGCGGGTCGGTGGCAATGGCGGCCACTTCGTGGCCCACAAGGGCCCGTGCATCACGGGCACGACCCGCGTGCACCGGCGAACCGAGCACGCCGAAATGCTCGAGGTTCTGCGCGGCCCCGCGCGCGGCCTCGGGTTCGACATCGATTCCGATGGGTTGGGTGCCCACGAACGCCGCCTCGATGAGGATTCCTCCAGTCCCGCAGAATGGATCGAGGAGGGGTTCCCCATCGTGCACCTGCGTCAGGTTCACGAGCGCGCGCGCGAACTTGGGGTGCAGCGAGACGGGTTTGAAGAAGGGGCGGTGCTTGACGGCGCGCTCGTCAAAGTCATCGGCCGACCGGTCGTAGACCTCGTGCGTGAAGTGCGTTTCCTTCCCGACGAAGACCCGGAATACATGCGAAGGAGCGAGGAGGTCGACGCGCCCCCCCTTGATGCGGGCGCCAAGCGCCCGCTCGACGTCCGCCGAGCGAATCCCTTCGGGCGCGCCCTCGAGGACGCTGGCGCGGACGGCGTAGGTGCCCTTGACGGTGAGCGCGCCCGGGTCGAGCGCGTCGGGCGTGTCCGCTCGGGCAAGTTCGACCCCCACATGCCGCAGCAGCCCGCCGCGCCGCGCGATCTCTTCGGCGCCTCCGCGCGGCACGCGGCCGGCCAGGACGAGCGGGGCAATTTTCTCCAAGTCGTGGCCCTGCACCACTTCGTAGATGGCGCGGAGCTCCGCCTCGGCAAGCTCCTCAAGGTCGCCGGTGACCTCGACGACGACCGTGTCCATCGGCCGCGCTCGGGGGGCCGCCGGCATGGGGCCACCCTCAAATCGGTTCGAGGTGGCCGCACGCGTTCAGCTCGACTTTGCCGAACTGGGCTGAGCTTGCGAGGAACGCGCCGTCGAAGATCGGCCCCTGCCGGCAGACGCGCAGGCCATCCATCGTGCAAACATCGCAGATGCCCATCGCGCACTTCATCAAACGCTCTACGGCGACCTCGGACTTGACGCTGCGCTTTTTCGCCGCGGCAAGCAAGGCCACGAGCATCCGTTCTGGCCCGCACGCTACGACCTGGGAGAAAGGCGAGGCGTCCATGATTTCGCCCGCGCGCGCCACCGCCGTTCCGTGGAAACCGCGGCTGCCGTCGTCGGTCGTCAGGTGCACCTGAGCGCCGAGCCGCCTGAGGCGCGCCTCGTAAAGCAAATCCTTGGCCGTGCGGCCACCGACCACGACCACCGGCTTGCGGCCCTTGGCCGCCCACGCGTCAATCGCGGTTATGATCGAGGACATCCCCACGCCGCCGCCTACAAACAGCGGTTTCTTCCACGCCATCGAGAAGCCATTTCCAAAGGGGCCGCGCAGGCCAACACGGTCGCCAAATTTGAGTTCGCGGATGGCCGCCGTGGTCTCCCCAAAGTTGCGTGCGGTCACGGCGCGCTTGCCCTTCGGGCCGATGAGGGAGGCGGACATCGGCACCTCCTCGGCGCCGTACACCCACACCATGAAGAACTGCCCGGGGGCCATCGGAGCTTCATCCTTGAATTCGATCGTGGCATCAAAGGGCGTATCGTGAACCGCGCGGGTGATCGTCGCGGCGCGCAAGCGCCCAGCGCGCTCGAGGGTCCACGCGGTCTCCATGTTTTCACCCGGGTAGCGCGGCACCCCGCGCATCGTCAATGCTCGCGAACCCTTCCTTCTCGAGGAGGGTGCCAAGCTCCTTGGCCACCAAGCCGAACACGCCTTCGCCGCGCGTTACCACCGCGGAGCCGATCTCGCCGGCGCTCGCGCCGGCCATGATGAATTCGAGCAAATCGCGTCCGGTGAAAATCCCGCCCGAGGCCACGATCGGCGTGTCGAGTTCGCTTGCGATGTCGAAGACCGCCTTCATCGCGACCGGCTTGAGGGCGGCGCCCGAGAGGCCGCCGCTGCCGTGCGAGAGGACGGGCCTTCGTGCCTCCACCGAGACCGCGATCGCGCCGATCGTATTGGTCGCCACCAGCGCGTCGGCGCCCCCTTCCACGGCGGCCCTGGCTACCTCCACCATGTCCGACACGTTCGGCGAGAGCTTTGCCCAGACGGGGACCTTCGAGTTGCGCTTGGCCTCGGCAACCGCCTCGCGCACGAGCGCCGGCACCCGGCCGATCTCCACGCCGTACCCTTTGAGGTGCGGGCAGCTGAGGTTGAGCTCGAGCGCGTCGGCCCCGGGCGACAGCCGCTTGGCCAGGCGCCCGAACTCCTCGGCGCCCCCGCCGAAGATCGAGACGACGAGCTTGCCTTCCCCTTTGCCCGCACTGATCTTCTTGATGATCGGCGCGAAGTCTTCAGCGCCCGGGTTCGGGATGCCCATCGCGTTGAGGAACCCGCCTTCAACGGCGACAAAGGTCGGCGTCGGGTGGCCGTGGCGCGGCTCGGAGCCGATGGACTTGGTAACGACCGCGGCCGCGCCTCCCTTGAGGACGCCAAGCATCGTCTCGGGGGTCACGCCGAGGATTCCCGAGGCGAGAATTGTCGGGTTGGAAAGCGCAAGCGAGCCGACGGAAACGGATAGGCGCATCCCGACCCGTCGGCCCAATCTGGGGCGCGAAGATAAGCGTTGCCCGCGCCTTTCTTCGAAACTTTTTGGGTGTGCAAAATGAGCGAGCCAGGTGTGGCAAAGCCGCGATCATCTGTTGACCGGCGCACGGGAATGCTTAAGTAGCAACTTCCCGATCGGCCCACCTAATGAAGTTCCTTGATTACTCCAAGAAGATAGTGCTGGTCGGTGACGCTGCCGTCGGCAAGACGTCGCTCATCCGCCGCTTCGTCATTGACAAGTTCGATGACAAGTACATCGTCACGATCGGGACGAAGACTTCGCGCAAGCAGATGGAGTTCAAGTACGAGCCCCAGCAGCTTGCGATCACGCTCACGCTGAACATCTGGGACATCATCGGCCAGAAGGAGATGAAGAAGCTCCACACGCTGTACTTCAAGGGGTCCGAGGGCGTCATTGTCGTGTGCGACATGACGCGCGCCGACACGCTCGCCTCCGTCCCCGAATGGCTGAACGGCGTCTACGAGTGCTGCGGCAAGGTGCCGGCGGTGCTCGCCTGCAACAAATCGGACTTGAAAGACGAGTTTGCGATCACCGAAGCGCAGATCCAGGCGCTTTGCCAACAGTACGGGATGAAGTACTTTCACTGCTCGGCGAAGACCGGCGAAAATGTCGAGAACATTTTCAACGACATCGGCGGCAAGCTGTGCGAGCCGATCGTGCAGAAGCACGCCACGGGCGCGGTGTGAAGCAGCGAGCCCCGTTTGACCGTGCGTTCCACGAAGGCTAAATAGGCTGGGCCCGTCGGAGGCGACCGCCGCGGGAGGCACCCCAACATGGCAACGAAGGCGACCTACGAGAGCCGGGGCAAGCGGATCTTCCGCGAGGCGCGCAAGCTCAAGGGCGGGGAGAAGGTCGACGTGATCTTCATCGCGAACGGCACGATGCCGATCCTCGACCTGACCTTCTTTTATCTCACGGGCTTCGAACGCGGCGTGTTCGAGCGCTCGGGCGTCATTGTCTACCCGAGCGGGCGGATGAAGATCTTCACCGGGACGCTCGAAGAGGAGAGCGCGGGTAGCCGCAGGAGCGAACTTTTCGTCTTTTACAAGAACAGCGAACTCGAGGGCTGGCTTCGGGAGTCCCTGAAGGGAGCGCGCGCGGTCGGAGTGAACGCGCCGGACATCTCCCACAAGTGGGCGGCCGACGTCAAGCGGCTGGCGCGCGCGCCGCTTGTCGATGTGGCGGGCGCCATCCACGCGGTGCGCGGCGTGAAGGATGAGGAGGAGGTCCGCCGGATCGCCAAGGCAGCGGCGATCGCCTCGGACGCGGCCGGCGAGATCCCGAACATCCTGCGCGACGGCATCACCGAGCAGGAGGCAGCGGCCAAGCTCGAGTATGAGATGAGCAAGCGCGGCTCGACGGCGCCTTCCTTCTCGACCATCTGCGGGTTCGGGGCGAGCTCGTCGGAGCCGCACTACGTGCCAGGCAAAGTGAAGCTGCGGCCGGGGATGTTTGCGCTCTTCGACTTTGGCTCGACGCACGCGCGCTACTGCTCGGACATCACGCGCACGTTCCTCTATGGCAAGCCGACGGCCAAGCACAGGGAGATCTACGACATTGTGCTCGAGTCGAACGAGGCGGGGATCGACCTGATGGTGGAGGGGACGAGCGCGCGCGAGGTGCACGAGACCTGCGCGGCGATCATCGACCGCACGAAGTACAAAGGGCGCTTCATCCACTCGACGGGCCACTCGCTCGGCCTTGCGGTGCACGACGGCCAGGGCCTCTCCAAGGTGAGCGACTTCACCTTGAAGGCCGGGCAGGTGTTCACCTGCGAGCCCGGGATCTATGTGCCGGGCTTCGGCGGGGTTAGGATCGAGGACGACGTCGTGATCGGCAAGCGCAAGGCGAAGGTGCTCACGTATGCGGACAAGCAGCCGATGGTCGTGCGCGCGCGCTGAAGGGAGCCCTTACCCGATTTCGAGCTCTTCTTCCATTTCGCCTTCGCGCAGGTCCCCGAAGAAGGCCGCGTCGAAGAATTCCTGGATGCCCCGCACCTTGGCAATCGAGCCGTCCCAGTCGCGCAGCACCGCGTCGAAGCGCCGCGCGACCTCGTCGGTCGTTGCGCGGAACTTCTCGCGCATGGGTCGGTCGGGCGTCCCTGAAACCACGAACGCAGCTTGGAAGAACTCGCGCGACTCGACGCGGACGATGAAGGAGCCGTAGCGCAGTTCGTCGAGCGCCGGGGCGCCGGCTTCGGCGCCCATGAGCGCGACCTGGATGAAGTCCTGGATGGCGCGCAGCGTGCCGGCGACGAGGTCGGAGTCCACTTGCGGGCGGAAGAGGCGCGAGCGGTGCGCGAGCAGGCGCGTGCTGCGGTGGATCGCAAACACTTCCTGGACGACGGCGTGGCTCTCCTGCACCTCGCGGAAGCGGCGCTTGGCAAGCTCGGCCACGCGGGTGAGGGCGGCCGAGGCCACACCTGCGGCCCGGGCGGCGCGTTCGAGTTCCACAATGCCCCCGAAGTCGCCCGAGGCGAGCAGCGCGCGGGCCTTGATGAGGTACACTTCTTCGCTGCGCGCGTGGACAGCGAGCACCTCGTCGCAGATGGCCACGGCGTCGCGGTAGCGGGCGAGCCGGTTGTAGAGCCGGCCAAGCGAGAGCCGGGCTTCGAGGTTCTCCGGGTCGGCGGCGAGCGCCTCGCCAAAGGCGTGGGCGGCCGACTCGTATTCGCCAAGGGAGGAGAGCGCGTCGCCGCGGGCAAGCAGGGAGCGCACCGAATTTTGGCCGCCGCCGTGGAGCATGCGCTCGAAGGTGGACACCGCGCGCAGGTAGTCGTCGACGGTCCTGGCCGCCTGCGCGTTGTCCCGCGCCTCGGCGCGCTTGGCTCCGTGGCCGGCCGGCGGCAGCGGCTCCCCGCAGGCGGGGCAGTAGCGGTGGCCGGGTTGGGCTTCCTCCCCGCAGTGCGGGCAGCGTGTTGGCTGGATCATCGTGGCCGTGCCGCTTTACGCCGCGCCCACTCTTAACGCTTCGTAAGGGGGTGGCGCTACAGCACTTCGAGCACGCGCCGCATCGCGTCGGCGACCCCGCGCAAGCTCTGCGCCTCTCCGTCCCACCCTTCGAGCGCCGTGCGGTACTTCTGCTCGAGGCTCTCGACGGCAAACGAAAGCTCGGCGCGGGCGCCCACGGGCGGGACTCCCCGGATGACGACCGCAAGGGAGATCCACCGGCCGCGCTCGATCAAGATCTGGTTCCGGCCGAACGCCATTTCGTTGAGCTGGCCTTCCTCGCTCTCGCGGAATGCCTCCTGGATGAAGCTCTGGATCGCGGTGAGCATGCCGGAGAGGAGCTGGTTGTCCATGTCGGCGCGAAGCCGGCGCGTCTGGTGGGCGATGAGGCGGCCGTCGCGGTAGATGAGGAAGATGTCCTCCACGGTGTGGTCTTGGCCGGGCGGCTGCACGAGGCGACCCGTCGCCGGGGACTTGCCGGAGGCGAGCTTGCGTTCGGAGGCGGCAAGCACGCGGGCAAGGTCGACCTGCCCCGGCCAGCGGCCCAGCGCGCTCTCGGCGGCGCCCTTGGCGTGCTCAAACTCGCGGCACCGGTAGAGGGATACGGCGTAGTTGACGGCGGCGACCTGGTGGTCGGGCTCAAGTTCTCGGGCGCGCGCGAAGCAGTCGCGCGCCGCCGGGAACTGCGAGAGCGCGAAGTAGAGGAGGCCCTTGCGCACGTGGGGCTCGGCGCGCGCCCCGCGCAGCGCGACCGCGCGCTCGTAGGAGTCGATGGCGCCGGCCGGGTCGCCCGCTTGGCGCATCGCATCGCCGCGCCGGACAAGGGCCTCGAAGTCGTTGGCGTCGAGCTGGAGCGCGCGCTCGTAGCAGCGCCTCGCGTCGGAGGGGTGGCCCATTTTCAGCAGGAGGTCGCCTTTCTTTCGCCAAGCGCCCCCGTTGAGGGGCGCGACCTCAAGGGCCCGGTCGAGCGAGTGGAGCGCGCCGGCGGTGTCGTTCGAGCGCAGGAGCGCGTCGCTGCGGTGGATGAGGGCCGCCTCGTTGGAGGGCTCGACTTCGAGGACGGCGTCGAAGCAGGCGACCGCGCCCCGGAGGTCTTCGGAGCGGGCGAGGGCGATTCCTTTTTCGAGCCGGGCGGAGACGAGCGTGGGCTCGATGCGCAGCGCGTCGTCGAAGGCGGCGACCGCCTCGCCGAAGCGGCCGAGGTGGAAAAGCGCGGTCCCCTTGCCGTCGTAGGCCGCCGCAAGGCGGGGGTTCGATTCGATGAGCCGGTTGAAGGCCGAGAGCGCGTCGAGCTGGCGCCCGAGGCGCCCGTAGACGACGCCGAGGCCGTACCACGCGTCGTGGGCCTCCGGGTCGATCGAGAGCGCCGCGCGGAAGTTCTCGACGGCGGCCTCGAGGTTGCCGGCCTCGGCGGCGCCGCGCGCCTCGGTGAGCATCGCGTTGAGTTGCCGCACGGCCCCGGTGGGGTGCGACACGCCGCGTCCGCCGATCGTCACTTCGAGTTCGCCCTGGCCGGAGCGCCCTTCACGGCCGGCGCGGGGTTCACCCTGGGCACCTTGCCGCCCGGGCGGTTCTCCCGCGCCGCGGTCGGCCTGCTCCTTGACGAACCCGGAATTCGTGCGCCACTTGGAGAGGTTCTCGCCGCAGTTGAGGCAGAAGTTCGCCTCGTCGGCCATGCGTGTGCCGCACTGCGGGCAGAAGACCACGTTGAAATCCCCCGTAGAGGCCGGGGCCTCGCGTCGGCCGCTACATGTAGGTTTCGCGCTCCACGTTAGCGGGCGCCACGGCGGGGGGCGGGACCCCGTTCGCGCTGGGAGCGCGACGGCAGGCGCAGGTGCGCCCAAGCGCCTTGGCCGGGCCCTTCATCGACGCCGACTTCGATCTCGTGCACGGCCGGGGGAAACGCGACGGTGCGAGCGAGCTCTCTTGCAAAATATTCGGCAAGGCGCTCGGCCGAGGAGGCCTCGATGTCGAGGATGGCCGCATCGCCGCGCGGCACGCGGTAGGTCTTGGCGCCGAGCCGCACCACGAGCTCACGTCCTGAGACCGTGGCGGCCCGGGCCGGGACAATGAACCGGTGGTCCATGCCGTCGGCGAGCTTGCGAAGCGCGCGCTTGACCACGCCAAAGTCGAACACCATTTCGTCGGGGCCGGAGTCGCCGTGCACGACCACGTGCACTGCATAGGTGTGCCCGTGGAGGCGACCGCACTTCGGGTGGCCGGCGATCGCGTGGGCCGCGGAGAACTTGATGTGCGCCTTCCAGCCGTCGATCTCGATTCGCATTCACGCGCAAAGCGCGGCCCGGGGATAAAAAGGGGAACGGCAACCGCTCAGCCGGGCGGCGCCTTCGAGGCGAGGAACGCCGCGAGGCGCAGAGGGTCCTCGAAGGACGCGCGCGACCGCGTCGTGTCGACGAAGGGCAGGGCGAAGCCGAGCACGAGCGCTCCAAAGCTGCGCAAGCCGCCGACGAGCGAGAGCGCGCGGAACGCGAGGTTGCCCGTCGCCCCATCGGGGGCGACGACGATGTCGGCGTCCCGCAGGACCTCTTCGATTTGGATGCCCGCCGAGAAGGCGTCGAGGCCGGCCTGCTGCAGGCGCGACACGACACGCGCACTTTCGGCAATCGAACGCGCGACATGGCGCCCGCGCCGGGCGTCGTCGCGCCGGCCAAGCGAGAGGACTGCCACGAGCGGGGGCTCGCTGAGGAGGCCGAGCATCTCGACGCTGCGCGCGGCTTCCAGGGAAAAGCGCGTCCGCGCGGCGGCTCCGCGGCCCTCCGCGACGCCGACCGGGCCGAAGAGGACGCCCTGCCCGGAGCGGGCCTCGAGCAGCACGGCCCGCTCGAGCACTTCGCCGATTGCGAGGGGGGCGATCGCGCGCATGACGGGCTCGGCCGGGAGCGTGCCGCGCACCGCGCAGGCGATTTGTCGGGATTCGAGGGCGTCGATGAGGGCCTTTGCGGTCTCGAAAGTCCGGACGGCCCTTGAACGTGCGAACCGTCCGAGCGGTGGCGCCGGGGCGCCCGGGGCGCTCCCGATCCCGATCGGCGTGGAGGGCCCTGGCCGCGCGTCGCGCAACGGCTGGGTGGAGATCACCGGGTTTGGCCCCCTTCACGGAAAGATCGAGTCGACCCACCCGGCAACCACCAAGACGGTGAGCAGCACGTACACGGCAGGCTGGTGGTGCGCGCGGCGCGCCACCCGCGCTGCTTCGCCTTGGGTCGCCTTCAGTGGGACGGCCTCGCGCGCCATGAGTCCGCCCACTGCCTGCCAAAGGAGCACTCCGTACGCGATGTAGTAGAAGGGCGGCTGCGCGCGGGGGGCGAACACGAGGAAGAGCCCCAGCGAGAAGAGCCCGAGCGGGTTGAGCCAGAAGTGCATGAGCCAGAGGCGGTCGAGCGCAACATCGACGACCCCCGCCAGCGATTCGTTGGCTTCCCGGCGAAGCGCGAGCGCAACCGTCTTCAGGTTGGCGGCGACGAGCAAGACGATGCCAAGGAGCGCGAACCCGCGCGCCGTCGGGGCAAGGACGAGTCCATGGATGGCGAGTTCCGCGCCGACGAAGATCCCTTCGACCAAGACAACGAACGTCGCGAACGCAAACAGCAAGAACGACATGGGCCGCGCGCGCAGCGGGAGGTGCCACGCGTGGGGGGGGCCTCGGTACAGCCGCTCCTGATCCCCTACCCCCATGGGTACTCGACCTCCTCGAGGTCGTGCGGCACCTTCGAATGGGGGAAAACGGCCCGCGCTTGGGAGAGGATGGGCTCGCTCTCCTTGTAGCGCGCCGACAAGTGGACGATGTAAAGCTCGGAGACGCCCGCGTCCTTGGCCGTCTGGGCGGTTTGCGATGCGGCGCAGTGGCCGTACTGGTTTGCGTAATCGGTGAGGGCGTCGTCGGCCGTTGCCTCCATTACGAGGATGTCGGCGCCCCTCGAGACCTCCACCGCGCGCGGGGTGGGCGCGGTGTCCGTGAGGTAGCAGAATGCGCGGCCGCGGCGCGACGGCCCCATCACATCCGCAGGGGAGACCGTCCCTCGACCGCCTTCGACCGCGTGCCCGTCCTGCAGGCGCGAAAAGAGAGGCCCTTCGGGCACGCCGAGCTCCTTGGCGCGGGCGGGGTCGAACCGACCCGTGCGCGCATCCTCATCCAGCCGGAACCCCACGGTCGGCACCGGGTGGTTGAGCGCGGCCGCCGTGATCGAATACCCGTCAAATGCCCGGCGCTCGCCGTCGGCCATCTCGTGCACGCGCGCCTCGTACTTCTTTAGCTTGAAGTGGCCAATTTCGATGAGCGCATGCGCGTGCTCGCGCGAGCCCTTGGGCACCAAAATGTCGAGCGGCTCCTTGCGGTCGTTGAGCTGCATCGTTTGGATGAGGCCGGGCAGCCCGAGCGAGTGGTCGCCGTGGAAGTGCGTGATGCAGATCGTCTTGATCTGCATGAACGAGAGCGAGGAGAGCATCATCTGCCGCTGCGTCCCCTCGCCGCAATCGAAAAGGACCACGTCACCTTTGTAGCGCACCGCGAACGCTTGGGTCATCCGCTCACGCGACGGGTACGAACCCCCGGTGCCCAGGAACGCGAAGCGCACGCCCGCGCGATCGGGGGCAGGTCAAATAGCGTTTGGGGCGAAGGCCGCGGCGCGTGTCCAGACGGGCGCGGGTAAGCCGAACGGCGAAGGCCGCGGCGCGTGTCCAGACGGGCGCGGGTAAGCCGAACGGCAAAGGCCGCGGCGCGCCATTATCTACAGGCGCCTCCATCGTTTCGGCGGGGCTTGCGCCGTGGCAGTAAGTTCGAAGACAGGCATCGCCATCGCGCTTGGTGGCATCGGGATGCTCGTGTTTGGCATCTACCTCATGACAATTTGCACGCCGGTTGGCTTCTTCAACATGTGTATCCCCACGTATGCCGGAGCCGGTATGCTCCTCATCGTGCTCGGGATCGTGGTGATGATCCTCGGCTTTGTCCTCCCTTATGCAACGGCGCCCTCGCCTTCGCAGTACTACTCGCCGGTCGCCTACGCGGCCATGCCCTACGGTTACCCGGGCTACGGAGCCCCGGCCTACGGCGGACAACCTTACCCCGGGCAGCCTTACCCCGGCCAGCCTTACGGCGGGCAGCCTTATGCGGCGCAACCTTACGGCGCGCAGCCTTATGGTGCGCCGCAAAGCGCCGCGCAACCATATGCCGCGCAGCCCTACGGGACGCCGGTCTACGGGCCCTCGCCCTACGGCGGTGCGCCGCCATCGCCGAACCCGCCGGGCGCGCAGACACGCGCCTGCCTCCGGTGCGGGGCGGCGGTCACCACCCAGGTCTGCGGCAACTGCGGTACGGCGCAGTGGTGAGGGCCCGAGCGGACGAACCCTTATCAACAGCGCCCTGGATGACGCCTCCAAAGGCGGGGCGGGCGTGGCTAAATTCAAGGAGTTCAGGCGAGGCTACCAGCCCTGGGAGCACGAGGGCGGCGGGAGCGGCGCCATGGGCGGCGGGGGCGACCTGCACGCCTCGGCGCTCGACCACGACTTCGTCTCCACCGTCGGCGGCCCGGGTTACGGTCCGGCAGACCAATGGGAAGGGCTCGCCGAAATCCTCGACGAGACGCATTTCGGCACCGAACACCTCGACCGAACGTCTCTTGCCGTTGCGACCTGGCTGAAAAAGGAGCATGTGAAGAGCGTCCTCGAGGTGGGCAGTGGGCTCGGGCACACCACATGGCGGCTCGTCAAGGAGGGGCTGAAGGTTACCGCGGTCGAGTCCTCGCCGTCCCTGCTTGCTCGCACGCGCGCGAACGCAAAGGGCGCCAAGGCCGAGGAGAGCGACTTCGTCGACCTGCCCGCCGGTCCCTTCGACGCGGTCGTGTCCATGCGCAACGCGTACTCGCGGCTCCTCCCTGAGGGCCAGGCCGCCGACATGCTCGCCTCCGTCCGCTCACGGCTGAAGAAAGGCGGCCTCTTTTCGGTCGCGTTCTTCAACCGCGATGCGCTCGACGAGCAGCGCCTCAACAGGGTATTCCCCTCGGACCCGGTGACCTACAAGGGCAAGCGCACAATTTTCTACGACCAGTGGCAAGGCCACCCCGACGGCGGCGACCGGCTCATCTGGGCGCCCCTTGTCATGATTGGGGACTACTCCATCGACTGGGTGCGGCGCTCGATCCCGTTCAAATACTGGCGAATTGCAGAGGTCAAGGCGGCCCTTTCCCAGGCGGGGTTCGAGGTGCTAGCCACGCTCGACGCTTCCGACGGCAAGACGCCGGCGGGGCCCTCGACGCGGCGCGTCGAAATCCGCGCGCGGGCGAAGTAGACCTTGCCCCTCGGCCGGGGTGGTTGCTCGAAGCCGAGCGGCCGTCTAGTAATTACCGTCGGGACATTAGGCATCCATACTTCTGGGCCCTTTGCCTTCCAGACCCGAGCGGCAGAGGGGCGTTAGACCATGGCGGCGAGCGAGAAAGGACTTTCGTTCATGATTTTGGGACTGCTTCTTGGCGGCGCGGCGATGGCGGGCGGCTTTGCCATCGGCAAGGGTGCGCCTTCACCGCCGGCGGCGATCGTGACGCCCGCACCACCCGCTCCGCCTGAGCCTCCCGTCAGCGTCACGGTGCACATGACCGGCTACGCGTTCGTGCCGTCCACACTCACGGTTCCGGCGGGCTCCACGGTCACGTGGGTGAATGACGACGATGTCTTCCACACGGTGACCTCCGACGAGACCGGCGGGCCCCTAGATTCGCCGCATGTGCTGAAGGGCCAAACGTACGTCCACGTCTTCAACGATGAAGGGACCTTCGCGTACCACTGCACCCCCCATTCCAGCCACGACACGTCCGGCCACGGGCCGATGTACACGGGGATGACGGCGACGGTAACGGTCAAGCAGGGCGCGGCAGGAGCCAACGAGACCGGCGGCCACAAGCCGCTTCCCCCCGCGCGCCCGGTGGATGTGGCAGAGATCGGCCGGGCGGCTTCGGAGGTGCCCCCGCCGATCACCCGCACGGTCCCGCAGGACGTCGACGTTTTCCTCGAGACCAAGGAGGTGGTGGCGATGCTCGACCCCGCGGCGAACGCGACCTACACCTACTGGACGTTCAACTCGACCGTCCCGGGCCCGATGATCCGGGTCATGGTGAACGACACCGTCCATGTGCACTTGTCGAACCCGGCGTCCTCGGCGATGACGCATTCGATCGACCTGCACGCGGTCATGGGACCCGGCGGGGGCGCGACGGTGATGCAGGTGGCTCCCGGCGAAAACAAGACGTTCTCCTTCAAGGCGATGCGCGTGGGGCTCTTCGTGTACCACTGCGCCTCCCCTCCGGTAGATTGGCACATCGCGAACGGCATGTACGGGATGATCCTCGTCGAGCCGGAAGGCGGCCTGCCGCCGGTCGACCACGAATACTACGTGGTGCAGGGCGAGTTTTACACCAACGGGACGCTTGGCGAGTCGGGTCACCACTTCTTCGACCCGGCCAACATGTTGCTCGAACAGCCGACCTATGTGGTGTTCAATGGGCGCAAGGGGAGCCTCATGCAGGCCGACCGGATGCTTACCTCGAATGTGAACGACACGGTGCGCATCTTCTTCGGCGTCGGGGGCCCGAACCTCGTGTCGAGCTTCCATGTCATCGGCCAGATCTTCGACCGGGTGTACTCGGAGGGCGACCTCGTCGATGCGCCGCACCACAATGTGCAGACCACGCTCGTTCCCGCGGGCGGAGCGGCGGTCGTCGAGTTCGAGACGCTCGTGCCCGGAACGTTCCTGCTCGTCGACCACTCCATCACGCGCACGATCTGGCAGGGGTCGCTCGGGGGGCTCGTCGTCACCGGGCCGGCGGCGCCGGATATCTATACGAGCGGCTAGGGCGGGGGTTCAGCGGCGGCCTTGCCTGCCGCAGCGCGAGGTCCCGCCGGGTGCGCACTGCGCGCGGCCAGAGCGAAGCTCGCGAGCAGCGCCGCGTCGCCGAGCACGGCGAGCCACGGTTCGTTCCACCACACACCGGCTGCCCGCAGCGCGAGCGCGGGTGGCCACGCAAAAGCGACCCACGCGCCCACGGGCATGGGCCCCGGCCGGGCGGCCTGCCCGCCTGACAGCTCGAAGAGGACACCGAAGACCATGAGCCCCGCGAAGCCCAGCACATTGACCTCCCCATGCACGGGGGCAAGGCGCAGGAGCGCCGGGTCGAGCGCGAACAGTGCGCCGAGCGCCTCGCCGGCCACGAGCATGGCTGAGGCCGCCATGAGCAGGTACCACGCCTTCCGCCGGCGTCGGCGGTGGCGCACCCACATGAAGAGCAGGAGGCCCGCGAAGGTGGATGAGGCGACGAGGCCCGCGGCCGCAAAGAGCGCGACCTCGCCGTAGTTCCCCGCCGCAAGGCCCGCAGCGATCCCGGCGGGGGCCGCGATGCCGAAGAGCGCGATGGTCCAAACGGCCGCGGCAGGCGATTCGACGCCCGAGAAGGCCGCGAACATGCGGGTGCCAATTCCAAAGACGGAGAGGGCGATGAAGCCCGCCGTGATGAGGTGGAGGGGCCAGGCGATGGTGGGCGCCGCCCCTGCGCCTTGAACCGATTCGCCGAGCCACACGACACCGGCAAGCGCCGCTCCTCCGCATACGAGGTAGACGAGTGCCGCGAGAAGGAGCAAGTTGGCCGGGCGCGCGACGGGCCCGAAGGGCGCGGCTGCCGCCACGGGAAGGTGCGAGGGGTCGGGCCGGCGAGCCGAGAGCAGCGCGCCCACGAGGATCAACGCGCCGGCCACCGCGAACGAGCCCTCAAGCCCAATCAGCGCCAACGCGCCGCTGAATAGCCACGCGAGGGCCACCCCGGCCATGCATGCGCCCGCGCACGACGCGGCCACGGCCATCCGGCGCGAGGGGCGCCCGAGCCCAAGCAGCCCGGGCGCCAGGCGCGGGAACATCGCGAGCACCGAGGGCACCACGAAGCCGAAGGCGCCCATGACGGCGGCGCCCGTCGCGGCCGTCGCACGCGAAGCGGGCGGCCAGCCGCCGTCGCCCCCGAGGTCCCCAACCAACATGAGCACGAGCCAAACGGCGAGCGCGGCCTGGGCTGCCGAAAGGCCAATCCATGACGGCTCCCGTTCAAAGAGCGAGGCCACCCCTAACCCTCCATCGCCGCGGTCCCTACCGCGGGCGCGCGGCGCTCCGCAGCGGCGGGTCTTCCGGCGCCGTGGGATTTCATTACCCGGGGCGGTAATGGTTCTGCCGTGTCCAAGACGCTCCGGCCCCGCGGCGGCGCGACGCGCGGCGAAGCGCCGGAGGGCGGTGGGGGCAAGGGCGCCAAGGCCGGCGCAATTTCCTCGGAACTGCTGGAGGCCGCGCCCTACGCGATCCTCGGCGTCGACGGCGAAGGCCGCGTGCGCCTGGCCAATGCCCAGGCCCAGAAGATGTTCGGCTACCCGCGCGGCGAGATGGAGGGCAAGCATGTCGAGGCGCTGATGCCCGACCGATTTCGGGTGCAGCACGAAGGGCACCGCAACGGGTTCTTTGAAAGCCCCCGGCCGCGCCCGATGGGCGCCGGCCTCGAACTCGTCGGCAGGCGCAAGGACGGTTCCGAGTTCCCCGTCGACGTCAGCCTCACCTCCGTCGAGACCGGCCGCGGGAGGCTCGCCGCCGCCTTCATCCGCGACATCACCGACCGCAAGAGGCAGGAAGACCAGTTGCGGCTGGCGAACACGGACCTCGAATCCTTCTCCCACACGATCTCCCATGACCTGCGCACGCCGCTGCGCTCGATGCGCGGGTTTAGCCGCGCGCTGATCGAAGATTACACAGACCGCCTCGACGCTACGGGCGTGGACTACCTGCGCCGCATCGACCGCGCGGGCGCCTCGATGGAGCGGCTCATTGACGACCTGCTCGAATACAGCCGCATCGGCAGGCGGGAGGTGCAGACCCGCCGCGTGCCCCTGGAGGCCGCCATTGCCGATGTGCTGCGCCCCCTCGCGCAGGAGGTCGCGCTCACCCGCGCGACGGTGGAGGTGGTGCGCCCGCTCCACGAGGTCGAGGCGGAGCCCCAGCTGCTCGGCCAGGCGCTCGCTAACTTCATTACGAACGCGCTCAAGTATGTCCCGCGGGGGGTTGCGCCGGTCGTGCGCCTCAGCAGTGAAGAACGAGGGGAGTGGGTCCGCATCACCGTCGAGGACCACGGCCTCGGGATTTCCGCCGAGCACTTCGCGCAGATTTGGAAGCCCTTTGAGCGGCTCCACCCCAAGGGCGAATACCCGGGCACCGGGGTCGGCCTTGCCATCGTGCAGCGCGCGGTGGAGCGAATGGGCGGCCGCGTCGGTGTGGAAAGCGAGCCGGGCAGCGGGAGCCGGTTTTGGATCGAGCTGCGTTCGCCCCGGGCAGGTGCGCCGTGACCCAGACGGCTCCGAGCATCTTGCTCGTGGACGACGACGAGGACGACATCGTGCTCACGCGCAGGGCCTTCGAGCGCCTGCGCCTCGGGAACCCCTTGCAGGTCGTAAACGACGGCGAGGCGGCCATCCGGTACATGTCGGGCAAAGCGCCCTACGCTGACCGGCAGAAGTACCCGTTGCCCGCCTTGATCCTGCTCGACGTGAAGATGCCCCGCAAGGGGGGCCACGAGGTCCTGGAATGGCTGAAGTCGGAGCCCAAGCTCAAGCGGATTCCGGTCGTGATGCTGACCTCCTCGAAGGACCCCTCGGACGTGAACAAGGCCTACGACCTCGGGGTGAATTCGTACCTCGTCAAGCCCCTTTCCTTCGATGGGCTCAACGAGATCGCCCGCACGCTCAACCTTTATTGGATCGTCACCAACGAGCGGCCCGATGTGGCCGTCCGCTGAGCCGCGATGGTGGGAGGCGGGCCGCGCCGCGGCGGGGGTTGATGAGCCCCCGGTAAAGTGAGTATGTACGCGCCCGAGAGTGGGTGCGCGCAAGGTATCGCGCCCGTCGGGGATCGTCGTTTGAGGTGGCGGCCTGGCGCGAAGGGAGACCGAGATCCAACCCGTTTACCTCGTGGGGGTCGACGGCTCGCCCCAGGGCAACAAGGCGCTGGCCTACGCCGTGGAGCTTGCAGGCGCCCGCGGCGCACGGCTGCGCGTGGTGACCGTCGCCGACGCGTCGATGACGCGCGCAACCGCGATGGCAGGCGCGGGGTTCCAGCTCGTGGTGCCCACGGCCGAGCAGGCCGCGACCGAGGCGATGGCGGCCGCCCGCGAGGTGCTTGCCGCCGCCACGGTCAAGTCGACCCTCGCCATCCTCCCCCTGGCCGACCCCGCTCGCGGGCTCGTGCGCGAAGCCGGCCGGTGCGTCGCCAGCCTAATCATCGTGGGCTCCCATGGCCGAAGGGGGCTCGCGCGTGCGGTGCTTGGTTCGGTGGCCGAAAGGGTAGTGCGCGAGGCGCCCTGTCCCGTGCTGGTGGTGCGCTGATGAAGCAACAAAAGGTCCTGGTGGCGCTCGACGAGTCGTCGACAGCATTCCGCTCGCTCCAGTGGGCGCTCGGGCGCGCGGCGCGCGCGAAGGACGAGGTCTGGGCCCTCTCGGTGCTCGACACCCGCGTCGTCCTCACCGAGGCTCGTCGAGGCGCGACCGCTCCCTCGGCCGGGCCAAGCTACACTGACCGGCTCCAGCGCATCCAGGAGCAGGCCCAGCTTTCCGCCGCCGGTAGCGGTGTTGCCCTGCGCACGGACATCCGCCCATCGGACGACCCGGCCGCCGCCATCGTGGCCTTCGCCAAGGAGGGCGGCTTCGACGAGATCGTGCTCGGCCACCGCGAGAAGAAGGGCGTCGAGAAGGTCGTGCTCGGGTCCACGGCGCTTCGGGTGCTCGAGCTTTCCTTGATCCCCGTCACGATTGTCCGGTAATGGAGGCCCCCCATGCACCACCTCTCGCCCGCGTCCCGCCCCCTCCATTTGCGCGGGGAGGCCGCCCCGGCGGCCCCCGACCCGCTCGGCCGGCTGCGCTCCGAGCACGCGCGGCTGCTCCAAGCCGCCCGCGAGGTCGAATCGCTGCTCTCAAGGCGCCTGATGGACGAGGAAGACCGGGCGCTGCTCGAAGAGAACATGCGCGCCCTGCGCGCGATGCTCCCGCGCCACCTGGTGTCCGAGGAGCGGGCGCTCTACCCGGAAATTGAGGAGGCCGACCCCGCGTCGGGCCCGCTCCTTGCCTCGACCCGGCGCCGCCACCTCGAGGTCGAGAAGGAATTCACCCTGTTGCAGGGGCTCGCGCTGTCAAGGTGCGTCGAGCCGGAGGGTGGCCGCGACCAGCGCAAGGCCGCGCACAGCGGGCGCGTGTTCCGCGAACAGCTCGAGGCGCTCATCGCGCTCAAGGAGGAGGGCCCCTTCGCCCTTGCGGCCCGTGTCCTTGCGCCCTCGTCGCTGGAGCGGGTGGCCAACGCCATCGAAGCCGCCGAACTGCGCGAGGACCTGAAGCGGGTGCAGGGGCGATAGGCTGCCAGTGCGGCCCCAGGGCTATCCACCCCGCCGACCACGGCACAGGCCAAGTTTAATCCATGTTCGACGATAAGACCGATGCAGGAACGGAGGGGAAAACGGTGGAGATCCGCAAACTGCAGAAAGTGGGGAGCTCGACGCTGTCGGTGTCGCTGCCCTCGGCGTGGGCCGCCGAGCAGGGCCTGAAGCGGGGCGCCTCCGTGCAGCTCGTCGAGGACGGGCGCGAACTTCGCGTGATCCCCATCGGTGAAGGCGCGACCGCCCCCACGGCTGCGATGGCCTACCTCATCGACGCCGACGAGTGCAAGTCGTCGGAGGTGCTCGCCCGCGTGGTGGTCGCATGCTATGTGCTCGGGCGCGACCACATCGTCGTGCGCGGCAAGACGCGCTTGTCGGCCGAGAATGTGGACACCGTGAGGAGGACCTCCAAGAAGCTCATCGGCGTGGGCATCCTTGAGGAGACGCCCGACCAGATCGTGCTCCAGTGCTCGATCGAGACCGGGCGCTACCCCATGGACGCCCTCTTCAAGCGCCTCTACAACCTCTCGGCTTCCGCGATGACCGACTCCTTCGAGGCCCTGCGGATGAAGGACGCGAAGCTTGCGCACGTGGCGGCAAGCCGCGAGGAGGACGCGGACATGATCTTCTGGCTCATCATGCGGCTCATCCTGTCGGCCCAGCAGGACGAGGGCGTGCGCACGCTCATCGGCCTCAAGTCCCGCGCCGACATCGCCGCTTACGCGATCATTGCGGCCGATCTGGAGCGCATCGCCGACCAGACGCGGGTGCTCGGCACCAACGCCGTGTGGCTGATCCAGAGCGAGGCCAAGCTCCCGGCCTCGGTGCAGAACGCGCTGCGCCAGCACTCGATCGATGTCGGCGAGATCTTCGCAAACGCCATGCGGGCGCTGCTCTCGCGCGAGCTCGATAAGGCCGTGGAAGCCACGGAGCTTTCGGCGCGGCTGTGGAAGGGCGAGGAGACGGTGGTGCTGCAGGCCGTCCAGGGGATCTCGAACCCGGAGGCGCTGCTGCGTGTGCGCCGCCTCATCCAGGCGCTCGTCCTCATCGAGGAATCGTGCCGCCAGATCGCGATCGTGGCATTCTCGCGCCACCAGAGCGAGCCCACGCGCTTTGCCCGCCCGCTCGACGACCGGAAGGGCGCTGCGCGCGCCCGAGAAAGCTAGACGGTTTCAGTAAGCACAGTAAGTGCCGGCGCGCCGGCGTATATGCGTATGCACGCAGAAACCAGGGACAAGCGCCGCCAATAGGAGGTCAGCAAGAGGCACGTCCTCTTGGAAAAAACGAGGCGGTAGCACATGTCGGAAACAACCGTCGGACTGGGTGGAGCGAAGACCCGCCGCGCGCTTGGGCGCGTCAAGTGGGCCTGGGGCGAGCGAAGGAACGAGTTGATGTTCACGGCGCTGCGCGTGTGGATCGCGCTCGAGTGGCTGAACTCCGGGGTCGGGAAGTTTACGAACCCGAAGTACGTGAGCGGGTTCGCGGCGACCAACCAGAACTTCGCGAAGAACACGTCGTTTTCGTGGTACCGGGACTTCCTCACCGGCACGGTCATCCCGAACCACGACTTCTTTGCGTACTTCACCATGTACGGCGAGATCTTCGCGGGCGTGGCCCTCCTGCTTGGCCTGCTCACGAACGCTGGGGCGATCGCTTCGTTCCTGCTGAACTTGAACTTCTGGTTCGCCGCAAGCTACCTTGGCGGCGCGACCTTCGGCGTGAACTTCGTGATGGCCGGCGCCGCGATCGTGCTGCTCCTTGCGCCCGGGTCGAAGTGGCTTTCCGTGGACCGGTGGCTCGCGGAGCACCCCTTCAAGGGGCTCGCGGCCAAGCACCCGAAGCTCGCACGGGTCATGGTCGGCGAGACGGTGGTTGGGTAGGGAGCAAGCGCACTGGCCTTAGGGAGGGCGCTTGCCCGCCCTCCCCTTTCTTCTTCCCGAGGTTCTCGTCGGCAATGCTCCACATGGGTCGTGCCGCAAGGCCACGGCACGGGAAACCATGGCCGCGAAGGGGCGCAGGCGAGCAACCGAACGCACGGTAGACACACAAGGTACAAGCACGGCGGCGCGAAGGAAAGATTTGGACCCGAAGGGCCGGGCAAGGGCCGGCAGACAGCCGCCTCACGGGGCGGTCCGACCGCCTCCTTGCCTCCCCGCAAACGTGGAGGGTCACCCTCAAGCAAGGAGATCGACCCCGACGCGCGCCTTCATTGCCCCCGGCGAACCGCCGGTGGCGCGCGAGTGCCTGCCCTCCACGGGGTCCAGACCCGGGGCGTCCGAGGATAAGACGCCCGGTCAGTTCTGTAAGGCCAAGTAAAGAGCCAAGGATCATCGGCCTTCCAGCGAAGGTCATCGTCGGTGCCGCAATGACCCGAAGTTCACCTTTCGTGTTGCCCCTCTGCGCGTTGACCGCGATGGTCCTCCTGGCGGCAGCGGCAGCCCCGACTGCGGCCAGCGCCGCTTCTCCCGAAGTGCGCGACGACGGGGTGGGCGAGGAGGGCTTGCCGGCGAACCTGAATGTGATCTCTGGGTGGGTCGGCAACGAGACGGCGAGCGATTTCTCCGTTTTCATGAAGATGGTCTCGCTTGCGCCCCCCGCGGACGGCTCGGAGACGATCCACTACCACTTCCACTTCCAGGTGACGCGGACGGACGGGGCGACTTCCCTTTACCACGCGATGGTGCACCACAGCGCCTCTGGCGACTGGGTCTGGATGGTGCAGCGCTGGGTCTCCTCCAACGGGACGGGCGCGTGGGGCGACACCCACGGGGCGGCGGGCTTTGCCGATGCTGCAGCCGGGACCGTCGAAGTGCATGTGGCCAAGGCGTGGGTCGAGTCGCCGAAGGTCGACATCGCCAAGAACACCTGGACGATCGACTCGTTCTACATCCACGCCGACCTGGTGCGAAACGCCGACGGCGCGATCGTGACCACGGACACCGCCCCGAACTCGGGGACGATGGGCAGCTACGCCGTCTCCGTGGGCGCCCCCATCGGGTCTGGGGACGGGAGCAGCTCGCCCTTGATCCTGGCCGGCCTCGTGGCGGTGGCGGTGCTTGCCCTGGCCTTCCTGTTCTGGCCCCGGCCGGGTTCGCGCGGGCGCATTTAGGCGCGCCTAGACCTGCCGCCAGCGCAAAATAGGCCGGGCGCGTTCCTTGCGCCAACAGGCGCAATGATGTCGTCGCGTGTCGCGTTCTGGCGCAAGGAGGAAGAGGCGACCTCGAACGAGCGCCACGCGCGGGCCGGGGGGCTCTCGGACTTCATCCTCGGCGTTCAAGACGGCCTTGTCAACGTGCTCGGCGTGATCCTCGGGGTCGCCGTGGCCTCGCAGAACCTGCGCATCATCCTTGCGGGGGGGCTTGCGGCCACCTTTGCCGAATCGATATCGATGGGGGCGGTGGCCTACACCTCCACGATGGCGCGCCGCGACCACTACCGCGCGGAGCAGGCCAACGAATTGCGCGAGATGAAGGATCTCCCGGAGGTCGAGCGCGCCGAGGTGCGCGAAATCTTTGCCGAGTGGGGGTTCGAGGGCAAGGAACTCGACGAGGTCGTCGACCACATCGTCTCCAAGCCCAAAGCGTGGCTCGAAATCATGATGGCCCACGAGCTCAAGCTCGCGCCCGTCGAGGACAAGCAGCCGCTGCGCAGCGCGCTGGTCGTCGGCCTCTCGGCGATCGCGGGGTCCGTGGTGCCCCTCGCACCGTTCCTCGTGCCCGGGGTGCCGATCCTCACGTCCATCTACTGGTCGATGGGCATCAGCGCCGCAGTCCTTTTCACTGTGGGGTTCTACAAGGCACGCGTGACGATGGGCCACCCCGGCAAGAGCGGCCTCGAGATGGCGGTCATCGGGATCGCCTCGGCGCTCGCCGGTTTCCTGATCGGGTACCTCCTTAGCCCCGCCGGCGTCGCGTAGGAGTGCGCTGGCCGCCTGGGGGGGCGCCGCCCTAGGCACGCGCAGGGGCCCAGGGGGAGCCCAGCGAGGTCGCTCGCGCGCCCTTACGCGGTTGAAAAGCACCGACAGTCTTTACTGAACCATCATGATGGCGAAGGCGCACTATAAGCGCAGAGGCTGTAGGATGACCGAGAATACCCCACCTGGAACCGGATCGATGAAGAAAACGCTAGCGATTGCACTCGCCGTGGCCGTGCTGGGCGGAGCAGGAGCCGGCTTTGTCGCCGGTTCCATGGCGGGCAACGCCGCCCCCCATGCTTCAACCTACGCTCCCGTTCTGCGCGAGTTCTGGGTCTTCACGGTTGTGCTGCCCTTCAACGAGAGCGCACCCGGCTTGCCCTCTCACGATTACTTTGCGCCCGACACGATGTCCGTGTGCAAGGGGGACAGGATCTCGATCCACTTCTTCAACACGGAAGAAGCCGCGGAAAACCACACCTTCACGATGGTCGCGCCCTACGAGATGAACCACATCGTGCCAGCGGGCACGACGACCGACCACGCCTTCAACGCCACGACCACGGGGTCGTACGCCTACCGGTGCACCTACCACCAGCCCACGATGACCGGGTGGCTCACCGTCCGGGACTGCTAGCTGATTGAGAACACCGCCGCCCCGGCAAGGCGCAGACGCCTGCCGGGGCGGCCCACGCCGCCCTTATTGCATTCCCGGCCCAGAGTTTCGCGTGGCGCCGACCTCATCCCTCTCGCGTTCGTGATCGTGGCAGGGCCGGCTTTTGCCCATGGCGCGCGGCATTCTCGCTGCGAGGCTTAGATTCGCGATAGGGTCCTGCGGCCTGTCTTCCCTCGGTAGGCTGCCCGAGGCGCCGCTTGGATTTGGCGGGGCCTCGTGGCGCGGGGTCTCTCTCCAAAGCCCTGAAGCCTCGTCCGGCCGAAGCGATCGGGCTCATACCGCTTTCTTATTAACCGCCCGCTAAGGTACCTCGGTCGCGGGGCGCAGTTAGCGAGACCGCGCAGGCCGATGTGGCGCTGACGCTGCCGCCCGGCAGGGAGCAAGCCAGCTTGATGTCGTGCCGCGCCCGGCCGAGGTTCCGGCAACGGCGCCGCTTTGTGCCGCGCGCCCTTCCGACCTTGATCCTTGCACTCGTGCTCGGAGCCGCCGGCCCCGTTGCGCCTCTCGCCTCAGGCCACGGCACCGGCCACGTAACGGAGGACAGCAAGGTGTTCTTCACGGCGCCTTTTCTGCAGGTGCCGATCGCCCCAACCGCGCCCACGATCGATGGCGTCGTCGGCCCGTCCGAATGGCCCGCCTACTCCGCGCAGGAGCTTCCCGATGGAGGCCGCTTGCGCGTCGCGCACAACGACTCGATGATATTCGTCGCCTTGGATTACCCGGGCACCGGCTGGGCGGCAGTCGCATGGAGCGGCCTTGGGCAAGGCCCCGTGCAAGTGGTAAGCGCGGCCGTGCAGAACGGGACGCTGAAAACATCCGACGCCTTTGCGGGGAACCTCACGGTGGAGTTCCACACCGAGCCGGACACCCAACTTGGCGGGGCCGAGGACGTCCGCGAGTCCGCCGCCGCTCAGAACTCCGGGCGCACGACCGTTGAGCTCGCCGTCCCGCTCGAAACGACGGACACCTTCGACCCGCCCCTCGAAGCCGGCGAAATCCACACGTTCATCGCCGCCTTCAACCAGACGGACGCCAAGACCCCGCACACCCTCGCCGAGGGGACGCAAGTCATCTTCCGGGTGTTCCTCGACCGACCCGACGACAACCCCGCAGAAATCGCGTCGCTCTTCGCCGAATCCGTATCCCCCGTCCCAGCGATCGTTGCCGTCGCGGTTCTCGTCGGATCGGCGGCCTTCATCGGCCTGCCCATGGTGCGGAGGCGGGTCGCCTGAGCGCGCCCGAGGGCCTCGGCGCCGGGCCGGCGCCAGCCGCGGCGGTCGCGCCGGAGGCGCCCGAGGCGCCCGAGGCGCCGGCCGCGACAGCAGGGCGCGCCGGCCTGCTGCCCCGGTTCTGGGCGTTCCTCGACGAACGGCTCGGGATTGGCGCGCTCAAGTACGATGTGCCAGGCTATGCGAACACGATCCCCTACACGCTCGGCGGGACCGCCTTCGTGAGCTTTCTGGTCCTTGTGCTCACCGGCATTGTCCTTACCCAGTTCTACCACCCCTCCACGACGGGCGCCAACGCAAGCGTCCACGCGATTGCGGCCGACCCGGTCCTGTCCCTCGTCCGAAACATCCACTTCTGGCTCGCGCAGGCGATGTTCGTCGCCGTGCTGCTCCACCTCTTCCGCGTCTTCGCGACGGGAGCCTACAAACGCCCCCGCGAACTCCAATGGGTGGTCGGCGTGCTGCTTTTCGCAGCGTCGATTGCCCTCCTCTTCACGGGGGCGGTCATCAAGTGGGACGAAGAAGGGTATGAGGCCCTCCAGCATAACGAGCAGATCGCCAACGCGCTTGCCGGACCTGGCGGCTGGTTCGCGAGCAGCTACTTCGACGCGGTGCACATCGTCGTCCGGCTTTACAGCCTCCATGTCAGCCTGCTGCCGATGGCCATGGGGGGCCTCCTCCTCCTTCACTTCTTCCTGATCCGGCACCACAAGATCGCGCCGCCGGTCGGCGCCGAGGCGGCGAAGGCCCCGGGCACGACAGTTCCCTTCACGGTGCACCTCAGGAAGATCTTCCTCTACGGGGGCGCGGTGGTGGGGATCGTCCTCGTCCTCGCGCTGTTCTTCCCCGCACCCCTTGGCCCAGCGCCGATCGATGGCGTCGAAGCCACGAAGCCCCCGTGGCCGTTCCTTTGGCTCTATGGTGTCGAGAACTACTTCGGGCTCGGCTATGTCTTCCCGGCCACGATGGCCTTCTTCATCGGCCTCCTCGCCGTGCCCTTGATTGACCGCAGCAAGTCGCACGAGCCCAAAGACCGCCGTTTCATCATCGCGCTCGGATTCGCCGTGAGCGTCTTGCTGCTCGCGCTCACTTTGAGCGCGGCTCTGTCGCCCGTCACGAGCCATTTCTAGCGGCGGCGCGTGGGCCAAGGCGAGCCCGTTGGCCTGCAAATTAGGCGCCGCGGTCGACGCGCCGCGTTTAGCGGGCGTGGGTCGCAAGGGGTGCCAGGCGCTCGCTTTCGCGCCCCGCCATGCGGCCTACGATTTCACCCATGAGGGCGCACGCGGCTGCGATGGCCGGGTCCGAGAGGGCGTAGAGCTGCCGCGTCCCCTCGCGCCTTCGCACGACGACCCCCACCGACCGAAGGACCGCCAGGTGCTGGGAAACGAGGGGCTGAGGCAGCAAGAGGGCGGCGACCAGCCGGGAGGTGGATGCCTCGCCTTCCGCGAGCACCTCGAGGATCTGGAGGCGCACCGGGTGCGCCAGGGCGGCGACCGTCTTGGCCTTCATTTCGTAGTACCCCGCGGCGCGCACCATCATGGGTGGTGACTTGGTATGCGGGCATTCGAATGGTGCGTAAATGCAGTAGTGAGGGCTCCGGAGCGTTCGCCGAGCATGCACCCACGGCTCAAGAACCCGCCCGCCAAGTCCTGCTTGAGGGAAACAATGCCCAACCGGCTTTCCATGGTAGTGTTCTCAGGGACCGTCGACCGCCTTTACCCCGTCGGGATTATCGCATCGGGCGCTGTCGCGATGGGGATGGAGGTCAATGTCTTCCTGACGTTTTGGGGCCTTGAGGCGTTCCGAAAGGGGCGCCCCGAGAAGAATCAGAAGATGGACGTAAACTACGCCGAGATGGCCCCGATGATGGGACAGGCCATGATGCAGGCGAAGATCCCGCCGTGGATCGAGATCCTGAAGCAGGCGAAGCAGCTCGGGAACGTGAAGGTGCACGCGTGCGCCATGACCGCCGACCTCCTCCACCTCAAGAAGGAGGACTTCGACCCGATCGTCGACGACATCGTCGGGGTTGGAGAGTTCGTCTCCGAAGCGCGCGACGGCGAAGTGACGATGTTCATCTAGGGGGGAGACGAAGTGCCGGAAACCAAAGGCGCACGGGTGCCCGCCCGCGTCGTCGACGCCCGCGGGTCGTTCTGCCCGGGGCCGTTGATGGCCCTCATCGGCGCGATCAAGGAGGGGAAGGTCGGCGACATCATCGAGGTATGGTCGTCCGACCGGGGCTCGCAGCGGGACATCCCGTTCTGGGTCAACAAGGCGGGCCACGAGCTTGCCGCCACCCTCGACGAAAAGGACTACACCCGCTTCGTCATCCGCAAGAAGAGGTAGTCCCTGAGGAGGCGGGGCCGATGAGGCTGAATATCGTCATCGTCGGAGGCGGCGTGGGCGGCACGATCGCCGCCAACCTCCTCTCGCGCCAGCTCGACGGCCGCGCGAACATCACGGTCGTCGACCGCCAAGGCAAGCACTTCTACGAGCCGGGCCTCATCTTCGCGATGCTCGGCGGGGTCGACCCCGCCAAGCTCTGGCGGCCCGAGCGCACGCTGCTTCGCAAAGGCGTGAACCTCGAGCTCAACGAGGCGACGCGCGTCGATGCCAAGAACCGCGAGCTCGACCTGGCCAAAGGCCCCGCCCTGCCCTACGATTACCTCATCCTTGCGCCCGGCGCAAGGCTCGACCCCGCGGCGGTGCCCGGCTTCGACGGGAACGTGCACCACTTCTACCATGGACCGGCCGCCCTCAAACTCCGCTCCGCCCTCGAAACATTCGAGGGTGGCGCGGTCCTCCTTGGCCCCTCGTCGATCCCCTACAAGTGCCCGCCGGCGCCGATCGAGGCGACGCTGCTTCTCGAGGCCTACTTCAAGAAGCACAAGACCGCGCGGCCCGTCAAGTTCCGCTACATCTCCCCGATCGGGCGGGCCTTCACCATCGAATCGGTCTCGCCGATCGTCGAGAAGCTCTTCGCCGAGCGCGGGATCGAGCTTTCGACGTTCTTCAATGTCGACACCGTCGACGGCGAGAAGAAAGTGGTGAACTCGCTCGAGGGCGAATCGGCGCCGTATGACCTTGCCATCCTGGCTCCCCCGCACCGTGGGGCTAAGATCGCGGAGGACTCGGGGCTCGCGGGGCCCGGCGGCTGGATCCCGACGGACCGGCGCACCCTCAAGGTGAAGGGCCACGACGACATCTTCGCCATCGGCGACGCGACCGACCTGCCGCTCTCCAAGGCGGGGTCGACGGCGCACTTCGAAGCGCCGGTGGTCGCCGACGCGATCGCCGCCGACGTCCTTGGCCGGCCGGCCAAACTCTCCTATAACGGCCATGTGATGTGCTTCTTCGAGACGGGCTACGGCAAGGGGATGGTGCTCGACTTCGACTACGACCACCCGCCGAAGGTGAAGCACCCTACGCGGCTTGCGCACCTTGAAAAGCTCGCCTTCAACAAAATGTATTGGGCGACGATACCCACGGCGAGATTATAGGCGCCCGCCGATGCGATGGCGGGGACGGCCCATGGACGACCGGCGCGCCGCCGCGGTGCTCGAGCCGAGGCCCGAAGGGCAGGGGTTCGTCGAGCTCAGCGCACGGCGCAAACTGACGCTCCTGCTTGGCCCCGCCCTGTTTGCCGCCGTCGTGCTGGTGCCCACACCGCCGTCGGCCGCCGCGGCGGCGGCCGCGGTGGGGGCCGATGCGCTTGCTCCCCAGATTGCGCTGGGGACGCTGCTGTGGATGCTCGTCTGGTGGGTGGGCGAGGCCCTTCCCCTTGGCCTTGCCACCCTCGTCGTGCCCCTCGTCTTCGGCCTCACGGGGATCCTGCCGTGGAAGAGCTCGCTTGCCTCGTACGCCGACCCGATCCTGTGGATTTTCATGGCGGGCTTCGTCCTTGCCGCTGCGTTCCGTAAGTGGG
This sequence comes from Thermoplasmata archaeon, assembly GCA_041499475.1. GTDB lineage: Archaea > Thermoplasmatota > DTKX01 > DTKX01 > DATEUP01 > DATEUP01. The sequence goes on from JBGQKI010000007.1 coordinate 30,383, forward strand.
GGCTCAACCAGCGGGTGTCGCTTGCGCTCACGCTCGCCTACAAGGGGAAGGACCCGCGCGTCGCCGCGCTCTTCGTCGCGTGCCTGCCGGTGTTCTTCCTCACCCTGACGGGCTCGATCACGGCGTCCACCTCGATCGTGCTCCCCTTCGTGTCGGCCTACCTCGTCCAACTCAAGCTGAAGCCGGGGTCGAGGTACGCCACCGGCACCATGCTCGCGCTCGGCCAGGCGGCAAGCGCAGGCGCGATGCTGCTGCTCATCAGCACGGCGCCCAACCTCATCGCCAAGGCCACCGTCCAAAATTATGCGCCGGGCGAGTCGCTCACCTTCGCAGACTGGCTCATCGTCGGGACGCCCATGGCGTTTGCGGGGCTTGCGATTTCGTGGTTCGTGACTTTCCGGATTATCCGCCCCGAGATGAAGGAACTTGAACTCGACCGGGCCGAGATGGAAAAGGTTCGCCGCGGTCTCGGGCCCATGAGCCGCGGCGAGTGGACGGTGCTTGCGCTCCTGCTGCTTGCCGTCGCGCTGTGGACGCTTCCGTCGGTCATCCGAGTCCTTGCCGAGGCCGACCCCGGCCTCGGGCCGCTTGCCAAAGAGCTTGCCGACCACCTGCCCGAGGCGATGCCTGCCGTCCTCGTGATCCTGCTCGCGGGCCTGCTGCGCGTGGAGCGCGAGCCGGTGCTGCGCTGGCCCGAGATCGCCTCGGGGATCGACTGGAACATCATTTTCCTCTTCGGCGGCGGCATCGCGCTCGGGCTCGGGCTCGAGACGAGCGGGTTTGCGCGGTGGCTGGCTTCCGGCGTCGTGCCTTTGCTTGGGGCCTCGCCAAGCGCGTTTTCGATCTTCGCCCTATGCGCACTCATCGGCTTTGGCCTCACCTACGCGGCCTCGAACACCGCCGCGGCGCTCGTCGCGTGCCCGCTGGCCGCCACGCTCGCGATAGGCGCCGGCGTGAACCCGCTCCCGCCGATCCTCGCGGCAGCGCTCGCCGCTTCGATTTCGACGGCGTTGCCCTCGACGACTCCGCCGATGGCCATCGTCCACAGCACGGGGCACGTGCGGGTCGTGGACATGATGCGCGTGGGGATCGTCGCCGACCTGCTGCGCCTTGTCGTGCTGATCGCTGCGGGGCCGTTCCTCACGCAGCTCATCGTGTAGGCAAGGCCGCCCTCGGGCCCCAGCCGTCAGCGGGCCACGAGCACGGGGCAGGCGGCGGTGCGCACGACTTTCTCCGCGACCGAACCAAGCACCAGCCGCCGGATGCCCTTGCGGCCGTGGGACCCGATCACGATGAGCCCGGCCCGGACGTTGTCAGCTTCGTTCACGATGCCCCCGGCGGCCTCGAGGGCTTCGACGATTTGGACGCTGTGGGGCACCTTGCCCAACTCCGCCTCGCGCACCGCGAGCCCGACAATCCCGCGCGCACTTTCCTCCATCGAGCCGAGCACCATCGTCCACGCCCCGGTGCCGGCAGGGGCGGCGACCGTCGCGGCGGAAAGCTCGATGACATGGACAATGTGTAGCTTTGCGTCAAGGCGTTTGGCGAGGGAGACCGCGTAGCGGGCAGCTTCGAGGGCTGGCTTCGAGCCGTCAACGGCAATCAGGATCGTCTGGGGCAGCTCACGTACCATGGGTCAGCTCGACGGTATTCATCGATGGGGGCAAAGAAAGGCCCCACGCAACGACGGCCCCAACCGCCGGGGAAGTACATGCGAAACGCAGAAGTACCCTCCGCGGGGCAAAGCCGCGAGTCGGGCCGGGGTCCTTGAGAGCGTGGGGTGGGGGCACTTTCCTTGTCACGCGCGGCCCCTCTTCTGCGTCGAGCGCCCCCCGGAGGCGGGTCTCGCGCTGGCTCGGAAGAACACTTAGGAGAGGGGCGGGCGCCCGGGTAGGGAACGTGCCCTCTTCCGGGCGCCGCAGGAGGATGAAGCCTCCCGAAGCTTTTCTCTTCCTCTCCACCTAGGGCTTTGCAGGGAACCGTATGGCCCTCTGCCTCGCACTTCCTTTACTGTACATACAGGTGGTCTCGGGTGTCGGCGCGCGGCGCCCACTGGCCCCCGTCGCGCGCGCAGGGGTGCGCGCGGTGGCGGCCGCCGGCGGCGGTATGCGTGAGGGGGAGCGGGCCCGGGGGGATTCGAACACCCGTCTGAAGCTCCGGAGGCTCCTGTCCTGTCCAAGCTAGACTACGGGCCCGTGCGCGCCTTTGGGCGCGCGGACGCCGTCAACCCGCGAGGCGATTAAAGACTCTAGCGTGGAGCCGGTGCGCGGCGGGCGCCGCTCACGGGGGCGACTGCCCTTCGGCCCGCGAGGTTGCCGCCGGCGACCGCTAGGCCTTCTCCGAGTCCTTTGAACCGCTCGTGGCGGCGCGCCCGAGCAGGTAGGAGATCCCTTTCTTGTCTTCGTTGACCACCGACCACCACGACCACACGTAACCGACGCCTCCGGCCAAGAACCCCATAAGGCCCACGAACATGAGGATCGCAAGCGGGACGGTGATGGGGCCTAGGATGTTTTCATGGATGTAGGTGAAGTTCTGCCCGCCTCCCCCGGCGCTTACCGGAAGCGATGCGACTCCGGCCTCGAGGCCCTTCCATGCGGCGAGCAGTGCGCCCAAAGAGCTGGCTCCGCCGCCCGCGATGAGGTGCGCCCAACCGCAGAGGTTGCGCCACCCAGTGTAGGGCCGCTTCAGGGTGACTTCGATGTGGTGGTAGAAAAGCGCCGAGAGGGCGATGCCGAGCACCGCGATGAGCGCGAAGGCAAGGCAGCCGATCGTGAACCACGTTCCCGCGCCGCCTCCGGCAACGACGCGCGCGGGGCCCGGCGTTGTGGCCACGCTGAGGTAGAGGAGGAACCCGAGGCCCCCGAATGCGATTGCGCCCTGTACGAAAGCCCACGCCAAGAACCTGTCCGACCACACGCTTCGCTCCACCATCGATACGCCCGGCGGAGGTGCGAGTTGCTGGCGTATGAGCCTGGCGCCAGGAGCGTTCGGCGATTCGGTCATTTTTCCGGCAGGGCGGCCTGCGCGGGCGCCCCTGGCGCCCAGCGTGTTTGGCCTGCGGCGGGGGTTTCATCAGCGAAGTAATGGCGGGAGGTTTAAGCCCCTCGGGGGACGAGGTACCCCTGTCGGCGGCGGCGCCATGGGGCTCTCTCTAACCTACAAGATCCTGCGCGACCACCTCGTTTCAGGCCGCCTGGCGGCCGGCGAGGAGATCGGAATCAAGATCGACCAGACCCTCACGCAGGACGCGACGGGCACGCTTGCCTACCTGCAATTTGAGGCGATGGGCCTGCCACGCGTGCGCACCGAACTCTCCGTATCCTACGTCGACCACAACATGCTGCAGACCGGCTACGAGAACGCCGACGACCACGTGTACCTGCGCACCGTGGCCGCCAAGCACGGGGTCTACTTCTCGAAGCCGGGCAACGGCATCTGCCACCAGGTGCACCTCGAGCGCTTCGCCGCTCCGGGCAAAACGCTGCTCGGCTCGGACTCGCACACGCCCACTTCCGGCGGTGCGGGGATGCTCGCAATCGGTGCCGGCGGCCTCGATGTGGCCGTTGCGATGGGCGGCGGCCCGTTTTTCATGGAGTGCCCGAAGGTGCTTGGCGTCGAGCTCACCGGGAGCCTCCAGCCGTGGGTGTCCTCGAAGGACATCATCCTCGAAATGCTGCGCCGCCTGACCGTCAAGGGCGGCGTCGGGCGCGTCATCGAATACTGCGGGGAGGGCGTAAAGTCGCTCTCCGTGCCCGAGCGCTCGACGATCACCAACATGGGCGCCGAGCTGGGCGCGACGACCTCGCTCTTCCCCTCCGACGAACAGACGAAGCGGTACTTGCGCGCGCAGGGGCGCCCCATGGCGTTCCGCCTGGTGCGCGCCGACCCCACGGCGGCCTATGACGAGACCATGACGATCGACCTCAACGCGCTGGTCCCCCTGGTGGCCTGCCCTTCCTCGCCGGACAATGTGAAGCCGATTTCGGAGGTCGAGGGGACGCTCCTGGCGCAGGTGTGCGTGGGCTCGTGCACGAACTCGTCGATCGCGGACCTGAACACGGTGGCGGGCGTGTTGGAGGGGAAGAAGGTGGCGCCGCGGCTCGACCTCACGCTCACGCCGGGGTCGCGCCAGGTGTTCGGCATGATTGCAAAGAGCGGCGCGCTTGCAGACCTCATCGCGTCGGGGGCACGCGTGCTCGAATCGGCATGCGGTCCGTGCATCGGCATGGGCCAGGCCCCCCCGACCGGCGCGGCATCGCTTCGAACGTTCAACCGGAACTTCGAGGGGCGGTCAGGGACGCCAAACGACCGCGTATACCTCTGCTCGCCGGAGGTCGCCGCCGCTTCGGCGCTCGCGGGCACGATCGCCGACCCGCGCAAGCTCGGCGTGCCGCCCGTAAAGAAACTGCCCAGCCACTTCCTCGTGGACGACGGGCTCATCTTGGAGCCCCCCCCGGACGGGACTGCCGCGGCCGTGGTGCGCGGGCCGAACATCCGGCCGGTGCCCCTGAGCCGCGCGCCGGCCGACACCCTCGCGGGCGAAGTGCTCCTGAAAATGGGGGACAACATCACCACCGACCAGATCCTTCCGGCCGGCGCCAAAGTGCTGCCGCTGCGTTCGAACATCCCCGCCATCTCCGAGTTCGCGCTCACCCGCATCGACGCCACCTTCCCGCACCGGGCGAAGGCCGCGGGCGGGGGCTTCCTCGTGGCCGGCGAGAACTACGGGCAGGGGTCCTCGCGCGAGCACGCCGCCATTGCATTGATGTACCTCGGCGTGCGCGCGGTGATCGCGCGCAGTTTCGCGCGGATTCACTTTTCCAACCTCATCAACTTCGGCGTCCTGCCCCTGACCTTTGAAGACCCCCGCGACTACGTCGCGGTGCGCGCGGGGGAGCACTTCCTGATCCCGCACCTTCGCGAGTCGCTGCCCACCGGAGCGCTTCCGGTGAACCGCGGTCCGACCCGCTTCACGGTCCGGGCGCCGCTCACGCCTCGCCAGCGCGAGATCTACCTCGATGGAGGGCTCCTCAATTACACGCGCAAACGCGCGCGCACGAGCGAGGCGCTCGTCACGCCTTCTTGAACTCGGTGTACCCGCAGTGTCCGCATGAGGTGCGGTTCTTGTGCTGCGCGAGGAAGATCCCCGGGCCGCACTTCGGGCAGTGCTGCCGGAGGCGCACGACCTGGCCGTCCTTCACCTGGTAGAGCTTCTGGAGGCTGCCCGCCGCTCCCTTCTTCGGCTTGTCGCCCTTCTTGTCGGCCATGGAACGCAACTCCCGGGCGGCGCCTACTTGCGGGGCGCGGGCACCGCTGACTGCGACGCCGGCGCGGTCTCGGCCGCCACCTTGACTTTCTTCTCAGCGAGCTTGTGCCGCACGAGGATGTGGTGCGCCTCGAGGCGCTTCAGGTTCGCGGCGTCCTTGTAGACCCGTACGGAACCGCGCGTCGCGCCCTTGCCGAATTCAGGCGCCATCCGCCGGACAATGACAAGTTCGGGCTTGGCCGACTCCATCTCGGCGACTTTCTTCTGGACTTCCTCGCGTTTCGGGGTGCCCTTGGCGTCGTGGGTCATCTTGAGCTCGAGTTCGATGCGCCCGAGCAGCACATTCTCGAAGCGTTTGGCGACCTCGACTTCCACGGAAAAACCTCCCATTCAAGCCGGGACAACTTCGAACGACTCCAGGAACTTGCGCGCAATACGTCTGGATTCATCATCCGCTTTTACAAGCGTAACGCCGCGATCGGGCAACCCGTATATGACGGTTGCGCCAGGCTCCAGATGGATGATTGCGGGCATCACCGCCAGGTCCTCTTCGCCTTCGACTTCGATGCGCGTGGCAGCCGGCGACTTGACCGCGGCCAACACCGCGTTGTAAAGGTCTGCGGTCATGTGCCCGGGCGGACAAACGACGCGCGCGACCTCGCTGCCGTAGGACCGCACATCGTCGTCGTGGGCAATGGGCCCCCGCTTCGTCTTGAAGTCGACGACGATGAACCGCGGCGAAAGGCCTTGACGGATGCACTCGCCCGAGGTGACGTCACCCACCGCAGCGAACGACTTCACATCCCGCAGCCGCGCCCCGAGGTCGCGGCCCTCGAATACATCGCCGAACGGGGCGGCGAGCCGCCCCCGCTTCTCTTCGGGCAACTTGAGGACAAGCCCCTTCTTCAACGGGACCCCGCGCACGAACACGGGCCGCTTCGGGGCCCCGGCCACGGCGACCTACCTCACCTTGAGCGCGTAGGAGCCGGCCTTCTTGATGTTGAGCTTCTTGGCGATCTCGCTCTTCTCGGGGTCGATGATGACGGCGTACCCCTGCCACTCCTTCGAAAGCTCGCCGCCGCAGTTGGGGCAGCGCTCGGCCTCCGTGATCGTGAAGCAGGTCTTGCAGGCCATCATGGGATCTTCACTCCGAGGGCGGTGCGGCCGCCGGAGCCTTTGGCGGGGCGGCCGCCGGCGGGCGTTTGGCCTCGCGGCGCGGGGCCTCGGCGCCCTCCTGCTTGAGCTTGCGGTCTTCGTCCATCCACTCGAGCTTGCCAAGGCCGACTTGCCGCATGGTTAGACCGATCTTGGACTCGCGGTAGTTCAATTCGTTCATCGAGACCGTCACGATGCGCGCGCGCACGCGGTCGCCGACGCGCAGGAAGCGCCGCGTGTCCTTGCCCACGAGCCGCTGGTTCTGCTCGTCGATGTCGATGCGGTCGTCCATGACCTGCGAGATGTGGAGCAGCCCGTCGAAGGGGCCGAACCGGACGAACGCGCCGAAGCGCAGGATCTCGACGACCTTCCCCTCAACGATTTCGTTGAGCTCCGGCTTGAACGCGAGCGAAGTGAAGGTGACCTTCTGGTACACCGCGCCGTCGCCGTGGACGATGCGTCCGGGGCCCACGATCGCGACGTCCTTGGCGAGCACCGTGAGGTTGTCCTCCTCGTCGAGACGCCCCTCGAAGAACCGCTGGGCGAGTTCGACGGCGACGATATTGAGGTCCTCCCCGAGCCGGTCGGGCGGGATGCGCACGGTCTCTTCGCGCGGGATGAGCTTGTACAAGGCGGCACCGACCGAAGCAAGGGGGACTTCCCTAACGCGCGGGAGTTAAGCGATCCCGCTTGCCAGATTCGCTGGGAGCAATCGGCGAAAGCGCTCCTCTTATTTAAGCGTATTCGGGGGCTCGATTAGCGTTTTCGCGCGCGAGCCAGGCGCGGAACGCGCGGCCAACAAAACGCCGCGAATTGCCGTGCGCTCTACGAATTCCGCAACGGCTCGGACCCGGCTCGCGCTGCGCGCGCCCGGCCGAGGATTCGAATCGATTCGGTAGTCGAGCGGCACGTCGCGACGGCCTGCGTTCGGGCGCGCGCGGCGCGCCTCGCTCGTGCTGCGCACTACCCTTAAATAGCGTCGGCTAGATCGAGCCGACAAGGTGGGGAATTGGCCGATCCCGGCGCGTTCATCACGTTTTTGACGGACCTCCTTTTGACCTTCGGCGTCTTTTCGATGGCCGCTGGCGCCTTCACGGCGTACTTCGGTTCGGGGAAAAGCCGCAAGATCGGCGCGGCCCTCGTTGTGCTCGGGCTCGTCGTGCTCCTGATCGTCGCGATCATGTATCTCGAGGACATTGGCGTCCCCCACAGCGTGGACTTGCTCAACGATGTAGTGTTGCCTGGCCTCCTGCACATCATCGGCGCGCTCGTGGGCGCGGCGGTCGCGCTCGTCGTCTTCCTGATCGCCATCATGAAGAGTTGAGCGCGCTTTTGCGTTTAGTCGTGGCGCGGTTTTCGCGCGCGGCGGTCGCTATGCGGGTCACGATTCGCCTCGGGCGCCAGTTTGCAGCCCAGGCCGGCTTTGGGAGCGCGCCGCTTGACCTGCCGGAGGGGGCCAGCGCCGCGCGGCTCCTCGAAGAGGTTGCCAAGCGGGTCCCCAATTTGTCCTGCATCGATGATTCGGGCCGCTCGGTGGACCTCTCGGTGGCGAGCCTTTCCATCAACGGGCGAGCGGTCGACCCGCGATCGCCCGAGGAAGTGATTGTCCACGGCCGAGACGAAGCCTACCTGTACGGCGTCGTCGGCGGCGGCTGAAAAGCCGCGCGTCATCCGCCCGAAAGGGTCCGCACGAGCGCAACTTCATCGCCGTTACTCACGGCCGTGCCCGCCTCGCCGGCAAGCACCATGGTGCCGTTCACGCAGAGGTTGATCGTCTCGTCTTCGAGCACCTCGCGCGCCTCCGGCAGCTTGCGGTCGAGCGCCTGCCGGAGCTCGGCGAGTGTTGAAACCGGTTCGTCGATGACGACCTCGCGCTCCGGCGCGCCCGGCGTGCCGGGCGGGACCTGGACGCGCACCGCAAATCCGGTGACCGCCTTCGAGAGGCTTGCGTGCCATTCGGCGGAGGGCACGCCCTCCGCGTTCAACCCCGTGACCCGGTAAAACGCCGACTTGAGCTCGTCGAACTGCGCCCGGTGGATGTGCTCGCCCTTGAAGGGCCCTGCCGTTGCCCCCTCGTCGAACCACCGTTCGGGCAGCGTGTCGTGCCGCCCGCGCAGGCCGAGCCGCCAGTTGACCATGCGCTCGAGCCCCGTGATGTCCTGGCCAACGCGGTCGAGCTCCTCCGGCGTGAATTCCAGCCCCGTGATGTTCCCAAGCTGCGTGGCGAATTCGCCGTAGCCGGCAAGCGAAGGCGAGTTGAACAGTTTGGTGGTGAAACGGCACATCCCCACCGAGTCGCCGACTGCGTAGGTGTTCTCGCACCTGCGCACCGCGATTTCCTTGCCCTTGTAGCTGTTGGGCTCCCTCGACACCTCGCCCCAGTAGAGCGAGCGCTTGAACGCCGCATCGTCGTTCACGCGCGCGTTGATCTCGAGGGTCACGCGGTTGCGCAGGTGGTCCATCCCGCGCGTGGCCACGGCAAGCCCGAGCCCGAAGGCCTTGAGGATCCGCGCGTCGTGCGGGTCCGACTGGAAGAGGCCCTTCACCGCCATCCGGTAGCGCAGCGCCTCCTTAGGGTAGTGGCCCTTCTCGACCGCACGGGCCGAGTCGGCAACGACATTTCCAAAGCCCTCGCGCTTCGCAGTCATGAAGAGGAGCTTCTCGACGAGCCCCGCGTCCCCCCAATTCAGTTTGAGGCCGTGGGTGTCCTTGTCCGTGATGAGCCCGCGCTGGTACAGCTCCATGGCCCAGGCGATCGATGAGCCCGTCGAGGCGACATCGAGCCCGAGGTCGTTGCAGATGTTGTTGAGGCGCAGGACGGACTCGACTTTGTCCACGCCGATCATCGGGCCGAATTTGCCAAGGGTAACGTACTCGGGCCCGTCGCCCTTGTCGTAGCGGTCGTACACGCCGTCGCCGTTCGCCCCGCGGTAGACCTTCTTCGTCTTGTGGTGAGCAAGGGCAACTTGGGAGGTGTCGTAACTCGCGTTGCCCGCGAGCCCGACCTGCGACTCGGCCCCCCACCCGCCCTTCCCCTCGGGCGTCATGTCGTTCAGCGGGCGGCAATTTACCGGGCACTTGAAGCACCCCTCCATCCCCGGCCGGTACGGGTCGATGTTGTCCGCGTCGAGCGCGTCGGTCCAGGTAGTGAGCTGGTTATTCTTGGCGCCCATCGCGCCAAGCACGCGGGACGGCCGGTAGAGGAAAGGGGTGCCTGTGGTCTTCAGGGCGTTTTTCACCACGCTCGTGCTCAGCGTGACCTTCGCGATGGTCTGATTGTAGGCCTTGTAGTCGCGGGCACCTGCAGGTGCCGGGCGCACGCCTCGGATCATGATCGCCTTGAGGTTGAGCGACCCCATCTTCGCGCCCGGGCCCCCGCGCGCCCAGATGGCTTTGGGGCCGCCCATGATCCCTGAGCAGAGGACGAGGTTCTCGCCGGCGCTCGTGATCCTGGCGAGCGCCATGTTGCGCGCCTCCTCACAGGCGAAGTCGCGCTCGACCGCGGCAGTGAAGTCGATGTTGTCCATCCCGCGGTATTTCTGGGCGTCGAGGAACGCGACCTTGTCGTCTTCGATGGTAAGCATGCTAAGGGCGCGCGCGCGGCCGTACAGCACGATGTGGTCGTACCCGTGGAGTTTCATGTAAGCAGGGAAGTAGTCGCCGCAGTTCGAATCCATGAACGCGTCCGAGTCGGGCGAACGGCTCGTCGCGTTTCCGCGGGCAAAGGAGGGGCCAAGCCCGGTGATGACCCCCGTCCCGAAGATGAGCGGCACGCCTGGGTCGAGCGCATCGAGGCGCTCGTCGAGCAGGTTGTAGAGCAGCCACATGTTTCCGCCGCGGCCGGCGAGGAACCGGCGCACCGCCTCGAGGGGCATGTACGCCGTGTGGAGCTCCTGCCGCTCAAGGTCGACGAAGAGGACTTTCCCTTGCGTGATGTACTGCGGCTGTGGCGGCATGCGCGCGCGCAGCGACGCGACGCGCGCTCTGATGTCTTGCGCCCGGGGCTTCGCTTGGAGAACCTGGATGGCCGCGCCTCAGCACGTCCCGTGCGCCGGTGGAGACAAAAGCATTATCATTGCCATGGCAATGGTTTTCCCGTGCGCCGCGCAGACCTGAAGATCCTCACCGCCTCCTGGAAGCGCAACTTCGGCTATTTCGGCCTCTTCGAAGTCGTCGAGTGGGCGCGCGTCCTGCAGAATCTGACGCTCACGCAACAGCAGTTCGTAGACCTCTGGGAAGTCCGGTTCCGCCCCGGCCGCAGCGCCCTCGACCTCGTCGGCGCCTTCGGCATCGAGTCGGCGTCGCCCGCCGCCGCCCGAGGGTCGCGCGACCTCGTCGTGGTGCGCGCGCCCTTCCACGGTTTCCTGAAGCGCCTGTACTTCGAGTACGGCGTCTCGTTTGTGCCCCCCCTTGAGTTCCGGCGCGAGTCGATCCGCGTAACGATCGTGGGGACCGAAGCCGCGATGCGGCGGGCCCTGGCCTACCTGCGTCGGTCGCGCATCGCCTTCGAGACCCTCTCGGCCGGCGCCTTCCCGGGGCCCGGGAGGGACCCCCTGGCGCTCCTCACCGACAAGCAGCGGAAGGCCCTCGAGTTCGCCTTTGCCCGCGGCTACTTCGACGTGCCTTGCCGGACCACGTCCAGGCAGCTTGCGCGCGGGCTTGGGATTTCCCACCAGGCGCTGCTCAACACCCTCCACCGGAGCGAGCGGCGTCTGATCGGCGCGCTCCTTTCCCCCGAACCCTCCAGCGCGTCCTCTAAATAGCGCCCCGCCAATCCGTCGTATGACGCAAGGCTTCGGCCAGGCACTCCATGGGAAACGAAGGTCTCCGGCAGGCGCTGCGCCCCTCCCTTCGGCCGCCCGCGCGGGCGGGCCAGTTGGCTATAAGGTTTCGGGGAGGATTTAAATAGGAGACTTCCCTTGAAGGCCTTGCCCGATAAGCCTTTCGAATGTGCTAAATCCAATCACGGAGCGAACCACCATGGCGAACAGTGACAACCCCCCAACCGTCGAGGCCGAAAAGAAGGACAAGTGCCAGGAATGCGGGTCCACCCACCTGGAGCGCGACTACCAGCGCGGCGAACTCGTCTGTGCCGACTGCGGCCTCGTTAACGACGAGGAATACATCGACCAGGGGCCCGAATGGCGCGCCTTCGACGCCGAGCAGGGCCAGAAGCGCGCACGCACCGGCGCCCCCATGACGTACACGATCCATGACAAGGGACTCTCCACGACTATCGGCTGGAAGAACAAGGACTCCTACGGCAAGTCCATCCCGACCAAGAACCGCGCCCAGCTCTACCGCCTGCGCAAGTGGCAGCGGCGCATCCGCGTCTCCAACGCCACCGAGCGCAACCTCGCTTTCGCGCTCACCCAGCTCGACCGTATGGCCTCGAACATGGGCCTACCTCGCAACATCCGCGAGACCGCCGCCATGATCTACCGGCGCGCGGTCCACAAGAACCTCATCCGCGGGCGTTCGATCGACGGCGTCGTGGCCGCTTCGCTGTACGCCGCCTGCCGCCAGTGCGAAGTCCCGCGCACCCTTGACGAAATCGCCAACGTGTCGCGCGTGGGGCGCAAGGAGATCGGGCGCACCTACCGCTTCATGATCCGCGAGCTGCGCCTCAAGCTCCTGCCCACGAAGCCCGAGGACTACATCTCGCGGTTCTGCTCGGAGCTGAAGCTCGACGGCACCGTCCAGGCGAAGGCCGCTGAGATCCTCGCCAAGGCGAGCAAGAACGAACTCACCTCGGGCCGGGGGCCCACGGGCGTGGCCGCCGCCGCGATCTACATCGCCTCGATCCTTTGCAACTCGAGGCGCACCCAGCGCGAAGTCGCCGACGTGGCCGGCGTGACCGAAGTCACGATACGCAACCGGTACAAGGAGCTCACCGAGAAGCTCCAGATCGAAGTCGAAATTTAGGGCGCGCCCCCCGCGCGCGGCGCGCCGCCCCCTTTCTCCCCACCCTCAGCGGCGCGGTTATTCTGGCCGCCCTCCCCGCAAACGACGGCCGTAACCGCATCCCACGGCGCCCACTTCCACCGTATTGCGCCTCCACTCGCTCAACTCCATAATGTTCAAATATCGTCCTTAGGGTTAGCGCGGCGGTAGGGCTCGCGTCGCCAGTACATCTGGAATGATGAGATTCCTGCCCCAAGGAGGGGTCATTTCGTGTCGGGCCGTCCGCGGCGCTTGAATTCGCTCGGTTTGAAGGTCACCGTTTTCGCCATCGGGCTCCTGTGCGTTCCCTTGCCCGCGCCGACCGCTTCGGCATTCAACACCGGCCAAGCGGTCACCCAATTCTACGAGTGCACCGACCCCAACTGGCAACAGTGCCGGACGGGGAACGTGCTCGACAATGTGAGCGCGGTGCGCTCGGGGATCACGAGCAATGAGGAGTCGACTCGGTACGGCTTCAAGTTCCCCGTCCAAGGCGTCGCCTCGAGCATCGACCTCGATGTCCAAGGCGACCACGGCTACCGGACGCGCACGAGCCTCCAGAACAACCAGGGCGCATGGAACCAGCCGACAGCCCTCTTCCAAAACACCACATCGCTCTTTGGCCTTCGCACGGACCTGGACACAAGTTCCCCCTTCTTCCCCAACACCGGCAACAATGCCAACACCTCGTTTACCACGGGCGTGGCCAACTACGATGTCGCTTCGGGCGACTTCAACTCCGACGGGAAGGACGACCTGGCCGTGCTCGCCGGCAACACCCTCCAGATCCGGCGCTTCTCAGGCGGCAACTGGCTGAACAGCACGAACTATACGCTCTCGACGGGCGTGCCGATGGGCGTGAAGGCCGTCGACCTCAACCTCGACGGCCGGATGGACGCGGTCGTCCTCACCAACGTCTCGGGGAGCGCCTACTGGTACGCGTATGTGCAAAACCCGTGGGGCGGGGCCCACCTTGAGGGGCCTGTGTTCATGGTCGGCGGCGGCCTGAGCACGCTGCCATGGGACTTTGATGTCGGCGACCTTACGGGCGACGGGTACCCGGAAATCGCCACGGTATTGCCCAACCGCACGGTCTACTGGTGGAGCCAGTTCTCCGGAAACAACCTCGACTTCTGGGGCGCGAACAACTATTCGGTCCGGTTCCAGACCCTCCAGTACGGAAACCGCGCGACGTTCCTCGCGGCGGCTCCCGCGCCGTGCACGAGCTGGGTCGCCCAAGCCAACATCGACAACAACATCTACGTCTACTATCAGACGAATCTGACGACGGTCGCGACCCTCACGGCCCACAGCAATTCCGTCAACGGGCTCGCGTGGTCGCCCAACTGCCAGTACCTCGCGTCGGCCGGGGCGGACAACACCGTGCTCCTTTGGCGCACCTCCAACTGGACCGTCGCGGCGAACCTCACCAACCACACGAACGCGGTGTACGGCCTCGCCTTTTCGCCCGACAGCGCTAACCTGGCCTCGGGGGGCGCTGACAAGACGATCAAGGTGTGGAACCTCTCCACGATGCCGCCCACTTTGGACTTCGACCTCGCCGACAATAACGGCACGGTGTTTTCGCTCGCCTACTCCCCGAACGGGACGTACCTTGTTGCCGGCACGGGGAACAGCACGGTGCGCGTGCGTTCGACGGTGGACTACTCGCTCGTGGCAAACCTCACCGGGCACTCCCTTGCAATCCACAGCGTCGCGTTTTCGCCGGACGGCCTCACGCTCGCTTCCGGCTCGGACGACGACAAGATGCTCGTCTGGGACATGGTCAACCTCACCAAGACGCTCGAGCGCACGCAGGCGGGCGCCGATGTCTACCGCGTGGTCTTCTCCCCCAACGGCACGCGCCTGCTCGCTGCCAGCCTCGACAGCCACATCCGCATCTACCGGACGAGCGACTACGCGCTCACCGACGACGTCGTCGAAGGCAGTTTCTTCGTCTACGCCGCCGACTTCGAGCGTACCGGCCAGTTCTTCTTCACCGGCAGCACCGCGAATTATGTCCGCCTCTGGGACAAGTCCGTACTCACGAGCATCGGACGCGTCCAGACGGGCCAGGAGTTTTCCATCCTCTCGGTGGCCTACGCGCCCGACTCGCGGCTGGCGGCCGGCGCTGAAGACGGCACCGTGCTCGTCCGCTGGGGCGACAACGGCACGCTCATCAAGCAAATCCGGGCCCACAACGGCACCGTCAACCGTGTGGCCTGGTCGCCCGACGGCAGCCTGCTCGCTTCGAGCGGTTCCGACGGCGTCGTGCACGTCTGGAACAGCTCGACCTGGGCCTACGCCGCGAACCTCACAATCCTTGGCAATGTGACCAGCCTCGACTTCTCCGACGCGGGCAACCGCCTAGCGGCCGCAAGCTCGACGGGCGCGATCGCGGTCTGGTCGGCGTCCGGCTTCTCCGTGGTCGCAAACCTCACGGCACCCTCGGCGGTCAACTCGCTTGCCTTCGACCCCGCCGGCGGCCAGCTCGTTTCGGCGGGCAGCGATGCCGTCGTCCACGTCTGGAACATCGCGTCGGCATGGAACTTCCAGAACCTCACCGGCCCCACGGCCGGGCTCAAGGCCGTCGACTGGTCGCCGGACGGCTCGCAGGTGGCCGCCGCCGGGCTGGACCGGCGCACGCGCAGCTGGTGGACGAGCAACTGGACGCTCAATTCCAATGTGGCACCGCACACCGGCGACATCTGGGCGCTCGCCTTTGCGCCGGACTCCTCGCGCTTCGCGACGGGCGGCCTCGACGGCCGCCTCTACACCTACGGGCGCAACGGCGCTGTCCTCCAGTCCTACTCGGTGGCTCCGGCGGGGTCAAGCCTCCTCTTGTCCATCGCATGGACGCCGGACTCGACGCGCATTGCCGCCGGGTGGCAGGACAACCGGTTCGCCTCCCTCACTTTCCAGGGCTGCCCCGTAAACGTATGTATCGCCAGCGAACAGGCGTACGGGATCGCGATCGGCCAGGCGGACAACACGGCCGGCAACGACCTCGTCGTGGTGGGCGCCTACCACACGACCTGGCAGCCCGACTCGGGCGTCTGGCGCCTGGGCTTCTCGGGAGGCGTCCCCTACGCCTGGTCGAACATCACCTGGAACGCGCCATCTCCGGTGAACGCCGTCCCCGACGGCTACCGCATCGCGCTTGGCGACCTCAACGGCGACGGCAAGAACGACATCGCCGTGGCGGCCGACACCGACGGTACGGGAAGCCTCTACCTCATCTCGTGGAACACCACCTGCTCGTGCTACGACGGCGGCTCGATCGTCTCGCTGCCCATCGGCGGCTCGGTCGACGAAATCATCATCGCGGATGTGACGGACGATGGCCACAACGATGTCGTGATCGCGACCGGCAACAACCAGCTCCAGGTCGCGTATTGGGAAGCCAACGCCCGCACCCTGGGGCAGTTCAAGATTGCCAATGTGTCGAAGTACGCGGCGCCGGCCTCCGGCAGCATCCGGATGGGCATCGCCGTGGGCAATTTCAGCAACGACACGCTCCCCGATGTGGCCACCACGAGCGGGGTCAGCCCGCTCTCCTACATCTTCCGCCAGAAGGACCAGCTCTTCGGCACCTATGTGTCGGCGCCCATCGTCGACCTGGCCTTCGTCGGCGACCCCATTGTGTCGGCGTCCATGTGGTGGGACGACTACAATGTCGTTGCAAACGTCACGACCTTCAACGCCTCGGTCACCTTCGACGGCGGGTTCACATGGTTCCCCGCGGGCGAGAACCAGACGGTCAACCTCAACGGCTCCAACACCTCCTCGATCCAGTACAAGTTCGACTTCTGGTCGAGCCACGCGGCGGTTACGGCGTGGGTGCTGTCCGTCAACGTCGACTACCTGGTCGAGACGACCCCGACCAATGTCAGTCTCGACTTTGCCCGCGACTTCCAGCCCGCCAACGGCGACTGCTACTTCCCCGGCGTGGCCCTGGGGCTGTTCCACTGCACGGTGCCGGCCAGCGTCGTCAACCGCTACGTGCTTGACAATTGGGGACAGCAAGACGCCAACGGCAGCGTCTATATCCCCATCCGCATCAAGTGGGAGCGGCCGGCCACGATCCAGCTCACGAACCTCTCCATCCCCTACAACGCGTGGTCATCGGCCCCCGCCCTCGTATGGCCCGCCGCCGGCGTCTTTGTCGACGCCACGCCGTCCTTCGTGGTCAACGCGGCCGACACCGACGGCGACACGCTGCGCTACCACATCCAGATCTCGACCGACCCGCTGTTTGCTACGGTCGCGCGCGACTACGACGCCAACTTGAGCACAGCGGGCTGGGAACGTCCGCTCTTCCTCGCGGGCCTCGATGCGAACTTCACCATGCCCGACGCCGACCGGCTTGCGAACGGGCAGAAGTACTGGTGGCGCGCCACCGCCTTTGACGGGTTGCAGTGGAGCGCGTGGTCGGTGCCGCAGAATTTCACGGTCGACGACCTTCCCCCCGAAGGACAGGCGACCTCGCCCGGCTTCTCCACGGTCGAGAGCTTCATCGTCTCGTGGTCGGCGGTCGACCCTGCAGGCGGGGCGGGGCTTGCCGCCGCACCCTTCGACGTGCAAGTCAAGGACGGCCTCGACGGTCCCTGGACCGACTTCAAGATCAGCGAGTCGGCGACCTCCGCAACCTTCAACGGCCTCAACGGCCACACCTACTGCTTCCGCATGCGGGCCGCCGACGCGGCCGGCAACCAGCAGCTCTACATCTCGAGCACCGCGGGCGACACGTGCACCACGATCGACACCGACCGGCCGACCGCTTCGCTCCTCGACCTGCCGCCGTTCGAGCAGACGCGCAACTTCGAGGTCCGGTGGACGGGCGATGACGGCCCCAGCGGCTCGGGGATCGCCGGTTACAGCGTGGAAGTCATGCCCGAAGGCGGCGCCTGGTCCACCTGGCTCTCGAACTTCGCGGGCGACCACGGGATCTATACGGCGGCGGCCGACCGGCTTTACTCGTTCCGCGTTTCGGCGCGAGACCGCGCCGGGAACCTCGGCGACCCTTCGGCCGCCGGGTCGACGCGCGTGGACACTACGCCCCCGACCTGCCGCGTGAGCGTCCCCGGCGGCACCTCCACCTCGCTCGAAAACCTCGCGGTCTCGTTCTCCTGCAGCGACCCCGAGACGTCGGTCGCCGCGCTCGAGTACTGCGTGGGCACGGGCCCGGGCCTTTGCGATGTGCTGCTGCCCCAGCGCGTGACCAGCCCGGTCTCGGTGATCAGCGGCCTTAGCCTGGCCAATGGCGGCACCTACCACATCAGCGTCCACGGCGAGAACGGGGCAGGCACCTGGTCGCCGTGGGTCGCCTCCTCGCCGGTGCGCGTGGTCATCCCGGGCCCCTCCGCCCACATCGAATACCTCGACGGCGTGTGGACCTCGACCGACCTCAACGTCACCTTCGGCGCCTCCGACAACCTCGGGTACCCCATCGTCGCCGGGGAGCTGCAGTACCGCCGCGCCCCCTTCCGCTACAATGCGCTCGGCACCTGGGAAGACTGGCTCACGGTGGCGCTCCCGCCCGACCAGGTCACGTACCACTTCGACTCCGCCTCGGTCATCCGGGGGTACGCATACGAGTTCCAGTACCGCGCGCGCAACTCGGTGGGCAGTTGGGGCGACCGCGCCACCGGCGGCACGCTCTACGTGAACCAGCTGCCCGTGGCCTCGGCCGGCGCCGACCGTGTGGCGAACCTCTCGGAGCCGGTGCTCCTCGACGGCAGCGCGAGCCTGGACTACGACGGCGCGCGCGACGCGCTCACCTACACCTGGGAGATCGACGATGGCCGCACCTTCCCGGGCAGCACCGCCACGGTCACCTTCACCCAGCCCGGCACGCACCGCGCGACGCTGAAGGTCTCCGACGGCCACGAGAATGCCACCGCCACGGTCTACGTCTATGTGCCGCCGGCGGCGCCCCGCCAGGTCGCCCCCGGGTTTGACGGTCTGGTGCTGCTCGCCGCTCTCATCGGCGTGGCCGTGGTGCTCGGGGCCGGCCGCAAAGCCCGATCGGGATAGCCCATTCGCCGAACCCCCCGGAAGGGTTTTGAAGGCGCTCGCCCCAAAGGTCGCCTCCCCATGGCCGACGATGCGCCCGACATCCTTCGCGCCTCCCATATCGTGCTCCCGGGGGTGGGTCCCATCACGGAGCGGCGGCTGTGGGCGGACGGCGTCGACACGCTCGAGGCGTTTGCGGCCCAAGGGCACATCGCCGGGTTCTCCCCCGAGCGCAAACGGGTGCTAAACGGCGATGCGCTGCGCGCCGCGGGTGCCCACGCGCAGGGCGATGCGCCGTTCTTCGCGTCGCGCTTGCCCCACGGCGAGGCTTGGCGCATGTACGGGCGCTTCGCCGGCGAGGCCGCCTACCTCGACATCGAGACGAGCGGGCTCTCGCGGTACAGCGCGATCACCGTCGTGGGCATCTACCGACCGGCCATCGGCTTTTTAGGCCTCGTCCGGGGCCGGACGCTCTCGGCAGGCGCCATCAGCGAGGCCCTCGAGGGCGCAAAGCTCCTCGTCACCTTCAACGGCGCGGGGTTCGACCTGCCATTCATCCGCGCGTCGTTCCCTTCGGCGCGGCTGCCGGCCGCGCACCTCGACCTCCTATCGTGCGCGCGGCGCCTCGGCTGGCGCGGAGGCCTGAAGGCGATCGAACGACAGCTTGGCGTCACGCGCGACCTCGAGACGCGCGTGCTGGCGGGCTCCGACGCGGTGCGCCTGTGGCGCACCTTCGAGCGCACGGGCTCCGAAAACGCCCTGCGCCTGCTCGTGGGCTACAACCGCGCGGACTGCGAGAACCTCGAGCCCGTCGCCGGCGCAAGCGTCGGAGCGCTGCTGCGGCGGCTGGCCCCCCTGCGGCGCGCCGGCCTGCGGCAGGCGGCCCTACCCGCCGCCTGAACCGCCGGCCTTTTGGCGTTCATATCATGTCAAGGCAAGCCTTTATGCTGGCCGCGCTCCTGCCTTTACCGACGCTCAAGAACTCCTTCCCGAGGTGACCCTTAGCCCATGCCCGCCTTCAGCGAGACCGAGACGCGCGCCGGCGTCGAGTACGAGCCGCGCCCCGTCAAGGACCTGCTCATCGAGATGAAGGACATCGCGGAGCTTAGCGTCGACCTTGCCTACAGCGCGCTCATCTTCGACTCCGAGGAGATCGCCGAGGAGGTCCTGCGGCTCGAGAGCCGGATGTACCGGCTGCGCTACCTGCTCCGCCTGCAGGTGATGCTCTCCACCCGGACGCTCCAGGACGCCCAGATGATGCTCGGCATCCTCCAGGTGGCCGGTGCCGGTGGCACGATTGCAAATGCCGCCGCCGACATCGTAAAGGTGCTCTCTTCCGAACTCGAGTACCGGCCGCTTGCCCCCTTCATCCTCAAGGGGTCGGGCGAGCGGATCCGCCTCATCACCATGGAGGAGGCCTCGCCGCTCACGGGCCAGACCCTTGCCGACCTGTCGCTCGAGACCCGGCTTGGCATCCGCGTCATCGCCGTAAGGCGCGGGAAGCGCTGGACGTACGACGTCCACGACGACGTCGTGTTCAAGGCCGGCGACCAGGTGATCGTCGTGGGGACCGAAGAGGGCATCGACCACCTGCGCGCGGTCGCGGCAGGGAAGAGCTCCTACGAAGATGCCGTCAAGGCGCAGCCGGCGCCAGCCCCGGCCCCCACCCCACCGCAGACCCCGGGCACCAAAGGCGAGACCGACGCCTGGTTTGTCGAACTCAAGGACACCTCCGACCTGATGGTCGACCTCGCCTACAGCGCGATCCTCTACGACTCCCGCGAAATCGCCGAAGAAGTCGAGATCCTCGAGGAGGAAGTCGACGAGCTCGTGGGCAAACTCCAGCGCCGCGTGATCGAGGAGGCCATCGAGACGAAGAACGTCGACAAGCCCCTCATCATGTTCCATCTCTCGACGGCGATCGAGCAGATCGCCGACGCGGCGCGCGAGATCGCCGATGCGGCGCTGCGCGACATCCAGGTGCACCCCGTGCTCGTGGAGAGCGTGCGCGAGTCGGACGTTACGGTGACCCGCACCGCGGTCGGGCCCGACAGCGTCTTTGCGGCCAAGACGCTGCGCCAACTCCAGCTTGCGACCAAGACGGGGATGCGCGTGATTGCGATCCGCCGCGCGAAGAAGTGGATCGTGGGGCCGGGCCCCGAGGACAAGGTCGAGGCAGGCGATGTGCTCTTCGCGCGCGGGCCTCCTGCCGCCGAGGACCACCTGCGGGCGCTTTGCACCGGCAAGCGGCGCCGAATTTAGGGTGCCTACAGGCCGCCGATCAAGGTGGCGACGCCAAGGAGCACGACGACCCCGACGACGTCGATGACGGAATTGGTGATGGGGATCACCACATTGTCCGGGTCGGCCCCGAGCTTGAACGAGGCCACCGTGGTGTAGTAGCCGAGCGGCAGGACCAACGCGATGATGGCGGCCCCCGCGATCGCCGACACCCCGACCAGCCCCAAGAACCCGGGGTGGGCCACGCCCGTGAGCGCCGCGGTGATGAACACCAAGACGCCGATGGCCGGGAAGACGAGCATGCCGACCCCCGCCATGTCGCGGATGTCGGCCATCGCGAAGGCGTCGGGGCGCCGCCCGAGCCGCGTGATCCCGAGGTGCATCGCCGAGGAGAGGCGGGAGGAGTGAATCGACGCCAGGTTACCGCCGTCGGCAAGCATGGGGGGGATGAGGATCAGGTAGGCCGCGTTCGCGGCGCCCGCGAGGTTATCCAGGTTGGCCTCGAGCACGAGCCCCGTGAGCAGTTCGAGGGCGACCGTCGCCACGAGGACCGGCAGGCTCTGGCGGAAAATTTGGCGGGCGATCGGCCGTTGGAGGCTCCAGGTCCGGTGGACGAGCCACGCCGTTGCCCCGAGGGCCGCGATGTCGACGGGCCAAACGAGCGCCGGGTTGAAGTCAACGGCAAGAAGGCCGCCGCCAAGGCCCACGAGGAGGAGCGCGCTCAGCAGGTCGCCGCCGGCCGTGATGAGGGGCGCGTTCACGTTGTCGGGGTCGAAGCCCCGCTTGAACGCCACCGACGAAAGGACGAAGGCCCCCACCGAGAGGACGACTCCGGCGACGACGCCCGAGACCGTGGCGATGAACACGAGGTTCTCGAGGCCGACGATCTTGATGCCGAGCGCCTGGGCGACGGTCCACGACAGGACGGAGAGGAGGAAGGACATGACGAGCGACTGCGCGGTCACGGCGAGCAGGTTCTGGTCGAGCACCTTCGAGCGGACGAGCCGCGGCCGGAGGAGCCCGGTGTGGAGGTACGTCCCGAGCCTCGACCCGAAGGGCGCGTAGATGTTGCCCCGCAGCGCGTTTGCCGCAGGCAAAAGCGCGATGAGCCCGGGCACGAGGAGCAACACGCTTGCGTACTGGGCAAGGACAAGGCCGGCGAACAGGTCTCCGACGAGCCCCGCCAGCAGCGAGAGGGATGCCTGCCGCACGGTCGGCGTATTCTTGATCAGCGGAGGCCAGATGCGCCGGATTTCCGAGTAGGTGAGCGCCTTCGGGACAACGGAGCGCCGTTTACGCGCGGGCTCCGTGGGTGTCCCCCCTTAGGGCGGACTCTTCGTCGAGCGCAACCTTCCAGGAAAGCGCGAGCAAGCCGCCAGCGCCGCCGGAAGCAGGATCGAGTCTATTTAAGGCCGCCGGGGCTCGTTACGTTTATCCGGCAAGGCGCGTCTCGCGCGCTTTGGGGTCGGGGTGCATCAGCTAACTCTTGGCCGGTGGCAGGGGGCCGCGCGCGGCTTGCATCCGGCGTTGCCAGTCGCCCTCGAACGGGAGCTTGCACGCGCACACCGGATGGACGAGCGCGCCGTGGCGGTGCGTTACAAGATGTATACGACGCTGAAGAGCACCGCGCGGATTTCGCAGGACGGCCGCCTCCTCGTCACGCTTAGCGACGGGGTCGCGGAGGAGCCCCCCGAGGTCCAGGCCGCAATTGCCCACGTGCTCGCGGCCCGCGTGCTGTCGAGGCAAGCGCCGGGCTGGGCGCGGCAGGCCTACGGAGCGTGGCTTGCCGACCCGCGCACACGGGAGATCTCCCTGCAGATGCGCGCGGCGCGCGCAAGGCGGCGCACGCTCGGCCCGCAGGGCCGCCACCACGACCTTGCTTTGCTCACCGGCGAGGTCGCGCGGTCGATGTTCGCCCCTCCCCTTTCGCCGCCGCCCGTTGCATGGACAAAGGGGCGCGCGCGCGCGGTCCTCGCCGCCTTCGACGAGGCCCACATCGCGATCAGCGTGTCGAGGTTGCTTGACCACCCTCGCGTGGGCAGCGACACGGTGCGCTACCTTCTCTACCACGAGCTCCTCCACTTCGAGGACTTCGTCGGCGAGCGGGCGCAGCCCGCGACCCCGGCACGCGCGCCGCGCCGAAGGCGACTCCACCCGCGGTCGTTCGTCGAGCGGCTCCACCGGTTCCCGGGGTGGAAGGCGGCCGAGGCCGACCTCGCGCGCGCCTGCAGGCGGCGGGTCGTCGACTGAGGGGGTCGAGATGAGCAAAGGCGGCGCGCGAGTGGTGCGGCGCACGGGGCTCGTGGTTGCCATCGACCTCGAGGACGGCGAGGCCGCGCTGCGCGTCGCGCGCGAGGCGGCGCCCTACGCCGACGCCGTGAAGCTCGGCTACCCCGCCGTCCTTGCGGCCGGCCTGCCGGTCGTGGGCCGCGTCGCTTCCGCTTCGAGGCTCCCCGTCATCTGCGACTTCAAGATCGCGGACATCCCGCCGGTGGCGGGCGCGATCGCGCGCCTGGCGCTTGAGGCCGGCGCCTCCGCCGTCATCTGCCACGCTTTTGCCGGGAGGGATTCGGTCGCCGCGGTGGCGGAGGCATGCGGCGCGAAGGGCGCGCTCGCCATTGCCGTCGTCGAGATGTCCCACGAGGGGGGCCGAGAGTTTACGGAGCCGGCCGCTGAGAGACTGCTCGATGCTGCGCTCGCCGGGGGTGCCGGAGGCATCGTCGCGCCGGCGACTCGGCCCGATCGGATCGCGGCGCTTCGCAAACGAGGCGCCGGCGTCCTCATCTTCAGCCCAGGCGCGGGCGCCCAGGGCGGCTCGCCGCGCGATGCGGCGCGCGCTGGCGCCGACTTCGTGATCGTGGGCCGGGCGATTGCCCAAGCGGAGAGCCCTGCCAGGGCCGCGGCCGAGGCGGCCAGTCAGATCGAGAAGGGACTCAGCGAGCGCATCTAGCGCCGCCGGCGCGACGAGGCGCCGATGGCGGCGGCCGCCCCGAGCGCCACCAAGCCGGCGACCGCCTCAAAGCCGGGCTGCGTGGGGGGGGGCGGCGGGGGCGTGCTCGTGCCGTAATTGGGCTTCGGCTCCACGATGACTTCCTTCGACGCCACCGTCACACCGCCACGGTTGTCCGTCACCGTCAACGTCGCATTGTACCTGCCCGCTGCCGCGTAGGCGTGGGCCGCCTCGGAGCCGGTCGCCGTCGGGCTCTGGTCCCCGAAGTTCCAGAGGTACGAAATGATGATCCCATCGGGGTCCGAAGAGCCGGCCGTCCGGAAGAACGCCGAGAGCGTGGCGTACACCGGCGTGCCGAAGTCGATGACGCCGAAGGGGGCCCGGTTGGCAACCGTGACATCGACCGTCCCAAGGTTCGACGCGCCGAGGTTGTCAAAGACCGTGAGGCGCACCGTGTAGGCCGCCGCAGCTTCGGGCGCACTCAGGTAGGTGTGGTCCACCGACTTCAGGCTCGAGGTCGACCCGTCGCCGAATTCCCACAGGTACGATTGGACCGTCCCGTCGGGGTCCATGCTTGCGCCAGCATCGAACTTGATCGACACGAGCGTCTGCGTGTCCGTGAGGTTCGCGGTTGGGCTCGAGTGCGGGGCCTGGTTCGTGATGACCACCGGCAGCGTTGCGCTCGACGCCCCGCCGTCGCCGTCCGAGACCGTGAGGATGACCGTGAAGGTGCCCGCGCGCCCGAACGCGTGGTCGACGGCAAGCCCCGAGGCCACAGCCCCGTCGCCGAAAATCCAGAAGTACTGGAGGTTTGCAAGCGGCGTCTCGGGGTCCGAGGAGCCGGTGGCTGCAAAGTGCACCGCCGAGAGCGACTCACGCGTGAAGTTCGCTGCCGGCTCGGCGATGCGCGCCGTGGGCAGGCGGTTGAGGACGCGCAGTTGGAAGGTGGCCACGCCGACCGCGCTGTTGTTGTCGGTGACGGTGAGCGTGACGGTGTAGAGGCCCTGCGTCGGGTACGCGTGCGAAGCGAAGTCCGCGGTCGCGGCCGTCTGGGTGTCGCCGAAATTCCACAACCAGCTGGCGATCGTCCCGTCGCGGTCGATCCCGTTGCCTTGGAAAGTGACCGGGTCGCCCGTGTACACGGAGAAAGGCGCGGTGATCATCGCGCTGGGCGCATTGTTCGTGACGGTGACGGTCATCGTCGAAGTGCCGGTCGCCCCGAAGTCGTCGCGCACCGTTAGCCTCACGGTGTAGATGCCGATCGTGGCGAATGCGTGCTTCACGGAGCGGCCGGCCGCGGTCGTGGCGTCCCCGAAGTCCCATGTGTACGTCTGCACGAGGCCGTCCTGGTCGAAGGACGCCGACGCATCAAAGATCCGCTCGTCGAAGGTCGGCACGGAGAAGTTCGCCGGCGTAACGGCCTTGGGCGCGCGGTTCGTGATGGCGACCTGCGTCGTTGCCGAGCCATCGACGCCGTCGTTGTCGGTGACCGTCAGCATCGCCGTGTAGTTCCCCGCCCGCGTGTAGGTGTGCTGGACGGCGCGGCCGTAGAGGACTGCTCCGTCGCCGAAGTCCCAACGGTAGTAGAGGAGCGTGCCGTCCGGGTCCGACGAGCTCGAGGCGTCGAAGGCGATGAGCACGAGCGTCTGGGCGGTGGTCGGCGAGGCAAGGATCGCGGCATTGGGCGCCCGGTCTTTGACGTGGATGGTGATCACCCCGAAGCTCGAGTTGCCGTCGGTGTCCGTGACATTCAGGGTCACGACGAAGTTGCCGTCGTTCGCCCACGAGTGGGAGACGACCATGCCCACACCGACGGCGGCATCGGCGAAGTCCCAGAGGTACGAGATGATCCCCGTGTCGTCCGTAGAGTTCGAGGCGTCGAGGGTCACGGGCTGGCCCGTGAAGACGGTCACCGCCGAGCTCGCGATCCGCGGCACGGGCGGGGTGGGCGTCCGCGTGCCAACCGTGTCGTTGCCGACCAGCGCCGCGATCGTGAGCTGGGCGAAGTCGCCGTCGTCGTCGATGAGCAGGAGCGTGACGTTGTAGGTGCCGTTCACCGCAAAGGCGTGCGTGGCGTTCCAGCCGTGGACCGTCACCCCGCCCGGGAAGAACCACGTGTAGTTCGTGATGCCGCCGTCCACGTCGTACGAGTTGCGGCCGTCAAAGAAAGCCGACTGGCCGGGCTGGAACGGCATCACGGGCGAAGTCGAGATGACGGGCGTTGGCGGCTGGTTGCTGATCGTGATGGAGATCACGACCGCGGCGGTTGCGCCGTCGTCGTCGCGCACTGTGACCGTCGCCGTGTACGCGCCGTTGTCCCCAAACGAGCGCAGGACCGTAAGCCCGTAGAGCGTCACGCCGTCGGAAAAGGCCCAGGTCGCGTTTACGATACGGCCGTCCTGGTCGGTCGACCCGCTCGCATCGAAGACGAGGGCAGTCACGGTAAGGCCCGTGACGTTCAGCGCGACGGCGGCGGGCGCCCGGTTGGTCACAAGGACGCTGACTTGGGCCGAGCCCGTCCCGCCGTCGTTGTCCGTCACGACCAGGGTGACGGTGTAGCTCTTGCCGGTGCCCGCGCCGCCGTCGGCGAACTGGTGCGTGACCGTGGCGCCGGTGCCGACGCTCCCGTCGTCGAAGACCCAGAGGTAGTTCTGGATCGTCCCATCCGAGTCGGTCGAAGTGGTGCCCACAAAAGCGAAGTTGACGTAGGTCTCGTGCGTGGTCACGTTTACTGAGGCCACCGCCACCGGAGCGGCATTCACGCTGAAGGAAATCTGACCGGCGTTGTTGCCCTCGTTGCTCTCCGCCACCGCTGCAGAGGCATCGGCCGTGGCCGTGAGCGTGTGGGCGCCAAGCGCAGTCGCCCCAACGCTCCAGCTTGCTGTGACGTTCGTGGTGGCGCCCCCGGCGAGCGAACCGACCGCCACATTGGCAAGCGTCGTCACGCCGTCGAGGGTGAAGCGCACGGTAAAGCCGGTGGCGTTCGCGTCCCCCGTGTTGTGCACAGTCGCCTCAAGCGAGACCGTGTTGCCTTGCGTCGGAGAGCGCACCCCCAGCGAGACGTCCGCGTTTGCAACGACGAGGTCTGGAAGGGCCGAGGCCGCCCCTGCAACGAACGTGATGGCAAGCAGCGCCCCTCCCAGGCACAGGAGCAATGGGAGCCTGCGGCTTAGATTCGTTCGGGACTTGCGATCTGCGGCCTGCTTTGTGCTCATCGGTCCACCCCCGCTTCTGGCAAGAATCGATGGAATCGATTCCAGTGCTGAGTTTAGGGCGCGATTACCCGGCGCACCATATAAAATGATTTTGCGGCCCGTGAAGCATTGGAAAACAGCGATGAAAGTGCCCCGGGAACGCTTATATAGCGTCCTTCTTGTTCAAGCGCACTGCGGTAGACGAAAGCCAGATCGCTCTGCTAACGTCAGCCGCAAGAAAGCAACGGTGGGGGGCGCAAGCGTCCCGTCTGGACAGCGCGCGCGCCCGCACCGCTAAACGACCCCGGGGGTTCGAACCATGCAGCCGAAAACGGCCCGCAACGCACGGCACCTTGTGAACGCATTTGCCCTGCTCGCTGCGGTGCTGGCCGCTCTTGCCCTTGCGGGCGGAGCTTACGCCGTGGCCGGCACCGACGCCGCGATCGCCACGCCCGACATTGCGTTCTCCTCGCCGAACCCGGTCGACGGGAGCCAGGTCTCGGTGCTCGTGACGGTGCACAACCTTGGGGACCAGAACGCCACGGACATCGTGGTCAAGGCCTACGTGACTTCAACCGGCGAACTGATCGGCTCCTCGACGATCGTCTTCCTCAGCGCCCAGTCGCAAGTCGAGACGGCCATCCAATGGAACATCTCCGGCGAGGGCCCCACGACGGTCACCGTGACCGTCCAACCCTCGGAGCCCGACGTCAACCCGGGCAACAACAACGCGATCTCTCAGGAGATCTCCGTGCGCGCCAGGCCCGACCTGCGCGTCGACTCCGTAACCTTCGACAACGACGCGCCGCCCGTGGGCACCGTCGCTGTGGGCATCACGGTTACCATTTCGAATGTCGGCGGCTCGGACGCGTCGCTCGTCAAGGTCGCGCTCTACGACGGCCCGCCCACAGACATGAAGCAGATCTACAACACAACGCTGCTCTCGGGCGTCTCGCTCTCCAGCCCGACGATGTTCACGTATTTCTGGAGCCTCACGAACCAAGGCGGGCGCCACGACATCTACGCGGTCGTGGAGAATTCAGTCCCTTCCGAAAAGGCGTCCGCGGGCGGCAACAATCAGGCGAGCGGCCGGCTCCTCGTGCTGACCTCGCGCGACTTCGAGGTCACCACGGAACTTCCCCCCATCACGTTCGACCCCCTGTTTGACGGCTTCGTGATTATCCGCAGCGGCGGCCACCTGACGCTTAGCAACTCGACCTTTACGCTCCTGCAGGAGCGCGACAACCAATTCGACTTCATCGTCGAAAATGGTGGCAAGCTCTCCCTTTGGAACGCCCGAATCGCCTCCTCGTTTTCGTTTGGGATCACGCTCCACGCGCTCGCGACGGTCGAGATGCGGGCCGGGTCGGTGCTCGGGGGCTCCGTGGCCTCCACCGGCGGCGCGCTCTGGCTCTTCAACACCACCGTAAACGGGGGCCTCAGCGGCATGTTCAGCCCGCTTTGGGTCGAGGACTCGTCGGTGAACGGCGCGATCACGGTGCACGGGTCGACGGTCACACTGAAGCGCAGCGCCGTAGCCTCCCCGACCAACATGGCACTTAGCGGCTCAACCCTCAGTGTCGAGTGGCTTACCCTGCTCTCGGGGAGCGACCCCGCGATCTTGCTGACGGCCGGTTCGACCGCGAACCTTGCAGGCATCGACAGCGGCGCCATCTTTGTCGAGACCGGCTCGTCGGCCTCCATCTGGCGCCTCGCCGAGTTTGAGGTCAGCGACCTCACGGGCATCCCGATCCCCCGAGCCACGGTCGACTCGCGCTTCGCGCTCCAGCCCGCGGTCGTCTCGACGGTAGCCACGGACGAGATGGGCAGGGCGCAGGCGTGGTTGCTCACCGACGTCCTCGACGGCGGCTCGCCCCAGTACGTGGGTTCCTACCTCCACACCGCCACGTTCCTTGCCTCGCACACCTCCGCGGTCGTAAACATGCAGTTCTACCCGACGCTCACGGCACAGTCCGACCGTGAAACCGTCGCGCTCGTGTTCGATGTCATCGACCCGGCCGACCTCTTTGCGGCGACGGCAGGCGACCAGACCGTCACGACGCTCTGGGACATCAACGACTACAACCAGACAGGCAACCTGGCCGTGCGGGGCATCCTGAATGTCAACGGAATGCTCACGGTTTGGCAGACCCGGGACTACCAAACCGCCGTCACCATCCACAGCGGCAAGATCGCCATTGGCCCCGGCGGCGGCATCCGGTCGAACCACGCGCTCAACATCTACCTCTTCAACAGCTCCGAGCTCACCGCCGAGGGCGGCACGCTGGACGTCAACGCGGTCGTCACCTTCGGGTCCTCGCGCGTTTCGATCGCCAATGGGACCAATGTCCCGCGGGGCTCGTTCATCCTGATGGGCTCCTCGTTCTCGATGGGCACCGGCGTAATGGTGTCGGGCACCCAGCTCTACGCGCGGCAGGGGACATCCGTCTTGTTCGAGGGCGTCATCGGCTCCTTTGCGGTCGTCGACCTCCAGACTACCGGCGACATCTCCCTTCGCGACTCGACCCTCACGACCTACACGGGCTTTACCCTGATGGCCACCGGCAAGACGCTCACCTCGGCGACCTCGAACCTGCTTTGCGGGTCGCCAGGCAGCGCGGCCTTCTCGGCCCATTTCATCAATTTCACCTCAACCGTGGTCTCGGGTTGCGCCATCACCATGTTCTCGGCCGACACGGTCCAGGCCCGCGACACGACCTTTACTTCGACACTCCAGGGCTTCAAGCCCGGTTCCACGGCCGCTTTCTATGACGTGTCGTACCCCGCGCTCATCGTCGACCCGTCGGCGATCGTGACGACCTTCCACAAGCTCTCGATCACCGCGATCGACATCAACCAGAACGCGGTCGTCGACGGCACGTGGTCCGTCCAGGCCGTGCCGAGCGGCGCCAGCGCGGGCGGCGGGAGCCTCGTGGCGCTCGTCGAAAAGGACCTTGCAGCCTCCAACATCGCCCAGGGCTACGAAGTCTTCAGCGGCAATTACCGCGTCACGGTCACGGCGGCCGAGGGCGGCTTTGCGCCCATCGTGCGCGACGTGGTCATGGACGGCCCGCGCGCCGAGGTTTTCTTCTTCCCCGAGGAGATCGTGCGCCCAAGCTCGCTTCAGATCGGGGCAAGCGTCGCGCCCACCGCGGTCATCAACGGCAGCCAGATCTCCGTAACGGGGTCCGTCGTGCTGATGTACCCGAACCGCGCGGCGCCTTTCACGCCCCACGCGGGCCTCGAAGTGACGATCACCGACGGCGCGGCCGGCGCCCTGTTTACCCAGGTGGTCACGACCGACGATGCGGGGATGTTCAATTTCACCGGGCCGTACACGGCCACCGACAGCACGCCCGGGGCCCGCCAGCTGCGGCTCACGGCGACCTACAATGGAGCGAGCGGGCAGTACTTGGTCACCCTCACGCTCCTGCCCCCGCCGCCCGCCTTCCTCCAGTTGCTCGTCGACTCGGAAGCGCTCCACTTCGACCTCGCGGTCGGGCAGTCGTTCAAGATCCACGGGAGCGTCCAGTACCTCGACGCGGGCGGCAGCCCCGTGGGCCCTGCCAACAACTCGCTCGTCCAGGTTTCGTTCTTCAACCCGCCCCAGCCCGACCCGCCGCCGTCGGTGCGCGCCGACGCCAACGGCCGCTTTGAGATCACCGTGTTCGGGCGCCAGACGGCAAAGAGCTACACGCTCAATGTGGTTGCGCGCGACGACGCGACTGGCCTGGCTTCGAGCCAGCAACTCGTTACGGCGCTCGTGGGCCAGGGGCCCGCCGTATCCAACCAGGGCGGCGGCCTAACGCTCTACATCCTGCTGGCCGCCGTGGGCGCCGTTGGGGTGGTCGTGGCTGTCATGTTCATCAACGCCAAGCGGAAGTCGGTGAACTACGTCGAGTGCGGCAACTGCGGGCGGCCCGCGCACGAGGGTGACAAGAAGTGCCCGAGCTGCGGCGTCGAGTTCGAGGAGGACATCGCGAAGTGCTCGCACTGCGCGTCCTGGATCCCGGCAAACGCCATCCGCTGCCCCAAGTGCAACACCGAGTTCAAGCCGGTCGGCGACGCCGTTGAGGCGCCGGTCGTTGCTCCCGACAGGGCGGCCCCCGAGGGCGTGAAGGCCGAGGTCACCACGCCGACCCCGGTGAAGGCCCCCGTGGCGGTCAAGAAGAAGGTCCTCAAGACCGCGGAGGCTGCGCCCGGTAAACCCCCGCAGGCCGACGGCCCGAAGTTCGAGAACCCCTGGGACCAGCCGGGGGATAAGCCGACACAGCCCATCCAGCCTGGAGAGGACCAGCCGAAGCCCGCAGAGAAGAAGCCCGACGAGAAGAAAGAGAAGGGCCTCTTCGACGACTTGTAGGCGGTTCTTTTCTTTTCCTCCGCCCTCGGGGCGGAGCAACCCCTGATGGATAGCGGGCGCCCTCGCAGCAAGCGGCCCGGCGGCCACCTCCTGGCGGCTGGACGGCCTTCCCGCGCACGGCCCTCGGCAGTCGGGTCAGAGGCCGTGTCGGCCTTGGCTTTGGGCCTCACGAACTGTTTCGGCCACGCAAGTGCATTCCATGGATAGGTGCACTAGGCCACGCTGACGCTCTGGATGTCCGTGTGGCGGCTGGCCAGCATCTGCGCGACCTTCAGGTTGCGCCCGCCCTTGCCGATCGCGCGCCCCTTCTCCTCCGGGTCGACCGTGACCGTCGCATGCTTGCGCCCGCCCTTCTCGGAGAGCACCACGTTTGAGACCTGGTACTGGTGGAAGATGTTCCGGAGGAACCTCTCCGGCTGCTCGTGGTATTCGACGATGTCCACCGGCCGCTCGAAGAGGTCCTTGAGTTTGTGCAGCGAGCTTGCCTGGGGCCCGAGCGCGCGCTTCAGCTGGCCGGGCTCCACCACGAAGACGATCCGGTCTTCAAGCTTCACAAAGTCCTTGGGCCGCGCGTGCGTCACTCGCTCGAAAAGCACGAAGGCGCGGATGTCGTCCTCGGTGATCTTGCGCTCATCGGCCGGCATCGCGCCACCCCTGCCGCCCCCGCGGCGCCCTTCAAGCCACCGACAGGATGTCCGATTCGCCGGGCTTCACGACGGCGAGCGCGGACACCGCAAATGGCTTGCCGCAGACGGCGCCCAAGTCGAAGTTCGTGCCCTCGTACTCATGCACCTTCGCGCCGGCGGCCTTCAGCGCGTCGCGGTGCTCCGCGGGGCAGTTCTTGGCAACGACCACGAGCTTCGCGTGCTTGGCCTTCACGGCTTTCTTCGCCTGCGTGTAGCCGAACTTGACCTCGCCCGTGGTGGTGGCCACGCGCAAGGAGCGTGCGATGTCGGCCATCTACTTCGCCTCCGCGATGGCCACCTTCGCGTGGCCCTTCGGCTCGTAGATGAGCTCGACGGCGCCCGTGCCGATCGTAACCGGCTGGCCCACGATGATGTTCTCGGCGACTCCCTCGAGGGGGTCGACTTCGCCCGTCACGCCCGCCTTCAGCAGGTGGGCGGTGGTGATTTCAAACGCCGCGCGCGCCAGGATCGAGGCCTTGGCGCCCGAGATGCCGTGCCGGCCGATCGCGCGCACGTCGCCGTCGCAGGACATCAGGTCGGCGACGAGCATGATGTGCCGGATGTCGACCGTGAGCCCCTGTTCGCCGAGCGTCTTTTGGGCCTCGCGCACGATCGAGTTGCGCCCCGCTTCGATCCCCAACACCTGGAAAATCTCGCTGATCGAGTTCGTGAGCGTCCGGTCCGAGTTCACCTTCGGGTGGCGCAGCACCTTCGACAGGTTGCTCCCCTCCGTGTAGATGACGAACCCCTCGTTCTCGCGCCGGATGATCGCGCGCTGGATGCCGTCGATGCCCTTGATCTTGAGCGCCTTCACGGCCTCGGTGAGCGCGTGCAGCTTGAAGTACGACGGCTCCTCGAGCGTAATGACGAACTTGCCGTCCTTCTGCACCATCTGGTCGAACGTTTTCTTCTTGAGCTTGCCGATCGACTTCTCGATGTCGTCGGGCGTGATCTCCTTCTTCTTGATGCGCGTCGCCTGCGGCTCGACGGTGACGGCCATGTTGATGACGTCGGTCTCGATCACCGCGATGTCGGCGAGCTTCGTCGTTTCGATCTCGGAGGCCACCCGCTCCACCGTGTCGTAGTCCTGCGCGAATTCCGGCAGGATGTGGATCTCCATCATCGGGGTGGAGGGCTCGCGCCTTGCGTCAACGATCTCGATGAGGCGGGGAAGGCCCAGCGTGACGTTGATTTCCGCGACACCCGCGTAGTGGAACGTGCGCATGGTCATCTGCGTGCCCGGTTCGCCGATCGACTGGGCGGCCACGATGCCCACCGACTCCGTGGGGTCGATGAGCGCGGCCCCGAACGCCTCCATCGCGCGCGAGACGATGTGCTCCACCTGCGGCTTCTTGAGCTTCAGCTTCGAGGTCTTGCGCGCAATCTGGTTGACGATCTTGCGCGGCAGCCACCCCTGCTTTTCGTGGAGGATCTCGACGATCCGCTTCTCGTCCTTCGAATAGGGCCGCTCGATCTTCTTCAGCTTGTCGAGGGGCAGGATCTCGGCTTCGACTTCCTCGTCCTCGACCTCGACGCGGCGCTTGCCCGCGGCCGGTTTTGCCGGCCCTGCCACCGCTTCCTCGTCCTCGTCGTCGTCGAAGAGGCCCGTCTCCTCGTCATCTTCTTCCTCGTCGTCTTCGGACGCTTCGGCGGTGGGCCGCTCCGCGGCCTCGCCCTTGGGCGCCGGGGCTTTCATGACCGCAACGACCGCCTCGGCCTCTTCCTTCGAGAGCGCCTTGCGCAGCGCCTCGACATCCGCCCGCTTGACGTCGGAAAGCGTGAGGCCCGCCTCGGCGAGCTTGTCGGCCGCGCGCCGCTCGATACCCCTTCGCATCAGGGCGTTGACCGTGTCTTGCTTGCCCATGTTCAGGCCCCCTTGGTAAGTTCAAACGCTTTCTGCGGCGCGTGGAGCGCCTTCAGCATCCCCGCGAGGCGCTGTACCGCGGCCGCGTCGGCGTGCTTCAACGCCGCGGCAAGGGCCGCCCAGCTCTCGTCGAAGGCGCCAGCCTTCTCGCCCATTTCGCCCGCCGCCGCCTCGTAGATGTCCTGTGCGTGGCGCGTGTCGATCCCCGCCTGCTCCGCAGAGCAGGCGGCGACGAGGAAATCGAAGCCGTCGCGCAGGTTCACGGCAAGCGGGGAGGTCGGCTGGGCGACCGCCAGGATCGCCTTGTTGACGGCCGCAAGGGCGGCCACGAACTCGTGCTTGTCGATCTTCTCCTTGGCAAGGGCAAAGTGGTTGCGCGACTGGCCAAGCGCGCCGCCGGCGCGCGAGGAGGCAAGCACAAGGTCGCGGGCTGAGGCGAGGATCCGCCCGACGGCCGCCGCTTGCAGGTCCTCCGGGCTCATCCGCTCGGGGTGCACGGCCTGGCTCGACGAGGCTCCAAAGAAGAGGACCGTGAACACCATCTTTAGTCGCCCCCCTCTTCGTAAGAGTAGTCCTCTTCCTCAAGCTCGATGCGCAGCTCCTCGTAGTCCGAGAAGCCGAGCCCCTCGAACATCTCCTGGTCCGCCTCGATCTCGACATCGGGCCCCACGATCTCGCGGATGATGTCGTCGACATCAATCGCCTTGCCCTGCACCGAGCGCATGGGGTCGACGCCGTCCTCGCCGAACTTGAACTGGACGATCGTGCCCGAGGTGTTGCGCACCGTGCCGTCGTACATGATCTTCACGTCCTCGAGCGCGTTGATCAGCCGCCGCTGCATGTAGCCCGACCGGCTCGTGCGCACCGCCGTGTCGACAAGCCCCTCGCGCCCACCCATCGAGTGGAAGAAGTACTCGGTGGGCGACAGGCCCGACTTGTACGAGGCCTTCACGAAGCCCTTGGCCTCGGCGCCGAGGTCCGCCCGCTGGAAGTGCGGCAGGGTGCGCCCGCGGTAGCCGCGCTTGATGCGCTCGCCGCGCACGGCTTGCTGGCCGATGCACCCGGCCATTTGCGAGAGGTTCAGCATGGAGCCGCGCGCGCCGGAGCGCGCCATCATGACCACCGGGTTGTCGAGCCCGAGGTGGCGCGACGCGATCTGGCCGGCCTCGTCACGGGCCCGGCCGAGTTCCCGCATCGCCTCTACTTCGAGCGTCTCTTCAAGCGAGCGGCCCGGCAGCTGTTCGAGGGTGCCTTCGTGGTAGGCCTGCACGCGCTTGTCGACCTCGCGCTTGGCGTGGTCGAGGCGCTCCGTGATCTGCCGGCGCGCCTCGTCGGGGATGTCTTCGTCGTCGATGCCCGTCGAGAAGCCGACTTCCATGATCGTGCCGATCGACAGCTTCGTGAACTGGTCGAGGAACAGCTTGCCGCGCTCCGGGCCGAACTTGCGCACGATCTTGTCGATGAGCTTGCCCTTGAAGGCGCCCACCGACTTCTCGTCGATCGTGCCGCACTCGAGGACCCCGTCGCGGATCTGCACCCACGAGTCCACGTTGATCTCGGCGTCGCAGCGGGTCTTGACGCAGATGTCGCAGTTGATGCAAGTCGACGACTTGTACTCGATGGCGAGCCCCTTGGGCAGGATCATCGAGAAGAGCTGCTTGCCCGTCCAGTACTTGACCCCGTCCTTGACAATGGCCGGTGCAGGCAGGTCGTCGCGCCAGTTCATGTACGAGAGCAGGCGCGAGGTCGCGTCCTCCGTGAACTTCCGCTGCTTGAAGGTCAGCAGGAACATCCCCGTGATGTGGTCGTGGATGCCTCCGATAATGGGGCCGCCGAACCGCGGCGAGAGGATGTGCTCCTGGACTTTCATCAGGATGAGCGCCTCGACGCGGGCCTCTTCCGACTGCAGCCCGTGGAGGTTCATCTCGTCCCCGTCGAAGTCGGCGTTGTAGGGCGGGCACACGCAGAGGTTGAACCGGAACGTCTTGCCCTCCATGATGCGCACTTCGTGGGCCATGATCGACATCCGGTGCAGCGACGGCTGCCGGTTGCACAGCACAATGTCGCCCTTCTGGAGGTGGCGCTCGACGACGTAGCCGATCTCGAGGGTCGTGGCCACCGTCTCGGCGTTCTTGTCCGTGAGCTTGATGCGCCGCCCGTCCGGGCGGATCACGTAGTTCACGCCCGGGTACTGCGCGGGGCCGCGCTTGACGAGCTCCTTGACCCGGTCGATGTTGTGCTGGGTGATTCGGATCGGGATGGTGAGTTCCATCGCGACTTCGAGCGGGATGCCCACCTCGTTGATCGAAATGAACGGGTCGGGCGACACCACGGTGCGCGACGAGAAGTTCACGCGCTTGCCCGACAGGTTCGAGCGGAAGCGGCCTTCCTTGCCCTTCAGCCGCTGGGCGAGCGTCTTCAGCGGCCTGCCGGAGCGGTGGCGCGCCGGCGGGATCCCCGAGGTCTGGTTGTCGAAGTAGGTCGTGATGTGGTACTGCAGGAGCTCCCAGAGGTCCTCGACGATGAGCTGCGGGGCGCCGGCGTCGCGGTTCTCGCGGCAGCGCTGGTTGATGCGCAGCACGTCGACGAGCTTGTGGGTGAGGTCGTCCTCCGAGCGGTCGCCCGACTCCAAGGTGATCGACGGGCGCACGGTGACCGGCGGGACCGGCAGTGCGGTGAGGATCGTCCACTCCGGGCGCATGGCCTCGGGGTCGAGCCCGAGCGGGCGCAGGTCTTCGTCGGGGATGCGCTCCTGGCGCTCGCGCACCTCCTTCGGGGTCAGCTTGTGGCCGTCCTCGCGGAAGGTCGTCGGCTTGTCGAGGGTGATCTTGCGCTGCTCCTCGCCGCAGTGGGGGCAGACCTTGATCTTGGCCGCTTCCTTCGAAGTTTCCTTCGAGATCGCGTCCATCTCGCCCATCGAGCCGACGAGCTCGTCGACCTCCTCGAGGTCGTCGAGGGCCCCTTTGATCGCCTCGGGGGTGAGCAGCAGGCGCCCGCACGCGCGGCAGGTCGACTTCAGGAGCATCTTGATGAGCTTCGTGTAGCCCACGTGGATGACGGGCATGGCAAGGTCGATGTGGCCGAAGTGGCCGGGGCACTCGTCGACCTTTCGCCCGCAGGTCTTGCAGCGCAGGCCCGGCTCGATGACCCCCATGCGGGGGTCCATGAGCCCCATCTCGATCGGGAAGCCATCGTCGTCGTAGGTGTCGGCGGTGATGACCTTGGTCGCCGACATCTTCCGGATCTCGACGGGCGAGAGCAGCCCGAACTTGATCTGCGCGATGCGCTTGCGCACACCGGTGTCGCGGGCGATCATTTGAGGTCCTCCAGTTGGAGGCGAAGGACGACTCCAAGGGAGAGCAGCTCGTCGCGCAGGAGCTTGAACGCGTAGCTCGTCTGCACCGGGTGGATGTTGCCGTTCTCGCCGGACACCGGGCAGCGCAGCTGGCCGCGCCGGTCGAGCATCGCGATGTGGCCGCACTTCGGGTCGCCGCAGACGTATTCGATCGTCCCGTCCGACTCGTCGAGCAGCTTGTCGCGGATGACCATCGCCGCGCCGTGGCCGATGAGGCAGTCGCGCTCCATTTCACCAAACCGCAGGCCGCCCTGGCGGGCGCGCCCTTCCGTCGGCTGGCGCGTCAGGATCTGCACGGGCCCGCGGGAGCGGACATGCATTTTCCCCGAGACCATGTGGTGCAGCTTCTGGTAGTAGATCACGCCGATGAAAATCTCGGTCTCGCAGCGCTCGCCGGTCTTGCCGTTGTACATGTATTCCTTGCCGTCGTGGGTAAAGCCGTTGCGGACAAGCGCCGCGCGCAGCTCCTCCTCGTTCTCGCCGGAGAAGGACGTGCCCGAGATCGTGCGGCCTTCGAGCGATCCCACCTTGCCCCCGATCATTTCGAGGACATGGGCGACCGTCATGCGCGAGGGAATCGCGTGCGGGTTGATGATGAGGTCAGGCACCACGCCGTCGGAGGTGAAGGGCATGTCCTGCTGGTCGACGATGAGGCCGATGACGCCCTTCTGGCCGTGGCGCGAGGCGAACTTGTCGCCAAGCTCGGGGGTCCGCTGGTCGCGCACGAACACCTTCACCATGCGCGAGCCGTTCTCGGACTCGGTCAGCATTACGTTGTCGATCCAGCCCTTCTCGCCGTGGCGCACGATGATCGAGGTCTCGCGCCGCTTCTGGGGTCGCAGGAAGTCCGTCTGCTCCTCGAGGAAGCGCGGCGGGGAGGTCTTCCCGACGAGCACATCGCCGCCGTTGACGGCAACTTCAGGCGAGATGAGGCCGTCTTCGCCGAGGTTCCCGTAGGTCGTGTCGACCCTCGCCCCGCGGATGTCGGGGGACGGGATCTCGAATCGGTCTTCCTGGCCGCCCGGGTACCTGCGCTCTTCGGCGCGGTACGTCCGGATGAACGAGGAGCGCCCGAGCGCGCGTTCGATCGATGCGCGGTTGAAGATGAGCGCATCTTCCATGTTGTAGCCGTAGAAGCTCATCACCGCCACGACGAAGTTCTGGCCGGCCGGCCGCTTCGAGAAGCCGAGCAGCTCGGTGGGGCGCGTCGAAACGAGCGGGATCTCCGGGTAGTGCAGGAGGTGCGACCGCGTGTCGGGCCGGATGCGGAAGTTCGAGAACGAGAGGCCGAGCGACTGCTTGGCCATCCCCGACCCCATCGTGTTGCGCGGCGAGGAGTTGTGCTCCGGGTAGGGGATGAGCGAGGTGCACACGCCGAGGATGACCATGGCGTCGACCTCGAGGTGGGTGTGCTCCGGGGAGAGTTCGCCGGCGACAATCGCGATGAGCGCGTTCTCCTCTTCCTCCGCGTCGAGGTACTCGAGGATGCCCTCGCGGATGAGCGGCATGACCTTGAGCCTGCCCGAGCGGATGTCGGTGAGGTGCTGCTCGGTGAGCGCGCTCTTGCCGCCGTTCACGACCACGAGCGGGCGGCGCAGGCGGCCCTCGTCGCAGTTGATGAGGATCTCATTCATCGATTCGTCGTAGGAGATGTTGACCTCCGTCGAGAGCGCGCCGGTGCGCCTGCGCTGCTTGATGTCGCGCAGCAGCTGCTGCGGATTGGAGTGCATGCCGACGAGGTTGCCGTTGAGGTACACGCGCGTCTCGGTCTCGTGCTGGCCCTTGACTTCCTTCATGCCAAGGTGGGTGAGCTGCCACTGGACTTCGTTCTCGTCGAAACCCTCGCTCACATCGACGATGAGCGCGTAGTTCTTGACAAGGCCGCAGTTCTGGCCCTCGGGCGTCTCGTTGGGGCAGAGCCTGCCCCACTGGGTGGCGTGCAGGTCGCGCGCCTCGAAGTGCGGCTGGCTGCGCGTCAGCGGTGAGGTGACGCGCCGCAGGTGCGAGAGCGTCGACATGAACGAGGTGCGGTCAAGGAGCTGCGACACGCCGACGCGCCCGCCGACCCAGTTGCCGGTGGCAAGCGCGTGGAAGAGCCGCTGCGACAGGATGTCGGGGCGGATGGCCGAGGAGATCTTGAGCTCCTTCTTGCGCGAGTACGACCGCTCGAGCTGGTACTTCAGGTCCTTGCACAGGTTCGTGAATGCGACCCGGAAGAGGTCTTCCATGAGGTCGCCTGCGAGCTTCAGGCGCTTGTTCGCGTAGTGGTCCTTGTCGTCGGGCTCGCGAAGCCCGAACGAAAGCTCGAGGACGGAGCGCGCGACGCGGCCGAGGAAGATGGCTTTCTTGTACCGCGACTCGGGGTCGTTGCCAAGGTGCGGCAGGAGCGAGCGGTCGAGGATGGACTCGACTTTCTTCGCGCGGTACTCCTTGGCCTGGCCCGTTGCGAACTTGCGCTCGAGGAACGTGATCGCGTCGTCCTTCGTGTGGATGCCGTGGGGCGGGTAGTTCTTCTCCGACTGGCTCTCCTCGATGTTCGCGTAGAGGATGTTCGCCATTTCGGGCCTCGACACGATCGCCTTGTAGATGTCGGCGTCGTCGTCCATCCCGAGGGCCTTCATGAGCACGATGAGCGGGATCGAGCCGGAAGCGGCCGGGACGCTGACGGTGAGCAGCCCGTCCTTGCGCTTCTCGACGAGCGTGAGCGCGCGGTACCCCTCGCGCTGGGAGAAGACCTTGGCCACCTGGATGCGGTGGCCGTAGCGCTCCTGCACTTCGACCATCACGCGGTTGGGGGCGAGGTCCTCGAGCGAGATCAGCACGCGCTCGGTGCCGTTGATGATGAAGTAGCCGCCGGGGTCCATCGGGTCTTCGCCCATCTCCATCAGGTGGTGCGTGTACTCCTCGTCGGTGAGCTCCATGTCCGTCTTGATGTTGTCCCGGTGGAGGTTGCACTTCTTCGAGCGCACCATGACCGGCAGTTCGCCGATCATGATTTTCTCGGGCTCGCGGTCGATCCCGTTCTCGATGACCGTGCACTCGAGGTAGATCGGCGCCTTGTAGGACAGGTTGCGCAGGCGCGCCTCCATGGGCGTGAGGTCGTGCGTAGAACCGTCGGCTTCCTTCACATACGGGCGGCCGACGGAAATCGTGGGGCGGGCGTTCGGCTCGATGCGGCCCGTCATGGGGTCGCGGCGCCTGCCGATCACGATCTGGACGTTCTCCTCGCCGTGCTTGTCCAGGTCGAGCTTGACCACGCCCTTCAGCGACTCGTCGTCGCCGATGGAGATGTTGTCCACGATGCGTTGCATCCGCGAATCGGGGTTGTCGTGCGTCGGCAGGAAATCGTTGAACGACGCGATGTGGTGGTTGACGATCGACTTTTCCCTCAGGAAGCCCTCGACGAGTTCTTTCACGGTTTTTCCCCCTTCTGGTGTTGACGGCGGCGACGTTGTCTAATCGATCACGAGGCGGTACGAGACCGAGATCCCGGCCGTCTCGCTGTACTTGATGATCTTGATGACCGACCCCTTCAGGATCTCGCCCGTGCGCAGTTCGAGCGCGCGGATCGCGGCGTCGGTGCGCCGGATCTTCGGCAGCTGCTCGAGCTTGATGTTGTAGCGCTTGAGGAGTTCGTCGACTTTGTCCTCGGGCATCAGCTGATGTTCTGGCACAAGAATGTGGTTCAGCGTTTCAAAGGGCATGGGGTCTCCTCCTTACCGGTGTCCGTCCGTAATCGAGGCGCTGCATCTTGCCGGGCGCGGGACCCGGGTCGCTGCGGGCGCCTCTTCCTTGCGCGAAGCTTCCTTGCGTCCTCGCGCCGTCCCTCTTGCAGGACTTGCCCGGGATCGCTCCCGGGAGAATCCGCTCTTTCGCTTGGGGGGGGGTTTTCGTCCGGCTTTCTCGTGTTCCAGTAGCGAGAAATCAAACGGGCGCGTGGGGGGCAAACGCGTGCAAAGAAGGGCTACTATTTAAGCGTTAGCGGCGGCGGGTGCCACGTTTTGGCGGGCCTCTGGCACGCGTTCCGCAGTCCACGTGAGCGACCCCGTTTTGAAATAGCGTGCGCCCCGTGGGGCGGCCTCGTGAGGCGCAAGACTTCGATCACCTTCTGGGGTTGGGTGCTTGGCTACGCCGACGACGGCTCGGGGATGGCTTTCGAAAAGCGATTCATCCGCACCGACGGCCGCACGATCCTCGAGATGGGTTCCGTAAAGCCCTCAAACTACGACTACTCGGGCGTTGCGATCCCCACCCTCGAAGACGCCCACTCGCACCTCGCCGACCGAAAGCTCAAGGTCGCGCCGGGCACACCAATTGCAAAGGTCGTGCGCCCGCCCGACGGCCTCAAGCACCGCTACCTTGCCTCGGCGAGCGAAAAGGAGGTCGTGGCGTCGATCCGGCAGGGGATGGACGACCTCGTGCGCACGGGCGCTGCCGTCACGCACGAGTTCCGCGAGGGAGGCATCGAGGGCGTGCGGGCGTTCAGGAAGGCGCTGGCGTCGATGCCGCCGGAGCGGCGCGAGCACTTCAGGCCCGTGGTTCTCGGGCGACCGGGCGCCTCCACCGAGCGGCCAAAAGACGAGAAGGACTTCTGGCGGAAGATGAAGCTCCTGCTCCGCGCGTGCGACGGCCTCGGGCTCTCCGCGATCGGCGACGGCGACCCGAGGTGGAACGCCGAGGTCGCGCGGTTCGCGCGCCGGCACGGCAAGCGCGTCGAAGTCCACTGCAGTGAAAGCGAGCGAGAGAGCGTCGAGGCGGCCATTGAGGCGGGGGCCCAGCAGCTTGTCCACATGGTCCACGGCACACTCGAAGACTTCAAGCGCGCCGAGGACGCCGGCGTCCCCGTCGCCGTGTGCACGCGCTCCAACGAGTTCTTCGGCCTGAAGGCGCCCGTCGACCTCATGGCAAAGGCAGGGGTCGATATCCGAGTCGGCACCGACAACGCGTTCCTCGGGCCCCCCGACCTGTTCGAAGAGGCGCGCGCTTTTGCCCGCGTCCACAAGCAAGCCGCGGGCCTTTCGGCCTTCCAGATTCTCTCTTTTTTGCTGCGCCGAAAAGATATAAATGGGGGACTGGCCATCGCGCCGCGCGAAGGCAGCCAGCCAGATTTCCTCATCGTGACTATCCAGACGGAACGGCCCGAACGAGCCATCCTCGCGCGGGCAAAAGTAGAGGACGTCGCGGCGGTCGTCGGCGCGCAGGGAGGCCCCCACGCATGACCAAGGAGCGGGTCCGGTCATCGGCCAAGGTCAAGGAAGTCATGACCACGCAGGTCATTTCGTTGTCTGTCCCCAACACGCGGCGCGCGGCCCTGAAGCTCTTCGTGAAGCACCCGATCTCGGGCATCCCGGTCGTGCGCGACGACGGCTCACTGATTGGAATCATCACGCGCAAGAACATCTTCGACCACCCCGTCGAGGAGCAGCTCGCGATGATGATGGTGAGGAGCCCCGTGACGATCCGCGACACCGACACGGTGACCGACGCCGCGAAGCTGATGCACGACCGCAACATCCACCGCCTGCCCGTGCTCAACAAGGACGAGAAACTCGTAGGGATCGTTTCGCCGATCGATTGCCTCAAGGTCCTTGCAGGCCTCAAGACCGGCGAGGTCGTTGAGAATTTCATGGCCAAGTACTGCGTGGCCGTCGCCGAGGAGACGCCGGCCTCAAGCGCGCTCACGATCCTCGAAGCGGGGAACTCGAAGGCGATGCCGGTGATCAACAGGCGCGGCGATGTGACCGGCGTGGTGACGGACCGCGACATCTACACCTTCGCGCTCCAAGCCGACCAGAAAGGGGTCGCCAAGAGCGACATCGGTGAAGCCGAGCCGGACTTCAACTGGACGTGGGAAGGGGTCGCCAACATTG
The DNA here is from genome assembly GCA_041499475.1 of Thermoplasmata archaeon. Taxonomy (GTDB): domain Archaea; phylum Thermoplasmatota; class DTKX01; order DTKX01; family DATEUP01; genus DATEUP01. Next base: position 73,285 of record JBGQKI010000007.1, read on the forward strand.
CGAGCCTCTATGTGCAGGCGGACAAACTGAAGATGCCCGCCGACCCGGTCAAGATCTTCATGGTCAAGGAGCCGATTACCGTCTACGGCAAGTCTGCGGTCGAAAAGGCGGCCCGGCACATGACCAAGGGGCGCTTCAACCAGCTGCCCGTCACCTGGCCGACCGGCAAGCTGCGCGGCCTTGTCAACGAACTCGACCTCCTCCGTTACCTGTGGGAATAGGCGGCAAGCACCCCGCGTCCGAGCAATCCAGCGGCGGGCGGGGCGAAGCGGCGGGAAAGGCGTGAGCGTGGAAAAGAGCGGGCGACTCAGGGCGAAAGACGTCTTGAAGCCGCTCGAAGGCGCGGAGCGGTTCAACGAAGTCGTGGCCCTCGCGGCGCGGCGCGGGTTTTTCGCGCCCTCCGCCGAGATCTATGGAGGGCTCGCCGGATTCTACGACTACGGGCCGCTCGGCGCCGTGATGATGCGGCGGATGGCGAGCTTGTGGGTCGACTACTGGACGGCGAAGGAAGGGTTCTTCCTCATCGACACGCCCACGATTTCGCCGGAGCCCGTTTTCCGAGCGTCGGGCCACCTCGAGAAATTTGCCGACCCCCTGGTCGAATGCCGTAAGTGCGGGACGGTTTCGCGCGCCGATCAGGCTATCGTCCCGCTCCCGACGCCAGGCGTAACGCCGGAGCAATCGAGAGCGGGCGTCGACACCCTAATGAAGATCGCTTGCCCCAACTGCGGGTCGGCCGACCTCATCGGTCCGCGCCTGTCGAACCTCATGCTCGAGACGCGCATCGGGGCCGTAAAGCCGACGGTTGCCTACCTGCGCCCCGAGACTGCGCAGGGGATCTTCTGGAATTTTCCGGCGCTGCTTCGCCACAACCGCGGCCGCGTGCCGTTCGGCGTTGCGCAGGTCGGCCTTGGCTACCGCAACGAGATCGCGCCGCGCAACGCCCTCTTCCGGATGCGCGAGTTCCACATGGCCGAGGTCGAGGTGTTCTTCGACCCGTCAACGAAGACCTGGCCGCGCTTCAAGGAACTCCAGGGAATCGAGGCGACCTTCCACGACCAGTCCGGGGCGATCCACCTGGCGACCTTCGGCGAGATGGTGAGGTCCGGGGTCATCCGCTCCGAGATCGTCGGCCACTTCGCGGCGGCCGCCTTTGAGCTTGTCCGGTCGTTCGGGGTCGCCGACGAGAAGATGCGCCTGCGCCAGCACATGCCGGAGGAAATGGCCCACTACGCGCAGGACTGCTGGGACCTCGAGCTCGAGACCTCGCTGGGCTGGATCGAGTGCGCGGGCATTGCCGACCGCGGCGCCTACGACCTGACGCGCCACCAGGAGTACTCGGGGGCGGACATGTCGGTCTTCGTGCCCTTCGATGCGCCGAAGCTCGTCGAGGTCGACGGTTTTTCGCCGGACTTCCGGGCCCTTGGCCCGAGGTTCCGCGCTGACGCGGCGGCCGTGGGCGAGGCGGTCAAGGCGGCGACGCCGGCCTTGCTGCAGGGCGACGGCTCGCTGAAGGTCAAGGTCGGCGGGAAGGACCTCTTCGTCGACCCTGCGCTCTTCAAGAGGGAGAAGCGCAGAGAGAAGAAGACCGGCGAATCGTTTGTCCCGCACGTCGTGGAGCCGGCGTTCGGCCTTGACCGGATCTTCTTCGCCCTGATGGACGCGGCCCTCGCCCGCGTCGAGAAGGAAGGGGAGCCCTACACGATCCTGCGCCTCGACCCGCGCGTGGCGCCAATCACCGCGTGCGTGTTCCCGCTCATGCCAAAGGACGGGATGGAAACCGCGGCAGAGCAGATCCACCTGGAGCTCGCTCATTCAGGGATCGCGAGCCAGTACGACGACTCGGGGTCGATTGGCAAGCGCTACGCGCGGGCCGACGAGGCAGGCGTGCCCTTCTGCGTCACGGTAGACTACGAATCGCTCACCGACCACGCGGCCACGCTGCGCATGCGCGACACGCAGGCCCAAGAGCGCGTGCCGATCACGACTTTGGGCGCCCGGATTCGGGCGCTGCTCGCCCACGCAGGGGGTGCCTACTGAAATGCCGCGCGACCCCCAAGTCCAAAGCATGCTCGAGGCAGCCAGCATCACGGAGGGTGACCTCGTGGAGGTGCTGCTGCGGGGGCGCGCCGCGGCAGGCGTGCTGATGCCCCACAGCGATTTCTCCGACCCGCGCACCCTCGTCCTCAAGCTCGAAAGCGGGTACAACATCGGCATCACGGTCGATGCCCAATCGACGATCCGCCGGAAGGAGCAGCGTCAGGCGAAGTCCTACGCGGGCGCCGACGCCGCGCCGGGGTCCCAAGGCGGGCCGCTGCGCGGTTTCCTCGCGCTCATCGGCACGGGCGGCACCATCGCCTCGTACGTCGACTACGAGACCGGCGCCGTCCAGCCCGCGCTCACTTCGCGCGAGCTTGCCACCGCCGTCCCCGAGGTGGCCGCGCGCCACCTGTTGAAGCCCGTCGCGCTCTTTTCCGAGTTCTCCGAAAACCTGCGGCCCGAGCACTGGGTCAAGATCGCCCACGAGGTGAGGCACCAGATCGAGGAGGGCGCCACCGGCGTGATCATCCCGCACGGGACGGACACGCTCGCGTTCACGGCCGCGGCGCTCTCTTTCATGATAGGGGACCCGCCGGTGCCCGTGGTGCTCGTCGGCTCCCAGCGGTCCTCCGACCGCCCCTCGTCGGACGCGTCGTTCAACCTCCTCTGCGCGGCCAAGGTCGCGGCCGGGGACATCGCGGAGGTCCTGGTCGTGATGCACGACCGCACCGGCGACGAGCGCTGTGCGATCCACCTCGGCGTGCGCGTTCGCAAGATGCACTCCTCGGCCCGCTCCGCCTTCCGGAGCATCAACGCCACGCCCCTTGGGTTCACGGACGGGAACACCATAACGCTGGCGCAGGGCGCCGTGTTCCGCAAGCGGTCCGAGGGACGGAAGGTCGCCCTGCGCGACAAGCTGACAGAGCCCGTCGCGCTCCTCCAGCACTACCCGGGGTTCCCCACCTCGCTCCTCAAAACAGCCATTGCCGACTGCAAGGGCGTGGTGATCGCAGGGACGGGCCTTGGCCACGTCTCCGAGGAGATGATCGGCATCATCGAGCGGGCATGCGCGACGGGGTACCCGGTCGTCATGACGACCCAGTGCCTTTACGGGCGCACAGGGCTCAATGTCTATTCGACCGGGCGCAAGCTCGTGCAAGCCGGCGTCATCGACGGCGGCGACACGCTGCCCGAGACCGCTTACGTGAAACTGATGTGGGCGCTTGCCCACGCCGAACGGCCGCACGACGTCAAGACCCTGATGAGGCGCAACTTGGCCGGAGAGCTTGCCGAGCGGCGGACTTTCGAAGGGAGTGGCGAGGATGAGCACTGAGCCGCGGGTCGCCGACGCCGGGCTGAAGGTGGGCCTGGAAATCCACCAGCAGCTCCAGACGGGCAAGCTCTTTTGCCGGTGTCCCTCCGACCTCGAGGAAGCGGTGGCGGGCACGTTCGTCCGGCGCCTGCGCGCCACGAAGTCCGAGCTTGGCGAGGTCGACCAGGCGGCGCTTGCCGAGGGGCTCAAGCAGCAGCTTTACACTTACGAGATGACGCCCTCGACGGCCTGCCTCGTCGACGCCGACGAGGAGCCGCCGCACGCCCTCAATGAGGCGGCGCTGGAAGTGGCGCTCACCATGGGGTTCCTCGCCTCGATGGACTTGGTCGACGAAGTCCTCGTGATGCGCAAGATTGTGGTCGACGGGTCGAACACCACCGGATTCCAGCGCACGGCACTCGTGGCGGGCGGCGGGGCGCTGCCGATGGCCGACGGGACAAAGCTCGCCCTCCAGAGCCTGTGCATCGAGGAGGACAGCGCCCGCGAGATGGAGGAAAACGCAGGCAGCGTGACCTACCGCCTCGACCGGCTAGGGATCCCGCTCATCGAAATCGCGACGGCCCCGGACATCCGTTCGGGGGAGCAGGCGCGCGAGGTCGCGGGGCGGATCGGCGAGCTCTTGCGCGCGACGAGGCGCGCCAAGCGGGGGATTGGGACGATCCGTCAGGACCTCAACGTAAGCGTTGACGGTGGCAACCGCGTGGAGCTCAAGGGCGTCCAGGAGCTCCGCACGATCCCCCAGGTGATCGCCGAGGAGGCGCGCCGCCAGCGCAGGCTCGTGAAGGCTGCGGGGGCCTTGCGCGCGCGGGGAGTCGACGCGCGCTCGATGCGGCTCGAGCCTGTTGACCTCACCTTGGCCTTCGCGCAGACTTCGTCGAAGCTCCTGAAGCGCGCGCTGGGTGCCGGCGGCGCCGTGTGGGGCCTGCGGCTCGAGGGGTTCGCGGGTACGCTTGGCGAGGCGCTCTCCGGCGAGCCGGGAGTCCGGGTGCTCGGGCCCGAAATCTCGCAACGCGCACGCGTGATGGGCCTCGGCGGCACGATCCACAACGAGGAAGGCGACCTTACCACGAAATACGGGATTTCGCAAGCCGAGGTCGAGGCTGCAAGGCAGGCGCTGCGCGTCGGACCCGACGACTGCTATGTGATCGCAGCGGCCTCGAAGGAGGTCTTGGCCCGCGCCTTCAAGACGATCGCCGACCGCGTGCGCCTGTCGCCCCAGGGAACGCCGAGCGAGGTGCGCGCCGTCAACCTCGACGACACGGAGCGGTACTCGACGCGGTACCTGCGCCCAATGCCCGGGGCCGCGCGGATGTACCCAGAGACCGACATCCCGCCGATCCCGCTCGATGCCTCGCGGCTCGCGCGCGTGAAGCAGGGCCTGCCGCCCTACCCCGAGGTCCGCCTGGAGGCGCTCGTGCGGCGGACGGGCATCGCGCCGGCGCTTGGCGCGCAGCTCGTAGACACCGACAACCTCGACCGCTTCGAGGAAATCGCAATCGACGAGACGAGCGGGTCGGCCCCCGACGCGAGCCAGACGATCGCGGTCAACTCGGCGCTGGCCCGGCTCCTGCTCACCGATGTCGCCGCCGACGACCGCGAGGGGAAACTCGAATGGGGGAAGGTGAGGCCGGTCCTCGTCCAAATCCGCGATGCCCTGCGCTCGGGCGAAATTCCGAAGGAAGCCGGGTCCGAGGTCTACGCAGCCGTGTTGAGGAGGGGGACGCCGCTTGCGACCGCGCTGCTCGCTTCGAAGTCGCTCGACCTGGAGGACGCGCGGCGCATCATCCGCACGCTGGTCGAGGGCAAGGAGGCGCTCGTGCGCGAGAAAGGCAAGGACGCGCAGGGGCCGCTGATGGGCGCGGCGATGAAGGAGCTGCGGGGAAAGGTGGACGGTAAGCTGGTCGCGCAGTTGCTGCATGAAGAGATCACGGCCATCCTCGCTGGGCCGAGGGGCGGCAAGAAATGACCGCTGCGACCTATGGCCAATGAAATTCCTCGAAGAAAAAGGGAAAATCGGCGCGGCGGTTTCCCGCCGCGCCGGAAGCGAAACAAAGGTTGGATCGGTCCCAAGCTTTCGCCGGAGCCCGTTTCCACCTGAAGGTCTTCATCCGCCAATGCGGTAGAGCGTCGTGCCGCACTTGGGGCACTCGCCCTTCGTGGCCGGCTTGCCGTTCTTCATCTTGACCTTCTTCGGGTTCTTCATTTCGCGCTTGGTCTTGCACTTGACGCAGTATGCTGTTACCAACTATCCACCTCACGCGCAAAGCGAGCGTGAGCGAGATAAAGGCTTCGAGCGTGATTTGAGCGTGAATTTCCACGCGAAATTCGGGCTGTTTTGAGCGCAAAAAGGAGCCCGAAAACGGGCCTCAATCTCCTCGATGTTTCCACGGTTGGAAATGAGCCCCCTCGGAAGCACGCTGGCTCACGCTCCCAAACGCACCCGTTTTCACGCTCAAATCACGCTCAAAACGACCCCCAGCGAATGACCCCCTCGCCTGAGCGTGATTCGCGCTCAAGAGAGGGTCTTTTCGGCCCCTTTCGCCCCCCCGGCAGCCCCGAGGGTGACGTGAGGCCCCCGAGCGTACCAAAGCGCGCGCCCGCGCTCGATTCTACGGGTACACGCGGCGCATCATCCGCGGGTAGGGCAAGCTCCACTTGATGTGGTCGAGCCCGAGGAAATACATCACGAGGCGGTCGACGCCGAGGCCAAATCCCGAGTGCGGCACGCTGCCGTAGCGCCGCAGGTCGACGTACCAACGGTAGTCGTCCTCGCTGAGGTTGTACTCCTTCAGCCGCTGCAAGAGCACCTCGAGTTCCCATACGCGCTCGCCGCCGCCGATCACCTCGCCGTACCCCTCGGGCGCCAGGAGGTCGTGGTTGAGCACGACCTTCGGATCCTTCGGGTCGGGCCGGTGGTAGAACGCCTTGACTTCCTTCGGGAAGTGTGTCACGAAAAAGGGCTTCTCGAAGCCTTCTGTCAGGACTTTCTCCTCTTCGTAGCCGAAGTCGTCGCCCCACTTGAGGTGCAGGCCCTTCTTGTTTGCAAGGTCGATCGCCTCGGCGTACTTCAGGCGCGGGAACGGCGGCTCGACGGCTTTGAGCTTCGCGGGGTCGCGCCTGAGCAGCTCGAGCTCGGGCCCGTGGCGCTCCACCACCCGCTTGGCAAGGAAGGCCATCATCTTCTCTTCCTCGGCCATCATTTCCTCGTTCGAAGCCCAGGCGGCCTCCGCCTCGAAGTGCCAGTACTCCGTGAGGTGCCGCCGAGTCCGCGACTTCTCGGCGCGGAACGAGGGCTGCAGGGTGTAGACGCGCCCCAGCGAGAAGATCATCGTCTCGAGGTAGAGCTGCGACGACTGCGTGAGGTAGACTTCCTCGTCGAAGTAAGGCACCTTGAAGAGCGTCGATCCCCCTTCGGTTTGACCGCTCACAAAGGTCGGGCAGTGGACCTCCGTGTACCCGGCGCCGTCATAGAACTCGCGAAGCCCATCGAGCAGGCTCGCACGCACCTTCATCGTGGCGGCCATCTCGCGCGAGCGCAGCCACAGGTGGCGCACATCGAGCAGGGTCTCGTCAGTCTCCTTGCCGGTGATCGGGAAATTCTCCGAGAAGGAGACGACGCCGAAGGCGCTCGCCCGCACCTCTTTGCCGCCCGGCGCCCGCGGGTCGTCGTGGACAATGCCCTCGACTTCGACCGAGGACTCGGTGAGCGCCTTCTGGGCGTCGGCAAATTGGTCTTCGGGTACGTTCCCCTTCTTGACGGTGACCTGGATGAGCCCGGTTCCGTCGCGCAGCACCGAAAACACGATGCCCCCCGAGGAACGCGTGCGGTGGAGCCACCCGCGCAGGCGCACTGTCGTTCCTGCTGCGCCGCCGAGCGCGTGCTGCACGGTTTGGTACCCTGGTCCTGCCACCGCACGCGCTCCTTTCGGATGAGCGGCAGTGGCCGAGCCGTAGTTAACGGTTTGGCGAAAGGAAAGGGCGGGGGGCTTTCGCCCCCCGGAAAAGGGAAGCTAGTTGCGCCGGCGCCTTCCGGCCACGATGAGCGCCGCGGCGGTTGCCACGCCCGCAAGTACCACCGGCGCCTCGAAGCCCGGGAGCCCGCGTTTGGGCTGCGCCGTGGGCGGCGCGGTCGGCTCGCTGTAGTAGGCGTCGTAGGTCGGGTCGTGCACGATCCGGTAGCCCTGGAAGTGCGGGAACGACACGGCGTACCAGAAGTCGTGACCCGTGAAGTTGTCTTCGCCCCGCGTGCGCAAGTCCTGCGGGCTCGAGTAGCTCGCCCGGATGTTCGAGGACATCGCGAAGGCAAACACCGAGAAGATGTCGGCCGAGAGGCCGTGCTGCCACCGGACGAGCGCCCGGTCCGGCGCGCGCGCCCTCACGACCGCGGTCTTGGCCGTGTTATTCGACGAGAGCAGTGTGGGGGCCCCCGTGTCCTGCTCATCATAGAGGTCGAAGGTGCCGCGGAATCCGATCCTTGCGAACCGGTCGGTCCCGCCGATGCGCAGCGAGAGGTTCTGCACGGGGCCGTCGAAGTTCGCGCCCACCGTGGTGCTCGCCTGGTCTTGGACCGTGTAGTCCGATGTGAAGACCACGCCGTAGTGCACCGCCGCGATGCCGAAATTCGAGGACAGGTTGTGCGGGTTCTCCTCGTGGCCCCAGACCCACAGCTGTTGGATCTCGCCGATGGTGTAGAACGTCTCCGCCGAGGCGGTGTGGTTCGCGCTGTCGACCTTGATGTCGTAGGTCACGGTGAGCTCCGAGAAGCGCATGATGTAGATCGGCAGTAGCGCCGACAGCCAGAACTCCGCGCTCGAGTTCGCCGCGATGATCTTCGCGTAGAGGTTCTTGTACGAGATGCCGAACTGGTAGTGGCCGTCCGCGATCTTGTGCGCGGCGATCGGCTCGACCACCGGCGGGTAGGACGAGTTCACGTAGTCGTGCGCGACCCCGAACGGCAAGACGTAATACGTGTCCTCCAACCCCGGGTTCGGAAGCCCCTCGCCGGAGCCTGCCGTGTAGGTGTCGTTGAACGCCATCAAGAAGGCGAACACCCCGCCCAGGAACACTTCCTTCCCGGAGGGCGAGTAGTAGTGCATCCCGAAGAGCTGGTAGGGCAGCGTCGACTTGTTGCCGTCCTTTTCCCAGCTTTCGAAGGCGATGAGGAAGGCTTCCACAGGCCCTGCGTCCACATAGGACGCGGAAAACTTCACGGTCGCGTTGTCGGGCGTCGTGTTGGTGATCTCCGACGTCCAGTATTCTTCCGTGAAGGCGTGTCCCGTCCAGGCTTTCTCGTCCCCCGCGTTCCAGGTCGACGGTGAAGCCACCGACGGAGTTGCGACCACTGCGGCCGCGGCCATCGCAAGCAGTGCGGTTACGATTCCCTTTCGTGCAAGCATGTTGCCCACTTGGGCCCGAGTTCGCGAAACTCGATATAAGAAAGTTGGCCGGAGTTCCATGTAGTGTGGGAACAAGCGGCCGCACGGCCGTGTGTTTCACCCTTGAGAATCGCGCGGCCCCGTCAAGCGGGCGCGCTTTCATTTGCCGGAGGTGGCCCCAACAGGATCTTGCCCGCGTAAATGTCGGTCGATGAGCCGTTGTCCGCATTTCGCGTGTCGCACCACACGCCGATCGAGAACCAGTCGGTGGAAGCGATTCCGAGGTAATCGCCGATGAAGCCGGTGGTGGAGGTGCCCTTGCTCTTGTCGCCGTCGACCATGGTGTCGGTGAGGTTGAACTGGAGGTCGAAATTGACCCCGCCGTCGATCGAAATCGCGGTGTAAACGCTCATCAACGTGTTGTTCGGGTCGGCGCGCCGGTCGTAGAATTCGCCGACGACCCACCCGTTGCCCGCCACGGAGACGGCCGGGAAGAACTGCGAGGTGCCGTCGCCGACGGCATCGTTGTTCACGCGCGTGATGTTCGACCAGGTCTGCCCGTGGTCGCGCGAGTAGACCTCGAAGATGTCGGCGTCACCGTTGGCCTCGTCGGGCCACCAGATGTAGATCGACCCTGCGTACGTGCCGTTCGTCCGGTCGACCGCCATGTCGGGCATGGTGGGCGTGCGGTAGGTTGTGTTGGGCTGCGGCGAGGTGATCGGAGTGGCCGGCGCGATCGACTTGGCTGCAGACCATGAGGCCCCGTGGTCGGTCGACTGCGAGTAGCGCAACGAATTGGGCGTACCGTAGTCGATCCACGCCACATGGACGGTGCCGTTGTTGTCGACCTCGACCTGGCTTCCCTGGACCTGGAGCTCGAGCGTGCGCGTGTCGGAGATCACCTTGGGCAGCGACCACGATGCGCCGCCATCGGTCGAATGCACCGTGAGGATCTGGGAGACCGCAAAGAGGTTGAATAGCGTCCAGGTCACGTAGACCTCCCCCGTGCTCGGGTCGACGGCGACCCACTCCTTGTCGTGGAAGGACACCTTCGAGATCGCCCGGACGATGACAGAGATCTGCGAAAAGGTCTCGCCGCCGTCCGTGGACTTCGCCACGAACATCGAGCTTTGCTGTGCGAAGGCCGGTTGGCGCTTGGCCGCAATGCCCGCGAGGTAGAAATTCCCCTCCTTGTCGGTCGCGAGCACGGGGTCGCCCGCGAGGTCAAACCCACAGAGCCCCTGGCCGGGAAGCTGGCCGTTGGCGCAGGGCGCGGCGACCGGCAACGACGAAGCGCGGTACCCCGGCAGCAGGGTGCGGTTCCAGGTCTTTCCTCCGTCATGGGTGGTGTAGTACCCGACCCACGCGTCGCCGTTCGGCGTCCCGTAGTCGTTTGCAGCCGCCACGATGTTCTTGTCGTTCTTGGGATTGACCGCGATCGACACCTCGTTTGCCGGCCGCGGGCCCCCGCCCGCGAGCCGGTTGCAGGTCGGTTCGCAGTCGATGTTCGGGTAGCGCGGGGGCCCGGGCGGCCCCGCCGACTCGCCGGGCCCGAGCGTCACGAACCCGAAGAAGATGACCGCAAGTACCGCGACAATCGCCACGAGCGCGAGCGGTTTTTGCAGGAGGAGGCCGGGCTTTCCAGGCATGGCCATCCCGCGTGTAAGGACTGGAAGGAGGCCGCGGCGCACCATGGCGCGCCCACCGGAACGCCCCCCGTTAAGGGTTTCGATTTCCGCCGGGAGGGCGTCCCTGCCCCGAGGCCGCAGCCTGCTTGAGGACGCGGAGCGCCACCTGCGCGCACTTCTTGCGGTTATTGTTGAGCTCGACGCCGAGGAGCGCGTAAACCTGCGAATCGGTGATCGCCTGCAGGGAATCGCGGGGGGTGCCGTTCAGGGTCTCAAAGAGCAAGGATGCAGCCGCCTGGCTCACGCTGCAACCCACGCCGTCAAAGCCCACGGCCGCGACACGGCCTTGCGGGTCGAACCGGAGCGAGACCTCGACCCAGTCCCCGCAGAGCGGGTTCAGGTCGCGCGCCCGCACGTCGCAGGGCTCGAGCAAGCCCTTCCCCCGCGGGTTTCGAACATGGTCGAGCAGGCGCTCGTGCGCTTCATCTTCGCCGCTCGAGTGACCGGCCATCGTCGGGTTCGAGCCCTTGGCCGTATTTCAGCGTTCGTGGGCGCGCGCCACCTCGGATGTTTTAAGCGGCCCAAGCCGCTCAGCGCTCCCGGGTTTGGGCCACGGCGTCGGAACTTGCCTTCGTCGGCCGCGAGAGCGAGGTCACGCGCCTAACACTTGCCGGAAAGCGCGCGGCGGGGGGCGAGGGCCTTTCCATCCTGCTCGCCGGCGAGGCGGGGATCGGCAAGAGCCGCCTTGCCGAGGAGGCCATGCGCCGCCTCCAGTCCGCCGGTTTCCTCACGATGCGCGGCCGCTGTCTGCCCGACGCGCCCGCGCCCTACCTGCCCATCTTCGAGGCGCTGAAGGGCGCGGGCCTGCCGCACTTGCTCGCGCTCGAGCGGCCGCCCCGGCTCGACTACCTTTACCTCGCGAGCCCCGGCGGGCTCGAGATGGCCTCCGCCGGGCGCGCGGCATCTCCCCTCGACCGCGACCTCTTCCTCTCCATGCTTACCGCTATCGAGAGCTTTGTCACCGACACGCTGGGCAGCCTCGGGGGCGGCGCGCGGCGCTTGAACGCCATCGGGTACGGAGAGTGGCGCATCCTCATCGTGCCCCGCTCGTTTGGCAACCTCGTCGCGGTGATCCGCGGTACCGAGTCGCAGGCGCTCGTGGAGGCCCTCGAAGCCGCGCTCGATGCGATCGCTGCCTCGCACGGGCCCGAACTCGACGCCTGGGACGGCGACCGGGGCTTTGCCGCGTCGTTTGCCGGCCCGCTTCGCGACCTCGTCGCACCCGGACGGTTTGAGGGCGAGGAAGAGACCGTCGACCCGCAGGACCGCAAGTTCCGCGTCCTCGAAGGCCTGTCACGCGGCCTCCTCAAAGAATCGGCCAAGCGCCCCATCGCGCTGTACCTCGACGACTTGCACCTCGCCGACTCGGCCACGCTCTCGGCCTTCCAATACATCGCCCGCGCAAACCGGCGGTCGCCGCTCCTCCTCGTGGCTACCTACCGCAGCGAGGAGCTGCTCGGGCGCGCGGGCGCGGCGAACCCCCTTTCGTCCCTGCGGGTCACCCTCCTTGCCGAAGGGCTCCTCGAGGAAATCGCCGTCGGTCCGCTCGACGAATCCGCGCTGGCCGAGCTCGCGCGCGAGCAGCTGGGGGTGCACGACCTCGACCCCGAGCTCGTGGGCGCTCTCTACCGCGAGACGCGCGGCCAACCGTTCTTCGCCCTCGAAGTGCTGCGCTACCTGAAAGAGGAGGGGCGCCTCGAGCGGATCGGCAGCACCGTCCACGTCAAGGGCGACCTTGCCGCCGGCGCGCTGCCGCGCCACCTGCGGGACGCGGTGCGCCAGCGGATCACACGCCTCCCGCGGGAGGAGCGCGACCTCCTCGAGTGTGCGGCCGTCGACGGCGAAGTGTTTTCTCCCGCCCGCGTGGCCTTCGCCCTCGAACTCAAGAAGCTCCAAGTGCTGCGGCGCCTGCGCAACCTCGAAGAGGACTTCCACCTCGTGCGCCTCCACGGCGAGGACGCGTCCTTCGACCACGGGAAGGTGCGCGAGGTCATCTACGAGGGCATCCACCCCGACCTGCGCCGCGAATACCACGCGGCGCTTGGCGAGTGCGCGCTCTCCGACATGGAAGGGGGCGCCCGCGACCTTATCGAAACCGTGGCCTCCCACTTTTCGAAGGCGCGCGACCCGCGGGCGAAGCCCTTCCTGCTCAAAGCCGCCGCCAAAGCTTCGGCCGCTTCCTCACACCTCGAGGCTGCCGACTGGTACCAGCAGTACCTCGCGCTTTCAGGGGACGCCTTCGACGAGGCGGTCTACTCGGGCTATGGCAGCGCGCTGCTCTTTGCAGGCAAGTTCGACCAGGCCGGGCGCGTGTTCGAGGTGCTCGTCAAGCGCGCGGTCTCCTCCCCGAACTACCTCGTGTACCTCCGCGACCTCGCCGAGGCGGTGGGCCACGCGCACGGGTTCGAGAAGGCCGTCGCCGTCCTCGACAAGGCCAAACCGCACGGCGAAGGCCTGCCGTGGGCACGCTGGGCAGTCCAACGCGCCCGGTTTGCCGTCCGCGTGGGGCAAGTGGACCGCGCCGAGAAGGACGTGAGCCGAGCGCTGCCGATCCTCCAGCTCGAAGGCGGCTCGCGCTTCGACCGCGCCGAAGCCAACTCGGTCCTCGCTTTTATCGGCGAGACGATCGGCGACTACGACATGTGCGTGGTTTTCGGCACGAAGGCGATCGAGGAAGCCGGCGACGAGGTGCCGATGGTCGCGATGTACTACAACAACGTCGGCGTGGGCCACCTGTTCCGCGGCCGGTTCGAACAGGCGGCCCTCGTCCTCACCCACGGCCTTGCCATCGCCGAGGCCAAGGCCGACTTCTTCCGGGTCGCCCTGATCTCCACAAACCTCGGCCTGCTCGAAATCCGGCGCGGCGACCTTGAAGCTGCCCGCGAGCACCTGGTGCGGGGCCTCAAGTGGGCCGAGCGGCTCGAGAGCCCGTTTATCACCGGGGTCGCGCTCGATTTCCTCGGCCTTAGCGCCACCGAGGAGGGCCGCGACGAGGAGGCGGCAGAGTACTACCGCCGCTCGCTCCCGTTCACCGACGGCGCGGGCGACACCGGCCAGATGGTCTGGTTGCGCATCCACATCGCCATGCTCGAACTCGAGCGCGGCGACCCCCACCAAGCCGCCACCTGGGCGAGCGACGCCTACGCGCTTGCCGCGAAAAGCGGCGACGCGCCCGAGCAAGCCGTCGCCCGCGCCCTGATGGCGGGCGCCTCCGGCATCCAGGGGGATGGCGATGCGGCGCTGAAGGGGTTTGCCGATGCCACGCGCGGCCTTGCGCACTCGCCCGCCCAGTTCGAGCACGCCGAGGTGCTCCGCCTGTGGGGTCAGTACCTCGTCGACTGCGGCCGGCTCGACGAGGCGGGGGAGAAGCTGCGGCAGGCCGGCGCCGTGTTCGAAGCCATGGGCGCCCGCGGGAGGTCAAAGCTCGCGGCCGACACCCTGCGCGCCATCGGCGCGGAGGCGGCGCTCGACCCTACAGCACCCGCACGATGATGCGGTGGAGGATGTCCGTGGTGCGGTCGAGCATCACGCCTGCGTCCTTCAGGTGGTGGTAGATCTCCCGGCGGCGCAGCGCCACATTCACATTGGATTCGAGCGCGATTTCGCCCAAGGTGTCGAAGTAGGTCTCCCGCACATTTTCCACGCTACCGCGGATGGCCGGGATCTCCATCTCGCTCTTGGCCGCGTCGTCGGCCAGGTGTGCGACCGCGGCCGCGACCGACGCGGTCCCCGCCGACAGGTGCTCGCCGAAGCGCGCGTAGAACGGCTGGGGCGGCAGCACGCCGAGCGCCGAGGCCTCGCGCACCGTGTCCCTCGCGTAATCGAACACGAGGTCGAGCTGCCGCGACACTTCGTAGAGGTCGCCGCGGTCGATCGGCGTCGAGAAGGCCTCGACGAGGATCGCCTCCATCTTCATTCGCGCCGCGTCGGCCTCCTTGGCCCGCTCGAGGACCGCGAGCGCCAGGCGGTCTTCCCCGCGCTCCAGCCACTCTGCAAACGATGCCACACCCTCCCTCGTGATCTCGGCCTGCAGGGTCAACATCGCCAGGAAGTCGTGCTCGACGGGGAAGATGTTCGCGATCCACCTGCGCTTCGTTTTCTCGGGCAACGCTTCCCCCTCCCGTTAGAACCCGAGCCCGAAGTGCAGCGCCGCTTCGATCGCGGCCGCGACGGCCGCCGCCGCGGGGATCGTCGTACCCCAGGCCTGCAAGATGTGCTTTGCGACGCCCCAGCGCACGGCAGCGGGGTGCTCGGCGGCGCCGACCCCCATCACGCTCGTGGCGACCACGTGGGTCGTCGACACCGGCGCGCCAAACGCCGTGGCCCCGAAGATCACGGCCGCGGAGGCCACCTGCGAATCGAAGGAGTGCACCGGCTCGAGCTTGAAGATGCGCCGGCCGAGGGTTTTCATGATGGGCCAACCGCCGCCGAGCGTCCCGGCCGTGATGACCGAGAGGATAACGCCGCGAACCCAAAGCGGCACTTGCTCCTCCGTCCCGAGCCCCGAGGAGAGGAGGATCACAAGGAAGACGCCCATCGCTTTCTGGCCGTCGTTCGAGCCGTGCGCGAATGAGAGGACGGAACTCGTGAGCAGCTGCAGCCGCTTGAGCCAGACGTTCACCTTGAACTTCGCGTTGCGCAGCGCAACCTTCACGGACTTATGGAGCGCAAAGGCCGCGAGGAACCCGAGCGCCGGCGAGAGCACGAGCGCGAGCAGCACCCCTGCAAAACCGCTGATCGGGTGGTGGAGGGGGTCGGCGAGCCACGCCTGGCCCCAATTGACCTTGTCGGGCCCGAGCGCCACGAGCCCGGCGCCCACGAGGCCCCCCACGAGCGCGTGCGAGGAGCTCGAGGGCAAGCCGAGCCGCCACGCGGTCAAATTCCAGACTACGGCGCCGGCGAGCGCGGCGCCCACGATCGAGGTCCCGTGGATGTCGTTGGGCACGCTCACCATTTTGGAGATCGTGTTGGCGACCGCGCTGCCGCCCACGAGCACGCCGAGGCCGCCCGCCCCGGCCGCAATCAGCACCGCGTTGCGCGGGGACGCCGCTCCGCAAGCGATCGTCGTAGCCACGACCGCGCTGGCGTCGTTGAACCCATTCGTGAAAGAGAAGAAGAGGAGGAAGAAGAGGGCGAAGACGATGACCGTCCAGGCAGCGAAGTCCACGGCGCAGCGCTCCGGCTGCGGCCTTCCGGCCGCGCCCGCGCAACCGCGCCCAGGTATAACGGGCTTCGCCCTCACCGGCGCCTTAGCGCTGCTTCGCCGCGCGCCTCCGGCGTGGTGGCAACGGCGCGGGCCACGGGGCGCGCCGTCGCGCCCGGCCTCCATTCGAAGTAGCCGCCACGGTCGGTAACCGTGTTGCCGCGCGCGAGCGACTGCCCCGCATCATCGAACGCCTCCAAGGTCACTTCCCTGCCCTCCCGCACATCGGCGTAATACATCCCGTCCGCGCGGACAGCGCCGCCGTCCTCGGGCGTCAGCGCGAGGGTCAGGTTGTGGCCCCGCACGACCTTCTCCCCGAGCATTCGGTAACCGCGGTAGAGGACCAGCGGCTCCCGGCTCTCGTCTCCCTTCCCTGCAACCACCTGCCCCACAAACAGGGTGTGGTCGCCGACGCGGTGCGCCGCAACCAGCTTGCACTCCAGCTGCGCGAGCGAACCCTCCAGCATCGAGGCGCCGATGGCGACCCCCGGGCGCGTCGCGAACGAGGACGACGAGAGCTTGTCGGCCTCGCGCCGCGAGAAGCCCCCCGCAAACGAGGTGAGCGGGAACTGCCCTCGGGCCGCCATGTTCACGCCGAACTCCTTCGACTCCTCGATCGCGGCGTGCGTCACGTGGTGCGGGTTCACCGCCACGCCGACGAGGAGCGGATCGTACGAGAGGTTGAAGGTCCACTCGGCCGCCATCACGTTGTCACCGTGCGATGAGCGTGTCGTGATCAGGGCGACCGTCGTGAGGAAATAGCGGTCGAGGTCTTCCTGCGGCGGGGCGGCCATTTTCAGCATGGGGGGTTCCTTCGTTCCGGGCTACATAGTGACTGCGTCCGGGCGGCGCCTTGAATCCGCTCGCGAACCCCTCGTGCCCGAGCCACCCAAACGCTTATAGCCGGTTCTTAGGATGCGCGGCCCCGGTGCATCTCTGAAGCGGTCTTCGCGCGCATGGAAGAAGCGCGGTAAGCAGCGCTGGAAGTGGCGGAAAAAGAAGATGCGCCGGCGCAAACGGCTCGCACGGCAGCGCAGGTAGGCTCGGGCGCGGGCCGCAAATCCAACCAAGGCAGCGCACGCGCCGCCCGCTCGACCTTCCTTCCGCTCGTTTCCGAAGCGTTTTATAGCGCTAACCGCCGATCCCCGCAATCCATTCTGGATGGGGGGCGCACGTGCTGGTCGACAGGAAACCGAAGGCGGCGCTCTCGGTTGCGCTCGCGCTCATGCTGGCACTGCCAACGTTGGGCGCCGTGGGCGGCGCCGCGGTCGGGGCGCTCCTGCCCCCGGCACCTGGACCTTTTCCGAACGGCACCGTGCCCAACGGCACTTTCTCGAACGGGACATTCCCGAACGGTACCTTGCCAAACATTACCTTTCCGAACGGCACCCTACCGAACGGGACCCGTCCCAACGGCACGCGCCCCGGCCCCAACTTCGGGAATGTGCCGGCCTTCACCGAAATCACCGCTCAAGCCGGCCTTGCCGACCTCGGCTTCTCGCGCCTCGAATGGGGCGACTACGACGCCGACGGCTACGACGACATCATGTTCAACGGGGGCGTGCTCTACCACAATAACCGCGACGGGACGTTCTCTGACGTCTCGGTCGTCTCCGGGACGCGCGGCCCCTTCACCGGCGGCGCGTGGGGCGACTACAACAATGACGGCCGCCTCGACTACTACGCCACCGCGTGGGGCGGCACCTGGGACACGCTCTTGCGCAACAACGGCGACGGGACGTTCACCAATGTAACGGCGGTGGCAGGGATGGTCAAGGACGACCTGCCCTCCGAGGCCGCCGCGTGGGCCGACTACAACCGGGACGGCTGCCTCGACTTGTATGTCGCCAATTACGAGTGGCCGCCCCTCGACACCACCACGGGCGTCTCCTTCGGCACCCCGAACATCCTCTGGCGCAACAACTGCGACGGCACCTTCACCAACGCGACGCTCTCCGCGGGCGTGTACGAGGACCGCCGCTCCCGGGGCGTCGTCTGGGGCGACTTCAACAACGACGGGTGGCCCGACCTTTATGTTTCCAATTACCGCCTCGACCCGAACGAGCTTTGGGTCAACAACGGCAACGGCAGCTTCACCGACCGCGCCAAGGCGCTCGGCGTCGACTGCGACAACGCCACGCCGCTGCCCAATCCGACCGGCGCTTGCGGGCACTCGATCGGGGCGGATTTCGCCGACTTCAACAACGACGGGTACCTCGACCTGTATGTCGCCAATCTCGCGCACCCGCGGGGCCTGCCCACGGGGGACGACACCTCCCAGATGTACCTCAACCGCGGGCCCCCAAACTACAATTTCGTGAACATCCGCGAGGCGTCGGGAATCCTCTACTGCGAGACGGCCTCCAACCCCACCTTCGGTGATTTTGATGCCGATGGTCACATGGACCTCTATGTCACGAGCATCTACGCGAACCGGACGGCTCACCTCTACCACAATCTGCAGAACGGGGACGGCAATTCCGTCGTGCCCATGGACGACGTGACCCGACAAACAGCCACGGGTATTGACAACGGGTGGGGCGCCGGTTGGTCGGACTACGACCGCGATGGCGACCTCGACTTGCTCGTGGCGTCCGCGACGGGCGTCAAGCTCTACCGCAACCCGGGGAACAACGGCTCCTACATCGAGCTCGAACTCGTTGGGCGCAACTCCAACAGGGCCGCCATCGGAGCCGTCGTGGGGGTGAGCGCCGACATCGCCGGCAACTCGAACACGCCCGCCCGTTACCAGGAAGTCCAAGGCGGCGATGGCACCGGCTCGCAGTCGTCGCTGCGGCTGTTCTTCGGCAACCCCGAGCAAACGGACCGCGTGCGCGTCCACATCCGCTGGCCCTCGGGCCTTTCCCAGAACCTCACGCTGGGCACCCGCCAGATCTACAAGGTCGAGGAACCCGAGGGCGTCGTCGACCTTGGCGTCACCTCGCTTACGGCCTCGCCCGCCAACCCCGTCGCCGGCGAGCAGGTCATCCTCACAGCGACCATTTCCTCGATTGGCACCGCCCCGGCGACTTCGGGCACCTTCGTCCTCTACCATGACGGCATCCAGCCTTCGAACGAGATCGCCCGCCGGAGCTTCGGCTCGATCGCGACCAGCCAAAACTTCTCGATCGCCTACACCACGCAGCTTGGCGCGACCACCCTGAGGATCTATGGGAGTCTCGAGAACATTCAGCCGCAGGACCAGAACCCGGCGAACGACATCGTGGTCGAGACGCTGACCTTCCGCTCGGCCAACCTCGCGCCGGTCGCCAACCTCACCGCGAGCCCCACCTCAGCGGAGGTCGGCCAAAGTGTGAACTTCGACGGCTCGCACTCGAGCGACGATTCGGCCGTCTCCCAATACATCTTCGACTTCGGCGACGGCGCCTCCTCGCTCCAAAACGAGTCGGGCGCGAACCACACCTACGCCCAACCGGGCTCTTTCACCGCGCGGCTCACGGTCATCGACGACAACGGGTTGCCCTCGCAGAACGATGCCAGCGTCGCCGTCTCCGTTCACATCGCCGGCCAGCAGCCCCCTACCGCATTCATCGACTCCATCGACCCGCCCTCGCCGGAGATGGTCGGCACCGCCATAACCTTTGAAGGCCACGGCGTCGCCTCCGGCGCCGCCATCACCGGGTTCGAATGGACGAGTTCCATCGACGGCAGCCTCTCCATCCAATCGGTGTTCCAGACGACGCACCTCTCGACGGGTCAGCACGTCATTTCGTTTAGGGTAAAGGACGCAAACGGGCAATGGTCCGACCCCGCCACCGCCTCCTACCGCATCGCTTTGTCGGGCGCGGTACAGATCGTCTTCAGGAATCTCGTCGACGACTTCCATGTCCGTGGGGCGCAGACAGTCAACGGGACGGCCGTCGGCCCGCAGGGCGTGACGGTGACTCGAATTGAATGGCGCGTCGACCAATCGAACTTCCAATTCGCCACAGGGACCACGGAGTGGAATTTCGACCTGGACACCTCGACCTATGGGCTGGGGCCGCACGACATCACGGTGCGGGCCACCGATTCCGACGGCCTGAAGACGACGCGGACCCTGCATGTCGTCTTCGACACGGCGGCCGTGGGCACCGGGAGCTCCTTGACGGTCCTGCTCGCGGTGGGATCTGGAGCCGTGCTCGTGGCCGGCATTGTGGCGGCCGTCGCGCTCCGTGCCCGCCGGAAGAGGCCCGCCCTTGCGCCCGAACTCCGGCGGCTCCCGATCGTCGCGCCGCCGCCACCGATCGCGCCGCTTGCGGTGCCGCCGCGCAACGCCCTGCCGCAGGCGCCCCGGCGCCGCGTGAAGGCCGTCGCAATCGAAACGAAGTCGCCGCCCGCGCTGGGGCCGCCCGGCCGTTGAACGCCGCACGCCCCGAGCCGCTAACCCTTAAGTAGAGCCCGCCCGTTTTGCGCGTCCTCCATGGGGACATGGGGTAATCTGGCATCCTCGCTGGCTCCAGTTACGAGAGTGATGAGAAACGGGTATGCGGTACGGTCAATCGCGATCAATGCCGATTAACTGGAGCGCACGACTCGTAAGCTCATCCGGGCGGCTTCAAACCGCGCGGAGAAGATACCAGCTGATCTGGGTTCAAATCCCAGTGTCCCCACCTCCGCCCGCCGAGCGGACGCTCACGGCTTCGTGATCTCTCGCAGCAGGGGCCCGTACGCTTTGCGCACGGCGTCGGCGAGGTCGCCGGCGGGCACAAGCGAAAGGCAGCAGACCTGTTCGCCCTTGTTCCACGCGACCACGGCAAGCTTGTCGCCGGCCTTGATCCCCGCTTTCTCGCGCACTTCCTTGGGCAGCACCATCTGGCCGCGGCCGTCAACCGTGACGACCGCCTCGACCGCGCACCAGCCCGCCATCGGCAGCGAACAGCACCCGGCTTCGCTCCCGCAGCAGTCCGCCCCGCAACAGTCGCCTTCGTCCGCGCTCTTGACATTCGTCCGTTTCGCCGTTGCCATCTTTTGCCCTCAGGCCCTCGAGGGCTCGCTAGGATTTAGCCTTTTCAGCATGTGCTGATTAATCAGAAACCGATGGAACTGCTTGCTCTCGCTCGCCGGGGATCGCTCCCCCGGCCAATGCGCCCTCCGCAACGTATTTCGAAGGGCGCGCCTTCTAACGCGCGTGGTTCGTCGGCACGCACACTGGAGGGGAACCCCCGTTGCCTGCTCGCTGGTGATGGCCCTCCTGCTCCCGATGCTTCCGCTCGCGGCCGCGGAATTCGACGACCCGAACGACTACCAAACGACGCTCGACCTGGGCGTGCGTTCCCCCAGCAACACCGTGACGGCCCCCTTCAACGTGACGGCGGACTTTTCGGGCCTTACCTTCCTCAACGTCATTGAGATCAACGCAACCAACGCCGTCCCGATCGACGTGTCAGTTTACCTGACCTCGCAGTATTCGCCTATCGCTCCTGACAATTCGACCGCCCTCCTGGAGGCATGGGGCGTCACTTTCTTCCGTCTTGAATTCAGGACGCTTGCATTGGTGACAAGCCCCGCTTCAAATCACACCGCCTCGGCCAAGATTGCTTCGAACTTCGCGGGGATGAACCCCGCGCCCCCGGACCAAGCTTACATGGTGGTCCTCGAGAACAAGGCCCTTGATTCGGCCCATGTCGTCTATCGCCAGGACCGCGCCAGCACACTCTCCGAAGGGCCCCTCGCAGGCACGCTTGCACTGGTGGTCGTTGCGATCGCCGGCGTTGGCGCCGTGTGCGCGATCGGATACTTGGTCCTGAAAAGGCGCTCCCGGCCGCAGAAGCCCGAGCCGCCGCGGCCGGGCCCTTGAACGAGCCTTCCCGCACTGGCCCTACAATCGAACCCGGCGGCGGACGACAAGAAGTCCGGCCGCGCCGCCGCTCAAAAGCGTGGCGATAACGCCCGCCGTGGCCGCAGCACCCGCCGAAGGACCAGCGGCGACCGCCGGGTGCGCGGGCCATTGTGTATCCGACGACCCGGAACGCCTTTCAATCCCAGGGACCACGAGGCGGATCTCCGCTGAGCCGTTGTGCCCTAGGCTGTCACGGGCCTCAACGCGGACGGTGTAATTTCCCGGGAACTCGAAGGAATGGATGACCGTTTGGCCAGCGGCCCCCGTGCCGTCGCCGAAGCGCCATGCAAAGGTGTACTCTCCGCTGCCCCCGGCGGCCGCAACCACGAACCACACCTCCAGGGGCGCGCCGCCCTCGCCAAAGGACGCGCGCGGGCGCACCCGCA
>JBGQKI010000008.1:0-89018 GCA_041499475.1 Thermoplasmata archaeon
CCGGCTGCGAAGCCCTTCACCCTGATGGGCCAGGACTTCAAGCCCGCGCCCGGCCTGCAAACGCTGCCGCGCTACGCGGCCGTGTTCCTGATCCTGCGCCGCCAGGCGCTGCTTGAGGGCGACACGCCGCCCGCGCCGCCGCCGCCTAAGCCTGCCCCTGCCGCTGCCGGCGGAGCATGAGCACCGCAAAGGCGCCTGCGGCAGCGCCAAGGCCGATCGCTGATGCGGCAAGCGCGGTGCCCCCGCCCGACGAAACCGAGGGACTGCCCGGGTTCTGCGTCGGCGGCGGGAGCGGCGGCGCGTCGAGCGCCTTGACTTCGATGGGGAAATCTTTCGACACGCGGTGGCCTGCCTCGTCGGCGATCGCGAGCGTCACGGTGTAGTTGCCCGGAGCGCGGAAGGTCCACCGCATGTGCGGGCCGTTCACAGTGTCGACGCCGGCCGACGAGTTGATCGACCAGAGGAACAGCACAACGCGGACGTTGTCGGTGCAGTTCGTGGCGTCTAGGACCACCGGGTCGCCGACGAATGCTACGGACACGACGGTCGCGTTCAGGGTCGGGGGGGAGCGATCAACGACGGTCACGTTGAATATTGCCCACGCTCGATTGCCCGTCGGGTCGGCCACCTTGAGCGTCACTGGCCACACTCCAATGCGCGTGAACCGATATGCGGTAGGCGCGCCGTAAATGACGTAGGTCGAGTTACCGTCGGTGATCGTCCACTCGTAGACGGGGCGACTTGAAAACAGGGGGTCGTTGTCTGTCGCGTTGATGACCTGCAGCGCAACCCAGTCACCGAAGTTCACCTCGAGGCCAGGCTGGGGCAGCAGGCGGGGGGGCGTGTTGTCCACCGCAGTGATGTTGAACTCGTCGTCGACAAGCGCGCCGTTGCCGCTCGGGTCGCGGACATTGAGGCGCACGTGCGTCACGCCAGGCGTGGCGACCAGGAGGTCGACGATGGGCCCGTAGGCGCGGGCCGGGCCGTCGGGGCCCGTGAAGGTCCACTCGAAGGTCCCGCGTTCGAAAAGGTCCGGGTCGTTGTCCCATGAGTTCGAGGCGTCCAGGCGCACGAGCGAGCCTGCGCTCGTGACGCGGTCGGAGCCCCCGTCGGCGATCGGCGGCGTGCCGTCGATGGCGAGGATGTCGAACGACAAAATGGCGAGGTTGCCCGAACTGTCGTTCACTTTGAGGTCGAAGTGCGCCATGCCGGGGTCGCGCAGCGAGAAGTCGGCCACGGGGCCGGTTCGAACCTCGACTTGCCCGGCTGGGCCCGAGACGCGCCAGAAGAACAGTCCCGTGGCGGGGAATGAGGGGTCGTTGTCGAAGGTCGCCGAAGCGTCGAGCGTGAACGGGGTGTCCTCCGGGACCGCTTGCGGCGGTGTGAACACGAGGGTCGGCGCGGAGTTGTCCCCGACGGTGAGTAACATCTCGTCGGTGCCGGTCGCGTTGTATCGGTCGGTCCCCGCGAGAACTACGCGATAGACGCCGGGCAGGGGAAAGTATTGAGAGACATTTGGTCCGGGGAGGAAGTCGGTGCCGCCGGGGCCGGTGATGGTCCAATTGAATGTGGTGTTGGCGTAGTCGGGCGGCACGACGGGCCCCCTGAGCACGGCCGCGAAACTGACGGTTGCGCCGATGACAACCTGGAGGTCGGGCCCGGCGTAGACGAGCGGGTGGCCGGAGGGCCGGATCGTCACGTTGAACGTCGTGGCGTTGGTGTTGCCGAAGGCGTCGGACACCGTGAGGGTCCCTGCGAACGCCATCGGGTCGTAGAAGGTGACGTAGGTCTGCGACCCGGACAGGTGGATGCTCGTGTAGGGGTCCGAGAACGTCCACTGCCAGTCGAGGACGCGCGTGTTGTCCGTCGAGGCCGTGCCATCGAGGAGCAAGGGGGTGCCGGCCTCGATCACGCCGTCGGCGGCGTGCGCCACGGGGGGGATGTCTTCGCGCTCGACGACCTGGAGGATTTGGTCCGTCGACACGTTCTCGAAGACTTGCCGCGCGCCCGATGGCCATTCGATGGTGAGGCGGTCGACCTGCGCGGCGTCACCAAGGCCGAAATGCTGGATGAGCGAATCCTGCGACAGGTACGACGAGCCCATGTGGACCACGCGCACCTGCGAGCGGCCCTGCGCCTCAAGCGTGAGCCGGGCGCCCACGGCGTCGCGCTGCGAGACGACCCCCTGGAGCGAAACCTCCAACCAGTGGTTGCTGTTGCCTCCGTTGCGGTAGAGCGACGAGTTGCCGGCGATGTTGGAAACAAAGAGGTCGAGTTGCCCGTCGCGGTTGAAGTCGGCGGCGGCGGAGCCGTGGTTGATCGAGTAGTCCCGCAGGCCGGCGAGCGCCCCCGACTCGTAAAACGTCCCGTCGCCCCGGTTGATGAAGAGCTTGTCCGGGTTGGGGATCTGCCCGGGAATGACGCGGCCGTCGGCGACGAACACATCGAGGAACCCGTCGTTGTTGAAGTCCATGGTCTCGACGCCCCAGCCGACGTCGTTGTCGGTGAGGTTGATGTCCGCGTGGACATCGGTGTAGTTGCCGGCGGCCGGGTCGAAGACGAGCCAGTAGTCGGGCCCGAAGTTCGTGACGAAGATGTCCATGTAGCCGTCGCCGTTGAGGTCGCCGATGGCGGCGCCCATGCCGTCGCCGCGCGGGTCGTCGACGCCCACCTGGGCGCTCACGTCGGTGAAGGTCCAGTTGCCGTCGTTGCGGTACATCGAGTCGGCGCCGAAGTCGTTCGATTCGAAAATGTCGAGGCGGCCGTCGTTGTTGTAGTCGAAGATGAGGGGCTGGAAGGTGTTGGCGGTGAGGTTCTTGAGGCCCACCTGGGCGGTAACCTCCTCGATGCCACGGCCCTGGAGGTTGCGGAAGAGCCCGCTTGGCCGCTTGTAGTACGAGCCGATGTAGAGGTCGCCCCACCCGTCGCCGTCGAGGTCGCCGAAGGCGAGGCCGGCCGACGGGCCCTGGAAGAAGAAGTTCCAGCTCCTCGTGACATTTTGGAAGGTCCCGTTGCCGTTGTTGATGAAGAGCTCGCAGCGGTCGTACCAATTGGCAAAGACCACGTCGGGGTAGCCGTCGTTGTTCCAGTCGGGGGTGATTACGCCCATGCCGTAGAGGGAGCCGGCGATCCCGGATTCATTGGTGACATCGGTGAAGGTCTCGTCGCCGTTGTTGCGGTAGAGTTCGCGCTTGTGGACGCCGGTGATGATGACGTCCAGGAACCCGTCGCCGTTGTAGTCGAACCAGGCCGCCCCTTTTCCGCCGTTGATGAACGCGGCGATCTCCTCCTTCTTGAGCTGGTCGGGCGAAAGGGAGGTGTCGGGAGCCCCGACGCCGGCGGTGAGCGTGATGTTCGTGAAGATCGGGACGACGCCGATTTCAGCGGGCGCGTGGGAGGCGGCCCCGGGCGGGAGCGCGGCGAGGGGCAGGAGAAGGAGGGCGATTGCCCCCAAAGCGGCTGCTCGGTTGCCCATGATGTGACCCCCCCAGATTGGGTGTGGTGAGCGCCTCTGGCCCCCCGCGTATTTAGGGGTTTGGAGAGGGTCTGGCTTGGCGTGAAGAGATGGCGGATTCGCGCGGGGGGGGCGCTTGTAGGCCGGGCGCGTTCAGCGAGCCTGCGCTGATTGTCCTCTTTTCTTCGCCGGGCACAAGACCGGGATCAGACGGGTGGATTGGTGCGCGGAGGGCACCCCTAAGGCAGGGGCGCCAGGGTGCCTACCGTGAGCCCGAAGAAGGAAACCTCGATGCGGCCCCCGGTCTGCTCGTCCGGGGCGGCGGGGTCCACCGAAACGATGAGTTGGTCGCCTGCGGAGAAGGCACCATCGGCATCCGAGTCCATGTAGGCGATGTGGGGGTCGGGGCCCAGGTACTGGTAATGCGTGTTGCGGCGGTTGTAAATGGTGAATTGCAACTCATCGAAGGTCGTTGGCGGGAGGTTTTCGACAGAATTCACCGTGATTGTGGTGTTGTTGCCGGAGTGTGAGGATAGGGAGAGCCCAACGTGCGGGGGTGCGGGGAATGGGATGTGTGCGAGACCAACAATGTTGTGCATCGAATTGTTGAAGGCGTCAACGCGGCCGCCACCAAGCAGGGGAGCCCGTTCAGGCGGGTCGATGGAGAGGCTAAAGATGTCGCCGCGGTCCACCAAGCCGGTGGAATTCGCGTCATCAAAGGCGAAGGTGACGCGGGCCCCGAGCACTTCCGGCCCCGTGCCTGTGGTTCCATTGAGGAACATGGTGAGGTTTGCAGAAAGGACCTTGTAAGTCAGGTTGTCCGGCGCCATCGCGGACCCGTCGCAGATCGCCCGGACGGTGAAGGTAAGGACGCCGGCCGTCCAGTTGGAGACAATGACCTGGATCGGGACGAGGGGCGCGGGACCGTCGGGGCAATCATTGTTAGAGGACGGAAAAGGAACGGGGCCGAAGCAGCCCGCCGAGGCAGTGAACATCAGTATGGTTGCGGCGGTGAATGCGTAGAGCCCGTGGCGATGAAAGCGGCGGCGGCTCCTGTTACATGGGAACAGGTCGATGGGATACGAACGTCGCGTCGTGGCCCTATCGACGAGGCCCGGCGGTATTTGTCTGTTACGCCGGCGGGTGAGAAAGAGCGAATCAGCGCCGCGCGGGAGTGTACCAATAGATTTTGGTGCCGCGAGGGCTACCGGAGCGGCTTCGTTCCAACGAAGAGTCCCCGGCCGGTGAGGCCGCGCTTGTAGAATCGGACGCCAAGCCCGGCGCGCCGGAAGGCGCGCTCGTACTCCGCTCGCGAAAAGAGCCCGAGCTCGTGGCGCTCGTGAACCTTGTGGAGGCGACCCCCCTCGGCAATCAGGTAGTCGAACTCCAAGAGCGAGATGCGACCTTGGCGGCTCGTCTTGAAGGCGCGGGCGACCTTCACGCCGCCCGATTCGCCGACTTGGACGCCGGAGCGCCCCGCCCTGAATGCGGCCGGAGTGATCCAAGGCTCGACAACCACGACGCCGCCCGGCTTCGTGTGCGCGGCCAAGCGCTCGAGCGCCTGATTGAGGCCCGTCACGGTTCGCGCGTACCCGATCGCGGAAAAGAGGCAAACGACCGCGTCGAATTGCCGCCCCAAATCGAACCTCCGCATGTCGCCGAGGTGGAACTTGACGCCGCGCAGGCGCTTGCGCGCCACGAGCAGCATCCCCGCGTCGAGGTCGACGCCCTCGACCTTGTAGCGCTTGCGCAGGTGCCCGAGGTGGGCGCCGGTCCCACAGGCGACATCGAGGAGGGTCGCGCCCTGCGAACGCTTCGCGCGGCGCACGATCGCGTCGACGGCCTTGGCCTCGGCAGCGTAGTCCTTCCACGAGTACATCGCGTCGTAGTAGGCTTGCGTGTCGCGGAACAAAGGGAGACCCTCCCGCGCACCCTCGGTGCCGCAAATGAACCTTGCCGCCAAGGCGAGGGCCATTCTCCCCTCGCAGGACAGGCGGAGACTCAGAAGAAATCCTGCAAGTTCTTGTCCCTTTTGTCGAGGACGGGCTTGGGTCGGCCCGTGGTTCGCGGGGCCGCCTTCGGCTTTGCGTCCGCGGAGGGCGCGTAAGCCTCCTCGTCGTCCTTTTCGCCCTCTTCCTTAGGTGCTCTCTCGGCAAAGGCATCGTCGAGCCTCGCGGTGCGCGACTTGACCCCTTTCAAGAGATCGTCAACGCCCCACCCGAAAACTTCGGTGACGCGGGCGAGGGTCTGCGCGACGCGCCGCGCGTAAAAGTCCCAATGGGGCTCGATCTCGGCTTCCGATTCGGGGCCAAGGTACGGTGCAAGGTCCTGCTTGCCCTTGGAACCGGTCACGATCCAGGACACCTTCATGCCCGGCTGCACCTTGATGCCGCGTTCTTCGAGCTTCCGCATGACCCGGACGTTCTGGAGACTTTCGGCGTGTTCTGACTCGTAGTCTTTCACGTCGCGGACCGACCTCGAGATGACGAGCGATGCCTTCGGTACTTCGCCCTTTGCGACCTGCTCGACCCGTTCCTTTGCGACCCGAAGGACGCCGTCGATGTCCTCGGCAAAAAGGCGCTCGAAGACGGCATTGAGGGCCTCGGATTGCCAATCAAAGGCGTCGGTCCTGCGCACCTCGTAACCGCGGTAGATCACGTCTTCCCTTGGCCAGAGGATCTTGCCCACGTACCGCTTCTTGGCGCCGTGGCTGAAGAACGGGTTCATCACCTTCTCGAATTCCAGCGACATGCCGCCTTTCGAGTAACGCTCAGCGACCCGCTTGCCAACGGCGATCGCCCCTTCGAGGTTGGGCTCGGGCGACTTGAAGAACACGCTGTCCGTGTCGCTGTAGATTACTTCGAGGCCCTCTTTCTCGAGGTCCTCGATCACGCCGTGGATGTTCTGGCGGGCAAACGCGGTGATGCTCTCGCCGATCTTGGGGTCGGTGAACCGGTAGAACGCCGATGCCATCACGCCGTAAAACGAGTTCATCAGAATCTTGACCGCTTCTTGGAGGCCGTTATAGAATTGGGCCTCCTCTTTGTTCGCGGCCGCGCGCACGCGTCTCTTCAGGTCGTCGCGCTGCGCAAGGAGCCCCTTCAGGATCGCGGGCAGCAGGCCTGGCCGCTCCTGCGGCGAAAGGTAGGAGGCGCCGTTCGGAGCCTTGATCGCGCCCGACCCGTCGCGCACGAGCGTGGTGAAACAGACATTGTTGGCAATCATGATCGAGGGGTACATCGACTTGAAGTCAAGCACGCAGACCCAGTTGTTGAGTCCGGGCTTGAGCGCGTGCACGTACCCGCCTTCGATCGGCTTTTCGCGTGTCTCGCGCCGGCTCATCGGCACGGCGACCTTCGCACGGTCGGCGGCGCGGATGAGGATGGAGTCGATAAGCGTCGAGGTGCGCCCGTTGATCGTCTCGTCGACGGGCAGCTTGGCCACGGCGGCCAGGTTCTGGAACTTCTCCATGACGCGCAGGTGCTGGTGGATGCGCAGGCAAAGGACCGAATCCCGGATGCAGTACCGGACGACCTTGTCGGGGTCGTCTTTCCACTCCTCGTCCATCTTGGAGGAATCCACATCCCCCTTGCCCTCGCCAAAAAGTTCCATCGCCACGGCCTGGAGGGTTTCCTGTTTGGGGTGCAGCTCGCGCTTGACGTTCCACCAGGTGTCGGTGAGGATGCGCCCCGTCGCCCGCAGGAAGCGGTTCATGAACTCGCGGAGTTCCGAGCCTTCCCTTGAAAGCGTGAAGCCGCTGAGGCCGACGACCTTCGCGCGCTCGATGAGGTGGGGGATGTCGTAGCCCGCGATGTTGTAGCCGGTAACGACGTCCGGGTCGAGGTCGCGGACGAGTTGGTTGAACTCCTCCAGGATCTGCCTCTCGCCGCCCTGGAACGCGCCTTCGAGGATCTTGCCGTCGCCGGGGTCGAATGCGTAGCCGATGCAAAAGACGGTGCCGAAGTCGATGGAGTTCTCGATGTCGAAGCAGAGCGTCGAGACGGCGAGCGTGAAGGGCGCGGCCGGCAAGAGTTCAACGGCCTCGACCTGGGCGAGCGTGTGGTAGCGCTTGTCCGGCTTGCGCACTTTGCCTTTGATGCGGATGCACGCGCCGAGGTCGTGGTCGAAGATGAAGCGCTGCGTGAAGATGATGTCCGCCGCAAACGCATGGCCGCCCGCCTGCTGCACCTGCGCGCGCACGTCGGGCGTGTCCCCGGGTTTGTGGAGCGTGACCTTGAGGGCCGGACGATCTTTCAGGTCGTGGTAAAGGGTGGTCTCCTCGACCTTCACGACGCGCCTGTCCTTCGCGAGGTCCTCCTTCAGCCCGCTTGGCGGTTCGAGGGCGTAGAAGTAGGGCATGAAGCCCTCGTAGAAGGCGATGAAGGAAAGTCCGTCGCGGCGCTTGCAGTAGAGCTCGATGATCGGGTGGTCTTGGCGCTCGTCCATTTTGTACGAGGCAGCAAGAAGGAGGGCCTCGGCCTCGAAGTCGGATCCGGGCTTTGGAGCGGGAATGCGGTCGTGCGCGGGGGCCATCGGGCGGGCAGGTGGCTTGCGCGATATAGGGGTTTGGAGCGCCGCCATGGAGGAGGGTACGAGGGGCTGGCCGGCGCCGCGGGCTCACTTCGCCCTGAGCCGGCGGATGAACTCTGCAGCCTCGTCCTGCGCCACGCGCATCCCCTGCTCGGTGGGGCACTTTCCCTGATAGAAGCAGTCCCCGTGCAGGGCTTCCGCGAAATACGCAAGCTGCTTGGCGAGGGCTCGGTCCATCAGCTCCAGGAACTCGCGCCGAAGCGTGTGCGCGTCGCGGCCCACGGCAGGGGCGCGCCCGTGCCGTACCATCGCGTGGTCGACGGCCTCGTTGACCGCGAGCCACGTTTTCTCCGCCGCGTCCCGGATGAGGGTCTCGTCACGCTTAGCGTAACCCCGGCGGGCCTCGTCGCGGGCGAACTCGAGGTGGTTCTCCGCAAGTCGCAGAAGGCTTTGGGGGCGGCGCGCCGCGTTCATCGAGTGCCCGTCGGGAACGTGGGCAATTAAGGCTTGCGTGATGATAATGCGCCTTCCTTCAAGGCGCAAGGTAGTCCGGGGGATCGACGGGCCTGGATGGGAGACGTTGAACCCGCTAAGCCTTTGTCTCTCCCCGCCACCGCCAGCCTCATCCGCGTTCTGGCCTTTGTCGCGCCCGTGCCCCCCTCCAAGTCCCAAAAGGGCGCGGTCTTCGAGTGGGGCATCTCGAACCTGACGCTGTTCCTCTCGGGCGGCGACCTGCGCGTTATCCGGCCGCTCCCGGACGACCAAGATGTGGACCGGATTCTGACGCGCCTCAAAGGCCGGCGCGCATTGTTTCTACAGCTGAAAACGCGAGCCTCGATGCGGCGCCGCGACACCCTCGAGCTCTCCTTCCCGCCCATGGCCGACGCCGCGTCGCGAAAGGACCTCTACCTACTTTCAGCGGAGCTCATCCCGCGATCGCCTTGGGTTGGCTCCCGCTTCGCGTTCATCCCCGCCGCGGCGCTGCCGCGGCCGAGTCCGAGGGGCGATACGAAGCTCTTCATCCCGCTTTCGCCGGGCTCGAAGAGCAAGTGGGCGCCCTTTGTCCATGACACGGCAGAATTGGCGACGGTTCTCTCCAAAGTCCTCGACAAGGGCCCCGAGTATCCCTTCCCGCCGCCGGGCGGGCCCTCGGCGCTCGTCCGCAAGCTCTCGAACCGCGCGCAGGGGCACCTCATCGAGACGGAAATTGCGGGCCACCTCACTTGGTTCTCCGAGGGCCGCCTCCATGTGTGGTCGCCGCTCGTCGACGACTTCGGGGAGGACTTCGTGGTGGAGGACAGGGACCGTGAAGCAGTCGTCCGCATTCAGCCGAAGGGGACGGTCGGGCTCGACCGCGGGGGAGTCATCCACCTGCGAGTGCATGAGTCGACCTTTCGTCCGCGCGACTTTGATTTCCTCGTGTTCGCGAACTTCGATCCGGCGGCGGTGGCGATGACGCCCTGGGCTTTTGTGGTGAGGGCGGACGAGTTCGCGAAGCACGCTCGCTCGTACGAGGGCTACCTGCACTTCGTTGGGCGGCCGAGCCCGGCCTACAAAGGCGTGTGGAAACCATGGCTGTACCGAATCGAGGAGGTCGCTGGCGTGATCGAGACCGCGCTTGCCGTGCGCAGGGCGCGTGGGCCGGGGGCCAAGCTGCCGGCGAGCCGCGTAGAGGTCAGTACGGCGCGAGTGGAGATGACGCGCGCCCGCAGGGGCGGCTGAGCACCTGAAGGTCGGTTGTCGGGTCCTCCCTTTGACGCCGCGCACGAACTCTTATGCTATCGAAGCACGGACCCGGTTTCGCGCGCTGCACAGACGCTCGCGCGCATGTTGCGCGGACGAGGCGTGGGATCGCCTCATGACCGCCACCGCCGCTCGCGCTTCTCCGGAGGCGCGCTTTCAAGGGTGAGGTGCGTGGTCTTGGGCCCGGTCCCTTCGGCAAGCAGTTCTCTTACGCGCGCTTCGAGGGCCTGGTCCTCCTTGGTGACGCGATCATGCTGCCTTACGTGCTCGGCCCACGTTTCGACGAGGAAAGACTCAACGAACCGCGTGGGGCGCGCCGTGTCGCGCGCAAGCTCCCATCTCGCCGCGCCGTCGCGCAGCCGCTGCCGGCGGATCGGCTCCATCGCCTCTGTGAACGAATCGGCAAGCTGGGGCGCGACCTCGTATTCGACCATGACAACCGTCGGGGCTCCCGCGGGCGGTTCCTCGAGCACGATGGGCTCCGCCCAGTGCCTTGCGGGCTCGAGGTCGAGGCCCTCGGCAAGCTGGAGCCGGAAGCGCACGGCCGAGAGCGTGCCCAGGGCGATCGCGGCGCCCGCGGCCAGCAGCGCTGTGGGGATACCCCAGACGCTTGCGACGGTCCCCCAGATTACGCTACCGAGAGCAAGTGAACCCTGGAGGCTCAGCCAAAACACGGAAAGCGAGCGCCCCCGCACCCAAGCGGGCGCGGCCAACTGCGCCGCAACGGCGTGACGCGTGACGACGACGAGCCACACCGTCCCCATTCCGAAGAGAGCCGCGCAGGCGACGGGGAAGCTCGATGTGAGCCCGAGCACGACAAACCCGAGCGCAAAGAAGAGCGCGGCGCCCACGGCGAGGCGGTCGGCCGAGTAATTGCCCTGCAGGCGCGACAGCACCACGGCCCCGGTCACGGCGCCGCCTCCAAGGCTTGCAAGCAGCGCGCCGTAACCGAGCGCGTCGAGGCCAAGCTCACGTCGGGCAACCAGCGGGATGAGTGCGAAGAGCGCGCTGCCGCCGATCATGAAACAGGCCGTCCGGACGAGCACCGCGCGCATGGCCGGCGAGTGGCGCGAATAGCGAAGGCCTGTCCGCATCGCGCCCCACACGCGCTCGGCGGAGCGCGTGGCGCGGACGGGGGGCTTGCGCCACCGGAGGAGCACGACGACGACGGCGAAGAAGGTCGCACAGTTCAGCGCAAAGGCGAATGCGGGCCCGCCGAAGGCAACGAGCAGGCCGCCAATGGCGGGGCCGACGACCCGGCCGAGGTTGAACGAGATGCTGTTGAGCGCGATCGCCCCCGGGAGGTCGCTGCGGGGCACAAGGTCGGGGAGGAGCGATTGCCACGCGCTCACGCCGAGCGAGGTGCCAAGCCCGAGGAGGAAAATGAGGCCGAGCAGGAGCCCGGGGGTCATGAGACCAAAGCCCGCGGTGACCGCGAGCAGGCCCGAGGCGACGATCATGATCGACTGCGAGACGAGCAGCAGGCGCCTGCGGTCGACGATGTCGGCAAGCGCGCCCCCGGGGAGCGCGAGGGTGAAGAGCGCGAGGGTCGAGGAAGTCTCCACGAGCGCGATGAGGAGCGGCGAGGCCGTCATCGACGTCATCTGCCAGCCTTCGCCGACGTCCTCGACCCATGTCCCGATGTTGGTGACGAGCTGGGCGAGCCACAGCGCGCGGAAGACGGAGTTCTGCAGCGGGGAGAGCGCCGTGGCGGGGCGCGGGGGATCAGACATGGATTGTCCCCCGGCCCATGATAGCACCGCTCAATTAAACGGAGGTGGCCGGCGATTGGGCTCGGGCCGCGGCGGCCTCCTCGATCTGAACCGATGGCCGCGACCAGCGTTTTCGATTGGGGAACCCATTATAGGCCCCTTGGGTGGTGATCTGGCGTTCTTCTGTAGGGAGGTTTTTTGAAATGTATGGTTTCTCGAAGGCCTTCGGAGCAATTGGAAGCGGCAATGGCGGTCGGTCGAACGGATTGTTCCGGTCAGCCGCGGCGATAGGAATCCTCGGTGCGCTTTTGACCGGTGCGCTTCCGGTTCAGGCCGCGGTCAAAGCGGCTGGGGCGTCGCCGAGCTCATCGAACACCAGGACCTCGGCAATGCGGTGTTCCCACAGGTGACGGTGGACTCCTCGGGAAACGCCCTCGCCGTGTGGCTCCAGGATGACGGGGTGCACACGAACATTTGGGCGAACCGGTACCTGGTCGGGAACGGATGGGGGACCCCCAACGTGCTCGAAACAACCGCCTTTGATGCAGGTCTGCCCGATGTCGCCGGCGAGGCAAACGGCAACGCGATGGCCGTTTGGGGCCAGACGGACGGCACGCGCTACAACATCTGGGCAAACCGTTTCGTCGTCGGGACGGGCTGGGGCACGGCCACCCTCATCGAGACGGTCAACACCGCCGATGCCTTGCAGCCGCGTGTGGCCGTGGAGCCACGCGGAAACGCCGTCGCGGTTTGGGACATGTCGGACGGGACGCGGTCGAACATATGGGCGAATTACTACACGGCGGGCACCGGCTGGGGGACGGCCGCCCTGATCGAGGCGGACAACTCGACCTACGCCCGGTCTCCGCAGGTCGCCGTCAGCCCAAAGGGGGACGCGATTGCCCTTTGGTTCCAAGGCGCTGGCGTTGGCAGCACCATCCTCTACAACGAATACGTGGCGGATGTCGGGTGGGGCGCCGGCGGCGTTACGGTGGCCGACAGGCCTCAAAGTGTGGGGGATGTAGCGCTGGCGCAGAACAACGGTGCCGACGCGACGTGTGTGTGGAGTGAGTGGGGAGGCGGGCGTTTCGACACATGGTCGAGCCACTTCTCGCGCGGCAGCTGGGAGAGAGCCGAGCTTATCGAGGCCGACAACGCCGGTTCGGTGAGCAACCCCCATGTCGCGATGGACGCGAGCGGGAATGCGTTCGCAGTCTGGCAACAAGGCGACGGCACCCGGGACAATATCCTTGCAAACCGGTACGTGGCAGGCGCTGGCTGGGGTCGTGCCGGCCTCATCGAGACGGATGGAGTCTTTGCCGCCAGTCCGCAAGTGGCGATGAACGCCAAGGGGGACGCAATGGCCGCCTATTTCCAAAATGATGGTTTCCGCGAGAACGTTTGGGCGAACCGTTTCGCCGCGCCGGACACAGTGGCTCCGAGCCTCTCCTTGTCCTTGCCCCTTGACGGCGCGTCGACCAACGTTTCGTCTACATGGGTCGCAGGGTTGACGGAGCCGGGCGCAGCCGTCTCGGTGGACGGGTACGCGGCGGCGGTGGCACCCAGCGGGGCGTTTGGGCTCTTGATCCCGCTGCAACGGGGCGCGAACATCGTTACGGTAACCGCCACGGACGCCTCGGGCAACAGCATCATGGGGTCAGTCACGATCACCTTCACCGACCCGCTCCCAGGCGTTCAGCAACAGCTTGCCATTGCCCAATCGGCGCTTTCGGCGGCGCAAACGCAAGCGAGTGCCCTCGCCGCGCAAGTCAACGCATTGGGGTCCGAATTGACCGTCGCGCAGACGAACCTCACGGCGGCGCAGGACCGCCTCGACACCCTAGCAGCCAACGCGAGCACCACGCAGGCCGAACTCACGACCGCCCGCGGGGACCTCGGGGCGGCGCAGGCGCGCGTGACCGCCCTCGAGACGAGCATGACCGCGACGCGGAGCCAACTCGCAGAGGCACAATCGCAACTCACGGCAGCCCGCGCCGACATCAATGCGACGAAGGCGCAGCCGCCCTCGACGGGTGGCGCAGGGACGGCGACCGACGCGCAGGTCGCTTCGGCGCAAACCACCGGCCTGCTCGGGGTCCTCCTAGGGGTCATTGGGATTGCGGTCGGCGTGGCGGGAATGATGATGGGGAGGCGGTCGATGGCGTCAAAGACGGCGCCCGCCTTGAGCGAGGCGCCGCCACCTCCGGCGAAGGAGCCGCCGAAGTAAGGCCACGGGCGGACTGGCGCTGACTGGGCGCCGCCCTCAATGGCCGTAGACATTCCTTCGATGCCCTATGGCAACCACGAAGATCGTTCGTTCGGAGAGCGTCACATCCGCAATGATGCGCCAGTCGCCTACCCTGAGCTTGTAGCCTCGCGTTCCCTTCAGCGGTTCGAAGAAACGAAGCGGGTCGCCGCGAGATTTCTGCACCCGCATCAGGATACGCATTTGCACCGTCGCGTCCAAACCCGCGAGGTCGCGCCGAGCCCGGCGCGACCACTCGACCGAAAACTCGCTCAAAGCCCGAGTTCCTTGATGAGCTCAGCGGTGGTGTACACGCGCCCGGCTTTCACGTCGCGCCGCCCTTCGGCCACCTTGGCGGCGAAGGCTGGCGTGAATTCTAGGTCGTCCTCCTCCAGGATGTCCAGGGCGCGGTTGATCACGTCCTCGTAGGGTTGCCGGGGGTGGCTCTTGTGGCGCGCGATGCGCTTGCGCGTCGCATCGGAAAGCTGGATGGTCGTTATCTTATGCATATGTGGCAGACTATAGTGTACCATAGATAAGAATTCTACGCTCAAGGCAACTGCCGATGCCGGGCGGTGGGCCATTTTGGCGGGGCCTCGTCACTTGCTCGCGACAATCTTGATCACCTCGCCGGCCACAAGCTTGTGGTCGGCGCTCACGAAGCGGCGGTGCCGCGCGTCGATCGTGCGGATGAAGCGGTTGCCAAGGTCGGTGTGCACCTTGAACGCGAGGTCGCGCGCGGTCGACCCTTCGGTGACGAGGTGCGCGTGGGGGAGGACGCGCCCGTCCTGGTCGGTCCAGATCCCTTCGTCCTCGAATGGGCGGGTCACTTTTTCCGGTATCCGCTTTGGCGGCTGTACACTTCGTGACTCCACAGGTAGAGCACCCAAACGCGCACGCCCCCGAGCTCCCCGACGAGGGAGTAGTAGCCCCGCCAGCGATCGGCGAGCTCAAAACGAAAGAGATTGGGGATGTCGGGAGCGTAGTCGCGCTTCAGGTCGGTTGGCCACCTGTCCCGCGCGACGGGGTCGCCCGCCGTGAGTGGGTTGGACCTTGCACGGAACTCAAATGTCTGTAGGCTTTTCAGCCTGGCCGCGGCCGTTTGCTTGTCCGTTTGTCGCGTGCTACGCCCATCGCGCAGCCACGAGTCCCGAACGGCCTGCGCCGGGGGCGCATAGCTTAACCCGAGGAGTCTGGGTTTGGGCATGCCGCGGTCCTATGCCGCGCGGAGCTTTCGTACGGTGGCGGCCCCCGCGCGAATCCAAAGCACTTTGCCGCCTGGCCCCTCGTCGTAAACCATCTCGTGTTCGGCCATGTAGTCGAGAGCCTCGTCAAGGAGGGGCGCCGCGACCCGGTTGCCGAGGTCCTTGCGGATCTGATAGCGGCTGAGCGGGACCGCCGCCTTCCGAAGCACGTCCTCGACGGCGCGCAGGGTGGCCGTGGTCGGCCCACGCGTTACCAGCTGGCTTGTCGACATCGACCCTTACTCACGGGGCTAAGTATATTAATTCATTCATTAACGAATTCGTGTATGCCACGCCTCACTTGCTCGCGACGATCTTGGTGAGATCGCCGGCCACAAGTTTGTGGTCGGCGTTCACGACGCGCCGGTGCCGCGCGTCGATCGCGCGGATGAAGTGGTTCCCCAGCTCGGGGTGGACCTCGATTTCGCACGCCGTGGGGCGCCATCGCGGTCGCCTCACCTCGTTCGCTAGGGCCCCAGGGGCCGCCCTAGCCGCGGGCTAAGGGAGGCATCAAGTGCGCTCTGGCGTCGTTGGAGGGCCGCCTCCCCTTCGAGGCCCTCTGGCCAAGCCCCCCCGGAACCGTGGGCACGGCGGCCGTGGTCAAGTGCGGCCTTCACCATGCGAAGCTCGAAGGGCCGCCAACCGACCTCTTTCCACCCCTGCGAAGAAGCCCCGTACAACAACGCCGCTGCCGCGGGGTCGGATTTCGCGAGTAGGTGGCCGCGCCCCATCGAGGAAAATGCCTCCACGACGGGCCCGTCAAGGAATGTGCAAATGTGTTCCAACGACTCGAACCAACCCACGGCGGCGGCCTGGTTGCCGCGCTTCGCGTCGAGTTCGATGAGGCGCTCCACGGTCACGGCGTCGCCACCCATATCGCAGGGTCTTGACGTCTTCACCGAGAAGCCGTGGGCGGTCTCGAGGAGGGGCAGGGCTTCCTCTTCGCGCCCCTGAGCTTCGAGGGCGTTGGCAAGCGCGCGAAGAGGGGCGGTACCTGCCCACGACCAATCGAATTCTTCAGCAAGACGAACCAGGTCGCGGGCAATCCGTTCCCCGGCAACCGGGTCTCCGCCGTCCGTTTCCGCGAGGGAGATAAAGTACAGCGGGTACAGCTGGTAGGAAACGAGGCGGTCGCCGCTTGCCATCGCAGTGTATGCCGTTTCGAGGGAGTCCGCATAATCCCCGGCGCGCCACTGCACCTTGGCGACCGAAACCAAGTTCCAATTAACCAGGGCGCGGTTCTGAATCGACTTGCCGAGGCTCAAGCCCTCGTTTGCGTGCGCGAGGGCCCGCTTCAGGTCTCCGCTGAAATGCACGTAGTGCCACGCGGCGATCGCGTGGGCAAAGGAGAGGAGCGCCAGGTCGCCGGCGCGCGATGCGAGTTCGAGGCAATGGGCCATGTGCTCGTGGGCCTCCGGAGGGGGTGTAATATGGGAAAGGACAAGTTCCACGCGGGCTTGGAGGTTCACGTCCCCGAGCTCGATGGCAAGGGGCGCAGCTCGCCTTGCCCACTCTCCTGCAACGGATGGCGAACCGAACGCGTCCAGCCACTTGGCGCGGGTTAGGAAGAGGCGCGCCAGTTGCGCCGGGGGCAGCGGGGGTTCCTTTGCGGCGAGTTGGTCCGCCTCACGCAGGTAATCCGAGGACGCCTCTGCGTGGGCCGCTTCGACATGGATATCGGCAAGTTGGATGAGGACAGGGGCCACCGCGCCGCGCCCCGCTCCCGAGCGCCGCGCAATCTGCAAGGCCTCCCGCCCCCGCGCGATCGCGGCGCCGTACTGCATGAGGTCGAAGTGCGCGTCGGCGAGCCCGACCAGGATCGACCCTCGGCCCGCCTCGTCCGTTGCAAGGTCGAGGGCGCTTTCGAGGAGGTCAATCCGGTACTCGGCGTCGTGGTCCTTGGCGGCCCGGCCCGCCTCGTCGAGCAGGGCTGCGAGCACCGAGGCGCTCTGGCGCCGGCCTTCCTCCTGCGGGAGCGTCCGGCGGACGAAGTCACGCACCGCGTCGTGCATCGAGACGCGGCCGCGGTCGTCGCGGCGCAACAGCGACCGGTTTTCGAGGTCGATGAGGTCCTTCAGCGTTGCGGGCGGGGAAAGGACCACCCGGGGGTCCACCGGACGCCGGACAAAAACGACGCGGGGGAGGAGCGCGAGTTCTCCGGGCGAGAGCTTGGAGAAGATTTCGTCGTGGAGGAACCGGTCAATGTGCCGAGGGTCGGTGCGGCCTCCGGCCGCTGCACGCTCGGAGTCGCGCACGAGTTCGACGAAGAGCGGGTGGCCGGCCGTCATTTCATAGACGGAGTCCGTGCTGCCTTCGCGCTTGGCCACCTGCAGGAGGGCCGTTACACCGTCCCGGTCGAGGCCGGTGAGGTCGAATTCCGCGACCTGCCGTCGGAGCGCGACTTCGCGCGCGTCGTAGACGGGGGGCCGCACGCGCGAAAGCAGGATCAGCTTGAAGGCGTCCGGCTGCTCGCAGGCCGCCTCGCGCAGCACCCGGACGGCCATCAGCGCCTCGGGGCCGGCCGCCTGGACGTCGTCGACGAAGGCGGCCAACCGGAGTCCCTTCACGTCTTGGATGACCACTTCACGCGCCCGGGCAAGGTCCACGGGCCCTTCGCGCTTGAGCAGCAGCTGTAGGCGCGGCCGCCCGAGGGCTGCAAGCAGGCTCGCGGGGGGCTCAAGGATGGCGGTCGCGTTGTCGTACTCGCGTACCCCGTGCCAAACGACCGAACGTTCCCGCGACACCTCCTCAAACAGCCGCGCGCCGAACGTCGACTTTCCAATTCCGGCAATACCGACGACTACCACGACGGCGCGATCCTCGAGCGCCTCCCGCGCCGAGGCGAGTTCCTTCGTGCGTCCGAAAAAATATCGTGGTCGGGGCAGGCCCCGGTCCAGTCGGACGGCGCCCCCTGGTGCGGGCGACGCCGGCGGAGCGCTGCCAACGGCGGCCTTGGCGGCGTCCGGCCCAAGTTCGGCGGCCAAATGGGTCGCCGCCTGCAGGCCCGAGGGCAAAAGGAAGTACGCCTTCTGGTGGCGCTTTGCCCCTTCGACGGCCGAATCGCGTTCCTCAACAAGGCCGTCTCCGGAGAGCTTCTGCATTTCGCGCGAAATGTGGCCGGTGCGCACGCCAAGGACGGCGGCGATCCCCGTCTGGGTGAACTCTTTGGGAACCGCATATCGCTCGTGAGACGGGGGCTGATTCGCCAGGTGGAGCAGGATCCGCTCGCGCAAGGTAACGGAGGGCGGGGAGGAGGGCGCAGTCAACGCCAGGGGAGCCGCGCGCAGGACTCATAAGGCTTGCTCCGCGGGGAGAAAGGAGGGTGGAATCCTGGAATCGTCGCGGATTCCTCCGCACGAGGATCATACCCTCCCCCGGCTAAGGTGGGGATGCCAAGAGGCGAGAAAAATGGGGGTACGAACAATCAAGCTGTTGAGCGTGTTGACCGCAGTCGTTCGAACGTTTGGGAGCAACGGCGCGAAGCCGGATGCGCGGACGCGCGGGTACAACGCCCGGCAGACGATGGGGTCGCAGGTGCCCTCGTACGGGATTTCGTCCACCCTTCCCCCGATGCGGTGAAAGGGCGGCGGCTCACTTGCTCGCGACGATCTTGATCACATCGCCGGCCACAAGCTTGTGGTCGGCGCTCACGACGCGCCGGTGCCGCGCGTCGATCGCGCGGATGAAGTGGTTGCCAAGGTCGGTGTGGACCTTGAACGCGAGGTCGCGCGCGGTCGACCCTTCGGTGACGAGGTGCGCGTGAGGCAGGACGTTGCCGTCCTTGTCGGTCCACTTGCCTTCGTCTTCGACCGGGTAAACGGGGATCAGCTTCAGCCGTTCGAACACGGCGTGCTCGAGGATACGCTGGACGCCCGTGGTGCCCCACTTCTGCAGGAACTCGCGGATCTTCTCGAGCGCTTTGGCCTGCGCCGGGTTGAGTTTCTCGGGGTGGGCGACTTCGAAGGTGGCCGCGCCAAGCGCGTATTTGATGATGCCCGCCTTCTCCGCGCGGCGCAGCGCAAGCTCCATCTCGGAGGCGACCGGGAAGACTTCCGGCCCGAACTTTTCGCGCATCCAGTCGAGGGTATCCTTGCCGACGAGGTCGCACTTGTTCGCGGCGATGATGATGGGCTTGCCGATCCGCTGGAGGCAGGCGGCGAGCTTCATGAAGTCAGGCTCCTTCCACAAGGAGGGCTTTGCGGGGAGCGCCGCCTCGCGCAGTGCTGCGATCGTCTGCGTCTTGGTGATGCCAAGCCCGCCGACCTTTTCGTGGATCGCCTCTTCGAGCTTCTTGCCCTCGAGTTCGATGAGGCGGTGCGTCCGCTCCCACCCTTTGGAAATGATCGAGGCGAACCAGTGGTGGATTTCCTCCTCGAGGAACGCGACATCTTCGGAGGGGTCGTGACTGCCAACAGGCGCCATGTTGCCGTCGGCGTCGGTTGCGCCGGCCGCATCGACAACGTGGATTAGCACGGCGGCCTGGCGCAAGTCGTCGAGGAACTGGTTCCCCTGGCCGCGCCCCGTGTGTGCGCCCTTGACTAGCCCCGCCACATCGATGAGTTCCACGGGGATGAGGCGTGTGCCGTTGTCGCAGGCCGAGTTCACGGGGTTGCAGGGTTTGCCGATGGCCGTGTGCGGGCATGGCGCGCGGACGAAGGCCGACCCGCGGTTGGGCTTGATCGTCGTGAAAGGGTAGTTTGCGATCTGGACATTGAGGAGCGTCGCGGCGGCGAAGAAGGTGGACTTGCCGACGTTGGGTTTGCCGACAACGCCCGCTTCCATCATGGCCTCCACGGTACGTCGCGAGCTCAAGAAATAGGCTTCTGCCTTGAGGCGGGGCGATGGACGCCCTGGCGTTCGGGATCAATTTGCGCCCGCCATGGCTAGGGGTGGTCGCCTATGGTCGCGTCACCCGAAGTCTTGAGGACAGCGTCGCAACTCTAGGGCGGATCCCCCCGCCGACACTCCGCCTACTCGGGCAGCGTCCCGCGCACGAACTCCAGGAACCGCTTGCTCTGCGCCGCATCGCGCCGCTCGAAGGCGATGTTGTACGCCCCGTCCGGCGTAATCACGCTCTCGAAGAGGTCGCCAAGCGCGTTGAGGCGCGAGCCGACGTAGACGGGGTCGGGACTTGCAGGCGTGAAGTTGATGGAGATGTTGCCGATGTCGGAGTTGCGCATCATCCCGCCATAGACGTACCAGGTCGAGTTGTCCGTGACCGGCACATCGCGCGTCCCGTAGAACGCGACGCCGAGGGTGCCCGTGGAGTCGAGCGTAAACGACTGGTAGAACGAATAGAGGAGGAACGGCGTGATGTCGGAGACATTCCAAGTCGCGCCGTAGTCGGTGCTGCGCCCGAGGTAGAAGTGGCTCCCGTTGGTCTCCCCGCCCGTGATGTCGTTCCACAAGACGTAGACCTGGCCGTTGTCGCCCGCCGCCACGAGCGGGAACCCGCCGCTCTGGCCGGTACGGTGGGCGACGACCACCGGTTTGCTAAAGTCCCAGGTGAGGCCCGAGTCGCTCGAAGCGTAGAACCGCATGTCTTGGTCGGCGGTCGTGTCGGCCTCGTCGAAGATGTAGACGTGGGTACCCATGCGCTCGGCGTCGATTTCGCCCCACCCGTTGCCGGGTACGGGCGTCCCGACGGTGAACGTCCTGCCGCCGTTCGCGGAGCGGTAGTACCAGTACCGGCCGCCGTTCACTTGCTGGCCGTTGTTGCCAAGGTAGTGGAGGATCCCGCTGCCCTGGGCCGTGATCCACGGGCGGTCGTCGAATCCCGTGGTCTTTTGGATGTGCTCCGAGTACTGCCACTGCCCCTGGTTGGCCCACACGTGCAGGTGGTTGTCGATGAGGTAGGTGTCCACGAAGTAGACGTAGTCGCGCGAGTCGACCGCGATGTCGCCTTCGTCGCCGGCGTAGCGTTCCCACTTGGCGCCGAACGGGAAGGGCTGCGTCGGCGAGGCCCATGTGGCGCCGTTGTCGGTGCTCATGAGGAACCACGAAGCGAGGTAGGGGTACGACGCCCGGTCGTTCTGGTCCTTGTGGGCCGTGTAGTAGAGCGCGCCTGTCGAATCGACGGCAAGGCCGGGCTCGTACCCTTCGCCGCCCACCGCGACGACCTGGCCCCATTGGACGTCGGGGCCGTGTGGGGTGTTGCCGGGCAAGGTGGGCTTTGCCGTGCCGACGCTGAGGGCAAAGTCGAGCCCGAGGCTCCCGACGAGCAGGATCGCGAGCACGACCGCCCCCATCATCTGCTGCTTGGGGGTCCCGGGCAGCTTGACGAGTAGGGTCTTGGGGAGGCGCGCGCCGATCGAGGCGGGCAGCTTGAACTTGGGGAGCTTGACCGTTGGAAGGCGCATCAGAGCCCTACGGTGGGCCCCCCCGAAAAAGGTTGACCTTGCGTCCCGGCTGCCGTCCGCCTAAACCCGCGTGAGGTCGCCGGGCCCTTTGCCCTTGCGCCGCTCGTCGCTTTCTTCTTTCTCCTTCTCGTGGTCGACGGGCGCCACCTCCGCTTCCTTCCGCCTCGCGACCGCCACGAGCAGGAGGAGAATGCCGGTGATGGCGACGAGGAAGATCTGGACCCCGCGGTCGGCGAGGAAGCCGCCGGGCTGGGGAGGCGAGACCGTGACGAGGGTCGCGGCCTGGTTGTTGCTGAAGGACGACTCATAGATGTCGGAAGGCGGCGGCGGGTTGACCTCAACCGAGAGGTTGATCGACCCGGCAAATTGGGGCGTCCAGCTGAACGAGACGGTCTCCTCCCGCCCAACCGGCAGGCTGGTGATCAGCTTCCGGCCGTACTCCTGGCCGTCGACCTTGAAGACGACGGGGAGGCTGC
The DNA here is from genome assembly GCA_041499475.1 of Thermoplasmata archaeon. GTDB lineage: Archaea > Thermoplasmatota > DTKX01 > DTKX01 > DATEUP01 > DATEUP01. Next base: position 21,764 of record JBGQKI010000008.1, read on the forward strand.
CCGAGAAGGGGCGCAGCCCCACGTTGGCGACCTTGGCGAGCACCTGCACCTCTTTGCCCGCCTGGGCCGGCCCCGAGAGGTGGAAGGGGCTGACTTGGAAATCGTAGACGAAGCCCACGGTCGCGCTGATCGACACGAGGCGCGGGGCGCTGTGTGTGACGGAGTCCACGCTGAGGTCGATCTGGAAGCTCTCGCGGTCGACTTCGAGGGGCGCGGCGACCGAGAGGGTCACCGTGGCGCTTTGGCCTGCGGCAATAGTGAGCGTGACGAGGTCGGCGCCGCTGGGGTCGAGGGCGATCGTGAATCCTCCGGCGCCCGGCGTCGTGGTGACCGTGTAGGTGTCCTCGACGGTGCCGCGGTTGGTGACCGACAGGTTCGTCGACCGGGTCTGGCCGGGCACGAGGCGGATGCCCGACGCGCCGGTCACGGAGAAGTCGTAGCTGACCTCAACGGCGTCGAGGGCAAAGGAAACCGTGGCGGAGACCCCGGAGTCGTTGGCGGAGGCCGCAGTGAAGTTGATCGTGTACGGCCCGCCGGTCGCGGAGGCCGACACCCGCACCGTCGCGCGCACAACCGCAAGGCCGCCGCGGGGCACGGTCGCGTCGGCCGTTTCGAAGGAGACCCACGAGGAGCACGCGCCGGGGCCGGAGCACACCGCGGAGAGGCTGACGTTCTCGTCGGCGTTCCCGAGGTTCGAGACCGTGAGGTTGACCGTGCGGTTCGCGCCGGCGAGCAGGCGGCCGCTTGACGCGTCCTCCGTCAGCGAGAGGTTGCGCAGCACGCCTGCGGTGGCGCGCAGCCCAAGCGAGCGCGTCCGCACGGGCGGGGCGACCGTCGAACCGTTGAGGGAGGTCGTCTGAGATTCGCCGGGGGAAGCTCCGGGGGGGGCCGTCACTTCGAGCCGGATGAGCGCCGTCGCGTTTGGGCCAAGCAGGACCGCAGCGACCGTCGAGCCGTTCGCATCGAGGATCCGGGTGCTCCACGCGCCCGACGCGGAAAGGACGATCGTATTGTTGTTCGGCCCGCGGTTGGTCACGTTCACATCCAAAGTCGCAGTGCCGCCGGGGGCGAGGGCAACGTCGGTGGACGAAAGCGCGGTGAGCAGGAAGTCGTACGGCGAGGGGAGTTTGAGCACCATGTCGACGGTGGTTTGGATATCTTCCGAGTAGGCGCAAATCTGCGTGCTGTTCTCGTCGAGGCCGTCGGTGCCGTTGACGAAAACGGGGTCGCCGTCAAGGAAGGTCGCGGCGGTGAGCAGGATGGAGTATTGGCCGCCGCCGTCCGTGCTCGTGTTGAGGGCGACGCCCCGGGCCGCGTTGGCAAGCGAGACGCGGGCCCCGACGACGGGCGCGCCGCCTTTGGTCACGGTGCCCGCGACGGTGAGGTCGCCGACGGGCGTCAGGTCCTTGACCGACACCTGGGCCGTGAGGTTGTTGTTCGACTCCGACGATTCGGAGATGAGGTTGCCCGGGTCGACCTCGGCGGTCAGCGACTTGAGCCCCGTCGTGGTGTAGGTGAAATTCATCGACTGGGTGCCCGTGCCGTCGGCTTCGATGCGCGTGGGGATGTCGGTGAAGGTGCCCTCGACCCAGAAGCGTATGCGCACGCTCGAGATCGGCGCGTTTTGGGCCGCGTTGGCGATGGTCACCTTGATCCGGGAGGATTCGCCCTGGATCAGCCGCGGCGACCCGAAGAACGCCTCGCCCCCGCACTGGCGGTAGAATTGGATCGAGGTCACGACGAGGTCGGGGACCACGACGGTGGTGAAGAGGGTGGCCGTGTCGTTGCGCTGGGTGTCGTTCTGCGAGCGGGCGGTGATGGTGACCGTCGAGTTTTCGCCCTGCGAGGCAAACGACGGGGCGCGCACCGTGACGGCAAAGGTGCCGCGGGCGGTGGCGGGCAGCGCGATCGTCTTGCGCGTGAGGGTCACGGTCCAGCCCGCGGGCGGCGTGCTGTTGGTGAGGTCGAGGGTGTCCGGCGAGTTGCCCGAGTTGATGACATCGAACGAGTAGATTGCCGTGTCGCCCGCGGTGACGTTGGCCGACGCGGAGGCGGGGTAAAGGGAGACGCCGTACTGGCCGCCGATGATGATGGTGAATACGATCCTCGCCGTGTTGCGCGCCGAGTTCTGCGATACGCCGGTGACGACGATGTCGTACTCGCCTTGGGTCGCAAACGAGTCGGTCGTGATCGAGACGAACGAGGTGTTCGTGTCGCCGGCCGTGCCGGCGGGCGTTAGCGTAAGGTTCCGGGGGTTCAGGCTGCCGCTCCAGTTGACGGGGAGCGCGCCGACCGAGATGTCGACGAGGTTGTCCTGCGTCCCTTCGGAGACCGCGTTGAGGATGAACGCGTAGGCGAAGCCGGGCTGGACGGCCGTGCGGTTAACGGGCGATTCGAACCTGAACCCGAAGAGCGAGGTCACATTCACGATCACCACGGCGGTGTTGTTGCTCTCGTCGATCTCCTCGATCGTATTGTTGGGGTCCGCGACCACGCGCAGCGTCCTCGCTCCCCCGCCCGTGAAGTTGACCGTGACCTGGGCCTGGGCGGTCGCCCCGGCAAGGACCACCGGCAGCGCAGTCGAGGCAAGAATCTGCGCGCCGTCGAAGAAGGAGACGCTGACGTTGGCCGCGAGCGTGTTGCCGCCGTTGTGCACGGTGGCGGTGACCGAGACATTCTCAAACTGCTGCGGTTGGGTGTTGTTGAGCGCAACATCGGAGGCGTTGACGTGGAGGTCAGCAAGCGCATACGAGACGGCGGCCGCGTTCGCGGTGATGTCGAGGAAGCCGTCCTTGTCGAGGTCGGCGACCGCGGGCCCCGAGAACTCGGTGGGCGCGGCTTGGTCGAAGGTGAGGTGGCGCAGGATACGCGAGCCGTTGGTGCCCGACCGGACTTCGCAGGCGCCGTCGGTGAGGAACGCGACGATGTCCTTCACGCCGTCCCCGTTCAGGTCGGCGATGGCGGGCGGCGCAAGGGTGTTTTCGCGCGATGGCCCCGGAGATTCGTCGATGGTCGCGTTCCACTTGCGCGTCCCGTTGCCCGAGAACACCTCGATGTAGGCCTGCGAGTTGGGGGCGGTGAACGGCGTGCCGGGCAGGTAAGACAAGGCGACAATTTCAGCGACCCCGTCGCCGTCGAGGTCGACCACCGCAGGCGAGGCGCCGGTGAGCCCGGCAAGGCTTACGTTGACGCTGGCGGTGTTCGAGCCGTTGAAGAAGACGCGAAGGCGCGCGACCGAATTCTCGTACGGGGTGACCAGTGCGACGTCGTTCGCGAGGCCCCCCCCGTCGAGGTCGCCGGCGGAAGGCGCGGGCAGCTGCAAGTCAAGGGACTTGTACGCGAGCGAGGTGTCGTACCACTGTGGGAAACTTGCGTTCCACAGGAAGTTCAGACTGCCGTCGAAGGCCGTGAGGATGAAGTCCGACTCGACGGCGCTGAAGTTCGTCCTCGTCCGGTTGGTGGAGGCGACGAGCACGCGCCAGCCCGAGCCGTAGGCCATCACGGTGGGCGCCGAGACGATCGTCCCGTCCACGGTTTGGTTGCGGAATTCCGCGCCGGTCGCCCCGTCAAGGAGGTAGAGCCGGTCGCCGGCGGGCGCGAGGATGTCGGGCGCGGGGCTGCCGAGGAGGTCGGCCGCGATCGGCGTGGAGAGGTTGTTGTTCGTCGAGAAGGAGCCGGAGAGCGAGAGGTTCCAGATCTGCTGCGCCTGGATGTCAGTCACGTTCGCGGCGGGGAAGAGCCAGTTCGAGCCGTCCCAGGTGATGTTGGGCGTGACCGCTTCGAGGAAGCCCGTGTCGCTGCGGATCACGAGGTCCATTTTGCCGTCGCGGTTCACGTCCGTGGCGATGGGCGTTGCGAAGATATTCCCCACAACCGGGTAGCTCCACATGAACGACGCGTTGTTGCCGGCGACGATCGTGACGAGGGAGGTGCCGAGAACCGGGCTTGCGGAGGCGAAGACCACGCCGAGCGGGTCGGGGGCGCTCGTCGTGTTGTTCAGCTTCACGTCGGAGGAGAAGTTCGCCACGACCGTCGCGCCGTCGGACACCGAGAACGGGAGTTTCCACTTGATGAGCGAAGCGTTGTAGCCCCTGCCCGACACATTGGGGGCAAATGAGTGGCCGGGCGTCACCCCGAACTGGGGGGCGACCTTGTCGGAGGCGTTCACGGTGAGGGGTTCGGGCGCCGCTGCCGCGAGAATCGTGGTGAGCGGCAAGCCGGACGCGACGACGGTGCCAGCAAGAACCCACGCAAACGCCTTGCGGGCCGCGCGCACTCCCATGGCTCTCATCCGGCCGCCTGGCTCTGCCTGGCTTTTCGCAGGCGGTGGGCGATATTTAACCCTGATCTATCCTCGCGAGTGGATAAAAATGGGTGCGCGCGCGGCGCGCGGATGCGCGCCGCCGGCGTCCGACACGCGGGCGCGCGGCGCGCTGTCCAGACGATCCTTTTATATCGGCGCGCCAATCCGATGGCGATGCGGATTTCGTACATCCCGACGGTGACTTGCCCGACCTGCCAGACGAAGGTCACCTACGCGCCGTCTCCCTTCCCGCCCGAGAACCTCCACCTCAAGAAAGTCAGTTTCGTTTCTCCGTGCCCGAACCCGAAATGCAAGCGGCTCGTCGTTGCCGACCCCCCGGACATCCGCTGGGAGCAGGTCGACTTGGACGAGGGCCCGAAGGAAAACCTGCCCTTCTAGAGCACGCTTCCCGGATGGCTCCGGGCAAGCCTCTTATCCTTAGCAACGGGTGCAAAGCGCGCTGTCGGGGGGCCGTGGATGAGCGTCCTTGTCGTCCTTGGCTCGAAGACCGACATTGAGGTCGCGGCGAAGGCCTGCGACACCCTCGAGGAGTTCGGTGTCCCGTACGAGTTGCGGGTTTGCTCGGCCCACCGCACCCCGCGCGCGCTGATTCGGCTGATTGACGAGAGCAAGGCGGATGTGTTCATCGCCGTGGCCGGGATGTCGGCGGCGCTGCCGGGCGTGATTGCAGCCCACACGACCAAGCCGGTGATCGGACTCCCCGTGGGCGGGAAGGTCCCCTTCGATTCGCTCCTTTCGACGGTGCAGATGCCGCCCGGCATCCCGGTGGCTGCGGTGGGCGTCGACCGGGGCGAGAACGCGGGGCTGCTCGCCGTCGAGATCCTCGCGGTGGGCGATGCGTCGTTGCGCGCGAAGCTCGAAGCCCATAGGAAAAAGCTCGAAAAGGCCACGCAGGACGGCGACCGCGAGGTCACGCGCAAGGGACCCAAGCAGTAGGTGGCACGATGGCGTTTGACCCGCAGAAGTTCGTTGACGAGGCACTCGCGCAGGTCAAGGCGCAGGTCGGCACGGGCAAGGTCGTGCTCGGCGCCTCGGGAGGCGTCGACTCCACGGTCGTGGCGGCGATCGGCGCGCGCGCGATCGGAAAGCAGCTCAGCGCCGTGTTTGTCGACACGGGTCTGCTGCGCAAAGGAGAGGCGGAGAGCGTCGTGAAGATGCTCTCGAGGATGGGGCTCACGCTGCGGCCGGTCGATGCCTCCAAGGAATTCTTCGAGGCGCTAAAGGGGATCACGGACCCGGAGGAAAAGCGGAAGGTCATCGGAGAAAAGTTCGTGCGTGTGTTCGAGCGCGAGGCCGACAAGTCCGGCGCCAAGTTCCTCATGCAAGGGACGATCGCCCCGGATTGGATCGAATCGGGCGGCGGGCCGCGCGACACGATCAAGACGCACCACAATGTCGGCGGCCTGCCAAAGGACCTTAAGCTCACGGTCGTCGAACCGCTACGGGACCTCTACAAGGACGAGGTGCGCAAGGTGGCGCGCCTCCTCAAGTTGGAGGTGGCCGAGCGACAGCCGTTCCCGGGGCCCGGGCTTGCGGTGCGCTGCCTTGGCGAGTGCACGCCCGGGCGCATCGAAGTTGTCCGGGAGGCCTGCGCGATCGTCGAGGAAGAGATCGACAAGGCGGTGGCGGGCGGCAAGATGGAGCGGCCGTGGCAATACTTCGCGGCGCTGCTGCCGGTGAAGAGTGTGGGCGTGCACGGCGACCTGCGGGCGTACGGGCAGACGATCGTCGTGCGCGCCGTGCACTCGCTGGACGGGATGTCGGCGGCTTACTCGAAGATCCCTCACGAGACGCTCGACCGGATTTCCATCCGGATCACGAACACGCTGAAGAAGCACGTGAACCGGGTCGTGTACGACATCTCGAACAAGCCGCCAGCGACCATTGAGTGGGAGTAGCGCACGGGGCGCCGGCCTATACTTGGGGCGTGTCGCCGCCGAACCGGTAATTGTTGAACTCGATCATGACCACGCCGTCCTGCACAACGGGCTTGAGCTGCTCCAGCGGCCGGGGCACGGGCCCGAACTTGGTCTTGCAGGAGTCGTACGGGTCGAAAGTGCCCAAATGGCAAGGGCAGACGATCAGGTCGTGGCCCTCATTGACCGGGACGAGCTTGGCGGCCTCGTCCTCGCTGCGCCACAGGGTGGTGCAGCTTAGGTGCGTGCACATCGCGTTGAAGGCCGCGATCGCCGGCGGCACGATACCTTTCATGCCTGCGGCGACCTTGGTCGGTTCGAGGTAGAGCGTGACGACCTTGATGTCCACGCCCTTGGTGACGCCAAAGGCGCCATACCCGGGGCCGGGGAAGTCGGAGACTTTCATCGGTTCTCCGGCCTTGTCGTTGTGCCACGACGAGGTGGCACCCGAAGAGAGGAAACTCACTTCGGCAAGGCCGGTGATGGAGGCGGCCTGCGGGGCCGTGGAGGGCGCCGCAACGGGGGCGACCTGGCGGCCCGCGAGGTAGCCGCCCACCGCTGCCCCGGCGGCGACGGCGGCGTAGGACGCCGCGGTTTTGATGAACTTGCGGCGCGAAGGCGATTCGATTCCGCCCGCCCCGCCGGCGCTCGCTCCCACGGATTCCGCACCCGTTCCAGATGTTGCTGGCGGTTCTCCGGACATGCTGAACGGGGAGCCTTACGTGGCCGCGAGCCGATAATGGCTTCGCCCCACCGGGCGTCCGGTGCGCGACCGTTGAGCTATCGAATCTGGTGCAGCCCCGAAGGCTCGCTCTTCCACTTGATCGAGCAGCCCTGGGCCATCGTGATCGGCTCGGCCACCTTGTTACCCTTAAGCGCCGCCTCAGTGGCATCCCGCAAGTCGTGCTTCTTAGCCTTGCTAGCTTCCTTGTAACCGTCGTCGATGCGCCCGTGGTAGACCAGCGTGCGGTCCTTTCCAAACACGAAAAACTCCGGCGTGCACTGCGCCCCGTACGCGCGCGCGACGGACTGCGACTCGTCGCGGAGGTACGTGAAATTGAACCCGCGGGCTTTCGCGCGCTGCTTCATCCCCTCAAACGAATCCTCGGGGTACACTTGGTCGTCGTTCGGGTTGATCGCGACAAGCTGCACGCCCTTCGCGCCGAAGTCGCGCTGGAAGGCGATCATGCGGTCCTCGGCGGCCTGCACGTAGGGGCAGTGGTTGCACGAAAACACGACCGCGAGAACCGCCTTGTCCTCGAACGACGAGAGCGAGTAGGTCTTGCCGTCGATGCCGGGCAGTGAAAAGTTTGGTGCTTTGGAGCCTGTCTTCAGGGCGAGCTTGGCGTCGGAGTAGGTGGGCATGTTTTGCCCAATAGCGGGCCGCTATTTACGGATTCGCCGCAACGGTCCGTGGGCGCGCGGCGGGCCTGGCGCGGTCGGGGGCGGCACGCCCGGCGAGGGCGGGGGCGCAGGCCCTTTAGGCATCGCGCGCTCGGCCGTCGGCGCGACAGGTCCGAATGCGGTATTCTTGGCTTCAAGGCTGCTCGCCTTGCGGCGACGCTCACGAACCATGACGACTGCGAACGCAAGCAGGCCGGCCGCGAAGACGAGGGTACCTGCAGCGGTTTCGATGGGCGCCCCCGAAGCGCCGGCCCCGGAACCGCTGCCGCCGACGTGCACATAGGCGACGAGCGCATTGTTGTCGGTCTTGAGCTCGGTGCCGCTCGAATCCTCAACGGCCTCGAAACGCAATTCGTGCAGGCCTTCGGAAGCAACCCAATCGACCGTGAACCTCACGGCCTCGCCAGGCCCAAGCGAGCTGAACCCGAGGTCGGCGCTCGGCGCGCCGTCAAAGGAGACGTAGACGACCCCGCCCCTGCTTCGCGCGTTGCCGACATTGGAAAGGTCGAACGATAGGCGCGTCGCATCGCCTGCCGAAGGACGCGGCGGGTCGCTCACCAATCCGAGGACCAACAGATCCGGGCGCTGGACGACCGCGGTGAGCACCAAGGAGGAGTTGAGGCTCGGCGTCGCGTGGACGCGCAGGGTAACTCTGGCGAGGTCCGAGGTCGTGTCTCGAGGGATGCCGACGCGCACCCGCAGGACCGCTTGCTGTCCGCCGGCCAACACGATCGCGCCCTGCAGGGGCAATTCCGTGACGCCGTCGTCGGCAAGGACCGCGAGCGAAAGCGGAAACGTCTCCGGACTTGTGGCGGCAAGCACGCTGTAGGCGGTGATCACGTTCCCCGCATTGCGGATGACGACGTCGAAGGAGACCTCGCCCCCTGGGGGCGCCCCCGCGACGTCGTTGAGGGCCCGCACTTCAATGCCGGGGCGCGAGGGGACGGTCACCTGGAGGGTGGAGGCGACGGTGCCGCAGTCGCCGCTTGCCAGCTGGATGCCGATGCCGTAAGGGCCTGCGGTCGGTTCGCTTGAGGGCGCCACCTCCAGCGAAAACGAAGCGCGGCCTGCGACCGCGATTGGCAGCGGCGACGCGCCATCGAAAGTCAACCGCGCGCCCCACCCGGGCGGCGTGTAGGCGACCGTCGGCAGTACGGATTGAGGCGAGTTGCCCGTGTTCGTCGCGTAGAGCTCAATGGTCGTAACGGGGCCCTGGAGCGCTTGCGCCGAGGATGGCAGGAGAAGGTGAACACCGCAGATGGTGCTCACCCCGACGGTGACATTGACCGAGGCGTTCGTTCCGTACTGGCGCGAGAGGGCAGTGATGTGGAAGGTGACGCGGGTGCCGGCCGTGGCATTGAATGGAACGGGCGCCGAGAACACGACGAGACTGCTGCTGGCCGGCCCGAGGGTGAAGACCTCCCGATCAAATGGCGCAAAAAAACTGGGAAGCGGCCCGGCTGACCCCTGGACGCGCATCTCCAGGGAGGTCGCCACATTGCCCTGCGACGCCACGGTGATGGCGAATCGCGCGACCGCGCCCGGGTCGGCGAGCTGGAGGACCGGGTCGGCGGAAACCGAAAGGTTCAGGGAGGGGCGGCAAGCGATGGTTAGTTGGAGCGAATCTCCCCCGTTGGGCATGTTCGCCGGATATGCTACGATCCCGAAGGAAATGTCCCCCAGACATTGGGCATTCGCAGGGATAGCTGCGAACACGGTAAAGTTGGTGGACGCCTTGCTGTCGAGCGCTGCGGTCGACTTGTCGAAGGAGACATTCCAATCGGGCGATCCCGTCCCGAGGATATGCTCCAGTCGGATGTCGTCCTCGCGGACGTCGCCCATGTTGGTGACGACGAGGCCGAATGCAATGGTATCGCCGGCCTCGCCAGGTTTGGTCCCCGTGTACCCGGTCAGCTTCAGCGAACGCGTCACCTGCACGAAGGCCGATAACTGAATCTCGTCGAAGCAGGACGGATCGGAGCCGGAAGCGTTTACGGTGAGGCTGATGTTGTCGCCCGATCGCGCCGTAGCGGGAGCGTGCAGCGAAAGCCCCACATCGGCGAGCCCGTCTGGTGCAAGCGCTCGAAGGTCGGTCCGGTTGAGCGAGATCACCCATCCGGCGGCATCGGCGCCGGCGGAATAGCGGAGGCTGACGGTGAAATTGTCGATGAGCCCGCCTTTGTTCCTCACGGTGAGCGGCGTCAGTTTGGTCTCGTTGGGGTGGAGGAAGGACATCCCCGCCAAAGTCACCGGCTCGCCAAAGAGCTCGACGCTGCAGTGGAGCGTGCGCTTGAGGTAGATCTCGCGGTTGCCATCGCGCGAGTCCGACCAAGCCACGACGAGGTCGTCGTAGGGGTCGAAGAAGAGCGTGGGGTCGACCGCGTCGCCGGTGGAGTTGGTAAGTCGCACCTGAGTGGCAAAAGCCGGGTTGTCGCCCGACTTGAAAATCGAGTACATGAGTTGCGACGAGCCAGTCCGGTTGTCCTGCCACACGATTGCGACGCGGTTGTCGGAGGCTGCCGCAATGCGGGGGAATGGGCCGACCGTTGCGCCCGACACCACTTGAACGGCGTCGGCGAGTTTGGAGCCCGACGCGTTCACGAGCGTGTAGTAAAGGTTTCCCCCATCCTCCCACACGAGGTGCATCGAGCCGTCGGGCGTCGCGTCGACATCGGCGACTTTGACGTCGTTGGTCGTCCGGTACTTGATGGAAGGCAGGTCCTTCACGCCGTACTTGTCGGCGCGGCCGAGCCACGAGCCCTTCAGCGACCCGAAGGTGAAGAGGACGCTCCCGCTGAACCGTTCCGCCTTGATGAGCGCGAAAGAACTCACCGAGCCGATGTCGGAAGAGACGACCCGGTTGGTCCACACCTCGGAGCCGTCGTTCGCGAGTTTGTCGTAGACGATGTCCTCGCATTGGAATCTGCAGTCGCCGTTCGCGATGTGGATGGTGTCATCGGTGCCCACGGCCAAGGAGGGCATCTCGGAGAGCCAACCGTCGATGGGCCCGACGCTTTTTGCCGGGACCAAGACGTTTCCGTTGTTGTCGAATTTCTCGTAGCCGATGGTATCGGCATTCACGCCGAAGGTCACGTGGATGTTCCCTTGGGAATCAATTCCGCCAGCCGGGCCGAGAGGAAATTCCGCCCCAAACGGCGCCATCACACGGTCCGTGATGTAGGTCTCGGCCTGCTCGGTGGTGCCCGTGAGCCCCGTCCTGCCGTAGTAATACGACCCGTTTCCTCCCGTCGTCTTCTTCCATAGGAAGTCCACGGACTGGTCCGCGCGGCCATACGCCTGCGGTTCGATGTTATTGACCGCGCTGTTCGTGATGCGGATGTCGGTCGTCCACGTGCGCCCGCCGAGGAGCTCGGTGCCCACCGTCATCGGCGCGGGTGACGAGGAGGCCTCGGCGCTTTCGAGCGGGAATGCGGCGGCGAGGACGGCAAGCGCCAATCCGGCGCATGCTACCCGCTTCGCGGGGGAACAAACCGAGTTCACCCTTTCCCGCACGACCCGTTCTGTCGCCGTGGCGCTATTTGCCGTTTTTGGAACGCTTGACGAGGGGGTGGTCGGCGCGCCTACCCCTCCCTGCGCGGCGGGCGGAGAGCCGGAACATCGATCGCGGTCAGCTTAGGGGGAGGTCCGCCCCCTGCGGTGCGCGCCCACCCGTCGAACGGGCGCTTCAAGGCGATTCCGGGGCGGTGTCGCCGAGGGTGTCGCGCCCCAACGAGTAGAATCCAAGATCGAAGAGCAACCGCCTCCAGAAGGTCGTGGGCCGTTCGCGCCCGGCGCTCGGGTGGATAGGAATGAGCGCGTAAGGGACGGGCTCGCCGGGACGACGCTGATAGTAGGGCCTTCGCCCCGGCAGTTCGTCCGGTCGCTTCCAGAAGGATTTTGAACGCGGAAGATCCGCCCGGGGGTCGCGCCAGAGGTATCCGTAGGGGTCAGGTTCTCAAGGTCTGCGTTGGTAGTGAGGCGTCCGCTCGGGGAGGTTGTACGCCCACCGCCCCTTTCGCATGGCCATTTTCGCCCTCCCCCGCCCGAGTTGGGCCCGCCCTTAAAGAGAGAACCAGCGCCAGATTTTCTGCTTCAGGCCTTTCGGAGGTGGCCGGTCGAACCGCTCGTCCCAGCTTAGGAAAGCCAGTTCGAGGCCCCCGAGCGGCTCCGGTCGGGTCCAACGGGAATTGGGGCCGAACTCGGGCAACGTCCGGTCGATGCCCGATTCCTTCTTGGTTTCTGGCATCAGACCACCTTCGGAGCCGCCGCTATTAAAAGTAGCGCGAGGGCGTAGGCGGCGATCGCGCATAAGAGCAACCGCAGGCCACGTCTTCTGCCCAAAACCGCGCGCGCCAAATTTGCCGCGTTTTCGATATGACAGTCGGCCATCGATCGCAGAAAATCGAGGTAGTGGTCTTCGAGCGTCCAGGTGTTGTCCAGGGACCTCCTTGAAAGTGCCCTGGGAGCAGGCCCGGGACGAACATCGTGCTGTTCAAGCAGCCCCGGCGATGCTCGGAGAAAAAAGACAAGAGAGGTTAGGTTAAGGCAAGCCGCCCCCGCCACCAAGCCAAGCGCGATCGCCCCGTATGCCGGCGGTCCATCCGCATTCACGATGGCGCCGATCGCGAGGCCGCCGCCCAGGACCGCCAGGGCGAGGCTCATCAATCGATCCGATTTGTCTTCCGCCCGCTCGAAGGCCTTGACCTGCCAGTCTACGACCCTCTCGGACTCGCGAACGAGCTCCGCGAGAAGTGCTGGATCACTTGAGTCTTCAAGAGTTGCCACGGCTCGTTCGCGTTGGTTCGAGTGGAAGAGGCCTTCGCGATACCTCTCGTGAGCCTTTCAAACAATCACGCCCGGGCTCAATGGGCCTCAGGCGAGGAAGTCATCCAACTTGGCCCGCTTCACCTTGTCATTCTCAAACAGCGCGTGGATCGACTCCTCGGCGAGCACCACGCGCTGCCGGATGTATTCGGGCACCTCGTAGCGCTCGGCCATCCGCTTCGTCACCTCGAGGTACTTCTTGACGCTCGACTCGTGCACGAGCAGCGTCAGCGCGCCCCCGCACTCGAGGCAGACGCCCTTGAGCGGCATCCTCCGGTACTTCTTCCCGCACGAGGCGCTCGAGCAGCGCGCGCCCTGGCGCGAGAACGCCTTGAGGTTGCCGACCAGGTCGGGCAAAAAGTGGGTCTCGAGCACGCGCGCGGCCACGTCGGCTGCGTCGACCGCGCGGATGCGCGAGGCGAGGGCGAGCTGCGCTTCCATCTTTTCGACCATCGAGCCCATGGTCGAGTATGCGGTGTGCCCCGGGCCCGCGCTGATGTCGCCGGTGTCGTGGGTGAACGCGAACCCCTCGTACTGGGCCGGCGTGCCGATCCGCCCGGCCACCATGTCGATGAGTTTGGCCACTTCGTTGGGGTGCTTGCCCGCCGCGGCCGCCTCGAAGAGCGCCAGCGGGTAGCGCGCCCCCACGTCGATGGCGTGCGCCTCCTTGTCGATCTCGTTGGGGTCGATGCGTATCGAGAGCACGAGAGGCGCGTCCATCTGCCCGCCGCGCGAGGAGGGCAGGTACCGCCGCGAGAAGTTCAGGAACCCGTCGAGCAGCAGCATCACGCAGTCCTCGTCGCCGTCGCAGTTGCGGCGTTTGGCGGCGTGGAAGAACGGGTGCGCGTAGGCCACGAGCGAGGGGGTGAACCCCACGATCCGGGCGAGCACGCCTCCCGAGGTGTGCGGGGCAAGCCCGATGACGAGCTGGCCGACGAGGTCGCTCGCGCTCTTGGCGTTGTAGTACGACTCGAGGCCGTAGATGCGCGTGAGTTCGTCGTCGATGAAGTTCGCGACCTTGACGAGGTATTCGCCGCAGGCACGGGCAAGGACGACGTCTTGGGGCCGCAATTCGACGAGCTGGTCGTCCGAGGAAATCGGCCGCCCCTGCATGTCCACGGCGTATCCAAGCTCACGCGCTCGCTCGGGCGAGAGCCCGACTTCGCGCAGGCGGACATGGGTCACGGGCACATCCGTGAGGTCGAAGCGGACGGTGCCGTCGCGGAACACGGTCACGCCGTTCTTGGCGCGCAGCAGCCCTTTGTGCAGAGGCTCCGGGATCCGGTCGTGCGAAATCAGGCCGCGCACGCCCTTCACATCGGGCACCTGCCGCAACTTGAGGTCGCTCTTGGCGCGCTCGAGCATGGCCTGGATGTTGAGGCGCATCTCCACGGGTTCCTCCCCGACGGCGACGGTGAGCCCGCCGCACTCGCAGCGGGGCAGGGGCCACTTGCGCTCGCACGACGTGCACCGGCGGTTAGCTACCTCCACGGTGATTTCCGAGCCGCCGGCCGCTTCCTTGACGAGCCGCTGCGGGCCGCCGGCGCCGCCGACCGGGAAAAGCACGTGGACGGGGGGCTTCATGTGGCGCTCGCGCGCTTTTTCGGGACGGCCCATGCGAGCGCCGATGCGGGTCGGCGCTTTGGGGTGAACCGTGACGCCGAGCAGGAAGGATACCGCCTCATGGCCGGGCGCGGTTGCCGCCACTTCTTCCTGGAGGACGCGTTCCGCTTCGAGCCGGCCATCCTTCGATGCCTTCAGCCCAAGCGAGGCGACCACCGCGCGGGCGTCGCGGCCCACGACGATCTCGCCCTGGTCCAACTGAAATGGCATGGTGAGCTTTCGCAAGATCGCAAAGGTCTGGGGGTCGTCGGGCAGGTGGAGCCGGCCCTCGTCGAGGCGGCCCCCGCGGACGACGGCCGCGGCAAGCTCGGCCACCTCCGCCGCGTTGAGGTCGTGCCAGAAAAAGGTGAAGTCCGGGTGCAGGCCGACGCCGTGCAATTGCGACAGCGAGAGCGCGTCGCGAAACGGCGGGTGGCGCAGCGCCTCGGGGTCGGGGCCCCCGGGGGCTTTGCTTTTCAGCTCCTCGGCCCACCATTCGAAGCACCACGCTCCGGGGACGAGCTCCTTGTTGTTTTCGACGAACTCGCCGAAGGGGATCAGGATCTCGCCAAGGTCGAGGATCTCGTCGATCTCTTGCTCCACCTTCCGGAACGCATCGACGGTCTCGATTGCGACGACGTCGCCGTTGCGCAGCGACACGACGGGCCCCTCGATCGTGTCGCAAGGCGTGACCGCTCCGGCCTTGCCGGGGCGTTCGATCTTCATCTGGGTGCCCACGGCGAGGAACGACCCGACGACGTACATCGTGGCCGGGTGCACGGCCACGGCGGCAAGGCCGGTGGTGCGCGCGCGGCCGTAGCGGAGGCGGAACCCGCCTGGCCGCGACGGGTGTGAAAACACCGGGCGGCCGGCGATGAGGTCTTTGATGTAGCGCGCGGGGCCGCGCGACGACGGGGCAGCTTCGATCGGTTTCGCGTCGTAGTCGGCCTTGAATTCCTTGTCCGTGTCGTCGCCCTCGCCCTCCGGCGTTTCCTCCTCGTCGTCCTCGGGGTCCGTTTCGGCGCCGCGCTCTTCTGCCTCTGCCGCGGCGATCCCCGCGGTCGCAGAGGCGGTCGCCGTGCGGGCCGGGTGGTGGGCCTTCTCCTCGCCGTGCCCGGGGGCCGCCACCTTGTGCAATTCTTCGACCTGGGAGAGGAAGTCCCAGCCCTCGAGCCCGAGCCGGCGCACGTGTTTGAGCACTTTCGGCGCCTTGAGGCACAGGCCTTCGGCGATGACGAGGCAAGGGCCGCCGCGCAGGCGGTTCGTCTCGACGCGGGGCAGGTCGCGCCCGCCGGAGACCTCCACGCGCTCGGTGCCTTCCCCGTTCACGGAGACGGGCATCTGCGCGACGATGAGGCCGATTTCCTCGGCCGTTGGGGTGTACTGCAGGTGCTGGGCCGCCTTGTATGCGGGGATCTCTTCTTTGAAACGCTCGATCTCTTGGGGCGTTGGGATGTAGGCTCCAAGCCCGAGCTCGCGCCTGCCGACGTCGGCGATCAGCACGGAGAGCGCCTGCGCCGTTCCGCCGGCCGCGCGGATCGGCCCTGAGAAGTAGACGTCGACATACTCGCTCCCGTCGGCGTTGTTCTTGATCTTCACGCCGGTCATCCCTTCGAGGGGCGCGACGAGCACGCCCTCGGTAAGGATTGCAAGGCCTGTGCGCACGGCTTGTTCGAGCGCTTCCTCGCGCGAGCGCCACTTGCCCTTGCCGATCACCTCGCGCGCGATGGCAAGGGAGACCTCCTCGCGGTCCATGCTGCGCGAAAATTCGCGGATGCGCGCGGCAATGCCGGCGGGGCCGACAAGGTTCTCGACGCGCTCGGCAAGGTCGTGGGCGACGGGGATCTCCACGCGCTGTTCCGGGTCGAACCCCTGCGCGCGCGCCGCGCGGGCGATCGCAAGCGCGCCGTTTGTCTGCTCTTCGAGGTCGCGGAAGTACGCGCGCATGGTGGGCGAGGCAGCGGGGCCCGAATCGTCGTGCACGGTCACCACATCCCACCCCCCGCGCGCCTTGCGGCTTTACGGGAACGGCTCGACGGGCGGTCGGCCAGAAATACATTGGCGCACCCCTTCTCGTGGAGCGAGCGCAAAGCGCGATGCGCGCTCGACGCGCTGCGAGAAAGTGGACGGGTGCCGTTCAACGCCGCATCTTGCGCGAGGCAGGCGCCTTCGCGCGCGCGCCGGGCCTTCTTGCGGGCTTTTGGCCCGCTTTGCTGTTCAGACCCAAGGGGCATTGGGCTTGGAGTGGACAAAGGTTGCATACCGGCTTCGACCGGCGGCACAGCGCGCGTCCGTGCTGGCGGAGCATGCGGAAGGCCTCGATCAAGAGATCGAATTCGTGGGGCGCGCCCTCGAGGTCACGTTGGACGGACGCATACGTCTTCGCGTAACTTGGGTCGCCCCGCCCGTAGCCCAAACGGACGAGCGCGCGCAACCCGTTCGAATCGAGCGCGACCACCGGGCCCTTGCGCGCGAAGAGCAGCAGCCGATCGGCGCCCGGCGCGCCAATTCCAGGGAATTTGCGCACCGCCTGCCGGAAATCGGGCGCCGGCAGGGCCGCGAGCCCGCTGGGGTCGCCGCCGTACTCCTCGGTCACGATGGTCGCGCACTGCCGTAGCTTCTCCACGCTGGCTTCCGGGAGGATGCCATGTTTTCCGATGGCAAGCAGGAGCGCACGAGGCGCCTTGAGGATGGCCGCGGGGGAGACCCCGACGGTCTCCTTCAGCTGCTCAAATGCTTCGGCCCGAGCAGAATCGTCGGCAAGGTAGGCGACGTTTTCCCACAGGATCTGGCCCCACGGGTCTGCGGGCATCGGGTCCGTGGGCGGGCCATAGTGCTTTCGAAGCGCCTCGACAATTTCTGGGAGGGGCATGGGGGGCGGCCCCGGGCCCCGGGCTTCCCCCGCTGGGGAGGGCGAGCCCCTCCCCCTCGTCATTCTTCCTCCGCCGCCCACGTCGGACGGCCGGCGCTTGAAGGCAGGATCTTCGCCAAATGCGCCACGAGTTCGTCCACGCCCTCGCCGGTGAGCGCCGACATCTTCGTGCGCGGCGACTTGAGCCGCTTCTCGTCGACCTTGTTCTCGACCTCCAGGATCAGGCGGTCCTTGAAGAGCAAGCGCACCTCCTCGAGGAGGTGCTCCTGCTTTTTCATGTCTTCAACCGCGCCGTCCGTGGGGTCAAACAGGAACACGACCACGTTGCCCAAGTGCCGCACGGCGGCAAGCGCTCGCTGTTCGATCTCGTTGCGGTCGGCCGCGGGCCGGTCGAGCAAACCGGGTGTGTCGACAAATTGCGTGAGCCGGCCGCCCAGCTGAGCGTGGCCGACGATGATCCCCTGCGTCGTGAACGGGTAGGGAGCGATCATCGGCTTGGCGGAGCAGATCCGCGCCACGAAGGCCGATTTGCCCACATTCGGGAAGCCCGCCACCACGACGGTGGGCAGCGACGGGTCGAGCGTGGGCAGGTGGGCGAGCGAGCGCCTTGCGCTCTCCAGGCGCCGCAGCGGCCCGGCGATCTCCTGGATGATCGAGCCCACGCGGCCGTACACTTCCCGCCGCTTCATCTCCACGAAGTCCGCGCGCGCCGCCTTCTGAAGCTGCTTCTCATTTTTCTGGCACACGCCGCTGATCAGCTCGGCGCACCGCTGAAGGCGGCGCAAGTCTTGGCGGACTTTCCCGACATCCACGATCGTTTCGCAGAGCTCCTTGTAGAACGGGTGAATCTCCGTAAAATCCGGGAACGCCTCGACATAGGCAAGCAGCGTGTCCTTCGCCGTGTCTCCGACGCTCGACACCCGTGCGATCGCCGTCTTCTTGCGCCGGTAGAAGCTGTTGGGGTCATCGATCGTGATGATCGACGCGCGGTGGAACACCTTGTCCTGGAGCTTCTCGGCCGAGAGCACCGGGCGGATGTCGCCCCAGGCGAACCCCTCGTCGCGGGTCTTGCCGAAGACGAACTCCTCGTACTCGGGTGCGACCTTGGTGCGGCGTTTCGCCATCGCGGCGCGAAAGCGGCTCCCCCAATTAAAGGGGGCCCTCCTCGCGACCCTTTAAATCAGCCTCGGTGGCTCAAACCGCCGTGAGCGGCGAAGGCGCAAAACTGCAGCACCTCCACGCGCTGAAGCACCTCGCGCTGCTCGGCGGCACCAAGAAGCCGGTGCGCGTCTCCTCGCGGGAGTTCGCCGAGGCGATGGGGGCGTCCCAGCAGGCGGCTTCGGCCGTGCTCCTCGACCTCTACAAGCTCGGCCTCATCAAGCGCGAGATCACCTCGCGCAAGCAGCACATCACGCTCACCGACGCGGGGGTGGCCGCCCTTGCCCGCGAGCACGCAGACCTTCGCCGGATCTTCGAGCCGCAGCGGGTCGTGGACATCGAGGGCACGGTCTCCTCGGGCCTTGGCGAGGGCGCCTATTACATGGCGCAGGAAGGATACGCCCGCCAGTTCGAGGAGCACCTCGGCAGCCGCCCGGTGCCCGGCACCTTAAACCTCAAGCTCGACGGCGACGAGCTCACCAAGCTCCAGATGCTCGATGCCGCAAAGGGGATCGACATCACGGGCTTCACGGACAGGAACCGCACCTTCGGGGGCGCGAAGCTCTTCCGCTGCGAACTTAGCGGCGTCGAGGGCGGCGTGGTGATCCCGCTCCGCACGCACCACCGTGACATCATGGAGATTATCGCGCGCAAGCACCTGCGCCGCACGCTCAAGTTGAAGGATGGCGACAAAGCCCTCGTCAAAGTATTCGTCTAAGGGAGAGCCCACCGATGGTCGACGATGTCAAGCCGAAAGCGGGGACGCGTGAGGGCGGCCTCAAGGTCGCACGCCAAAGCGCGCTCCCGCGCGACGCCGGGCTCGGGCCCAAGACGCCCTCGGGGCCGGGCGCAAGCCTCCAGGCGGAGCGGCGCCTCAAGCTCGCCGCGGGCCTGCTCGCCGTATGCCTCCTGCTTGGCATCGGCCAGATCGCCGAGTTCTACGTCCTCAACTTCCCGGCCGCGGGCACGCCAGGCGCCTACAGCGGGCAGCTGCGGGACACGGCGAACCAGAGCCTCATCGAAAACGCCTCCGTGTTCGTGGTCGCGGGCAACTTCACCGTGGTGTCGCGAGAAGACGGAAACTTCACGCTCACCAACGTCTCGGCGGGCGTCACGCACCTCGTCGTGACGAAGGCGAATTACACCACAACCACCTTCATCGTATTCGTAACGCCCTCGCCGAACGGCCAGCCGCCGCTTGTCGCCGACGGCCTGCGGCTCGACCCGGGCCACGGCAACGCGACGGTCGACTTCACCGGGGCGCGCGGCACGTTTGTCGCGGTCTGCCTTACCATCGTGGGGATCGGTGTGGCGCTGAACGGCCTCGGGCTTACCGCCGCGCTCTCAAGGAGGCGGTACCAGCACGCGCTGCTCGGCGGGGTGGGCGCGTTCCTCGCGATCGGCTTCTTCCTCGGGGCGCTCCTCGGCCTCATCTCGATTTTCCTCCTGCGCGGCGCGCGCCATGCGTTTGGCGACCAGCGCGCGCTGTTTACGCCGAGCGACGTGCCGTCCCTCCTCGAGGAGGAGGACGACGACGAGGACGAGGAAGACGAAGGCAGTGACGAGGAGGGCGGCGCGGCGGGCCCGCCGTCGAGCGCCGCGCCGGCCAACGGCGGCCCTCGAAAGGAGGACGCGCCGCGATGAGCCCGCCCGATGGAGTGAAGGACACCGATAAGCCGCCTCCGCCCGAGCCTCTCGAGCCGCTCGACGAGCGGCGCTCGCCGCGGCTGCGCCGGCCCCGGCACCACGGTGTGGTACGGCCCCACGCGAGCAGGCGGAGGCGGGCGATTACCCTTGCCGGCTTGCTGCTCCTCGTGGCGGCCGCGCTTGGATTCTACACCGCCGCCGGCGTATTTTCGCAGGTGGGCGCTAACCGCCCGTCGGCCATCCCGCAGAACCCCATGAACATCACCGGCCCGGTCACCGACGTTACCGACAATAGCCCGCTGCCGGGCGTACTCGTGCGCATTGTGGGGAAGAACATCGAAAACGCGACCAACGGCGAGGGGTGGTACTTCCTTGACGCGGTCCCGCCGGGCACGTACACGATCGAGGCCTCCAAGCCCGGCTACACGACCCTGCGAAAGACGGTCAATGTGAGCCCGGGCATCCCGGTCGTCGAGGGCTTCGCCATGCCGCCCGGCAACGGCACGTTCGACTACGCGGCCGAGCCCGCAGGCCACTTCACCGACCCCACCGTCGGCGTCTTCGGCCTCGGGCTTGCGATCATGCTCAACTCCGTCCTTGCGACCGTAGGCGCGTGGAGCGCGATTACCCACCGCCACTACCTGCTCGCCATCGCCGGTGCCGCCGCCGGCACCGCCACCGGAGGGCTCGCGTTCGGGGCCCCCATCGGCTCGATCCTCGCGATCGCGGCGCTCGCGATCCTCGGGTCGCTGAAGACCGGTTTCCTCGAGGCCCAGAACCACAAGATCCCGTGGGCCGAACGGTCGCCCACGACCTCGCGCCGCGGCGGGCCGCGCAACCGGTAGGGGGCGCCCTCCGTGAAGTGGCCGTTGCCGGTCCAGCGCCTCTTCGACTGGCTCGAGCCGCCCCAGACGCGCGCCAGGTTCGAGGACGCGCCGGGCGTTGGGCGCTTCGACATGTCGGTCGCCCTCTTTTGCGCGCCGGTGCTGCTGCTCACCGCGCTCGTGTTCGCGGCGCCATTCCTCATCGCCCCCGACTCAACCGGAGACCTTTCGGGCGCGGTCGGCACCATCGACAACGCGCGCGTCTGGGGCGCTTTCCCCGAGCCCGCGCAGTGGACCTACCGCCTCGGCGACATCGCGTGCCACACGAAGGCCACGCGCTCATTTTTCCTCAATGGCAACCAGATGCCGTTCTGCGCGCGCGACGTGGCGATCTTCGCCGGCGCCGCGGTCGGGCTTGTCGCCTGCGTCAAGGCGCGTTCGCGCATCTACCGCGCCGTGGTGGTGCTCCCGTGGTGGTCGTACCTGGCGCTCCTCGTCCCCATCGCGGTCGACGGCGGGCTGCAGGACTTCCTCGGGTTCGAGAGTGACAACCTGCGCCGCGTGGTCACGGGGTTCCCGGCGGGCCTTGCGGTCGCCTTCGCGCTCGTGTTCATCGCGTACGAAGGGCACTTTGCGCTCGCCCGGCGCAAGAAGCTGCGCGCCAAGCGCGCGGCCGCAAGGGGCGGCGCGCCCGCGGAGCCCGGTCACGACGAAGGCGACTCGCGCCCGTCCCTCGAAACGGGCTCGTGAGGGTCAAACGCGGTCGAGAGCGCCCCTACCGAGAAGAAGAAAACATTCGTACCGTAGATCACGGCGGTCGCAACAAGCCCGAGCGCGTCGAAGGACGCGACGCCGGGCGGGATCGAATTAAGCACCGCAAAAGCGATGATGAGTTCGTAGGTGCCCACGGCGACCGCGGCCGGCACCGCGACCCAAATCGCGTCGGCGCGCGCGATCCGCTTTCCGCCGAAGCGCCCGAACTCGATCGGCAAGAGCACGAAGAGGATACCCCAGCCCACAAACGGGATGAAGACGACGGCCACGAGGAGCAGGAACGGCACCGTCATGATTACGAGGGCACGGTAGGGGTGCGAGCGCCGGTACATCGGCGCCTGGTCTTCGCGAGCGCCTTGACCTTGCGGGCCCTCGGCTTCGCCTTTGTCGTTGCCGGCCATGGCCACCGTCGCCTTAGCGCGCACGCCGACATGAAGCCTCGCGTTTCGCGCGCCTTGCGGTGCCAGCGCCTCGGGCGCACCCCCCAAAGTATTTATCCGGAACCGGGTTTGCGAGCAATCCCTCGGGGCGTTTCGAATGGAAATTAAGCTTGTTTCCAAGGACAAGGACTCGATCGAGGTCGAGATTCCAGGCGAGACGGAGACGCTCTTCGAGCCCCTGCGCTCGGCGCTGCTCAAGAACCCCAAGGTCAAGATCGCGATGTACCACGCGGAGCACCCGTGGTTTGACGCCAAGCGGCTGTTTGTGAAAGTGTCCGACGGAAAGCCCGCTGAGGCACTGCGCGCCGCTGCGAAGGAAGTCCTCTCGGACCTCGACGAGGCGCTTGCCGACCTCGAGCGCCTGAAAGAGCCGTAATCCCCGCGCATTTCGCGCGGCCCGAAGGTGGGCCGATGGGGTTTGCTCCTGCGCTGCCGACTCTCCTGCCTTCTCCTTTGGAGGAGGCGGCGGTGGGCGCCCTATTCTACCTCACCGACACGCCGGGCACCTTCGGGCGAATCAAGGAGGAGCCGGAGGACTTCGTCGTCGTCGAGCGCACGAAGTGGCCGCCGGAGGCCGCGGACGGCAATTACCTCGCGCTCGAAGTGCGCGCCCGCAATTGGGAAGCCAACCGGCTCGCGGGGCGCATCGCGCGCGAACTCCAAGTGTCAAGGACCAGGATCGGGTTTGCAGGGACGAAGGACAAGCGCGCGGTCACGACCCGCGGGTTCACGGTCCGCCTCGACCAGCCGACGGCGCGGGTCGTGCGCCTACCCGACGTCGAAGTGCTGCGCTCGTTCCGGACGGCCCGGCCCCTCGGGCTTGGCGACCTCACGGGCAACTCGTTCGACATCCATGTGACGGGGTTCCCCGGCGCGGCCGAGGAGGGGGCGGCAAAGGCCCGCGCTACCTTCGCGGCGGCAGCGGCGCAGGGCGGATTTGCCAATTTCTTCGGGACGCAGCGCTTCGGGAGCCTCCGGCCCGTCACGCACACCGTGGGCGCGGCGCTGGTCGAGGGTGATTTCGCGGGCGCGGTTCGCGTATATCTGGGGTCGCCGTCGGCCTACGAGACGGAGGACGTGCGGGCGTTCCGCACGGCCTTCCGGAACGGCACGCCGCCCATCGAACTGTTGCGGGCGATGCCGCACCACCTTTCGTTTGAGCGCCAACTTCTCGAGGCGCTTGCCGCCGAGCCCGACAAACCGCTCGCCGCCATCGAGCGGCTCCCGCGCAACCTCGCGCTCATGTTTGTGCACGCGCACCAGTCGGAGCTCTTCAACCGCGTGCTCTCGCAGCGTCTGGTGCGTGGTCTGCCGCTTGCCGCGCCGGTCGTGGGCGACCTTGTCGTGGTTTTGGAGGAAGGCGGGAGCGCGCTCGAGGACTCCCCAGTCGCGGTCACGGAAGCCAACCAGACCAAGGTCGCCCGGCAGGTGGAGCTTGGCCGCGCGGCCGTGACCGGGCTCGTGCCCGGCGCCGAAGTGGCTTTCGCGTCGGGTGAGGCTGGCGAGATCGAGCGGAAGGTGCTCGAGGACGCGGGGCGGACCGCAGCCCAGTTCGTAATCCCCGACCTCCCGCGGCTCACGACCCGCGGTGTCCGCAGGCCGCTTGCGCTGCGGCCGACCCAAGTCCAGATTGACGCTGGCCAGGCGCGCAGTGCGCCCGCCGTGCGCCTCCGGTTCGAGCTCCCCCGGGGTTGCTACGCGACCGTCGTGCTTCGCGAGGTCATCAAGCGTCCGGAAAGCGCCTGGGCGCGCGAGTCCGCTACTGCGGTCGCCCTCGACGACGCACGGTGAAGACCACGCCCGCCGCGGCGGCCGCGACGGCCGCGAGCATTGTCGCCTGCACCGCCAGGCCGGTCTCGTACGCCCTGGGCGGCGCGGTGGCGGCTTCGCGCACCACAATCGTCACGTTGCCTTGCGCGGCTTGCAGGCCGTCGGAAACGGTCACCGGAATCGTCGTGGCGCCGTCGGGAAGCGCCGCGATGTCCGATGCCGCAAGCGAGAGCCGGCCCGCCTCGGAGAGGCTCCCCCGGTTCGACAAGGTCGAAAACACGACGGGGTCGCCATCGGGGTCGACCGCAAGCAGCGTGAAAGCGGCCGGCGACCCCCTCGTCACGACAAGGTCGCCCATGTCGACCAAACGGGGGGCGCGGTCGGCGGGCAGCACTGAAATCAAGAAAGGAGCGCTCGCCGTCATCTGCGCGGCGTTTCGCACCGTGATCGCGAATTGCCACGAGCCAACGACCGCCTCCCCGGGCACGAAGGTCACGGCGCCGCGCGCGTCGATGGGCAGCGTCGGGAACGGCCCCGCGCCCGAGTTGGAGGAAGCAAAGGTCAGGTTGCCGCCCCCGGGGTCGCTTGCCACGACCGTGTAGACAAAGGGGACGCCTACGACCGCGACCTGCGGAGGGGGCGCCTCGATGACGGGCGCGCCGGGGTGGGCAAACACGGTGAAGGCGGTTGTCGTCGAGCTCGTCTCACGGCCGTCGGAGACGGTGAGGCGCACGGAGCCCACGCCCGACCAGTGCGGGCGCGGGTAGGCCATGAGCCGCACGCCATCGACCCACACCGAAAGCTCGCTGGAGGTCGCGGTCGCGGTGAAGGTCAGCTGGTCGAAGGGCGTGTCGGGGTCCGAAGCGAAGCCGCGCAAGTCCGCGATGGCGGCGGTGGGCGGTGCGTCTTCATCCACGAACACCGCCGGCAGCGTGAAGAGCGCGGGGCCCTGGCCGGCGCGCACCGCGAACACGACCCCGTTGTTCGACTCGTTGAACTCGACGATCTCGCGGCCCGCGTCTGCGGTGATCACGAGCGAGAAGTTCCCGGCCTCGGGGGCAAGCACGTTGAACGAAAACGCGCTTTGCGTGGCGGAGGCCGCGGTGTTGCCTTGGGTCACGGCTGAACCGTCGGCGCGGCGCAGCTCGTAGCCGATGAGGTACGACCGCGGGACAAGTCCCGACCGACCCACGAGCCCTGTGACCGCGATTGCGCCGCCGGGCGCCACCTGCCCGGGCGGGTTGAGCGAAACGCTGCCCGCGTCGAGCCACAGGTCGACGCCCGAGGCCTCCACGGGGATCGTGACCTCGTTGTTGAGCTCGTCAAATTCCGCCACGGTGTTGCTGGGGTCAACCACGACCCGAAGTTCGTGCAGGCCGTCCTGCGTGGGCGTCCAGGTAAAGGAGCCGGTCCATTCCTCGCCGGGGCTTAGAGCCGGGATGAGCACGGAAGGCGCCACGAGTTTGGGCAAACCGCCCGGCGGCGTCACGTAGGCGCGCGCGTCGGTCGCGGCCGCGCTCTGCTCGCCCACGTTGCGCACCGTGAAGTACACCGTGGCGGGGTCGCCCGTGCGAAGGACGGGGGAGGGCAGCGTCACATTCTGGGGTTCGATCGACAGGTCGGCGGGCGCCGTCTGCACGGGGATCGAAATCTGGTAGGGGATGAAATTGTGGAGCGTCGTGGTCACGAGCAGCGAGCCTGTCGTTGTCGGCGACACCACGGTGTCGATTCGCCCCTGCGCGTCGGCGGTCCCCACGGCAAAGACCCCGCCGCCGGTGACCGCGACGGCGGCTCCGGCCGCCGGCCGCCCAAGCGTGTCCCGAATGGTCGCCCGGAAATGCTGCTGGGCGGTGTAGAGCACGGGCGGCATCGAGGCGTTGAAGCTCGAAGCGACCTGCGTCCAGATCGGCACCTCAGGGTCGCCAAGCAGGTTGTAGACGGCCTTCTGCAAACGGTAGGCTCCGTACGACTGGTCACGCCCGACCGCGGTAAGGTGTGCGGCGTAGTCGCGGATCCCCTGGTAGAGGGCGGGCCCCGGCCGGAACGGCTCTGGACCTGTGAAGAAATTCTTCCAGAAGTCCTCGGACTGCCACCAATTCCCGTCGCGGATCCCGAATTTGACATATTCGGCTTCGCCGCGGAAGGTCCCGTCGGTCGGCACGACCTCGGCGATGAAGCCGTGGTTGTCTTGGATCATGAATCGGCCGAGGTTCGGCAGCGCGGGGTTCGAGAAATTGCCCACCAGGCAAGACGAGAAGTAGCCGAGGCTGAGCTCCCCGAAATTCGTAAGGCCGGCGGCATCCGTGTAGTCGAGGCCGTTACTCCAAGAGTAGGCGACGCCGTCGAAGCCGGTGTACTGAGGCACTCCGTGGCCTGAGGGGACCCATCCGTGGGTTACCGAGATGACTATGGACTTGCCGGCGTTGATCGAACCCACCATACTCACGTTCGAGAGGCGGTCTTGAGCCGTCGTGTAGTTGCCACCAGGGAGCTCGTAGTAGTCCGCGAGCAAGTCGAGGCTCATCGTTGGGGGGAGGTAGGCTTGCGTGTTTTGCACGGAGCGCAGGGCGTTGTCGTTCCAAGAATCATAGAGCGTCGGGTCGTTTGGCGGGTCCATCACGGATGCAAACGCTGCGGCGCTCGCCATCCACGGACCGACGAAAGGGGCCTTTTCGTACGACAGGAGGTTGTCCCGTGCAAAGCCTGCCTCGGCGGCGCTGTTGAACGGTAGCCGGCCGACGTACACATCGGCGTCCCAGTCCTCCTCGCCGTACTCACCGTACATTCCGTTCCCGTTTTGGTCCCAGTCCGACCCAAGCCCGGCATAGTAGACATCCGAGAAAACGAGGTCGTGGGTGTAGCCGCCTGGAACAGTGGCGCTTGCGTTGGTGAACAGGTAGCGGATGGGGATTACGGCCGCGCCGCCGCCCAAAAGGACATACTTCAGGCCCTTGCCCGTTGCGTTCCAGTAGACATCCTGCAGGAAATTGTGGAGCTTCTCGGCGTCGTCGCGCCCGGCGAAGGACTGCTTGATGTCCTCGATGAGGGCCACGCGGGCGGGCAGGCCCTTTTGCGTCTTCCAGTCGGCGATCGACTGCATCGCTGAAGCGTAGGCGGCGGCGGTGACGATGAGGTACTTCGTGGTGGCGAAGCTCGCGGCATCAATGACGATCTGCGGGGTGGGTGCGAAGGGTTGTCCGTCCGGGGGCGAGGGCGTGGCGGCAGCCGCTGCGAGGCCGGCAAGTGCAACCGGCAGGAGGAATAGGAACGCGGCCCCGAATGAGGCCGCCGCGCGAGGGTGATTATGGCCGCGGACAGGGCTCTGTGACATCGTCCTTTGCCACGCTGGCAAGGCTACTTAAAGGGTGCCGAACGGGGTTCGAACTTAAGGGGCGGTGAGGGCCGCCTCGACCTTCGGGGAACGGAGCTCGCGAAGAGCGCCGCGGCCCAGACAAGGCTTACCGAGTTGCCTTCGGGCTGGAGTTGGTGGATGACCACGCCATTGCGTGCGCCCCCGCAGGCGCGCCGTGCCATCTCAGATCCCGCGCGGCTTGTCGTCGTCGTCGGCAACGGTGCCCGGCGGGCCCGGCTTCTTCGTGTCCTTCTTGGCGCCGCGGAACGATTCGTCGGAGGACGCAAACGAGTCGCGGTCGTCGCCGAACTCGGCGTGCGCGGGCTTCTCGGCCGGGCGGACTCCGACGGTGGGCGTCACATCCGAGAGCCTTGGCGACTTCGGTGGGGCCGGCAGGTCGACCGAGGCGGCTGTCTTGGTGGGCGGCGGTGAGGGCGGCGGCGGCGAGGGGGCGCTCTTGGACGGTAGGCTCGGCTGCTCCCGGCGGAGGCGGTTGAGCTCCTCTTCGAGGCGCTTCACGCGCTGGGAATCGGCCTCGGAAGGCCCGGAAGCGGGAGGCGTCGAGCCCGCTGGCGGGGAGGGCGCGGCGGCCACCTTGGCAGTGACGGAGGCCGGCTGGGATTGCGCCGGACCCGCTGCCACCGCGGCTTGCACCGCCGAACCCGGCATCGGCGGCTGCGCCCCAAACTGGGCACCCGCGCCATACACCGAGCCGTGCAGCGAGTCGGTCGGCCCGAGCATCTGTTCCAGGATGAGCCGCTTCACGTATTCGGGGTTGCGCACGCCGAAGAAACATTCGTCGGGCGAGTCGTAGCCGGGCGTGAGGTCCACGAGTTCCTCCTCGGTCCCCGTATAAGGGCGGACATTCCCGAGCTTGAAAACGCGCTGGAGGAAGCTGCGGTTCACTTCGACGTCGCGGATCTGCGAGAAGCGCAGGTTGTGCTCCGCCGTCTTGAAGAATTTGTAGCGGAAGATCACGCGGAAGTTCGTCACAAAGTAGGTGAAAGAGCGCCGGTACATGTCATAGAGGAGAATCATCAGCACGCTCGTGAGGAGCGCGTAAAACTGCACCCAGGGCGACATCTCAACGGCCGCCGTGCGCGCGCGGAAAACGAAATACAGGATGAAGGGGATCGCGAGGATCACGAAGTAGAGGTAGTGCACGGCCTTGAGGAAGGTCGCCGCCGTCGTGTTTTCGCGGGCGGTGCGCGGGTCGCGCGGCATGATGAGCCCAATGAGGATGGCGCCGATCGACCAGAGGAGCAAGGGCGCGATGTCGCCGGCTCCGCCGAGCGCGTTGCGCACGTCTTGGAAGATCCAGAAAAAGAAAGCGTAGAGGATGAGGTAGGTCGCGGTCCAGACGAAGAGCAGGAGGGAGGGCAGGTACCACCGGATGAAGGACGCCGGGTGGGGGTGGAACTTTGCAAGGATCCGCTCGCCGCTGATGAGCGTCTCCTTTTCGAAGTCGCTCTGGCTTGGAGCGGCCTCTGCCGCAGCCGATTGAAGGCTTGTTTCCCTCATTGGGCCTCGATCGCCGCCCCCGGACTATAAAAGGCGCGCCCCAATCAGCGGTGAGGCTCGCTTGCCGGCCGCCGCTACTGGAGAAGATTGTCGAGGTCTTTGTCTTCGTCGTCGGCTCCTTGGGCGCCCCGCGAGGCTGGTTTGGGCGGAGCGCCGCCGCTTGATGGCTTCGGCGCTCGCGCCGCCGTCTGCGGGGGCACATGCTCCTTGTCGGCGCCCTTCCTCCGCATGACGATAAAGCCCACCACGCCGGCTCCGACGAGGAGCAGGACGAGCAGCGGGACCGTGAGGTCGCCGCCGGTGGTGGTCGTGTTCGACGGCGCGGCATTCGTGACGGTGACCGTGAGTTCCGAGGTGCCGACGTTTCCGGCGGCGTCGCGCACCGAGAGCGTGACCGCGTAGCTCCCGGGCTTTTCAAAGACAAAGCTCGGCGAGAAACCGGAGAGGCTCTTCAGCGTCCCGTCGTAGGTGAAAGTCCAAGTGAAGCGGCTGGGGTCATTGACGGGGATGCCGCCGTCGGTCGCTGCGCCCACGAAGGTCACAGGTGTCCCCACGACGGCCGTGAGGTGGTCCGCGCTTGCCGTGACCGCCGGAGGCGTCGTGTCCGGCGCCACGACGCGCACCACGAAGTTGCGCGCCGCCACGTTGCCCGCCGCGTCGGCGGCGCGCACGGTGACCGTGTAGTTGCCTTCATCGGCAAACATGAACGCGAACACGGTCCCCGCCCGCTGCACCGGCGACCCGCCATAAGTGAAACTCCAGGTGACGTTCCCCGTCGTTGCAAAATTGGGGTCGTTGTCGGTGACCGCCGCCGTCAGGTTGACCCACGCGCCCGCCGCGATCGACTGGTCGGCAATGGCAGGGATCGTGGGCGCCGTGGTGTCTGGGGGGTTTGCCGTGACGGTGAGCGAGTCGGTGCCGATGTTGCCCCATCCATCGACGACGAAGAGCGTGATGAGGTAGCTACCCGCTGCGTCGAACTGGTAAGTGAAGTTGAGACCCGACAGGTTGCGCGGCGCGCCCCCGTCGGTGAAGGTCCAGTAGGCGGCCGAACCGGCCGGGAAGGCAGGGTCGTTGTCCGTTGCGGTGCCGCGGAAGGCGACCGCGGTGCCGGTCGTGGCGACCTGGTCGGCGCCGGCGTCGACCACCGGCGCGATCTTGTCAGGCTTGTCGACCGTGACCGTGACGGTGTCCTGGCCGAGGTTCCCCCAGAAGTCGAGGCAGAAGAACATCAGGTCGTAGGTGCCAAGCGACCAAAACGTGAAGTTGAACGAGGTCCCGTTGAAGCTGTGCGACGACCCGTTGTAGGTGAAGGTCCACCCGCAGGTCGCGCCGAGCGGGAAATTCGGGTCGTTGTCGGTCGCCGAACCGGAGAAGGAGGCGACCTGTCCTGCAAGCACCGTGCGGTCGGTCCCGGCGTTCACGGAGGGCGGGGTCGTGTCGGGGGAGACGACCGTGACCTTGACAATGTCGGTACCGAGGTGCCCCGTTGGATCGCGGGCCGAGAGGGTGACATTGTAGGTTCCCGGCGTCCAAAACGTAAAGTTCCCCGTTACGGCCGGTGAGGCAAACGCGCCGGGCACGGTGACGAGCGAGCCGTTGTAACGGAACGACCAGTCGGTGGTGCCGTTGAGGACAAAAGCGAGGTCGTCGTCGACCGCCCTTCCGGAGAAGTTTGCAATCGTCCCCGCGGCCACCGTGAAATCAGCGCCCGCGTCGACGGAGGGCGGCGTAATATCGAGGACATGGACGACGAACCAGTGGTTGGCGAAATTGCCGGCGCCGTCCACAACGACGAGCCGGACGTCATAGTCGCCCGGGAACGCGCTCGTCCACGTCGTGCTCTCGGCGTGGATCACGTCGAGGATGGCGGGGCCGCGGTAAACATTCCAGGTGTACGTCCCGTCGTTGTGGAATCCCAAGGAGTCGTCGTACGCGTGCGTGGTGAAATTGGCAAGCTCGGAGGTGTTGATCGTGATGTCGTCGGGCCCAAAGACCTGGGGCGGCGTGACGTCGGTCGTCGGGGTGAAATCCGAGAGGGCGTTGCCGGGTGCGATCGTGACCCAATTCAGCGCGCCCATCGTGGGCCCGTCGGGCGAGGCGAGCAGAGAGAGGGACGGGACGACCGCCAGCACCAGCGTGTAGTTCGTCGTTGGCCAATAGGAGGGCACCTGCACCGGCCCGAAGAATTCGCGGCCGGGGCCC
This sequence comes from Thermoplasmata archaeon, assembly GCA_041499475.1. Classification (GTDB taxonomy): domain Archaea; phylum Thermoplasmatota; class DTKX01; order DTKX01; family DATEUP01; genus DATEUP01. The sequence goes on from JBGQKI010000008.1 coordinate 52,397, forward strand.
TTCACGAGCGCGTTGATGTACGGCTGGTCGTGGCCCGTCCAGATGTCGTAGCTCTCCGTGAGGCCGCCGAACAGCTTCTCGATCGACCCGGGGATCAGCGCGGCCCCGCCCTCGAAGCCCGACATGTTCTTGTTGCCTGTGTACTTCGTGCCCACGCCGAACGGCGAGCCGATCGCGAGGGGCTCATTGAGGATCTGAAGGTTCGTGTCGAGCACTTGGCGCGCGTAGCTCGTGTTGTAATCGGGCAGAGCGACCTCCGCGTCTTCGGCCCAGAAGCGGCCGTCGCTCGCGCTGCTGTCGTTGCCGATGGCCGCCCGGAACGTCACGTTGATTCCGTTGTTGTACAGGTCGTCGGTGGTGGCCGGCAAGGCCGAGAAGTCGATTGCCACGGAAATGTTCCCGGTGGCGTCCGTCGTCGTGTTGGTTTCGAAGATTGGGCCGCGCGAGGACGAAACGAGGACGACCACGGGCTTGCTGGCCCAAAGGGAGGCGTTGTTATACAGCTGGTAGTCGAGCCTCTGCACGCCCGACCACGGGAGCAACGAAAAGTTCTGCAGGGGAATCGCGTCGAACCGGCCGCTCCCGGGAGAGGGCGGCGTGTAGTCCGCGGGCAGGCTGAGGGACGCGGCCACGAACTGCGACTTGCCGCCCGAGGCGTTTACCCACCCGCGAACATCCATCTGACTCGTCCCGTCGTTTGCAAGCGAGAACGCGAGGTTTCCTGAGGAATCGGTTTGGCCGGTGATCTGGCCGATGCGGTGTGAGGGGACCCCCGATTCGGTAAGGTTCAGCGTCACGTCGAGGCCCGCTAAGGCCGCGACACCATTGCCGATGGTGAGCTGCCCTTGGATGAGGCTCTGGTTGTGGAGGGCGTACGCAACGACGGTGTCGAAAAACCACACATCCACCGACGCGTTTACCCGGGCGAAGCTCGACTCGTTGACGGTCGCCTGGAGGATGTACTGCATCGAGGTCGTAAGGTTGGAGGGGACGGTGAAGTTGGCCTCGTAGATGCCTGTGGCGGCCTTCACCGGCGTGAGCATGACCGGCGTCTCGCTGTAGTCCACGTCCGGCGCGGCGTACAACGCGAGCGTGAGGCTCGGCGCGTCGGCGTGTGTGCCGGCGTCGTACGTGTCGACCCGCCACACCATCTTCTCGCCGGGGTCGACGGTGCGGCCGAGCCGGTAGGTGTTGTTGAGGCCGGCCGTGATTGTCCACGGCCCGCTCGGCCCCGGCAGCGTTGGGGCCGGCGCCGTTGCGACGAACCTGAACGAGTTCGCGGTGTCGTTGCCGTTCCGCACGGTCACGACGAGGCCGCTTAGCCCAAGGACCGTGTCGAAGAAGCCCATCGTTACGGTCGCGCGGTAGAGGCCGGTCGAGTTGTTATAGAAGCCCGGGAAGTTCGTGGCCGGGAATACATTGTTGATCGTTCCGAGGCCAAAGCGGAACGTGACGCTCGTCGCGTTTGCAGGGACCAAGCCGAGGTACACCTGCGCGTGCACCTCGAAAGTCTCCCCCTGGACTTTGCCTTCGGCGCTGTCGTTCCAGAGCACGACGCTTAAGGGGTAGTGGCTGCCCGCCGACGAAAGTCCCGAGAAGAGGTTGAGGACAACCAGGGCGGTCAAAGCGATGACGATTGACCGTTTCTTGCCCGACAGACCCTAAACCCCGCGTTCGCGACAGCGCGTCCGTACTTAATCCTGCGCTGGCGCGCATAACTTCTTGGAACTGTGGCCGCCCCATGCGAAAGGCGCCGGCCTTGTCCGCCGGCTTAGCGCGGCTTTTTAGTCCGGCGAGGGATCGCGCGCGGCACCTATGCGCGTCGGTGTCGTGGGTTGCGGCTCGATCGGGGGCACGCTTGCCCGAAAGCTTGCCCGTTTTCCCGCGGTCGACCGCATCTCGTTCTTCGACGTGGAGTTCGCGCGCGCCGAGGCGCTGTCGAGCCTGCACCGCCGCTACCGCGCCGTGCGCACGCTCAAAGCGCTCATCGCAGGGAGCGACCTGGTCGTCGAAGCGGCTTCCCAGAAGGCGGCCCGCGAGGTTGCCCCCGCCGCCCTCGCCGCCGGAAAAAACGTGCTCCTCATGTCGCTCGGGGCGCTGTGCGACGACCGGTTCACTGCCCGCCTTCGTCGCAACGCCGCGCGCACCGGGGCGCGGATCTACATCCCTTCGGGCGCGCTCGCTGGTCTCGAGGCACTTGCGAGTGCGAGCGCGGCAGAGGTCACGCAGGTCACGCTGACCACCCGCAAGCCGCCGCGCGCGCTTTCCGGGGTCGCTTACTTGGAACGACGCGGGATCGACGTGGGATCGGTCCGCGCCCCCACGGTGGTGTTCTCGGGCACGGCACGCGATGCCGTCCGCCACTTCCCGGCGAACGTAAACGTCGCCGCGGCGCTTTCGCTTGCCGGCCTCGGCTTCGACCGCACGCGCGTGGTTATCATCGCTGACCCGAAAGCGACCACCAACCGCCACGAGGTCGTCGCAAAGGGGGCATTCGGCGAGCTTCGCTGCGAAGTGTCGAACCTCCCTTTCCCGGACAACCCCAAGACCTCTTACCTCGCCGCCCTTTCCGCCGTGGCCACCGTGCGAAACGCAGCACTCGGCATCCACTTCGGGCCGTGACGCGCGCTGTTCCAGGAATCAAAGGAGCGCACCAAGTCCTTTAAATAGCCAGCATCGACGCCTCGCGCTCGTGGCACGCGCACGCGTCGCCCTCGTGGGGCTTGTTACTCTTTCTTTCGTCCTTACCCTTGTTCCTACCTCGCTTGCGGCCCCGGTAGGCCTGCAAGCGCTTACGGGCGCCATTGCGGGCGCCGATCGTGTGGACCTCGTCGCGATCCCCGGGGGGGGCCGCATGCTCCTTGCAGCGGTGGGCCCGCAACGGGCGGCCTTCTTCGAGGTCGCGGAAGACGGCTCGCTGCCCGCACTCCCGCTCGCCTCCTTCGATCTGATCGCCCAGCGCGACGAGCCGCCGCTTTCCGGCGCGCGCCTCGCCGTCCTTTCGCAGGAGCGCGCCGCGATTGCCTATGTCCGCGACGGCTCCGTGCGCATCCTTGTCGCCGACCCGTTCTCGGGGATGGCACTCTCCGACGCCCGCGTGAGCGGGGCCAGCGAAACGGCGTCGTCGCCCTCGCTTGCTGTGGCGGGCGACGGCTTCGCGCTCGCATACCTCAAAGCCGACAGCACAGGCCGCACCGCCGTCGTTGTGCAGCTCACGGCCCAAGGGGCCGAGCTTTCGCGGGCGAGCCTCCCGCTTGCCGGGGGCTACTCCGCGGCCCTTGTTGATTCTTCCCCAAACCTGCTCCTTGCCGTGCTGCGCGCCTCGGCCATTTCTCTATACAGCGTGGCCGCGGGGTCGCTTGCGGGGGCAGGCTCCATATCGGTCACGGCGTCGGGCGGCGCCCTCTGGACCCGCGACGGTTCGCTGCTTGGACTCCTTTCGACAAGCTCGGGGCTCGCGCGGATGCTCGCGCCGGTGTCGGCTCCCGCGAGCGCCACCTTCACGACGCTTGCGCTCGGCGCAAGCGCCCTCCAGGTATTCGCCATCGACAGCGCCGACGGGCGCCTCGTCGCCGTGGTGCGCGGCGCCTCCTCTTCGGTCGCGGTGCGTGAAGACACCCTCGGCGGCTACGCCATAAGCGCGCTCGGGACCGTTGCGGGCGCTGCCGCGGCGACCGACGCGTATGGCTTTGCTCGGGCGGCCGTGCTCGTTGGCTCATCGGCAGCGCCCGCCGTCGAGACCTTCACGGCGGGCGACTTCGACGCGGTCGCGGTCGCGATTTCCGGCCCCTCCTCGGTCGAGCCCGCCTCATCGGCGACCTTCTCGATTGCCGTCCGCGCGGTGCGCTCCGCGGTCACGGTCGTGGGAATCGATGTCGCCGTCCCGCTCGGCTGGACCTTGCACGCGCCCTCGGTCGCCTTGCCCCTTGCAACCGGGCAGAGCGCCTCCCTCACTTTCACCGTCGGTGCCCCCGCAGGGACGCCCGTGGGCGCCTACACCGTATCCGCGCGCCCCGCCGTCCTAGAGGCGAGCTATGTCCAAGCCGCGGTCGCCACGGTCGCGGTGCTTGCAGGCGCGACGGTCTCGCCCGCGTGCTGCTCCTCGCCGGTCGACCTTGCCCCCGGCGGCTCCACGACCGTCACCGTCGGCCTCCTGAACCGCGGCGCCGCCCCGGTCGTCTCCGAGGTGAGCGCCCTTGCGCCGGCGGGCTTCATCGTGACCCCGTCGACCTCGAGCGTTTCGATTTCCCCGGGCGCCTCCGCGCAGGTCTCGTTTACGGTCAGCGCCTCGCAGGGCACGCTCCCGCAAGACGGCGGGAAGTTCACCGTGCACATCCGCCCCACGGACGGGTCGGCCTCGACCGACGTGGTCGTCCCCGCCCGCATCCGCGGCGTCTTTGCGCCGGTGCTGAGCGGCATGGCCCGCGACCTTAGCGGCGTCCCCGGAGCGACCGTCGACCTGCCATACTCCATCGTCAACGCCGGCAACATCGGCGGCCTTGTTGTCCTTGGCGCGGCCGTCGACGGCCTGCCCGCGGCCACCCTCGTCGGGCTCCAAGCTACGCTCTTCGTCCCCGCCTTCACGAAGGTCGACCTGCCCGTGAAGGTCGCCATCCCGCAGGGCACCCCTGCGGGCACACCCTTCGAAGTCACAGTGTCCGCGTTCAACGCGCAGAACGGCGACCCGGCCGGAGTGCCCTTCTCCATGTACGGCACCGTGCGCGCGGTCCCGGCGTTCGTGGCGAGCTACACGCCGGGGCCCGCCGTGCTTCCCGGGGCGGAGGCTCGCGGCACGCTCGCGTTTTCCAACTCGGGGAACACGGCACTCACCATCGACCTCGCGCTTTCTGCCGCGGAAGCGGGGTTCAGCCTGCGCGTCGCCGACGGCGCGACCACGGGGATTTCATTGCCCCCAGGTGCCGCCATCTCGGTCCCTATTTCGTACCGCGCCGGGCCGGCCGCCCTGCCCGGTACTCGCGCTTTCCAAATCACAGCCACCTCCACCGCGGGCCTTTTCGTTGCCATCGACATCCCCGTCAAAGTCTTGGCCACCCACGGCATCTCGCTGGCGGTCTCCGCCCCTGCAGCCCTCTCCCGCCCCGACACACCCACGGCCGGGCTTGACTTCGTCCTGTCGAACTCCGGAAACACGGAGGCCGGCGTCGCGCTGACCTTCTCGACGGCGCTTGCGTCCCTATCGACGGTCGCTGACGGCCAAGCGCGGCCGGTTGCCGACCCGCTCGCCCTCCAGACGGTACCGCCCTTTTCTTCCCTCTCGTTCCACGCGAATGTCGCCCCCGCGTTCCTTGCTGGTGAAACGCAAGGGGCCGTCCGCGTGAATGCCGAATCCAACATGGGCGACAGCGCCTCGGCCGTGGCCACCTTCGAGCGCCTGCGCAGCGACCCCGCGATCCTCTCCCTTTCCGCTCGCCCCGTCAACGGTCCGGCCGCCGCAGGCACCCTGCACCAGGTCGTGGCCGACATCGCAAACGCGGGCCCCGGGACCGCCGTCGGCCTCGAGGCTGTCCTCTCGTCCCACGGAATCGTCCTCGGCCGCGTCTCCATCGACGCGCTGTCGCCGGGCACCTCGCGCCTCCTCGACAACCTCTTCTTCGTCCCCCGTGAGGCCTCCACCGACCTTGTCCTTACGCTTACTTCGGCCGAGAGCGGCCTCGACCGCGACCTGGGCAACAACCTCGCCTCGGCCACGGTGACCGTGTCGGTGCCGAGCACGGCAGGCGACGCCTCCACCCGCGCCGCGCTGCCCGTCGCCGCAACCTCCCTCTCGATCGTCGCGCTCGCGGGGCTCGCCCTCACCGAGATCGGAAAGAGCACCTTGATATCCGTGCTGTTTCTCCCTCTCTACGTGAAGCTGCGCCCCGAGGATGTCCTCGACCAGTACCTGCGTGGCCAGATCCACGGGTTCATCATTGCAAACCCGGGCGAACACTACAACGCCATCAAGGACCAGCTCGGCGTCACCAACGGTGCGCTCGCCTACCACCTGCGCGTGCTCGAGCGCGCGCAACTCATCCGCGCCGTGCGCGACGGGATGTACAAGCGGTTCTACCCGATCGGCGTCAAAGTCACCCGCAAGCGCCGCCTCTCCCCCTTCCAGACGGCGATCGTCAAGGCCGTGCGCGACAACCCCGACGTCTCGCAGAAGCGCATTGCCGAACTGCTCGGCGTCTCCAACCAGGTGGTTAACTACAACGTGAAGCAGCTCGAGGAGGCACGCATCCTTGCCGTCGACCGCACCGAGCGCGCGTCGAAAGTAACGCTCGGCCCTGAGGCGCCCGCCCTCGAAGGCGCCCCGCCGGTTCCGCCCTCGGTCCAGCCCGCCTCCCTTTGAGGCACCCAGGGTTCCACGACCCGGCATCCGTCCACTGGCAAGCCTTCATAGCCCCATCGGTTATTGCTGGTAATTGCGCCCCAACGGGCACCGGATCGTGTTATCATGATGGCCCGCGGACACCCCATCAAGACGTACATCGACGGCCTCGACGAGCGCCTCCACGGCGGCATCCCGTTTGGTAACGCCGTGCTCATCGCGGGCACCTCTGGCACCATGAAGTCGACGCTTGCCTACTACATCCTTTACCACAACGCCAAGGCCGAGCGCAAGGACGCGATCTATGTCACCTTCGAGCAGTCCAAAGATTCCATCATCCAGCAGATGAACGCGCTCGGGCTGCCTTATGACGGCGTCAAGGACTACCTCAACATCCTCGACATGGCCACCATGCGAGGCGAGATCGACGACTTCGGCGTGAAGACAACCTGGATCCAGATGGCCCAACAAGCGATCAAGGACACCTACGACCGCCACGGCGCCGACCTCATCGCATTCGACTCCCTCGGGATCTTCCAGCTGGTCGCGGGGCTCGAGCAGCCGCGCGCGCAGCTCTACCAGTTTGTCAAGCGCATCAAGGGGTTCGGCGCCACTTCGTTCTGGATCTCCGAGATGGACGCCGGCTCGCAGAAATACGGTCGGTGGGACGAGGACTTCCTCATGGACGGCGTGCTCCACGTCACCCAGCAGCACCGCCGCGAAACCGACTTCGAATTCTGGATGCGCATCGTCAAGATGCGCGGGGTCGCCCACGAGAAGAACTACCTCTCGCTCAACTTCGGGGCCAACGGGTTTTCGGTGGCGAAGATCATCACCGACGAGAAGCTGAAGTGAACGTGCCCGTCATTTGGGCCCTGTCTCGGCTTCGATGCGCCGCGCGAGCGCCACGAGCAACTCCTCGAGCGGCATGTCAAACTCGGGCAGTGGGCGGAAGTCGGTCCACTCGTCGCGCTGCGGCGCGACGGGATCGCCTCCCCGGAAGAGGTGCAGCATCACGCCCGCGAACGCAATCATGAAAGAGATGTCGTTCGCGGCCCAGAGGAACGGGAAGTAGTCAAGCGCCCTTCGCCCGTCGAGCAACAGGATCAGCCCTGCCGCCGACCAGACCACGAGCGGCGCAAGGAGCAGGTGCTTCGGCTTCACGGGCCCTTCCGCTCGCCCTTACGGGCGGGGAGGCAAAAAGTCTCGCGCTCGGGAACGGCGTCAGCGCACCGTGCCGGGGGCGTTCGGTTCTTCCGCAGCGTCCGCCATGACCGAGTAGATGAAGGCAAGGCAAATCACCATCACAATTACGGTCATCCCCCACCAGAATGCCGCGAAATAGGCCTCCCCCAGCGCCGGGTGCATCATGAGGACCGCAAGGAGCACGAAGGCGGCGATTACAGACCCAACAACAAGCGTTACGGAGAGCTTCATAGGAATCGCGGAAGGGATTTGCGCACGAGGCCCGATAAGCGTTGGGTCGTTACCGTGGAGGCGCGAGTCGAGAGGGTCCGCTCGGGCGGTCAGTACCCGTGCGGGTCGATCGGTCGCGCGAGGTGCCGTCTTGCCGCGATCGGAACCTCGTACCAGCCGACGCGCGGGCCCGGGGGGGGCTGCGCCCGCGTGGCCGCTGCCTTCTCGACCTTCGCTCCGCACGAACGGCAGCGCAGGGGGCCGTCTCTGCCGGCCGACTTCAATCGGCGCCCGCACTTCGGGCATGGCGGATTGATGGTGCCGCCCTCGCGCGGGGCCAGCGTGATGATTTCGAGCTTCTCCAGGTTCAACGTCCGGCGGTCTTCGCGGATCGCGCCCACCGCGCGTACGCGGTCGCCCCGCTCGAGGGCCCCCACGAGTTCGCGGAACCCCTTCGTCGGCTCATAGGCGGCGCATTCGATCGAGGCGCCTTCGCCGTCGGCGATCTTCACCACAACATGGCCTCCCTTCAGCCGCTTGGGCCGCCCCGAAACCGCGCCTTCCACGCTCACGGTTTGGAGGGGCTGCGCGCCCGCGATCGTGCTTGGCACGATGTGCGCGTCGGTCCCCTGGTTCGTCTCGAAGAGCAGCCACCCCCCCCACGCCTCGGAGGTCTCGACGCTTGCGGCCGCTTCCCCCAGCCCATCGGCGTCGAAGGCGCGCACTCCGAAGAGCAGCGGGCAGGGCGTCGAGGGCGCGATCGCCACGTGGCGGTTCACGCGGTCGATATTGTGGTAGGTCGCGGGGAAGGCGCGGTCCATGCGCTCCACCGAATCGAAGTTCACCGCGCGCTTGGTGCCCCAGCGGGCCCGCTCGCGGTAGACGATAATTTCGAAGGTGGGCCGGTCGGCCGGCCAAGCCACGGCGGCCGCGGCACCCACGATCCCACGCCCCGAACCGAGCGCTCTCCACAGCGGCTTCGGCGTGATGGCGTCCAGCGCGGCCCGCACGGTCTCAGGGTCGACAACCCCTGTCACCGCCGCCGCGTAGAGATGGGGCGGTAGGGGCAACGCGGACAGGAGGTATGCCGGGTCAGTGCCTTCCGCACCGAGGTCGCACCAGGCATCGATCAGTTTGTCCATCGTCCTGGCATGCTCGGCCCGCGGCGCCGCAGGCTTCGCCGCACCCTCCACCAGGATCTCCGTCCCATCCGGGGCAACGCCCCCAAGCCTCGCATCCCGGTCCACCGGCTCCCCTAGGTCTAGCGCCAGCGCCGCGTTGCCCCGGGTCTTCCAGGGCACGTTCGGGTTCAGCCGCACCAGCCTCGGCCTTCGCCTCAGAACCAGCCCGTGTTCCCGGCGGAACGCGCCGGCCGCCTCCAACGCAAAGTGCGTCGTGCAGCCGCCCTTCGGGGAGTCCGTATCATCGATTCCCACGAGCATGTGCCGGATTTCCTCCCGCTTTCCCCGAAATTGTCGCTTCGCGGCAAGAACCGCGCACAATTTCGCGCCTTGAAGGAAGGGTATTTGAGAATGAGCCTCGCCATGATGGCACGCCGTGTCTGTGCGCCCTAAGGAATTAAATAGTGAAGTACCGGAGAGGGCGCCTGCCCCTCGGGGGAGTTCTTCTATGGCCGCTTTTCGAATGTCGAAGGAGCACCGGATCCTCACCGTGGAGGACCTCACCCAGGCGATCCTGAATTCGATCGACCGCGAGGACATGGAGCCAGAGGCCGCCCGCCACATGGCCAACCACGTGCTGAACTTCTTCGGCTTCAACGACACGATCATCGACAACATCCTCGAGCCCGAGGACCGCGACGCCTTCTACATGCTCGAAGACCTCGGGCTGCTCCAGACCGAGCGCGAGGAGACCACGCTCTACGACGGCCGCGAGTGGCGCATCCACTACTGGATGTTCAAGAAAGACCGCATCTACGAGCTCGTCAAGGACGAGGACGAGGACGCGGAAGCGGTCGGCGATGTCGATGTGTACGCCGATGTCCCCGAGGACATCTGGGCGCGGACGCAGCACTAGCGGGCGCGCCTTAGGGCCGTTGCCAGGGAGTTCGCCGAGCAGCACGGACTTTGGCGAGGAGGCCCCCCCGGCCCTCTGATCCGTCGCTTGGCGCAGAAACGGCCCGTTGGACACCGGCATCTGTACAATTCGACAATGTTCCACTCGAAGCGCCACCCTTTAGTGAACGCTCTCTGCCATCCTTTGAAATGCAACCTCGTTGCGCCCGCGATGCACCGGGTGGGGTTCACCAATCACCGCAGCCCCGCTTCCGGCGACCACACGACCCAAGGCTTCCCGGAACCTCCCGAACCCTCCCGCCCCTCGAATGCGCGCCTCTCGGACCGCGAACTCACGATCCTCTGCGTGATGTCCGAAAACCCCGCGGCCTCCGACCGCGAACTCTCCACCCTGCTTTCGCTGCCGGCCTCCACCATCGCGGCGGCCCGGGCCCGCACACGCCGCCTCGGCCTCTGGCGGCCCCGCTTCGAGCTGCACCCCGCGCTTGCGGGGTCCGTGCCGCGAGCGGTGGCGTGGGGCATCGCCGCAAAGGGAGCGACCTCGGCCGACCTCAACCAGGTCCCCCACACGCTCGCGCGCCTTTCCGCCTCGGGCGTGTTCGCCTTCCGCGGCGGGATGTACTTCGCGCTCCTTTTGCCCGGCGACTTCAACCGCCTCGCCTCGCTCCAAGCCGCCCTCATGGAACTGCGCGCCGAGGGCACCCGCGAGTTCCTCCTCAACACTTACGATTCCGTCGAATTTGCCGCGGGGCCTGACGTCCAGCGCGCTTACCACAGGCCCACCGCGCTGCTTGCCAAACTCCTCTTACGCCCCGCGTGCCCTCCCCGCACGCTCATCCCCTCCCCCCGGCCCGACGAGCCAGGCCTTGCCTTCACCGACCTTGGAGTCAAGCAGACCCACGTGCTCATCGAGCTGCTCGCCCACGCTGAGAAAAGTCACTCGGAGATTGGCGGCGCTTACGGCTACTCGACCAACGCCGTCGCCCACATCAAGTCCAGGCTCGTCCGCGAGCGCGTTCTTCGCCACAGCTTTCACGCGAACCTGCCGCTCCTTGGCTACCCCTACAGCTTGTTCATCGCGCGCGCGCACCGCCCCCTCCCCCTCCAGGACAACTGGAGGCTCCTGCGCGACGTCGGCGGCCTCACCTCCGCCCCCGTTACCTTCGCCTACTCGCGCACGGCGTCGGCCGCATACTTCCCCTTCCGCACGCTGGAAGCCGCCCGCGAGGGCGCCACCGTTTACCGGGCGCAGTGCGAGGGCCTCCAGATGCGCAGCGACCCTCACGGGTACGTGACGGCGGCCGCCCAGACGCGCCGCGTCGGGTATTGCGCCCCGCGCGACCTTGTCTCACAGTCCTTCAAGCAGTTCTTCACCGAGGACAGCGCCGTCGACGGCGCCCTGTGAGCGGCCCGCCGACCCCGGGTTTCTGCCACGCGCCCTCTGCGGCCGGCAAGCCTCCCTGCAAGAATCCGAACGCTTAACTTGGGGCCGCGGCCGGGGGCTTAATCTCGCGCACCTTCCCACGGCCGATTCCCGCACTGCGCCCGGTCAACGCCTTGTCGGCCTTTCATTGCGCGGCGGACCGAACGGGACTCGCGAAGGGCAACCGGGTGGTCGACCGGCTGGTCGACCGGCCGTTTCGAAAAACCCTCGTCGATTGGGGCACGTACGCCCCCCTGCGCGGCCATTCCAGGATTGCGACCCCCGGACCGGCCGCGCGGGCCCTTCGCTTGCACGCTAGAGGGCTGCCACACGCGCAATCCACGCCCGCAGGTTTTTCATCGTGGCCGGGGGCCCGCGGCCCACCGTCAGGAGCGGCGAGAGCCCCCCGTAGACGCCAAAGTCTGCAGCGCTGGCTTGGCCGAGAATCCAGTCCTTGCCCACGAGCATGGCCTCGACCATCGCAAGGTGCACGCGCATCGCGTCCTCGAACTCCTTCTTTCGCGCCACCAACACGTGCCACGGTCCGCGCGCCCGGGTCTGCATCTCTTCAAACACCCAGCGCTCCACCTCTCCGCGCAAAAAGGGTGGCACCTCGGTGACCACGGCCCGCCAAACCTGCTCTTCGAGCACCGCGTGGCCCCAGTGCTCGATCACCTTGGCAACTCCCTCCTGCCCTGCCGGGTAAAGCGTGGGGCTGGCAACCTTGGCCTCGAGGAACGCCGCGATGTCGGACCAGGGGACGAACGTGCTGCCCCACAGGAGGGCGGGCACGTAGTCTTGGCCCGTTTCCCGGATGAGCTGCGTTTTGTCGTTGTACGGCGTGTACACCGTCTTGAACGGGATCCCCTTGTAGGCCAGCATTCGCTCCGCCGAAACGCACCAGTGCGAAATCGGCATCGTGAAGAGGGTGACGGCCCGGGGCACTGCCTTGGGAATCCCAGCCGCCGGTGATAACCGTTGCCGTGGGGCCTCGCTAGCGCTCATCGCTCGTGGGAAAATGAGGGGCCAGGCTCCCGGCCTGGCCCCAACCGGGCCGCCCTTAAGTCGACTGCTTCCGGCGCGACCAACCAAGGATCAGCACCGCCACCGAAACGCCGAGCACCGCCAGCGCGGCGCCGGCGAGCAGCTCGCCCGAGACGCCGCCGGTGCCGGCCGTTGTGCGCGCTTGCTGGGGCAGGGTAACCTTGACGGTGGCCTCGGTCGAGCCCACGTTGCCCGCCGCGTCGACCACCGACACGCGGAAGGTGTAGTCGCCGTTCGTGACCGGCAGGTTCCACCGCACCGAGAACGCGCGCGCAAGCACCGGGAACTCTTGCCCGTTGATGCGCACCTTCGTGATGCCCTCGGCGGTCGAGCCGTTGACCCACACGAAGGTGTCCGTTACCGTGGTCGGCATCGGGTCGAGTTCGACGGAGGGCGGGGTCACTTTCGCCGTGTAGCTCACGACCTGGGAGGCCTCGTTGCCGGCCAGGTCCACGACGCGCACGGTGACCGTGTGCACGTTGCCGTCGGGGACGAGGTCGATGAGGCGCTCGAAGCGGTAGGTGACCGGCGTGCCCACCGGCACGGCCGGAATCGCGTCGACGATCGTGGCGCCGGCGGCGTTCGTGTAGGTGAGGAACACGGTTGCGCCCTGCGCGTTCGTCGAGCCGCGGATCTCCAACGTGCGCTCGTTGGTGAGCACCACGAGGGTTTCGGGCCGATCAATCGTGAGCGTCGGCGGAGCGGTGTCGCGCACGATCCGCAAGCTCACGGTGCGGACATTGCCCACCGTGTCCATCGCCTTGATCTCAACCGTGTTGGAGCCCTCGGCAAGGACCATCACGCGGGAGAAGGATAGCCCGGTGAGCGGGACAACCTGGCCGCCGACCGTGACGAGCGCGTCCGAGGAGTCCGTCTTGCCCTTCACATCGACGCTGTTTGCCGACACCGGCAGGCCCGCCGCGATGCGAGAGGCGACCGACGCGTCGAGCTCGAGGGTGATGTCGGGCGCGCGCGTGTCGACGGTGAGGGTGCGGTTGTCGAACGCCGCGTTTCCGGCAGCGTCCTGGGCGCGGATGACCAACAGGTTTTCCGTCTGGTCGAAGAGGTCCTCGAGCACGAGGTTCGGCAGGAAGAACGCCCCCGTCTGCGGGTCCACCGCGACCGGCGCGCCGTTCACCGTCACCGTTGAGCCCGGCTCGGCACGCCCCACGACGCTGATCGTCTTGACATTCGTCTTCAGGCCGTCGATCGGAGCGGTGACCTGAATGAAGGGGCTGTAGCGGTCGAAGGTGATCGACCGGACGATCGTGACCTGGTTGCCGGCGATGTCAGAAGCCGTGATGAACAGGACGTTAAGGCCGTCCTGCAGCGCGTACTCGAAGGAGAAGTCCCCGCCGCCTTCGGCGAACACGCGGATGCCGTTCACATCGATCGCGCTGTCGGCGGGGTCGACGTGGCCCTGCACGATATAGAGCGGTTCGTTGGTGTACGTGACCTCCTGCATCGGGCGCGTCAGGGTCATCCACGGCGCGGTGAGGTCGACGGAGAAGCTGACTTGGGTGGTGTAGTCGTTGCCGGCGCGGTCGCGGACTTCGGCTTCAAGCACGTGCGTCCCCTCCGAGAGCGCGGAGACCGTGAGCTGCCAGGTGGCCGAGCCTTCTTGCGTGACGTCGATCCAGTCCCCTGCATCGACCCGGAGCCGCTGGACGTCCATTCCCGAGCCGCGCTCGAAGGAGTGGCCCTCGACGAGGATCTGGCGGTAGCCGAGTGTGGAGCCCGACACCGGCGACCCGATCGAGATCGTCGGGATCAGCGTGTCCAAGAGCAGCACGGGGTAGCTCGGGTAGTCCTGGAACGTCGTGGGGACTTCGCCTGGCCCAAGCGAGGGAAGGAACACGGTCTGGCTGATGCCCGAGGACGAAATCAGGATCTCGAAGGGCGCGTACATCCTCGAATCGGTGACGGACCCGAAGGAGAATTTCTCCCAAATCAGGACCATCTTCTTCGGCACGAGCCCCTGCGCGTCTGCGCGCGCGGAACTGAGGATGTTGTGCTGTGCCGACGAGGTCATGAGCGCGGCGTTGGCGACCGGGACGCCCGAGTCTGCGCCGAGCGCATTGCCCCAGCGCACCGAGAAGCCGATCTCATTGTAGACGCTCACCGAGCCGCCGCCCGACACGGCCGCCGAGAGGACGGCCAGGTTGGACGAGTAGATGTCCGCGTGGCCGTTCACCATCATCACCGGCGTGGCCGCGCCGCCAAATTCCATGTGCAGCAGGAGCATGTTCGCGTTCTCCATGCGGATCGAGGTGCCCGAGGCCGGAATCGTGATGTTGGAAAGGCTGATCGTCTGGCTGCCGCCCGTGTTGATCGGCGCAATCCAATAGCCGTTCGTGACATTCCGGATCGTGTTGGAGCTCCCAAAGAGAGGGACCTTGCTCATGAAGTCGATGACAACCGCCCACCCCGCGATGTTTTCAATCGTGTTGTTCTGCACCGTCGCGCGCCCGGTCACGTGGATCGCGGCGTCCGTCTGCAACGTCGAGTTGCGGATCGTATTGCCCGTCACGATCATTGTCGCCAGGTTTTCCGTCGGGCGGTAGCTCGCGCTCATGGCCGCGTAGTAGCCCCACATCCAAGTGACGAGGGCCGTCCGCGAATCGCGCATCACGTTGTTGATCACACGCATCGGCTGGCCGCCCTTGTAGGGGTCTTCGTAGAGGAACGGCGGGTTCACGGTCTGACCCACGATCGTGTTGCCCAAGATCGTCACGTCAATATCCTCCACGCCGAAGCGGTAGCTTGACGAATAGAAGTACAGGAATGCGTTGACGAACACCGCATTGGAATTCGAGACCGTGTTGTTGTTGAAGAGTGCGTGGGCGTGGCCTGGCAGGGCGAAAAACGCCGAGTCACGTGGGGCGCCCGAGGGGGTGGTCACGCCGTTGAAGCTGTTCGACTCGACGATGATCGTAGGCGTCTTCGACGGCCAGCTGCAGCCGTAGTACCAGTATGCGTAGGCGTAGTTGGCCATGTAGTACGCGCACAGCGCGAACGGGTAGTAGGGGTACGCGGGGTTCGGGCCGACCCACGCGCCTATGATTCCAAAGGTCTCGGCGACCTGGTCGAAAGTGTTGCGCAGGAATGTCACCGTGTCGGCCGGCGCCTTGATCATCTCGCCGCCTTGCATCGGCGGGGACATGCCGCCGCCCGGCACCGGCGCCGTCCAGTAGGAGAGGTTTCTAAAGACATTGTCTTGGAATGTCAGGGTCGCTCCGCCAGGGAAGAGGAAGTCCGAGTAGCCCCAGGCAAACAGCGTCCCCGACATGTTCGTGAAGGTGTTGTTGCGCAGCACCACGTCAACCTTGTACCAATCCGAGGTCAGTGTCGACGGGTGCCATCCGGTGTTCACGGAGATGGCGCCAATGTAGGTGTTTGCGATGTTTTCCCCGTCGATGCCGGAGCTCGTCGTGGGGATGGAGGACGGAGGCGTCACGTTCGCGTTTCGGAACGTGTCCTTTTCAAAGAGGAAGTTCGCGGTGTAGTTCGAAGTGATGGCTTTCTGGTTGGGAACCAACACCATGATCGAGCGGGACGAGTCGAAGAGCGAATTCGCAACGTTCACCGTATAGTCGAATTTGTTCGCGGTCGAAGTCGCCGATGATACGAGACGTATCTCGAGGGCCAAGCCAGCCATGTTCGTGGCCGAAACATTGTCAACGGTCACGAGACCTCTAAAGACGGTATCGGCCGCCCCTCCCGGTTGCGAAGGCGTGGTATACGTCCAATAACGGTCGAAACGCATTCCCGCTCCGCTCGCCACGGAATTGCGTAAGGTGAAGTCGGTCCGCGTCACCGCCGCGGCCGTGGAGGGCGTATAGGTCTCGTTCGACCAGAACGCGTAGGCGTTCACGACGGGGAAGGTCCCATACGACGCCGTAAAGTACCCGACATAGACCGCCGGCTGGTTCCAGTCACACGTGATCGTGATGCCAGTCTTCCCCATCGTCAGGTTGAGGCCGTTGAAGTTGTCGCCGATCTTGCCGTTGGTCACCTTGACGCCGACGACTTCCGCGGTGGGCCAGTAGATCCGGTTGAAACTGTAGACATTGTAGGGATAGTTGTAGGTCACCGTCGGCGAGTAGCCGCAGTACTCGTAGGTGTAGAGGTACGTATTGATCATGTTGTAGTGGACATCGAGGAAAATTCCTTCGGTCGGGGCCCGGACGTCTTTGAACATGGCGAAGGACGAATCTTGGGCGATCGTCCCGTTGAAGGAAAGGAACGGCAGGATCGAGTGGTAGGTGTAATTGTAGTAGTACGCATAGTGCGACGGGTAGGCGCCCGTCTGGTAGCAGGGCGTATTGTAGGGCATGTAGTAGCTGTAGTTGTAGTAGGCCGTGTACCCGCCCTCGAGGTTGAAGTCAAGCCTCTGGTTGAGCGACGGGATGTGGGTCTCGATGCCTTCGAACCACGGGCCGCCCCGCAAGACCGAGATGGCCGTGCCGGTCGCGGACCAGTACTCCTGGATGCACCGGTAGGTGTAGGCGTACCAGTAGTAGTAGCCGGACTGGGTGGAGTTCACCGAGCTGTTCGCGCAACTCATGGCTCCCGGTGGGCTCCCGGTGAGGACATAGACGGTCGGCGACCAGTCCGTCCGCTTGATGAAAGGCAAGAAGTCAAGCGAGACGTTCACCTTGAAGAGGGTCGCAAAGGAATCCGTGAGGCGGAATCCGAAGAGGTTCGCGTGTGTCACCTTCACGTTGGCGAAGTAGCGGCCGAACTGCGTGCCCCCATTGACCGTGACTCCGTTGAGGACATGGTCGATGGTTGCGTTTTGGATGTTTACGTTCGACGTGGTGTTGGCGATCGTGAACGAGTAGTAGATGTTCGGGTCGTTCGTGGTGATTACTGCAACCCCGGAGCCCGGCTGGAGGGTCATGCCGCCTACGGGTGCGATGATGGAAAGGCTCGAACCGTTCACCGTGAATCGAAGAGTCACGTTCGTAAGGTCGAAGGTCGAACTGACGACGATGTTGCCCGAGACATCCACGGTCTCGTCCATGACCGTGGTCGGAGTGTCAACGGCCCAATTGCCCGACCCCGAGTACGTCTTCCCCGACTGGGTCGCACTTGCGCCGCCCGCTACAAGTAGCGCAAGCGCCCCCGCCAGAATTGCTGCTGCCATCACCCAATTCATCCGCATTCGAGTCCCTCCCGTCACAAATCTCCCTCCTTCTTGATTTCCGTTGGAGCGTCACCTGGCTTTGCCTCGCCTTCGGCGGAGTTCCCGCCGTCGCTGAGCCCGCCGCCGGCATCATCGGTGGCCGAGGGCTTGCGCCGCATCGGGCGCACCTTCTTGCCGGTCGCCCCGGGGGGCACCTCGACCACGGCGAGGGGTTCGACAGCGGGAGCGGGCTCCTCAACCAGGGGGGCCGGTGTGTGCACCTGCATCGGCGCGACCTCGGTTTGGGCCACGGGCGCTCCGGTCGAATATTCCCTGCCTTCGGGCGTGGGCGCGTCATCGAGGGCGGCCGCGTCCTCAGGCCGGCCCCTTGACCGCCGCGACACGACAAGGAAGTAGCCGCCGAGTCCAAGCACCGCGATTGCAGCGATAAAGAGGCTGTAGGCGGCCCACGGAGTCTGCGCCTGGACCTGGACTGGCGTAGCCTGGTCAACCGAGTAGCCGCGTTCGGCCGAGTTGCCGGCCGCGTCCGTGGCCTTCACCTCGATCGTGTTGTGCGCGTCGGGCGAGAGGTCGACGTAAGTCCGGAACGAGCCGTCGGCAGCGAGCGGCGCCACGTTGCACGCCAGCCCGCCTTCACCCGAGGCGTAGCAGACCTCCACGATGGAGCCGGCCTCGGCGATGCCGGTCACCGCGATCGTGTTGTCCGTCGTGTGGTAGGTCCCCGCATCGGGGACGAGCCCTTCGATGGCGGGCGCGACGACCGGCGCGGTCGTGTCGCGCACGATGCGGACCTGCCGCACCTGGACGTTGCCGGCCGTGTCGGTGGCGCGCAGGGTGACCACATTCGTTCCCTCGAGCAGGGAAACGGTCGCCACGAAGTGGTTCTGGGCGTCGATGGGCACGTCGGTGTCGCCCACCGTGAGCGAGGCGCCGTGTTCGTCGGTGACCGTCCCTTCGAGGACAATCGTCGACTTGTTCCAGAGCATCTCGTCGGAGACGCCCACGACCGTGATCACGGGCTTGGCCGTGTCCACGATGACCTGCCGGTCGAGCTGGAGCCGGTTGCCGGCTGAGTCAACGGCCACGATGTGCACCGTGTTGACCCCTTCTGCAAGGACGATTCGCCGCGAGAAAATCCCGCGGGGCGCGTCGACCTGCTCGCCGTTGATGGTGAGGGTGGCGCCTTGCTCGACGACCCCGCTCACTGCGGTCTCGACCGAGTTGACGAGCGCCCCTTCGGCGGGCGCATCGACGGTGATCCAGGGCGCCAGGTCGTCGAAGCGCACGTCGCGCACGACAATCTGCGAGTTGCCGGCGGTGTCGGTGGCGACCACATCGATGCGGGTCAGGTCGCCGGCCAGCGGGATGGTGACCGAGAAATTGCCCTGGGTGTCGAGCTGCGCGACCACCGAATTCACGGTGACCGCGACGCCATTGCGGTCCGTCGCGTGGCCGACCACGGTGACCGTATTCGTGTTCACGAGCGCGTCCTGCTCGGGGGCCGTCACGACGAGGTAAGGCGCCTCTCGGTCGGCAAGGACAAACAGGATCACGCGCCCTTGGTTGCGCAGCGCGTCCATCGCCATGACCGTGATCGTGTTGGGGCCCTCCTGGACGGCGACATCCATCTCGAAGTACACGTGCTGACCGTCATCCCGGGTCAGCAATTCGGGGGGCACCACGCCGTTTACATAGACGCTCGCGCCGACCTCGGTCTCGGCGACCAAGTGGATGGTGGGCGCCCGTGTGATCGACGGGACCGCCGACAGGACGGTCACGACCGGTGGGCTCCAGTCGAGGATGACCGGCACGGTGCGCGTGAAGTAGTTGCCCGCGTCGTCGTGGGCGCGAACGAAGACGTTGCGTACCGCTTGCGTCAGGTCCACGAGGGTCAAGTGGAATTGGATCTCCGAGACCGTCGCGGTGACCACCTCGACGCGCTGCCAGTTAACACTGTCCGTGCTGACCTCAACGAACTGGGCGGCGTCGATCAAGTCCCCAGGGATGAAGGTGAACCCCGACTGAGAGTCATAGGCCGCCCCTTCGACGGTGAGCGTCGAATCGCGGGTGGCGAAGCCTGCCGTGGGCGAAGCCAGCACCATCGCAGGGGGAACGTTGTCGCGCAGCAGGACGGTGACCACGCGGTCTCCAGGCAGGTCGATGCTGTCGACCTGCGAAAGCTCGAAGAAGCTCACCTGGACTCGGAACGGCGAGCGGCCGAGGATCCCCTGGTTGGACTTCGTGTAGGAGAGCGGCTCGACGGCCGGCAGCCCCTGCCCCCCGCTCACCGAAGCGACGAGGAAGACGGTGCCGAGGGCGTCGGCAAGTTCCACAATCGAGCCCACCGCCGGGCGCAGCGAGCCGGCCCATGACACGTAAACCTTGAGGTGGAAGTAGACGTTGAAGGCCGCCGCCCCCACGGTCGTGAGCTTGTCGGGGTTCACCGGCGTGTTGTGGATGTCGAGCGCGCCGTTCTGGAGCCAGATGTCTTCCTTGATCGAGCCCTGGAAGGTCACGTTGTCCACAAGGCCCTGCACGCCCGTCAGTTGGATGCCCGTCTGCTGGTTGATGAATGTCGAGTCGCGGATTGCGAAATTCGACAGGGCGACGTTGCTCTGCGCCAGCGTGAACGCCGTGCCCGCCGTGTCGCGGAAAACGTTCCTTGCAAAGAGGAGCGCGCCCGTGTTGCCCGAGCCGTAGTTCTGGATGCTGATGAGGAGCGCCGCCGCGCTCGTGTTGATGAATGTGTTGTCGGTCACCGTCCAGAAGTGGGTCGTCTGCGTGCTGCCGGGCATGAAAATGACGGTGGTGTCCTGCGTGTTGGCGATGTAATTGCCCGAGAAGTCCACCTGCGAGAGGCCGCCCGTGGTCGGCGGGTCCAT
Organism: Thermoplasmata archaeon; assembly: GCA_041499475.1. Taxonomy (GTDB): domain Archaea; phylum Thermoplasmatota; class DTKX01; order DTKX01; family DATEUP01; genus DATEUP01. Next base: position 72,678 of record JBGQKI010000008.1, read on the forward strand.
GCTCCAGAGGATCGCGGCCCCCGTGATGTTCGTAATGCGGTTGTACGAGATGTTGAGCCGGTTCGAGCCGGAGTAGTACGGGCTGGCGTAGGAGTAGGTCACGTAGGTGGTGATCGCGGGCGCAATCGACTGGTCGATCGTGTTGTTGAGGATCTTGATGTCGTAGGTCGTGCTGTAGCGCGCTGCGCTCTGCGGGAGGCCCTCGTGGATGGCGCCAAGTGCGTTCCGCAGGAATGTGTTGCTCCTGATCTCCTCGAAGACGCCGCCGGTCTGGTAGGTGTAGTAGTAGTATGGGTCATAGCCGTAGCCCAGGTTGTCGGCAAAGGTGCTGTTGACGATCTTCGCGGTGTGGGTCGGGCTGCCGTAGTAGATGTAATAGAGGTACCAGCGCACACCCGAATTTTTGTTGCCGACAAACGACACGTTGTCGGCGTCAATGTAGCGCCGCCCGTAGAGGTAGTAGTCGTAGTAGTAGTACGTGTTAAGGCCGAACCCCTCCGCCGAATTCAATCGCCCGTTGTAGGAGAGGCTCGAATTGCGCAGGTAGAATACCGTTTCAGAGATGCGCCCGCTGTTGACATTGTACATGTAATTGTAGTACCGGTACTCGTAGATTCCCGACAGCCCGTTGTTGTTGGCCGACGAGTCGTTCATGAGGTTGATGTAAAGGGGCCCCGAGCCGTAGTAGCCCGAGTACTGCATGTATGCGAGCAGGCCCCGGCCATTGTTCCAGTCGAGGTGCGACTGGGTGAGGTTCACGCGGAAGAGGCAGGAGGCCGGCATCAGGCTGTCGGTCGTGCCGTACCCGCAGTAGTACGTGATGATGTGGATCCCGTTGATGGTGTTGCGGCTGGCTTCCGAGCGAAGCAGGTCGATGAAGACATTCGAGTACGGGGCCAGGTTGAAGCCGCGGAAGGAGTAGTACTGGCGCATGTACATGTTGACATTGACGCCGTGCTGGAGGTTGAAGTCCGTCTGTGAGTCGACCATGTTGAGCGAGAAGTTGTACTGCGCGTTCTGCGTGTTGTCGTAGACGGCGACGCCGACGCGGTTCGTGTTCGACTTCGCGTTCGTCAGGTTTAGGAAGTAGTTCCCGTAGGTGGCGGTGTCAAAGGTCGGCCCTTGGGTGAGGGTGAAGTTGAACCCGTCGAGGGTGTTGTTCTCGAAACTCGAACGGACCATTTCGAAGGAGGCGTTCACGCGTTGCAGGAGCGTTTGGTAGAAGACGCCGTGCTGGCTGTTGAGGTTCGACACGGAATCGGAGAAGAGCCAAGTGAACCTGGAGTTGTTGCCCATCTCCGTGTCGATGTTGAGCCCGTGGCGCTTGTTGAGCGTGAGCGCGCTGTTGAGGATGTTCACATTCAGCTGGAGGCGCATCCACTGCTGGAAGAAGATGACGCCGTCTTGCGTATTGTTCCACGAGCTGACGCTCTTCAGCGTGATGGTGCCGCGGGTGAGTGAGGGGACGGTGGCAGGCAGGTTCGGGGAGGCGTTGACGAACCGGAAGGCGACGCCGGCAAGGCCGGAGCGTGTGACGGCGACGTTGGCGAAGGTGATGTCGAGGACCGCGTTCGAACTGAGGAATTCCAGGTTCGTGCCGTTGTTGGAGATCGACCCGCTGAAGTTCGACTCGGTGACATTGTAGGTCGCGGTGCCGTTGAACAAATTGTGCAGCGCGTAGAGCGCGCCGTTGCGGATGTCTTGGATGTCCGCGCGCTGGATGGTGACCGTGAGGTTCTGCGTGGTGTTGAGCATCTGGAGGTCGATGCCCCGGACGCCGGCGACGGCGGAGTTGGAGCGGAAGTTGCTGTCACGCACCTCGACGTTGACGGGGCCCGCGGTCGCATTGCCAAAGACGCGCAGGGGGGTGCTGGTGGCGTTCATGGTGACGAACTGGAGGATGACCTCGCGCGGGGTGGCCAGGTTGAACGCGCTTGTGAAGTTGGCGCGAATGCCTGCCGCCGTGGAGATCCCGGTCGCGTTGACGGTGATGTTCGTGAGGTAGATGCTTGAGTCGACGCCGGAGATCACGCCGCCGTTCACAAGGCGAGGGTCGGTGAAGATCGAGTCGTGGGCGGCGAGCACGCCGTTGACGATCCAGATCCAGTCATAGAGCCCGCCGACGGTGGAGACGTTGAACAGCAGCTGGACGAACTGGCCGGCGGCGCCGCGGGTGGCGTTGATGCGGAAGCCTACTGTCGGCGAGGAGGAGGTGAGCGTCGAGTTCTCCAGGATAAAGCGGCCGTTGGTGACAGTGATGTTGACGGTGAAGCCGAGCGTCGAGTTGGAGATCACGGAGTTGCGGACGAGGAAGGTGGCGCCGTTGGAGACGCGCATGTTCCAGTTGAGGGGCGCGACGACTCCGTTCCAGGTGAGGTCGTTGAAGATGAGCTGGTCGATGTCCACATTGCGCACGGCCGAGCCGGTGTTGGCGGCCGGGTCGATGACCTGGAAGGTCACGATGTGGCGCCCGGCCGTGAACAGGCGGGTCAGCGTTGCGGAACCGGCAAGCACCGGGGTGCCGTCGACGAGCCAGTTGAGGGTGCAGGTTGTTGCGCAGTTGGGGTTGTTGTCCGAGAACGTGCCGTTGAACGTGAGCGCGTTCTGGTCGTCGCCGGCGAAGGGGCCGGTGATCGAAACGGTAGGCGGCGTGACATCGGCCGTGACGGTGAGCGTCGTGGAGGTGGCGCCGACGTTTCCGGCGGCGTCGCGGGCCCAGAAGGTCATCGCGTAGACGCCGACGAAGTCCCAGCGCCGCGTGAGGGTGGCGCCGGTGATGTTGAACGAGGTGGCGTTCTCGGTGAACGACCAGCCGCTCGTGGAGACCGCCACATTGTCCGTGGGGGTGCCGGCGTGAGTCGCGTTGGAGAACTGCTGCCTCGACATGGTGAGGTTGGCGGCGGCGATGACTACCGTGGGCGGCGTGATGTCGGAGATGACGATCGTGAAGCTGGCGGTGAAGCGGTTGCTGGCGCCGTCCATCGTAAGGAGGGTGATGGCGAAGGTGCCCGGCGTTGCGAAGGTGTAGGAGGCGGAGGAGCCGGAGAGGTTCTTGGCGGTGCCGTCGGTGAAGGTCCAATAGTCGCGGCGCGTGGAGGCGAAGTTGGGGTCGTTGTCGGTGACGTTCACCGAGGTGAAGGTCGTGGCGGAGTCCTCGGGCCAGCTGGACTGGACGAAGCCGCTGCCGGTGGGAGCCGTGATGTCCTTGATGGCGATGGTGAACGTGTTCGTGAACTTGTTGCCGGCGCTGTCCATCACGGTGAGGGTGATTGAGTAGGAGCCGGGCGTGTTGAAGGTGTACGAGACGGAGGAACCGGAGAGGTTCTTGGCGGTGCCGTCGGTGAAGGTCCAGTAATCGCGGCGGGTGGAGGCGAAGTTGGGGTCGTTGTCGGTGATGACGGCCGAGGAGAAGGTGACGGATGCGTCTTCGTTGGCGCTCGTGGGAGGGCTCAGCGTCCCTGTGGGGACCGTGATGTCGCTAACGACGAAGGTTGAGGTCGCCGTCGCGCTGTTTCCGCCGGCGTCGCGGACCGTGAGCGTGATCGTGTAGTTGCCGGGGGTGGCAAAGGTGTACGTGGTGCTCTTGCCGAAAAGCGTGCGGGCGGAGCCGTCGGTGAACGTCCAGGTGTAATTGCCGGTGGAGGCGAAGTTGGGGTCGTTGTCGCTCGAGGAGGCGGCGTCGAGGGTCTTGACCGAGTCCTCATTGAAGGTCTGCGGGGAGCCGCCGGTGAGCACGGCGGTGGGGGGCGTGACGTCCTTGACGGTGGCCGTGAAAGTCGAAGAGGCGAAGTTGCCGGCCGCGTCGAGGACGAGGAGGGTGATCGTGTAGGTGCCGGGGGTGTTGAAGGTGTAGCTGGAGCTGATTCCGGTGAACGAGCGGGGGGTGGCTCCGTCGCTGAAGGTCCAGTAATAGCGGCCGGTGGTCGAGAAGGTGGGGTCATTGTCCGTCGAGTTGGCGCCGTCGAAGTTCAGCACGGTGTCCTCACTGACCGTCTGGCTTGCGCCGGCGTTCGCAAGGGGCGCCGTGATGTCCTTGATCGAGATGCTGAAACTCTGCGTGAGCTTGTTGCCGGTGGCGTCCATGACGGTTAGCGTGACCGCGAAGGTGCCGGGCGTGTTGAAGGTGTAGGAGGGTGAGGTGCCCGAGAGGTTCTTGGCGGTGCCGTCGGTGAAGGTCCAGTAGTCCCGGCGGGTCGAGGCGAAATTGGGGTCGTTGTCGGTGATCGAGCCCGAAGCGAAGGAGACGGAAGTGTCCTCGTTGGCGGTTGACGGCACGCTACCAGACCCAGCGGGCGCGGTGGTGTCCACAATCGCGAGCGTGAAGGTCTGGGTGAGTTGGTTCCCGGCGCTGTCCATCACGGTGAGGGTGATGCTGTAGGAACCAGGCGTTGCAAAGGTGTACGACGGGCTCGTGCCCGAGAGGTTCTTGGCGGCACCGTCGGTGAAGGTCCAGTAGTCGCGGCGCGTCGAGGCGAAATTGGGGTCGTTGTCGGTGATTGATGAGGAAGAGAAGGAGACCGAAGTGTCTTCGTTGGCGCTAGAGGGCACGGTGCCCGACCCGGTGGGGGCGGTGAGGTCGTTGACAGTCACGGTGATTGGGTCGCTGACGTTGTTGCCAATGCCGTCGTCTGCCCAGAATGAGACGGAGTACGCCCCAGGGGTGACGAAAGTGAAGGAAACGCTCGCGCCGTCGACGATCGCGCCATCGAAAACCCAACCGAATGTAACGCCTTCGCCGCTCGTGTCCGTCCCGGCATATGTCGCCGAGACGTCTTCGTCGACGGTACGGCTCCCGCCCGCATCGGGCGCAGGTGCCGCCGCCGCGAATCCGGTGACTAGCACAAGCGTGAGCAGTCCGATACCAAGCGCAATCGCGTTACTCCTTCCTGCCAAATTGAACCCCCCAGCGCCGAATTACGAGGATGACTAGGGGCATCTCTAATAACTCTTCCCTTTGTGATGAATGACCCACATTTCAACAATCGTTTCTTCTTGAATGGCAATACAGTGGCAATGTCCCGTGTTGACTGAACTATTTATGGGCAAATGGCAGTTTCAGATACTATATTGTATATTACGCGCGAGCGAAAAGGCTCCCTCCCATTCTGTGTTGCTACGATTTTCCCGGCTGCCGGGCTTGGGCGAATGCTACCATGGGCGAAATTTGCGGGCGCGGAACCGCTGTTGTGCGCAGTTTGCATCGATTGCTGGCACGTTTTTTCGCGAACGGCGGGGTTTTGCCCCGAACCGATCGAGCGCGGTGGGTCCGCCCGGGAGATGCCGGTGCCCCAGCGGGGCGGAACCGAGTTTGCCTATCATGATTGAGGCCCCTCTGCGGTCCTCGGCGTCGGCGGCGCCCGAGCGCTTTCGCTCACCCCCTCCTTCGCTTCATAAGGGCGGTTGCGCCGTCAAGGGACACGATGGCCACGCTTCCCTACCCGCCTCGGCCCGGCCAGCAGCGGATGGTGGAGGCGGTGGCGCTCGCGGTCGCCTGCGGTTCGCACGTGGTGCTGGAGTCGGCGACGGGCACGGGCAAGACCGTGGCGGCGCTGGCAGGCGCGCTCGACGGTGTCGACCGGCTGAAAGACGGTCGGGCAAGGCGTGTCCTCTACCTCACGCGCACGCACTCGCAGCAGCGCCAGGTGATGGTGGAGCTGCGCGCCGTGGCCGCGGGGCGGCCGACCTTTGGCGTCGCGCTCCAGGGCCGGGTGCGTTCGTGCTTCTTGAGCGAGGAGGACTCGGAGCTTGCCGCGAGCGACACGGAGGAGCACGGGCGGCTGTGTTCGGACCGCAAGCGGGCGACCACGGCTGAGAGCCACGCGCCGGACGGCTGCCGGTTCTACCGTGGGCTCATCAATTTCCCCAAGCCGCAGATCGAGGCGCACGCTAAGCACGGGCTGCCGACCTTCGAGGAGTTCTCGGAGTACTCGCGCGAGCGCGGCCTCTGCGCCTACGAGGCCAACAAATTGCTGCTCAAGGATGCCCAATTGGTCTGCGCGCCGTACGTGTATTTTTTCAACCCGTTCATCCGGCGGCGGCTGCTCGAGTGGATGGGCGCAAGCCTTGGCGACCTCGTGGTGATTGTCGACGAGGCGCACAACCTCCCGGACTACGCGCGGGAGGCGGCGTCGGCGCGGCTCTCCTTCGACGGTTTGGAGGCCGCCAAGGCGGAGGCGGCGCTGGTGGGCGACCCCGATGTGCTCCCGGGCGTGCCGGCTTCCGAGGCGGTCGAAAAGCTGCAGCGGGCGATGCGCGAAGTGGCCGAGCCGTACATCATCGACGAGGACGGCATCGTGCCGCCCGGGGCGTTCGAGGCCGAGCTGATGGCGCTCTTCGGCACGACCTCAACGAAGCTCCAGTTGATGGCCAAGACGCTCGAGGTCTTCGGCGAGCAGGTCCGGACGCTTCGCCAGAAGGAGCGGAAAGTTCCGCGCTCCCACTTGCGGGCCGCCGGGATGTTCGTCTCGGCGTGGTTTGCCTCGGAGGCTGACACCCACGCGAAGCTCGTTTCGACCCCGGACCCGTGGGCCGAGCGCACGCGCCGGCCTGCGCTCGAACTCTTTTGCCTCGACCCCTCCCTTGCCTGCGCGCCGCTCCTTGACGCAGCGGCGACCGTACACATGTCGGGCACGCTCGCGCCGCTCGAAGCGTACCGCGAAATGATCGGACTGCCGGCCGAGACCGAGCTCCTCTGTGTGCCGTGCCCGTACCCGCCGGAAAACCGGCTCGTGGTCTACTCGCCCAAGGTCACCTCGCGCCACGAGACGCTGCGCGTCGACCCGACGATGGAGCGCCGGCTGTTCGAGGAGGTCGCAGCCGTGCTGCGGGCCGTGGAGCGGAACACCGTGGTTTTTTTCCCCTCGTTCCGGGCGCTTGCTTCATTCGCGCTCTGGTCGGGCCCGCTCTTTGAACGCCACCGGATGATGTTCGTGGAGGAGCCGGGGATGGACCAGGAGGACCTCATGTCCATGCTCGCCCGGTTCAAGGAGCGGGCCCCGAAGGACGGGGAGCGCAGGCCCGGCCGGGTGCTACTTGCGGTGATGGGCGGGCGGCTCTCGGAGGGGATCGACTTCCCGGACGAGGCGCTGGAGGTCGTGCTCATCGCGGGCATCCCATACCCGAAACCGACAGCGCGCACGAAATCGCTCATCGATTTCTTCGAAGGGCGCTTCGGCCGAGGCTGGGAGTACGCCGTTGAAGTCCCCACGACCCGGAGGCTTTTGCAGGCGGTGGGCCGCGCGATCCGGGGGCCGACGGATGTGGGCGCGTCGGCGATCTTCGACTACCGCGCGGGGCAGTTCGCAGACAGGGTCGAGAGGCTCCTTCGCGTCGACTCGCCGTCCGATGCCATCGTCGCTCACCTGGCGCAGCACGCGGCCGGGAAGCTCGCGCCGCTGTCCCCTTCGAATTCACCGCTGCGCGACGACCGCCCGCCGTGAGGGTCGGCCCTCTCGTCGGCCCGTGCCCCAGCCGAGGCCGCGCCAGATCGTGCGGTTTAATTACCGGCCCCCACCCTTGAGAAGCCGGGGTGGGGCGCGCTTGACTGCGCCGAACGCCCCGAGCGAGCGGAAAGGCTTGGCCGACGACGAGAACGACCCGCCATCGTCGGTGCAGCCGCGCGCGACCGACTTCCTCTCGGAGGCGGTGGAGCGGCGGGCGCGCGCCGCATCGGCGATCGTGTCGGGCGAGCGAGTCCCTTCACCGGGCACCAATCCGTTCAGGGTCCCCCTGCCTGGGAAAGCGGCGCCGGTGCTGGCCCAGGAGGGCGAGGACGAGCTCGGTGTGAAGCTGCGCCCGACCAGGCCGCCCGTCCAGCCGATCGCGAAGGTCGACCTGATGCCAGGAGGGGCAATTACGCGCGACCAAGAGGAGATCTTGTCGCGGTTGTCGCCGCCCGCGCGCGCGCCGGCCCCCGAGGCCGCCGCGCCACCCGCGGCGTCCGGATCGAGGCGCACGCGGGCCGTCGAGATGCCAGAACCCGGCGAGGCCCCGCGGCCGCGCCGCGAATTCCAGTCCGCGGAGTGGGACCGGTACTATAACCCCGGCCTTTTCGCGCGGGCCAAGATTCCGAAGATGCCCATCGAGCGGAAGGCGCAGGAGCCCGGAGCGCCCGCATGGACCCTCGTGGGGCGCCCGAAGGGCGAGGGCGCGGTCGCGACCTCAAGGGCCCCATACCGCGCTTCCCTCAAGGAGGGCGCGCGCATCAAGGACACCCGCCCGGGCAAGGAAGTTGCGCGCTACGTGGCGCACCGCGCGGGTGAGTCGGGAGAGGCCGACCTTGATGGGCCCTCGGAAGTCCCCGAAGAAGCGCGCCCCGACGGGCCGGCGGAGGAGGCGCGCCGGTCGGAGTTCGAAGCGGCCCTTGCCGAATTGGAGCGTTCCTTCGAGGAAGCGCGGGCCGCCCCCGTGCCGCCAGCACCGAAGGCCCCGCGGGCGCAGGCCGCCTCCGTGGCCCCGGTGAGGCAAGCCGGGCCTGCTCCCACCGTCGCCGAGGCCGCGGAGCGGGCAATGCCATTCCCCCGCACCTCAACGGGTCCTGCTGCGGCGCGGGCGGTCGCCCGGTCGCAAGTCGATATGGCCGAAGAAGATGACGCCGACATCGACGCTGAGGACGAGGAAGAGGGGACGCTCGGGCGCCAGCCGCCCCCCGACCGGTCGGTGGAGGAGCGGGCGCACCGCACTTTGCAGCACGACCACAGCGGGGCGGCGCTTTGCCCCACCTGCGGGCGGCGCATCGCCCCGTCGAACCCGGTGCTCGTCTGCACCTCCTGCGGCCGAGTCGCCTGCTCCACCTGCGGCAAGTTCTCGGCTGGCCAGCCCACGGGCAACATCTACCAGTACGAGTACCGGTTCAATTTCCCCCTGTGCCAGCCCTGCTTCGACCGGCACTTCAACATCCAGAAAAACCTCGCGCGATCGAAGGCGTACCTGGCCTCCGGCAACCTCACCTACGCCTTTTACCACGCGCAGAGCGCGCGGCAACTCGAGCCTGAATCGCCTTACAAGGGCGACGCGGAGGAGCTCATTTCGCAGGTCGAGGCGCGGCGCGCCCAGATGCAGAAGGCGGAGAAGGAGTGGGACGAGGCCCGCCGCCAGATCATGAAGCAGCGCACGACGGTGTTGAAGTAGGTGGCCGGCTCAGGTGCGCGCCTTTTTCTCGAAGATGGCCGCCACGATCGGCCTCAGCCGCTCCACAAGCTCGGGCGGGCAGTCGTAGCGCACCCGCACGACGGGGATCTTGACCTTGATTGCGCGCTTGAGGTCGATCGGGGTGCCTGCGACCACGACATCGGCGCCCGAGTTGTTGATCGTCTCCTCGAGCTCGCGCAGCTGCTCCTGGGTATAGCCCATGGCCGGGACGATGTCCTTGAGGTGGCTGTAGCGGTCGTAGAGCGCGCGTATCGAGCCGACCGCGTGCGGGCGCGGGTCGACGATCGAAACGCCGTGGATCTCCTCGACCGCCACATACCCGGCGCCGAACCCCATTCCCCCGTGGGTGGTCGTCGGCCCGTCCTCTACGATGATGACGCGTTTCCCCTCGAGCTGCTTGGTGCCGCCTTGCACTTTTGCCGGCGAGGTCGAGGTGAGCACCACGGCCCGCGGGTTCACCAAGAACACGTTCCGCTTGATCTGCTCGACCGCGCCCGGGCTTGCTTGGTCGATCTTGTTGATGATCACGAGGTCCGCGCCGCGCACGTTGGCCTCGCCGGGGTGGTACAAGAGCTCGTGGCCCGGGCGCAGCGCGTCGGCGATGACGATGTGCAGTCTGGACTCGTAGAAGGGCAGGTCGTTGTTGCCGCCGTCCCAGACGATGACGTCGGCTTCCCTTTCGGCGCGCCGCAGGATGGCCTCGTAGTCGACGCCCGCGTAGACGACGGCGCCGGCCTCGATGTGGGGCTCGTACTCCTCGCGCTCCTCGATGGTGCAGTCCCCGGCGTCGAGGTCCGCATAGGTCGCGAACCGCTGGACGGCTTGCTTGGCAAGGTCACCGTAGGGCATCGGGTGCCTGACCGCCACGACCCGTTTGTCCTGGTCGCGCAGGATCTTCACGACCGCGCGCGTGGTTTGGCTCTTCCCGCAACCGGTGCGCACCGCGCACACCGAGATCACGGGCTTCACCGACTTGAGCGCCGTGGAGCGCGGGCCCATCAACGTGAAGTCCGCGCCCCCCGCAAGCACCTGCGACCCCTTGTGCATCACATACTCGTGGGAGGTGTCGCTGTACGCGAACACGACCAGGTCGACCTCGTGCGAAGCGATGAGCGCGTCGAGCTCGTCCTCGTGGTGGATGGGGATGCCCTTCGGGTAGAGGGGGCCCGAAAGCGAGGGGGGGTAGACGCGCCCTTCAATCGACGGGATCTGGGTGGCGGTGAAGGCCACGACCTCGTATTCGGGGCGGTCGCGGAAGGCGACGTTGAAGTTGTGGAAGTCGCGCCCGGCGGCGCCCATGATGATAATCCGACGCCGACGCTTGGGGCCTGCGGTCAAGGGGATATCGCCTCCCATTCGTGCGGTGCGCCATCGAGGGAGCGCGCTTTACAAAAAGACTTGCTCCCTGCTTCCTTTACGCCCCGCGAGGTTTCCCTCAAGGCCCCAACTGCCTGGCAAACGTCCCCCAAAGGTTCATCCGAGCGGGCTCCCTCGAAGGTGCGGGGCGGGCACGCTGGCAACGCCGGAGAGTCCGGCTCCCGTTTTTCAAGGGCCCGCCTACCCGCCGCAAGCGCCCTACCCGCCGCCCATGGCGTACTACCCAGGGCCTTACATGCCGTACCCCGGGATGCCGTACCCGACGCCGACCGTCCCCTGGGGCTACCCGTTTGTGGCGCTCCCCGACGGGAAGACGGCAAAGCCAACCGTCGCGGCCATTTTCTGGGCGCTCGTTTTGGTTCGCGACCTGATTTTCCTCGGGATCGCCTCGATCCTTTGGATGGAGACGGCGAATTTTGGCGGCACGCCTGCGTTTCCGTTTGCCCTGGTCAACGAACCTGGGCTCCTCGTGGCCATTACTATCCTCGGGGTTGGCGCAAGCGCCATGGCGCTTGTCTTTGACCTGAGCCGCACCAAGCACTGGTGGGGGACGGTGGCCGGCGCGATTTCGGCAGCCGCTTGCATCACCCCCGGATTGCTGTTCGGTGTAGGCATTGTCGGCCTTTCAATGTCGGCGATCGCGCTCGTGCTGCACCTGATGAGCCGCGAAGAATTCGCGCGGTTCGAGGAGCGGGCGCGCGCCGCGCGCGGCCTTCGGGCGCCGTAGGTCCTTCGGCTACCGGATCGGGGAGCCGCAGCGGAAGCAGCGGACGGCCACGCGCGGGACGAGTTCGCCGCAGTTGAGGCAGCGCTTCCCTTCGGGCGGCGCCTGCGCGGGCTCCGCCGGTTCGGGGTGCCGCGCGGCCGCTGGACTTGCGGCCTCCACGGCGCCCAGCATCCCGCGCGCCCCTTCAAGCCCCCACTCGGCAATCACGCGGCTCGCGCCCTCGCGGTCGCCCCGCTCCAGGTAGACCGACACGAGCTTTGCGCCCACCTCGCGGCGCGGCACGAGCCCGAATGCGTCGCGCGCGAGCACGTCACGGTAAAAGGGCGCCGCGCGCTCGAATTCCTTGAGGGCGAAGAGCCTGTCTCCCTCCCCGGCAAGCCGCTTGAAGAAGTCCTGGTTGAGCGCCATGCGGTACGCCTCCTGGAGTTGGGCGTTCACGTTGAACGGGAACAGCTCGTCCAGGGCGTCGGCGGCATTCGAGGGCGGCACGAGCGACTTGAGGGAGGAGCCCATGTGCACCGACCGCTGGACGAAGTCGCGGTCAAAGAGCGCGAGCATCTTGCGGAATCCCTTTTGGTTGCCCCGCTCGATCATGACCTCGGCGTCGCGCACCCACTCGTAGAACGGCCCTTGCCTGGCGGCGGCGGCCTTGCGCACCTTGTCCCGCTCGCCACGGGCGAGTAGGGCGCTGAAGGCGGCGGCATCCAAGTCGCGCTCCGCTTGGGTGCCCAGGCGCCGCCCGTAGGCCATGAGGAAGAACGACCACATCTCGTTCACGCGGTCGGTCTCGCCGCTCATCTGGAGCACCTGGGCGATGAAGGCGTGACCCACGAGCAGGCGCCCGAAGAAGGGGAGGAGTTCGGGGGCGCCGCGCGCAATCTCGTCGCGCAGCGCGGATTCGAGCGAGTAGCAGGCAGCAAGGAGCCGGTCGTATTGGCCGAGGTGGAAGTAGATGCGCAGGAGGAACGCGGCGGTCGCGGGGTCGCGCTGCCCCTCGAGGAGTGAGATCGCTTCGGCGTACCGCTCGAACTTGATGAGTTCGGAGGCCGCTTCCGGGAGGCGCTTGGCCGCGACGAGCCCGCCGATGTACTCGTCCACCTTGCGGCCCTCGGAGGCGAGCGCGCTGTGCCGCTCGCGGTCGGTGGAGGCCATGCGCTGGACGAGCCGTCCGGCTTCGTCGGGCTGCTTGAGGCGCTCGCGCAGCTTGGCGGCGAGTTTGTAGTTCAGCGCGCGCTCTGCGATCTGCGCGGCGTGCGCGGCGTCGCCGGCGTCGAGGTAGGCGAACGCCGCCGCATCGAGCGCCACGCGCGACGAGGGGCCCTGCCCCTTGGCGTGGCCGCCCTGCGCGAGCACCTGGTCGAGCAGCTCGTAGGCTCCGCCCAGTTCCTTGAAGGCCCGCCGCTCCTGGTAGTGCGCAATCGCGTTCTGGAGCGTGACCTCGAGGGGCGCAAGCTCGCCAGGCTCGATGAGCGCCCCCGAGAGGCGGCTTGCGACCTCACGCATCTCGGCCTCGACGGCCTTTGGCGATGCTCGGCGCGCGTGCACGACCATTTCGAGCGCAAGGGCCGCGTACTCGGCGGCCATCGTGAAGTCGCGCTCTGCATAGGAGGCCTCGGCAAGGTGCAGCTGGTTGGAGGGGTCGGTGACGTTGACGCCCTCGAAAGCTGCTGCGGCCTCGATCGCTTTCTTGGAGCCTTCGATGGCGCGCTTGGCTTTCTCGAGGGATTCGCGCCTGCGGTTGAGGTCGGCGACCTTGCTGCGCGCGTCGGTCACGATCGAGAGCGCGCTTCCAAAGTCGCGCGCCTGGGCCGCCTTTTCGGCGGCCTCGGCCACGGCACGGACGGCGGTGGTGTCGAACCCGAGCGTGCGCGCGTCGAGTTCGCCTTTCTTGAGGTCGGCAAGCGCCTGGAAGGCCCGGCGCTGGACCTCCGAATCTTCCGTGAGCTTGGCAAGCCCCTCGCGAAGGTTCCCTTCGGCGGCCAGCACGGCCGTGTGGACGCCCTTGTAGTCGAAGTTCTTGAGTGCGCTGACGGCCTGCCGTTCGAACGCGAGGGCCGCCTCGATGTCGGCCCCGCGTTCGCGGCACTTGAGGATGTAGTCGCGCAGCGACAGGATTAGCGACTTGAAGATCGCGCGCGTCTCGAAGGCGCGCACGGCCCCGGACTCGAGGAGGAGCAGCGCCTCGCTGTCGGAGGAGACCTCGAGGCGGATCGCCGTCCCGCCGGCGTGGACGTCGAAAATGAGCCCCTCGTCGGCCGAGAGGCAGAGCACGCGGTCGTCGGCCGTGACGACGAACACGAGGTCGCCGTTCTTCGTGAGCTTCACGCGGCCGCCGTCGGAGCCGGTTGGGTGCGACCAGAGCAGCGCGCCGCCGCGCGCGTCGAAGAAGTAGAGGGTGCCGTCCTTCGAGAGCGCGGCGACGAAGGCGCCGCGGTTGTCCACGCTCACATCGAGGATGGCGCCTGCGGTCTGGCGCTCCCACAGGAGCCGCCCGCCGAAGTCGAAGCAGTGGAGCGAGCCGTCAGCGGAGCCGGCCGCCATCACATCGCCGAACTTCGAGACGGCAAGGGAGAGCACGGGCGCGCGGGCAAACGATTTCCACATCACGGCGCCCTCGCGGGCGTCCATGAAGTAGATGCCGCCGTCCTCGGCGCCGGCAAGCACATTCTCGCCGGAGGGCACCATCGCAATCGCGTTGACCACGCCTTCCATGCGCAGCTTCCAGACGAACCGGCGCGGCGTGTTGCGGTTGTCAAAGTAATAGACGCCCTGGTCCTCGGAGCCGGCCGCCAGCGTGTTGCCGTCGCGCGACACCGCGATCGCGCGGATGCGCTGGTCGCACTTGTAGCGCCAGAGCAGGAGGCCGCGCCGGTCGAAGAAGTAGACCTGGGAGTCATCGCAGCCGGCGGCCACGAACCCCCCCACATCGGAGACCGCGACCGTCCGGATCGGCTCGCGCGTCTTGTACTTCCACAGCTGCTTGCCGGTCCGGTCGAGGAGCAGCACGGCACCGGCGCCCTCCAGGCGACCGCCGAGCGCAATGAGGCTGCCGTCGCCCGAGGCCTGGAGGTCGAGGCCCTCCCCCTCCACCGGGGTCTCCCAGCGCTGCTCCACCTGGGCGCGGCTCTCAAGCGGGATGTCCGGGCGCCTTTGGCCGCTCGTCACCTTCTCTCCCTCCCGTCCCCGCCTGCCGCGAGGAGGCAAGACACCCTGCGCGCGGGTCATAAAAGTTGCGCGGGGATGGCATAGCCAGTCGCTTCAGGGCCCCTAGCGGTGAAACGTTATTAACGGATCAGCCCCGTTTTCGGCAAGTGGACTACACGCTGCCGGAGGACGAGCTCATCCTGGAGGCAGCCCTCGCTGCGCTGCGCGAACGGCGCACCGTGCGGTCCGAGACGGCGCTCTTGGTGCGCGTGCGCGAGGCGCTGCGCAAGAAGGACCCCCGGTTTACCGTGGGGCGCAGGCGCCTGCGCCTCGTGTGCCTGAAGTCGGGGAAGGTTGAGGTCACCGCCTTCACGCGCTTCTCCGACGAACGCCGCGCGATCTCAAGGTGCCCCGTGTGCCGCGGCGCGATCGCGCCGATCCGCAACAAGACGGTCTACGATGGCTCGGTGACGCTCGGTTACCGCTGCCAGGTTTGCGGTTACTGGACCGGCATACGCCGGCGGATCCCGACGCTCTATGTCTATTCCCGGCGGTTCGCCGAGCCCGGCGTCCCCGGGGAGACCCGCGGGATCAAGATCATCGACCAGCGGGAGTGAGGCCCCGGCTCGAAGGTGGCCCAAAAAAAGAGGGCCCAGGCCCCGCAAGGGGCCGGGTAAGGATGGACGACGGGTCGTCCTTCAACAAACTACGGCACAACGCACAGCCCAAGCTGCGGGATTGCGAACATCGGCGCGTTGGGTTCGGTCCAGGTCGTCCGAGCGTACCACACCGCAGTGGGGTCGCGGTTGTGGATGTCCGTCTGGGCGAACAGGAAGCCGGTGCCTGCGTGGATGTTGTCCGAGGTGATGCGCACCGTCGATCCAAAGCCGCCCGCGCCCGACTGGATGGAGGGGCCGATGCGCTGCGCGACATACGCCGTGCCGTTCCACTGCACGAGGTAGATGTACACATCCATCGGCTTGCTCGCCTCCGTGGCGCGCCAGACACCGAAGCCGTCCTGGTACTCGAGCGAGCCGGTCACGGTGAAGGACTGTTGCTTCACGACATTGACCACGCGCACGCCGTTGAGGACCTGCCCGTTGACAGCCACATTGCTAATCCGCGTGGGCGGAAGCACGGTGGTCGCCATCGGGTTGGGGTCGACGTCGTCGGTGAGGCCGTCGCCGTCCGTGTCAGCCTTTGAGGGGTCTGAAGAGATCCCGGAGGGAGCAAGGAGCGGGTCGGCTTCGACACCGTCCAACAGGTGGTCGCAGTCGGTGTCAGCGACCTGTGGGTCGCTCTTTCCCCAGAAGGGGTTGCTGCGCGCTCCGGCGCCCACATCGACGGTCGAGTCCAACTCGAAGATGTTGGCGAGCATGTCGCCGTCCTGGTCGTCCAGGGCGTCCGAGATGCCGTTGCCGTTCGTGTCGAACATCACCGGGTTGGTCTTGGTGAAGTGCAGGGGGCTGATGCCCGCGCGGCCGAAGGTGTTCGGCGAGGGGATCGGTGGCATGCCGCCAAGCGACCCCGCAATGTCCGACCTCGTGAGCGGTCCGGTCTCCTGGGAGTCCCAGAGGTAGTCGTTGTCCGTGTCCTTGTCGAGGGGGTCGGTGTGCGCCAAGAGTTCCGAGCCGTCCGAGAGGCCATCGCCGTCGGTGTCCGGGTTCGTGGGGTCAGTCCCCAACTGGATCTCTTGGAGGTCGCGGATTCCATCGCCGTCGGTGTCCGGGTTGTTCGGGTCGGTCTCGCCGGGGTCGACACGGCCGTTGCCGTTCGAGTCCTCGGAGCCGTCCGGAATTCCATCTCCGTCGCGGTCGGTCGGCGTGCCCTGGTTGCCGCCGTTTGCGCCGGATCCCTGGCCGTTGCCGGTGCCCTGGCCTGCGCCCTGGCCCGCGCCCTGGCCCTGGCCGTTGCCCTGGCCTTGGCCCTGGCCGGAGCCAGAA
>JBGQKI010000009.1:0-76627 GCA_041499475.1 Thermoplasmata archaeon
GAATGTTTCTGGATGAACGGGCGGGGGGAGAGGCGCCGTCTCGTGACGTCCTTCGGGAGCATGAATGTCGGCGGCCAAGCTCTTGGCGCGCGGAGGCGTAGGGGACCTGATGATCGAATTGGCACTGCGAAGGGCCCTGCGGTGCAGGGCGTGCGGGAGCGACTGGGAGAAGGGGCGCTGCAAATACTGCGGCCACGATGAGTTTGTCGAGGTGACCCGGTTCTACCCGGGGTTCGAGGGCCCCTCGAAGGGAATCCTGACAATTCCCGCGGGACGGGGGGGCGAGGCGCGAGGCGCCGACGAGGCACAGGCCCTTTCGGACCGCTGCGTGAGGCGCGGTGCGCCCGCTTACCACGGTTAAGCGAGCCTTTGAAATTTGCCGGCGGCGTTGGCAGATGCGAGGCCTGCGATGGGCACCACGATCGCCTTTGTCTGCGTCCACAATGCCGGGCGCAGCCAGATGGCGGCCGCCTTTGCGCGCAACCTCGCCCCCGACGGCATCGCCGTGATCTCCGGAGGGACGGTCCCTGGCCCGTCTGTAAACCCCGTGGTGGTTGCGGCGATGAAGGAGCGCGGGATTGACATCTCGCGCGCAGCGCCCCGCAAGCTCGCCTACGACGAGGCGATGTCCGCGGACTACTTCATCACCATGGGCTGCTCGCCCGAGGAGGCGTGCCCCGCGGGCTTCCGCGGCGACACGCGGGAATGGGACTTGCAAGACCCCAAGGGAAAGTCCCTCCAGGACGTGCGTGCCATCCGAGATGAAATCGAACGCCGGGTGAAGGCGTTGCTCGCCGAGATCGGGAAAGGCCGGCCTGTGCCGGGCCCCAAGGGGAGCTCGCGTTAGCCCCGGCGGGTGGGGAAAGCGAGCCGGCCTTGTGGATTCGCGCGAGCGCCGCATCGGCCGGCACCTTTGCGCTCGTCGTGCTTGGCCCGGCAACCGTGGCGGCGACCGCCGGCGAGGTCACGAGAAGGGCGGCTTCGCGCTCACCTTGAATTCCTCGGGACGCGCGCACCAGAGGAAGAGCGCGGAGGCGAGCGCCCCGTCGACGACGGCTCCGGCGCCCTCGTCGGCCTCCAACGCGAGTGAATCGGCGTTCCACTTCCCAAGCGCGGAGTGCAGCTCGGCAACCGTGAGCGATGCGCTGCCGCGGGCGTAGTCGAGGATGACCTCGATGGCCTCGCCCCGCGCCTTGCCTCGGCCGCCCCCGTATTGTTCCATCCCGATGTCGGAGATCGCGCCGCCCCGGTCGACCTGGAGGCGACCGCGGCGCCAGTCGGCCGACGCGAGCCATGAGTAGCCGCCGCCGCGGGGGGAAGGCAGGGCGGCCGAGTAGATGCGCAAGTCGCCCTGCGGCCCGAAAGAGGGCGGGGAAACCCACCCGCGCTCAAGCAGGCGCAGGAACTCCGGGTGCTTCATCGACGGGATGGCCACCTCCTTCCGACCGCCCTCGTGGATCTCGAGGGCCCCGGCCACCAGCCTGATTTTGATCGAGGTCACGCGTCCGCCTCCTTTGGGTTTCAACCGTGGGTGTTCTGCCATTGGATTTCCTTCCAGCCGTGCGGCTGGGGCGGCCACCCTTCGGTCATGTACCGGACGAAGTCATCCTTCGTCTTTTGCGTCAGCGCTTCGTTCGAACCCCGCTCGCGCCCCAGGGTCGTGCGGCGCTCGGGCGGCAGGCCCTGCTTTGCCCCGTAGTGGCAAGGATAAATCCTGACGGCGTCGGAAAGGCGCAGGAGTTTGTCGAACACCGAGTGGTAGAGCTCGGAGGGGCCCTCCGGGTAAAAGTCCGCGCGCCCCACCGTGCCCACGAGCAGCGTGTCGCCCACGATCGCGTCGTCGCCGGCAAGGAACGTCATCGCGTCGGGCGTGTGCCCCGGTGTGGCGATCGGCCGGACGTCGACCTCGCCGACCTCGAGGCGCGTTGACTCCGTAATGCCTTGGTGGGGAAAGGTTGCCCCGGCAAGTGCCGGGATCGCAAGCGGCACGTTGCGCCCCCCGGCAAGTGCGCGCGCCGACGAGATGTGGTCGGCGTGCGTATGGGTTTCCCAAACGCCGGTTACCTCAAAGCCGTGGAGGCGGGCGGCTTCGTCGTACAGGAAGGGGTCCTGGGTCGGGTCGACAATTACGCAAGTCCCCGTGGAGGGGTCGCCAAGGAGGTACGAGAGGCAACCGCTCGATTCGCGCGCGAATTGGACGACCTTCATGGGCAGTGCTTTGCCAAGGGGCGAGGCTGGCTGATTAGCATTTCGTTGGAAACGGGCCGGCGGCGTCTCGGCGCATTACTGGACATCCATTGAATAGGTCGCGCGGGCGAGGACGCGCACATCAATCCCCATCTTGTTGCACACGGCGACGATCGCGCCCGCGTCGGGCGGGATGCCGTATTTGGCAAGCACCTTCCGCACATGCGAGTCGACGGGGAAGGCGTCGAGGCGCAGGATGTCACGCAGGTAGCAGTCGACGATCTTGGAGGAGGTCGTGCCGAAGATATCCTGGAGTACGGCACGCGCGAACCCCGCCCCGCCCTCGCGCATCTCGCCCGCCACCTCGTCGAGCGACTTGCCTGCGTTTCGAAGGTAGAGGGTCATCCCGCGAAGGAACTTGCCCTGCCACCCCTTCTTCAAGGGGTAGCAGCCGACGAGCGTCTCGGTCTGCTGGCTCGACATCTTGTGGAGGGGCACGCCGATCTCATCGTACTTGGCCTTCACTTTCTTCCAGACGGCCATCTGCCGCTCGACGCTGTGCGGGCCCCACGTAAGGACCGCGAGGAAACCAAGCTCCGGGCTGAGCTCGCCGAAGGTGGGCTTCAGCCAATCATCCGAAAATTTGTCCTCGGCATCGTCGCTGAGGCTGTTCCACAGGTGCGAGATCTTCGTTTCGATCGGAAAAAGCCCGCTCTCGCCCACGCGCGTCCCCCCCTCAAGCCAGTCCGATGCGCTTCTCGAGCTTGACGGCGCAGAGCTCGCGGTCTTCCTTGACCTCGCCGCGCTCGGGGTTGAGCCCGATCGCCTCGTCGTAGGCGCGCAACGCATCGGCATAGCGCGCCATGAGCTCAAGAGACTTGCCACGGTTGTAGTGGGCGACCCAATCCTCCGGGCGCAGCTTGATGGCCTTGTTGAAGCAGAAGAGCGCGTTTTCGACCTCGCCGAGCCGCAGGTGCGCCGCGCCCCGGTTGTTCCACGCCTGGCCGTAGCGGGGGCGGAGTTTGAGGGCCACCACAAAGCAGCGCAGCGCGTGGCGCGCGTCGCCCGACGAGAGCAGCGCGAGCCCCTTCTGG
The DNA here is from genome assembly GCA_041499475.1 of Thermoplasmata archaeon. GTDB lineage: Archaea > Thermoplasmatota > DTKX01 > DTKX01 > DATEUP01 > DATEUP01. The sequence continues at coordinate 3,282 of JBGQKI010000009.1, forward strand.
TACCACGCCTCCGGGGCTTGCGGGCGCACGACGGTGGCGCGCGTGAAGTAGCGCTCGGCCTGCACGGGGTCGCCGATCCGGAGCAGCGCCACACCCCTGTTGAACACGATGTCGAAGTCGCGGGGCTCCGCATCGTAGGCGCGCACGAGCGCCGCCAGTGCCTCCTCGGGCTTGCCCGCCTCGAGCAGCGCGACACCCATGCGTAGCCAAGCGCCCTCACGCCCTTCGTCGAGGCTCGTCGCCTTGGCGTAGCCTTCGAGCGCCTTGTCGCGGCTGCCAAGTTCGTGGATGATCGATGCGATCTCCTCCCAGCCGCGCGCGTCTTCCCGGTCGCGCAGCAGCGCCTTGTACATGCACCGCGCCCCCTCGTGGTGCTCGCCAAGCGCCGCGAGCGCACGTCCCTTGCCGACCCACGCGTCACTGTACCCAGGCTTGAGCTGGAGCGCGGTCTCGAAAGCGGCCGAGGCGTCCTCGTGCCGGTCCATCGCAAGCAGCGCGTCGCCCTTGACGCGCCAGGCGACCTCGCTCTTCGGGTCGCGCTCGAGCGCCTTCTCTGCAAAGTCGAGCGCGTCGTCCACCGTGCCCTCATCAAGCTCGAGTTCCGCGCGCTCCACGAGCGCCACGGGATCGTCGGGCGAGAGCTTCAGGGTAGCCTCGTAGGCCGCGCGCGCTTCGAACGGCTTGTCCAGCGCGCGCAGGATTCGGCCCCGCGCGAGCGGGTAGGCGGCGACTTCGCCGTCCAGTTCGGCTGCGCGCTCGTAGCAGCGCAGTGCCACCTCGTCGCGCTTGAGCGCGCGGCAGATCGCCCCCCTTAGCGCCCACGCGCCGGCGTGGCCCTCTTCCAGGCGCAGCGCACGGTCCACGGCGGCAAGCGCCTCGTCGTTCGCGCGCGTCTTCAACAGCGACTCCGCCTTGAACCGCCAGGTCTCCGGGTGGTCGTGGTCGAGGCGCAGCGACTGGTTGAAGGCGTTCACGGCCTCCTTCTGGATGCCCATGTGGAAGAGCGAGCGGCCCTTGTTGCGCCAAGACGCCGCAGAGTCGGGGTTGAGCGAAATCGCCCGGTCGAAGGCGCTGAAGGCGTCTTCGTAGCGGCCGAGTTGCTGCAGGACGAAGCCGAGCATCGTGTACCCGATCTCCGAAGCTGGCTCGAGCTCGATGAGCCGGGCGAGCGCCGCGACCGCCTCCGGGTTGCGCCCCGCCTCCTTGAGGAGGCGCCCCTTGAGCAGCCATCCCTCGGGGTCCTGCGGCGCGATCTCGAGGGCGCGGTCGACCGCCTTCAGGGCCTCATCGGTCTTGTCCTGCTCGGCAAGGATCTCGGCGCGTTCCCGGTACGCTTGGTGGTAGTCCTCCTTGAGGCCCACCGCCTTGTCGACGGAGGCAAGCGCCGGCTCGAACCGCTTCATGATGTGGAGCGCGCGGGCGCGCTGGTACCACATCGTCTCGTCGTCCGGGCTCTGTTCGACGGCCATCTCGAGCAGGTCGAGGGCCTCTTCGATGCGCCCAAGCTTGGTGAGCAACGCGAGTTTGCGCTTCCAGGCCAGCTCGAAGCGCGGGTCGTGCTTCAGCGCCTCGTCGTACTTCTTGACGGCGTCCTCGTCCTCGTCGAGCATCTCGAGGGAGAGGCCGAGGTCGCACCACACGCCGGCGTTCGTGGAGTCCATGGTGAGCGCATGCTCGAAGGCCTTTTCGGCCTCCTCGTAGCGCTTGAGCGCGTGCAGGAGTTGTCCCTTCGCCTGGAGCGCGCCGACGTCCTTCGGCTTGAGGCGCAGGAGCTGCTCGAAGGCCCGCAGCGCGTCCTTGAACCTGCCGAGCTTCTTCAGCGTCAGGGCGCGCAGGCGCAGGATCGGCTCGTCCCTGGCGTTGAAGCGCAGCAACCTCTCGCAGCACGCGACGACCTGGTCGTCCTGCCCCAAGGCCCCGTGGCACTCGAGCTTCATCCGCCAGGCGTTCTCGAGCTTCGCGTCGAGGGATAGGGCAACATCGAGCTGCTTGACCGCGTCGTCGTAGCGCTTGAGGCGCAGCAGCGCTTCCCCGAGCCGCAGGTACACGGGGCCGTCGGCCGCGCCCTGCTCGACAACACCGCTGTAGCACTGCGCGGCCCGCTCGAAGTCGGTCTTGTCGAAGTAGGCGTCGCCGAGGAACCGGAGCGCCTGGATGTTCTTGGGGTTGATCTTGAGCACGCGCTCGAAGGCGTCGACGGCCAGGTGCGGCAGCGTAAGCGAGAGGAAGTTCTGCCCGCGCTCGACCCACGCGTCCTCGTAGGTCGACAGGATCGCGGTCGCGCGCTCGAGGTTCTCGGCGGCTTCCTCGAAGCGGCCAAGCTTGCGCAGCGCCTGCGCCCGCTTGAAGTGCGTCTTGTGGTCGTCGGGGTTCTGGGCAAGCGTCCTGTCGTAGCAGGCGATGAGCTCGGCGGTGCGCCCGAGGCGCGTGAGGATCGCCTCTTTGTGCGCCCAGGCCTCCAGGTTGTCGTCGTTGAGCTCCGTCGTCCGGTTGAAGGCGCCAAGCGCATCCTCATCCATGCCGCGCCGCTCAAGGATCAGCGCTCGGTTGAAGTGCGCTGCCTCGACCTTCGGGTCGATCTCGATGACCTTCTGGAAGGCCTGCAGCGCCTCCTTGAACCGACCCGCTTTCATGAGGATGCGGCCTTTCTCGAGGAAGATCTCGCCGTCGGCAGGCTCGAGCTGCAAGTATGCGTCGAAGCAGCGCAGCGCCTCGCCCTCGTCGCTGAGCTTCAGCGCCGAGATGCCCTTGTTGCGCCATGCGATCGCAATCTTGGGGTCGATGGCAAGGGCGCGCGCGTAGGCCTCGGCGGCGCCTGCAAAATCGTCGAGTCGGAACCGGCAGTTGCCCACCTGCGACCAGACTTCGACCTTGCGCGGGTCGCGCTTGATGACTTCCTCGTAGTTGCGCAGCGCCTCCTTGAAATTGCCCGTTTGATAGTAGGAATTGCCCACGAGCTCCCAGAGGTCGATATTCTCCGGGTCTTTGCCCAGCAGCTCCTCGTAGACCGCGAGGGCCTCCTTGTGCATTCCAAGGGCGGTCAGCATCGCGCCCTTGCGCCGCAGCGCCTTCAAGTTGTTCGGGTCGACCTTGAGCGCCTGCGAGTAGGCGTCGAGCGCCTCGCGCGTGTGGCCGAGCTTGTCCTCGAGTTGGGCAAGTTCGAACCACGCGTCGCCCTGGCCCGGGCGCAGCACCGTCACTTTCCGGAAGGCCTCGACGGCCTCCTGGGGCCGCTGGAGCTCGCGCAGCGCGCGCGCCTTGTTCAGCCACGCGTCCGCGTTGTTCGGGGCCTTCTCGATCTGCTTCTCGTAGACGGCGAGCAGCTCCTTGATGTTCCCCGTCTTGGAGAGCGCGACCTCCTTCCGTTTCAGCGCGTCCGCGTTGTTCGGGTTGAGCTTGAGCGCTTCGTCGAGGCACTTGGCGGCATCCGCCCAGCGCCCCATCTTTTCAAAGATCGCCGCGCGGGCCAGCCACGCCGGCTCGTTCTTGGGGTCGAGGCGCAGCGACTCCTCGTACTCCTTGAGGGCCTCCTCCATCCGGCCGAGGTCCTCGAGCGTCTGGGCGCGCAGGTCGCGGACCTTTGCGTCCTGGGGCGCGAGCTTGAGGACGGTGGCAAATGCGGCCTCGGCCTCCGCGTTGCGCCCGAGCTTGCGAAGCGCCACGCCCTTGTTGCGCCAGGCACTTTCGATGCGCGGGTCGAGCGCGAGCGCCTTGTCGTAGTACCCGACTGCCTCGGCGAACTTGTCGAGGCGGTAGAGCGCGTTGCCCGCGTTGTTGAGCGCCGTCGCGTTGCCGGGGTCGAGGCGCAGCAGCCGCGCGTAGGCGTCGGCGGCCTGGCCGAATCGCTCGATGCCGTAGAGCGCGCTGGCGTACGCCTCGAGGATCGCCTTGTCCTCCGGGCGCTTGGGCAACGCCTTCTCGAGCGCGGCGATGGCCTTCTCCGGCTTGCCCGTGCGGGCGTAGGCCACGCCAAGCTCCCCATAGGCGTCCTCGAACCCGGGGACGATCGCGGCCTTCTCGAGCGCGCTCACCGCGCCCGCCATGTCGCCCGATTCGAAGAGGAGCTTGCCGATCTGGTACTGTGTATCGGCGTCACCGGGTTTGATGGCGGCCGCCTGCCGGAAACACTGGAGCGCGGTGCGCTCGTCGTCGATTTCGAGCAAGCACTTCCCGCGCTGGTATTGGTAGGCAAATTCGAGCGGGTTGACTTCGGAGGCGCGCCGGAACGATTCGGCGGCCTCCTTCCAATTCTTGAGCTTGAGGTGGCACTCCGCGCGCTTGCGCAGCGCGTCTTCGTCAGAGGGGTTGAAGTCGAGCAAGCGGGAGAAATTGTCGGCGGCCTCCTGCCAGCGGCCGGCCTCGAAGAGCGCGTTGGCGCGGTTGTTCCATACCTCTTCGCGCGAGGAATTGAGCGCGATCGCGCGGTCATAGGCAGAGATGGCTTCGTTGACGCGACCGAGCTTCTTCAGCGCGACGCCCTTGTTGACCCAGGCGTCGTCGTCGTTCGGGCGCAGGTTGATGAGCTTGTCGTAGGTGGCGATCGCCGACGCGAAGTCGCCGAGCTTGAACTGGCAGACTCCGAGGTTGTTCCACGCCTTGTCGTAGTCCGGGCGGTTGCTGACGGCCCGCGAGAAGGCGTCGGCGGCCTGTTGGAAGCGGCCGAGGTTGAGGTACGCGACCCCGAGGTTGTAGGCGGCCTCGGCGTTGCCCGGGTCGAGGTCGATGGCTTCCTTGAAGCACTCGGCCGCCTTGCCGTAGTCCTTCAGGTCGTCGTAGGCGGTGCCCTGGTTGAACCAGGCGTTGAACAACTTGGCGTCGATCTGGAGCGCCTTGTCGTAGTTCTCGATGGCTTCCTTCAGCTTGCCCGCGGAGTAGTAGTAGTTCCCGAGCCGCAGGTAAGCCTCGGGGCTCGAGAGGAGCCCGCCCGAGCCCGAGGCCTTCTCGACCTCGCGGACTTTGGCCTCGATGGCTTCGAGCACGCCGCGGTCCTTCGACGAGACGGAGAGCGAACCGCCGCGCGTGAAGTCCGCGGCCACTCCCATCTGGTTTAGCAGCAGGTTGAGCTGCGTCGCGACGTTTGCAAGCTGCTGGGAGTCCATCCCCTTGACGACCATCGATTCGATTTGCTTGAGGGCGTCGCCCGACGAGACGAAGCTCACCTTGTCGGCGTAGGCGGCCGCCCCGACCGAGATCCCGCCCGCGGGCTTGCGCGCGGTGCTCTTGAGCTGGCCGGCCCCGAGGATCCCGCCCGTCCCGCCGATCATCCGGCTGCCCGGGGCGCCGGCAGCAGGCAGCGGCGTCCCGCAGTTGGCGCAGGCCTTGTTGGTATCGGGGTTGGCCGTGTTGCATTTTGGGCATAGGACGGCCAAATCCAAATCCTCCTGGATGCGGGCCCGATGATCGTGAGGGTACAAATATGAGCGTTGCGGGCACGTGTCCCCGTTGCCGCTTGTGTTGGCTCACGCTGGCTCAAGAGGCTCGCCGGGGGGCGCGGGGCGGGCTTTCAGAAGAGTTCGGCGATGCGCCTTGCCGCCGACGTGAGCTTGCCGGAGGCCGCCGCAAGCGCCGAAGCGTCGGGCAAATGGAGCACGAGCAGGAGTTTTGCTCCGGCCGGCGCTTCAAGGAGCGCGCCCACGCTCAGGCGCACTTCCACGAAAAGGACGGGGTCGCCAAGGTCGGCGGTGCCCGTCTCGGCAGCCCCGGCCATGACCGCGGCCATCGCCGCATAGGTCTCGCGGTTGACCGCCGGGGGGGCTCGTCCAGCAAACAGCGAGCCGCTGCGAAGGACGAGGGCGGCACTCGAGCCCTTGACCTCGGCCTCAAGGTCGGTGAGGACCTCGACGACGGCCTTGTCGCGTGCGTCCGACATGCATCCGCCCGCCGGAGGAGGGCCCGTCGGCCCCGTCACCCAAGCTTGACCCAAAGCGATGCGGGGCCTATATCGTTGTTCGCGTCTGCGTGCCGCGAGCGCAAGGAATCTCAAACGCCGTGGCCGTGGCCGGCGTGGCGGCCAACGAGAAGGAGCCGGCCGGATTCGGTAAGTTCGATCGCAGTGATGCCGCGGTCGCCGCGCGCAATCTTGACGATGCCCAGGTCCTCGAGGCCAGGGGGCTCGCGGGCGCTCTTGAGGTGGCGCACGACGGTGGCCTTGTCCAGCCCGGATTTCTCGACGAGGTATTCGAGCGACGGGGCTTTTCCGCCCGACCCTTGGAGCGCGTCAAGGACACGGAACTTCTCGTCGCCGATGAGTTCGGTGTAGGAGAAGCGCAGCACGGGCATCTTGATGGCCTTGCCCTCGACGATGTGGATCGCGTCGATGCCGTGGACGAAGGCTGCCATGAGCAGCGAGCAGCCGCACAACGGCGAGCCGCCCGCGATATTCGCATGGACCGAGTCGAAGCGCTTGCCGTCTTTGGCGAGGATCTCGCCGACGGCCTTCAGCGTACCCGTGATGATGTCGCCGTCGACCTTGGAGAGCACGACCTCGATCATGAGGCCCTTGAGCTTCTCGCGCAGCGCGTTTGCGGCGGCCTCCGAGTCCTTGTGGTAGAGGAGGTAGACCTTCGCCACGGGGAATTCCCGCAGGCCGAGGATGATGGAGGACTCGTCGCCGCCCACCGTTGCGATCTGGAGCGAGGCCATTGCCGCATCACCCGCGCGGCGCAGAAGGCTCCCGACGGCAGAAAAAGCCTTGCCGCGGCGCGCCCCTGACGGGCCGAGAAAGCGGGGTCGGGGGATGGAGGGAAAGGCTTGGACGGTCGGATACGAAGGCCTCACCGTGGAGGCACTGCTTGAGGCGATGGCCGCCGAGAGAATCGAAATCCTCGTCGACGTGCGCGAGCGCCCGCTCAGCCACAAGCCAGGGTTTTCGAAAGCCGCGCTTGCCAAGAGCGCGGAAAGGGCGGGCGTCCAGTATGTCCACTTGCCCGAGCTTGGGTCGCCCGCCGATGCCCGGGAGGCGTACAAGGAGGATGCCGATTTCGCGAAACTGAGCCGCCTTTACCTTGCCCACCTCAATGGCCAGCGGGCGGCGATTGACCGCCTCCTTGAACTGATGGACGCTCACCGCTGCGCACTCATGTGCAACGAGCGCGACGCCAGCAAGTGCCACCGCGCCATCCTCTGCGCGCAACTGGAAGCCGATGGTTGGAAGTTTGTGCACCTGCGCCCCGCGCTCCGGGGAAAGCCCGCACGTTCATCTGGCGTGAAGTTGTCCGACTTCCCGTGAAAGTCCTCCACCAGAACGCCAAACTCGGCGAGATCCGCCTGCGGGCGGACACGCTCGACGACCTCTGGCACCTCAAGCACATCGTGGCGCCCGGTGACCTGGTTGAGGCGCGCACCTACAGGCGCGACGACTCGGCAACGGGCGACACCTCGAAGCCCACGCGCGGCGAGAAGCGCGCGCTCACCCTCGGCATCCGCATCGAGAGTGTCGAATTCCAGGCCTTTGCCGACCGGCTGCGCCTTTCCGGGAAGATCGAGACCGGCCCGACCGACCTCGGGCAGTACCACACGCTCACGGTCGAGCCGCGCGACGACATCAAGATCATCAAGCAGCGCTGGCGGATGCACGAACTCCTGCGGGTCAAGGAGGCGGTGGCCCAGACGGGCGCGCCGCGCGTCGCAATCCTCTCGATCGAGGAGGGCGAGGCGCTGATCGCATTCGTCCACTCGTATGGCGTGCGCGAGGTGGCCACCGTCGAATCGCGCGGGTCGGGCAAGTACGCCCAGAAGTCGAGCGGGCGCCAGGAGTTCTTCGCTGACGTGTTGACGCAGTTCAAGATGGCCCTTGAGGGGCAGGAGGTCCCTGTCGTGATCGTGGGGCCCGGCTTCACCAAGGAGGACTTCCTCAAGTTCGCCAAGGAGAAATCGCGCGGATTTTTCGACAAGGCGGTCGTCGACTCGACGGCGCACGGCGGATACCTCGGCGTCCAGGACGCGCTACGGCGGGGGACCTTTACGCGTGTGGTGGAGTCGCACCGCCTCGTTGAGGAGACGCAGCTCGTCGAAAGGGTGTTCGAGGAGGTGGCCAAGGAGGGGAAGGGGACCTATGGGCCAAAGCACATCGAGAAGGCGCTCAAGGCGGGCGCCGTCGAAACGCTCCTCGTGGCCGACTCGATCGTCCGCAAGCCCGAGATCGACAAGCTGATGGAGGCGGCTGCCGAAGCGAAGGCGCGCACGGTCGTCATCTCGACGGAGAATGAAGCGGGCCGGAGGCTCGAGGGGCTCACCGGGATTGCGGCGCTCCTCAAGTACAAGGCCTGACGACCCGCGTCCCCCCGCTTGCGCCGGCGCGCCGCGCGTGGGTTTTATACTGCCGCGCCAATCCCTGGCAATCGGTCGGGGAGGCGCTCCAAGTGAAGGAAGTCTGGATCGAGAAATACCGCCCCCGCAAGCTTGCCGATGTCGTCGGACAGCACGACATCACCGAACGGCTCGAGGCGTATGTAAAACAAGGGAACCTGCCCCACTTGCTCTTCGCGGGCCGCGCGGGGATCGGCAAGACGACCTGCGCCGTGGCGCTTGCGCGCGAGCTCTATGGGGAGAAGAGTTGGCAGATGAACTTCCAGGAACTCAACGCCTCCGACGAGCGCGGGATCGACATTGTGCGGGAGAAGATCAAGGACTTCGCGCGCACAGCGCCCATGGGCGAAGCCCAGTTCAAGATCATCTTCCTCGACGAGGCTGACAACCTCACGAGCGACGCCCAATCGGCGTTGCGGCGCACCATGGAGAAGTACACCAAAACGTGCCGGTTCGTCCTTTCGTGCAATTATTCCTCCAAAATCATCGAGCCGATCCAGTCGCGCTGCGCCGTCTTCCGCTTCCGCCCCATCCCCAAGGAGGCCGCCGACGCCTACCTAAAGCGCATCGCCAAGGAGGAGGGCGTTACGCTGAAGGCCGACGGCCTTGATGCGATCGTCTACCTCTCGCAGGGCGACCTGCGCCGCGCGACGAACGCGCTCCAGGTCGCAGCCGCCACGGGCAAGGCGGTCGACGAGGAAGTCGTTTACCAGGCGACGGCCTCCGTGCACCCCGAGCGCACCCAGGAGCTCCTCAAAGCCGCAATCGAAGGAGACTTCATGCGCTCGCGCAAACTGCTCGACGGCATGCTGATCGACGAAGGGCTCGCCGGCGAGGACATCATCAAGGCGATCCACAAGGGCGTGTTCGACCTGCCTATCGAGGACCGCAAGAAGGTCGAGCTCGTGGACAAGATTGGCGAGATCGACTTCCGGATGGTCGAGGGCTCAACGGAGCGCATCCAACTCGAAGCGCTGCTCGCGCACTTCGCGCTCGTCGGCGACCAGGGGAAGGCCCGCAAGTAGCGCGCCGTTCAGGCCGGGGCCGAACGCGCGGCCTCCACGGCGAGCTGCAGGTCGGGGGACTCCTTCAGGCCGATCCATGAATTGGCGACCTTGCCCGAGCCATCGATGAGCACGAGCATGGGCAATGCGTTGACGCCGTAGTTGAGCGCGACGTGCTCCTCGACGGTGTCCACCGCGAAGTACCAACCTTGCGCCTCCGACCGGTTCGTAACGCCGGCGGTCTGGTTCCTGAAGGCGTCGAGGGTAGACGGGGCGAGGGCATACTCGCTGTCCACGGAGACCATCGCGAGTTCCCCGGGCAGGAGCTTTGCCCGCAGGTCGGCAAGCTGGACGATCTGCTCGCGGCACGGGATGCACCATGTTGCCATGAAGTCGAGGAGCACCGGCGTCCCCTTGTTGTGTTGCGAGAGGCGGAACACGGCGCCGTCGATCGTGGGCAACGAGAAGTCGGTCGCGGGCTTTGCGTTGGACGTCGGGTGCGCCACCACATACGGCTCGGCCAGGTAGGTGGCCACCGTGAGCAAACTCATCAGCGCAACAACCCGCTTGAATCGCGTGGAGGGCATGGGAAAGCGTCCGTTCGAGCGGCCAGTCGCTATGTAAGGTTTGTCGAATGGCGCTAACGGCGCCGGTTCATCGAGGTGGGGCCCTTGCGCAGGAGCCGGCGCATTTCCCAGGTGCGTTCGAAGCCCGCGCTCGCGTAGACGCGGCGGCCCTGAGGTGAGGCGTGGAGGGTGACGCGGTCGACGCCCTGCGCGCGCGCCCACCTTACCGCGGCGCGCACGATCCGCGTCGCGTGGCCCCTGCCGCGGGACCCCGGCTCCGTGTACATCGAAAGCAAGTAGCCTTGGCGCGTGCCGCGCCAACCCGGGCGAGGCTGGGCCTCCTGGATCCAGAGCACGCCGCTTGCGACCGCCTCGCCGCCTTCGTCCACGACAAAGGCCGCGCACTTGCCCCGCTTTAGCCGACCCCGCAGCCACTTTCGGTAAACGGGGTCGGCCGCGTCGAGCTGGCGCACCGTGCGCCCCCCGATGTCCTGCCACATGCGCCTTCGGTGGAGCACGAGCACATCGAGTTCCCCCACCGTCGCCTTGGCCAGACGAGCGCGCGCCACGGCGGCGAAGACGACGCGCACGGCTTAATGGATTCTGCCCTCAGCGGAGGCGCGCCTCGCGCTCTGCAGCCACGTACCGTGCCACCATCAGCGCGAGGGCGACGCCCGTGACGAGCGCCGCAAGCGGCACGATGACCGCCCCGAGCAGGTCGAAAGGCGTGTAGGGGGCCGGCAGTTGGCCCGCCGCAGGCGTGTCCACCTGGACGAAGAGGATGGCGAAAAGCCGGGTTTGAACCCACGACGCATCGAGCGTGAAGTTGAAGCGGCCCGACTGCGACGCGTTCCCGGTGAGGGCCACGCGGTCGCCTGGCAAGTACTCGCGCACCACAAATGGCAGGTCGCCGCCCGCCTCGGCCGACGCCACGGGGTCCTCGACGAGCAAAGCGCGCACCGACACCGTGTACCCCGTGAGGTCGTCGGGCGAGAACACTTCGTAGTCGAGGTGGCCCGTGCTGATCACGGTGGCGCTGCTCACGTTGATCGACGCGCGCGCCGGCTCTCCCGCCCTCGCCTGAAGAGCGGCCTGGTAGTGGGGGAGGGTCTGCGCGTCTCCGCCGAAGTCGCGCACCGTCCCGTCAAAGATCGCCGTGGGCAGCAGGGTGGCCCGGTAGTAGTCCTTGAACCGGGAGTGTTCCGGGGGGAATTCGGCAAACACGAGCGTCTGACGGGTCGTGCTGTTGAGGAGCGTTTCGGCCGCCGAGCGCGCCTCCACGCCTTCGGGGCTTGTGGCGTTCGCTTCGAGCTCGAGCAAGACGCAGCGCAGCCCGAGCGGCTGGCGCGTGGTGTCGAACGAGGTGAGCGGGTGGAACGCCGCTTGGAGGACCTCGAACCGCTGCGCGGCCTGCCCGGAGTCCGCGCCCGCGGTCGACGCCAGGCAAAGCACGGTCGCGGCGACCAAGACGGCTGCATGTCGGGGGAAGGCGTGCCTCACGGACGAGCACGCCGCGCCGCTGCGGAAATAGGTTGCGGGACGATGGCGGTGGAGGCCCTACATCCGGTTCCAGCCCTCTTGGAGGCGCTTGCGGATCCGTTCCTCGTCCAGTGGCGAGAGTTCCGCCTCGGCCCGGTCGCCGGGCGGCGAATCGGTGGAGGGCCCGGCCAGCACAACATCGCCCTGCTGCACATCGCGTTCGGGTTCGGGCGCGACCGCGCGCGCGTGCGCCTCGGGGGCGGCGACGACTTCGGTGATGTGGACGACCGCTCCGTCCTCACCAACCATCGGGATGATTGCGGCAGATGGAGGCGCCGCCGTTTGGACGGGTTCCTGGTCGACCTCGACGATCGACACGCCCTCTTCGCGGATGGGGGCGAGCGTAAGTTCCAGTTCGGACGAGAGTTTCTCGGCGTCGGTTTCGACCTCTTCGAGGTCCTCTCCGTGCGGGCGCTTCTTGGCGGCCTTGGCGGGCGCTTCCTTCGCCGTGCCGTGGGCCGAAAGGGAAACCTCGCCCTGGGCTGGCTCTCCGGCGCCTTCCCGCAGGTGCCGTTCGATCTCGTCGGCCTCGCCCTTGGCGCGGTTGGCCGTGCGCGCGATTTCCTCGCCCGGCTCGGCGTCCTTTTCGGCCTTCCTCTGAAGGCGGATCTCCCGAAGGATGTCCGAGGCGCTCCGGTTCTTGCGCGGCGCCGCGTTCTCCCCGTCGCTTGTCGCCGCCTCGGCGTCCACCTCGGTGGAGCCGTGCGTGATTTCGAAAGCCGTGGCGACATCGTCGGCCTTGGGCCGCCTGGGCGCGCTCTGCTTCTGCGCGTGGGGTCCGGGCTTTGGCGCTTCGGCAGGTGCTTGCTCTTCCTTCGCGTGGCGCGCGCTCTTCGCGGGCTCATCGTGAGGCACCTCGACCACCACTTCCACCTTCGCCTTGGGTGAGGGGGCATTTGCCCTCGACTCCGCTGACTCGATCGTCCGCTTGAGCCACCGACTCACCTTCTCTTCCTGGGCCGGCGTCATGTGCGAACGGTCGGCAAACTTGGCCACCGTCGTCTTGGGCGCGGTAGGGTGCTTTTGAGCGCCGTGGCCGCCGGAGTGGATGGCCTCGCCGACCACGGCCGGCGCCGCCGCCATCGGCTTGACCCCTGGCGCGGCGTGCGCGTGGGGCGCGGGCGCAACTTCGACGGCCTCCTCGCCGCCGATGCGCGCGCGCTGCCGCCCCCGGCGGTCGAACACGGGCGCCCGGTCAAACTCGACGTCCTCGATGCCGCGTTCCTCCACGACGGCCTCTCCGCCCTCGCCGAGGTGCGCAATGATGCCGCCAAGGTCCTCTTCCCCGGCCTTCGAGCGCAGGGCGACCTTGCGCGGTGTCTCGAGGCTCGCGTTCTCGAGGTGCTCGAGCGCATCATAGTGCATTGTGCTCGTGGCGGCGAGCGCCGGCGCCTCGAGCGACCGCGGCTTGTCCGCGGGGTCGGGGTCGGCGAGGTAGTGGGGCGTGGGCCCGCCTTGCTCGACCTCAACCATGTCGGCAAGGGAGCGCGCGCCCCGCCGCATGACATGGAGCGTGTGCGTGCGCCGGAGCCGCTTCTCGAGCTTGGCGCGCGCCACCGGGTTCACCGAGCCGCCGTAGATGTGGTAGAGTTTGCTTGGCCGGTAGTGGTGTGCGCTCGTGCGGCCTTCGGCGCCCACGGAGTGCGAAGGGGCGGCAAACGCGATGGTCTGCGGCAGGTCGAAGTCGATCTCCGGCGCCTTGAGGGCGCGCGGGCGCCGCTCGCCCTTGCCGGGCGGGGTCTTCGCGAGGAAGTCCGAAACCACCTGTCGGGATGCCGCATCGAGCGGACCTGCGCCCTCATTTTCGCCGGCCTGGAGCACTCCGTAGTTCGGTCCCGAGCGCCGCAGCGGCAAACGCAACCACCCGAAGGGCGACCGGCGCGGTTGCCAACTTTCGCCCGCGACGCCGCGGCTCCGCGTCCGGCCCGACGCCCCGCGCTCCTTCTGCGCGCGGTCGAGCACGTCGTTCATGCGGGCCATGAGGTCGTCGATCTCGGCCTGGTGCCTTCCGCTGAGCGCGCGCGCCGGAGCCTGAACCATCGGCGCGACGACGCGCGAGGCGGGGATCCGCGCCGTGATCGGCGGCACCATCCGCTCCTGGATGCGCATCTGGGTCATCGCGCCGCCGGCCAGGGCAAACGCGAGCACGCTGAAGAGTGCGTCGGGCCCGGAGTTCAGGACCGCGCCGAGGTTCCCAAAGACATACCCGATGATCGGGAAGTCGAAGGGCAGCGTGCCGAGCACGCCATTGGCGCCCGACTGCACGAGGTGGCGCACGAGGGCCGGCACCGTCGAGGTGCTGGCGGCAAACACCGTGAGGGCCGTGAAGAGGATGGTGAGCGGGATGACCGTGGCGATGGCGGCCCGCATGGGCGATCCTGCCTTGCGCCCACCGATGTAGCCCGCGACGGCGGGCCCGAGCACCGGGATCCACCACAGCAAGAGCGAGAGCGCCGTCACCCAGAACATGCCGCGCGCGACGCCGTGGCGAGCCTCGAGCGCCTTGACGGCGCCCACTTCGATCTGGATCTTGTCCACGTCGCCTTCGGCCATCGACTCCGTCTTCATCGCGCGCCGGCGCGAGGTGCGCACGACCTCGTCGAGGTCCTCCTCGCCTTCGCGCATGACGCGCCGTCCGCGGGTCTGCCGGGGCTCCTCGCGGCCCCGCGGTGAGCGGCGCTGCGCGCGGCGCGGCGAGCCTTCGGCGTCGCGCTCGGTCGGGTCGTAAGAAACGACATGGTGGCCGTCGTCGCGCTTCTCGAGAATCGAGAGCGCGGCCCGCAGGCGCGAGAATCGCAACGGGCGCGCGCCGCGCCGGTTCCAGTCGCGACGGACGCGCCTCTCGGTGTGCCTAAGGGCGAGCCGAGCGCGGCCCTTCCGGCTGCGTCCGACCTTTGCTTTCCTCGATCCGGCATTACGGCTGCGTACCAAATTCGCCATCGGCGTCCCCCCTGACAAGAAGGCCTTGCCTAGAGTGCATCCCGTTTTTGCGATGGCACGCCTCAATATATAAGCGTAAGTATTGCTGGACAAACCCCACTTTTTCCAGTGGAAAAGGCCCGATTCTGGGCAGGATTCCAAGGGCCCCTGGGGGGCGCGCGGGGCTACGTCCTGCCCTGCCCACCCAGGCCCTTTTCGAATTCGCTGTCGAGTTCGTCGACAACCTGGGCCTCGTCGTCATTGCTCGGGGGACCCGCGATTTTGGCCTTCGGAGGCGGCGCGGGCGTACGCTTGCCGCCTTTTGTCGGGCGCTCCATCCCGGCCGGCAGGTCGCTCCGGCGGACCGCGTCCCCTACGCCCGACCTGCCCCGCCGGCGGAAGACGGGCCACAAAACGAAAACCGCAAAAAGCGCCGCCACAATCGAAATCGCGATGCCAAGGAACGTGTTCGCCGTCGCTTCCGTCCTTATCGTCAGCGACAGCACGGCGGTCGAATTTTGCCCAAATCGGTTGAAGACCTTCAGCTTCACGAGGAAGTTGCCGGTGCGGTTGTAGGTGTGATTGGCGAGCACCGTGTCCGCCGTGGGGCTGCCGTCGCCAAAGTCCCACAGGAAGGTCAGGTTGCTTTGGTTTCCGTCGTTCTGCTCCAGCGAATTGGCGGCGGAGAACTCGATCTCTTCCCCGGGCGAGTAGATCGTGCGCTGCCCCGTCGTCGAGATCCGGGCGATGGGCGCACGGGGCGGCACGGTGGGCTCGCCGAACACGCCGAAGGTCGGCGGCAGCCCTTCAGGGCGCGGGGCGAGTAGGCCGACGCGCGAGAGGTTCGCGATCACGGTGTGATTGTTCAAGTCGAGGACCGAAGTCTCGGCGACCCAGCTCAACGCGTCCCAGTCGAACCAGTAAATGGCGATCGTCGACTCATCGTAGTCGGCGGGGTTCACGGCGATCCCGTAGAAGAATTCGATTTCGATCCACTGCTGCAAGGAGGCGTTCTGCGGCAGCGTAATGCTGAACCGGTCAATGGGTCCAAGGCCCGGCGGCGAAATGAGGCCGGTCACGGGCCGCAGCTGCGAGCCGCCTTGGCCGACGTACATGGTGCGGTAGGAGACGGGCGGCTCGGATCGGTTCTCGATGCGGAAGATGCTGAATGGCGAAGAGCGGATGGTGTCGGCCGTGTCGAGGCCGTCGGAGGCGTGGAACGAGTAGGAGTGGATGCCGCTCGACAGCGTCCCCCTCCAATAGTAGTCGGCTCCCGAAGTGAAGTTGTAGGGCCCACCCGTGAGCGGCAGGAGCGTTTTGACGCCGTCGGTTTCGTTTGTTAGGGTAAGATTGACCCAATAGGGCGGGTCGTTGTCCGGGTCGAGGTAGTGCACCTTGAAGGTCCAGATCGTGGTGTCGAGGTTGGGCTGGAGGACGTCAGGCGTTACCCTGTCGCCCCCCAGGATCAGGGCCGGCGCTTGATTTTGGATGAGGTGGATGTCCACGGAGCGTGAGGACGACAGACGCACGTCGGAGACCGTCAGGGTGACGCGGAAGTCGCCCGGGAACGCGTAAGTGTGGTTGGCCTCGGCGAGGTTGCTCACGTTCCCGTCGCCGAAGTCCCATAGGTAGGCAAGCGTCTCGTTGTCGGGGTCAAACGTGCACGCCGCCGAGAAAATCACGGCCTCGCGGGTGCGGTACGTCCGGGGTAGCGGGCTTCCAATGCACGTGATTGGCGGCCGCCCGGGGATGAGGCCGAAGGTGAGGATGGCGCCCGTCGAGGTCTGCAGGTGCAAGGTGCCGCCGAGCAGCGCGGCGGATGATTGGATCTGGCCGAAAGCGCCCGGCTCGTACTCCCAGTCGGCCTCACCGGTGCTCGCGGAAATGGCGAAGAGGCGTTCGCTTCCCGTGTACAGCGTGCTGTTGCCTACTGCCCGGACCGCGTTTCCAGGCTGGGGCACGGGAAACGAGTGGTTCCAGACGAGGACGCCTGAGCCTGCCACGAGCGCGGTGACGTTCGTCGCGGTGGGCACAAACACGCGGCCGTACCCGACCCCGAGCGCACCGGTGATCCGCTCCGAGAATGTCGCGTTCCACACGGGAGCGGGCGCAAGGGGACTTAGCGGAAACGCCGAGACGTTGTTTGCGCCGTTCACGACATAGAGGAAGCTTGCTCCGGCGACCGGAGCGACGGAAGTGGGACCGCCGAGCTGTACGGGCCACCCCGCCGGCTCCGTGGCACTCGTCAGGTTGAACGCGTGGAGTTCGCCGACCGAGGAGATCACGAAGGCCCATCCCGCCACGAGGGCCGGCTCGGTTCGAAGCGCCGGCTGGTCGGCCGGAGGTACGTCCACCGTAGGGAAGGTGCGCCGGACGCTGAGGTCCGCGACCGAGGTCTCGACGAGGCGGTCGTTCGCCGAAAACAGAACGAAGTCCCCGTAGGCCACCCCGCTCGACGTGGGCTTCTCACCGAGGCCGGCGCTGCCCACCGCGGTCCCCGAATCGGGGTCGATGAAGGTGACGTTGCCGGCGGGGTCCGCGGGATCCGAGGTGGCGACCACGAGGAGCCCGTTTGCAAGCGTCGGAGAGCCCACGATCGCCGCAGGCGCGGCCCAATTCCAAAGGACAGTGTCGTTGCCGCGGGCGCGGGGGACGGCCACGACCCGGTTGCTCGAGTGCTCGGCAAACACGAGGGTGTCGCGGTAGGCGACGAAGCCCCCTCCGGAGACGTTGTACGCATCCTGTTTCCAAAGGAGGATGTTGTTCTGCGGCGTATCCGTCTCGAGGAAGTTCGACCCGCGCGCGTCGCCATAACGGGCGACCCATCCGTCGAGCTTGGGAAGGACCGTGTACGACGCGCTCGCGTTGTTGTTCGCGGGGTTACCGTCGACCGGCGAGACGGCTGTGACTCGGACCGTGATGTTCGTGTCCCCTTCGACCGCGAAGCGGACCGGGGATTCAAGCGTCGTCTGGCTGAACTTGTCGAGGTCCGTCACGTTCCAGCTGCCAAGAGGCGTGATGGTGCCGCTTCGGTTGACCTCGGCCGAGACGACACCGGAGCCTTTCTTGTCGCCGACATTCTTCACGGTCATCCGGAGCTTCAACGGCTGGTCTACGTGAGGCGTCGGGTCGCTAAGGACGATGTCGGGGGGGCTCACCGAGAAGTCCGGCTGCGCGCCGAAGCCGTAGAGGGCGCCGTCGAGGGCAGGGATGAAAATCATCTCGTTTGCGACCGCCGGTGGGGCGATTATTTCGGCGCCGAGGTTGTACGACCAAATCTGCCCACTGGAGGCAAGGAACACCGCCACCGTGCCGTCGCGCGCGGCGGCAACCACCCGCCCCGACACCGCGGCCGGCGATGATTCCATGGAAGCGTTGTTGCCGACCGGCACCTCGTGGAGGATCGCGCCACTAGCCGAAAGGTCGAGCCAGCGCAGGCGCGCGCTCGTTAGCGTGGGTCCGCCCGCCTGCTCGCCGGCCCCGGCTACATACATGATAGAGCCGTACACGGCCGGGGTAGCGACCATGCGGCCGACATCCGGGGAGGTCCAAAGAGGGGTCCCGTTCACCGCGTCGAAGGCCAAAACGAATCCCGAATCGACGTCGGCCACCAGGTACGTGAAGCCCGCGGTCGCGGCGTAGACCGCGCCCCCGGCGACGACGGGCGAGGCGAGTAGTTGCCCTTGCGTGACGGTCTGGTTCCACAACTCGCTGCCCGTCGTGGCGTTGAACGCCCACAGCCGCGGCGCAACATCCCAGCTCGGCGTGAGGAGGTTGTGGATGCCAGCCGATGCAGCGTAGAGGATTCCGTTCGATTCGGCTGGAGAGCCGATCACCTCCGAGGTAAGGTTGGCCGACCACGCGAGCGACCCGTTGGCCGCGTTTCGCGCGTAGAGCCAGTAGGAGTAGGAACCGTAGTAAACGAGCCCATTTGCCAGTGTGGGCGATGAATGGACGAAGGTGATGGGCCCGTTGATCATCTGGGATTCGACGCTGCTCCAAATCTCGGTGCCGTTCGACGTCGAAAGGGCGAAGAAGTTGGGGGTGTCGTACGCGCCCTCTGCGCCGGCAAAGAGCATCCCGTTCCAAAGGAGCGGAGTGGAGAATATCCGGCCGGCCGCGCCGTACTCCCAAAGGCGCTCGCCGCTTGTGGCGTTGAGCGCCGTCATCGTTCGGCCCAGCCCGACGTAAACGACGCCCGCATCGTAGGCGGCGCCCCCCTCTGGCTTGTCCGTTGTGCTTGTTTGGTTTCGCCATACAACATGGCCGGCCGGCGGGAGCGTCGTAGCGCCCTCCCCGGTGTGCTCTGGGTTGGCATGGAACATGCGCCACGTGCCAAGGGGGAAGTCCGGGTTGGAAAGCGGCTGGGGCGCGAGGGGCGCCGGGCCCGCACCGACCGCGAAGGCCCCGATGGGAAGGGCCACGAGGAGCGCGACGAGCAACGCGCACGCTCGCAAGAATCGAAGGGGTCTCACCAAGCCATCAATCCTGCGGCCCAGCCGCCGCACGGCAAGGGCTCAAAGCGCCCTACGAGCGGCAGACTGGGGGGCCGTCATAAAGGTTGCCGGACGAGCCTCGAAGTCGTGGGCCAGATGCCGTGGGCCGCTTCACGCCCAGTCGACAATCACCTGCCCCGACATGTCATCGGGGCGCGGCAGGCCGAGCAAGTGGAGGAGGGACGGGGAGACATCGGCAAGGATGCCGTCGGAAACCCGCAGCCTGCGGGTGGACACCGCAAGCAGCGGAACCGGATTGGAGGTGTGCGCGGTGTGCGGCTCGAGCTTGCCGTTGATCTCTTGGGCCATCTGTTCCGCGTTGCCGTGGTCGGCGGTGACGAGGAGCAGGCCGTCGCGCGCCAGGACCGCCGCAGCGATGCGGCCAAGCCCTTCGTCGACCGCGAGGACTCCCTTCTTTGTGGCCTCGAGCACCCCGGTGTGGCCCACCATGTCGAAGTTTGCAAAGTTCACGATGATGAGGCGGAACTTGCCCCCCTCGACGCCCGCCACGACCGCGTCGGCGATCCCCGGCGCAGACATCTCGGGCTTGAGGTCGTAGGTGGCGACCTTGGGCGAGGGGACGAGCAAGCGCTCCTCGTTCGGGAAGACGGTCTCGCGGCCTCCGTTGATGAAGTACGTGACATGCGCGTACTTCTCGGTCTCGGCGACGCGCAGTTGCTTTGCCCCGGAGGCCGCCACGACCGAGCCGAGGCTCTCCTTGACCTCGACCGGCTCGTAGAGCACCGAGACCGCTCGGTCAAAGGTGTCGTACCGCGCCATCGTCGCGTACTGGCCGGGCGGCCCCGACCTGCGCTCGAACTTGGCAAAGGTCGTGTCGAGGAACGCGTGCGTTATCTGGCGCGCGCGGTCGGGCCGGAAATTGAAGAAGAAGACGTTGTCGCCCTCCCTGATGAGCCCGCGGCGTGCCTCAAGCGCCCACGACATCGCGGTCGGCTCCACGAACTCGTCGCCTTCGTTGCGCGTGCGCGCCATCCTCACGGCTTCGGCCGCGTCGAGGGCGACATGCCCCGTGCCCTCCGTGAGGACCCGGTAGCCCTTTTCAGTTCGCTCCCACCGGTTGTCGCGGTCCATGACGAAGTAGCGGCCCTGCACGGTGGCGATCCGGCCGACCCCAAGCGAACGCGCGAACGCATCGAGGTCGTCGACGTACTTTTCCGCGGAGCGTGGAGGCACGTCGCGCCCGTCAAGGACCGCGTGCGTGGCGACATCGGAAAGGCCGGCGTTTTTGGCGGCCTCGAGCAGCGTTTTGAGGTGGTTGATGTGCGCGTGGACGCCGCCGTCCGAAAGAAGGCCCAGGAAGTGCGTGGCCTTCCCCGAGGCTTTGGCGTTGGAAAGGAATTGGCCGAGCACCTGGTTCCTTGCGAATGCGCCCGTGCGGATGTCGCGGTTGATGAGCGTGAATATCTGCCACACGATCTTCCCAGCGCCGATATTGAGGTGGCCGATTTCGGAGTTGCCCATCTGCCCTTCCGGCAGGCCGACGGCCTCGCCCGATGCCTGAAGTTTGGCGTGCGGGTACGAGCGGAGCGCCGATTCGATGAACGGAGGGTGCGCCTCGGTTACCGCATTGTGCGGCGAAGGCGGCGCGATCCCCCAGCCGTCGACCACCACAAGGACGGCGAACGGCAAGGGTTCCACGCCAAGACCGCCAGGGCGTGGCCAACCCGGGGGCGCGATAAAGCCTTTCGCGCGGCCCTGGAAAGCGGAAGTGCAGGGGGGAGGATTCGAACCTCCGTCGCTCTAAAGCACCGGATCTTAAGTCCGGCCCGTTAACCAGGCTCCGGCACCCCTGCATGATGGTTGACGGATTTCGCGGCAAGCGCCGCTTCCAGTCAAGGCCGTAATAACTCAAGGCGGAGGCTCGGGGTGCGCAGCAATCTGTCCACTTTTTTCGCCGCCCTGCGGCGCCTCACCCGAACGGGCGACGCGCCGGCACCACAGCACGGCGGCAAGGTAGCAGATAATCGTTAGGGCGACCGTCATCAACGGCACGGTCCGCGCGCCGACCGCCGGGTCGAGCCCCGCGGGCAGTTCGGGGTGCGTTCCAAGCACATAATCGGAGAAGTCGCCCAACGCGAACCAGGCAGCCGCGAGCGTCAGCCCCGGCAGGCTCGGCATGCGCATTCCCTTGAGCAGGATGCCGGCCTGGACAGCTTCGGCGCCGTGAAGGAAGAGGAGCGCCCACGACACCTGCGCGTTTGAGCCGGTGAAGAAGTCGTCCCAATAGAGCTTGAAAATGAGCAGGGTCCAGATCCCGTACTTGACGAGCGAGACGAACGCGACGAGCTCGAGCGTCGGGCTGCGCCGCTTGTTTCGCCCCCACCAGAGCAGGAAGACAAGGATCATGAGGAAAGGGCCCGTCGGCGAATCGGGGACAAACGGCAGGAGGTACCACGCCGTCCTGCCGAACTGCCCCCAATAATAGTACAGCCCGTAGCCCACGCCACCGATGTTGGTGAGCGTGACCGCGATTGCCAGGTACCGGACCTCGCGGAAAGCGGAGAGGAAGTTCAGGGCGCGTTCGGGCAACGTGTCGCCGTGCAGAAACGATCCAAGGGACCGGGACACCGCGCGCCTCCGCGCCGCATCCGCGAACTGCCTCAAAACGCCTGCCCTTCAAGGCGGTTCATCGGTTTTCGCTCACCCCCCCCTTTGGGTTAACCCCCCACAAGTCGTTCGTCGGGTCGGGTGGTTGCCCGGCAAGGGCAACCCTCACGTCCCTTCAGCGTAGGGGGTTTGGCAGAAGGGTTAAGGGCGCTTGCAGTCCTTGCGCGACCCCTATGCGCCTTGCGATCGTGGCCGCCCAGGACAAGGCATCGCGCAAGGTCGCTCAGGATGCTCTCAAGCTCCTCCACGACCGGCACCGCGATGTGTCGGTTCGGCAGGACTTCGGGCTGCCCGCCCCCGATGTGCTCGTCGCCATCGGGGACAACCGCTTCCTCCTTGACACGCTGCGCGATGTGCCCCCGCAGACCCCCGTCCTCACGGTCGGACAAGGTTTCCTTGCAGAGCTCCCCCCCGAGGGCCTTGCCGGCGCGTTGCCGAAGGTGGCCGCGGGCAAGATCGCCATCGAAGAGCGCCTCCGCATCCAGGTGACCCTCGACGGCCGCGCGCTTCCGCCGACCCTCAACGAGGCGGCCCTAACCTCCAGCCGCGGGGCGGGGTTCCTGCGCTACTCGCTTGAAGTCGATGGGGAAGGGGTCTGGCGCGACGCCGGAGACGGGGTCGTGATTTCGACGCCCACCGGGTCCACCGGCTACGGCCTTTCGGCCGGCGGCCCCGTGGTCATGGAAAACGCCGAGGCGCTGCTCGTCGTGCCGATCTGCTCCGCGACAGGCCAGCGGCCTCTCGTCTTGCCGCGCTCCGCGCACCTCACGATCTCCGACGTCGAATCCCGCCTCGGCCGCGTGCTTGTGCTTGACGGGCGCAAGCGTTACCGGGTGCGGGAGGCCGGCTTCGAGGTCTCGATGGCCGCCGCCCCCGCGCGCTTCGTGCGGCTCGGCCGAACCCGCTACCTCCAAGTCTTCGGCAAACTGCACTCGAAGCGCCAGGGCGCCGAACTGCCGATGGACGCAGCTCCCTCGGCGAAGTTCATCTTCCGACTCCTTGCCGACCAAGGCCCGCTTTCGGAGCGTCAGTTGATCACCGAATCGGGCCTGCCGGAGCGGACCGTGCGCAGCGCGCTCACCTACCTCGTGAAGGGCGAACTGGTCCGGCGCGCCCCGAGCCTGCGCGACGCGCGCGAAGCGGTGTTCGCGCTCAAGCGTTGAGCCGGCCCCGCCTACTTCTGATCGCGTTTTCCGCCGGCGAGCGCGCCGCGCGCAAGCTCTTCCCCTCGGACAACCGCGCTGATCAGGTAGGATGACGCCAGCGCGAAGTGGCGGACCCCCGGGTAAAGCGCGTCGCCCGATACCTCCGCGCGCAGCGCGCGCAGGAGGTCCGACCGGTCGGCCTCGCCCACCTCGCGGACGGCCGAGAGCGGGCGCGCGGACGCGAGGATGACTGCCGCCGCAAGCAGGAACACGAACTCGAGGTGGCTGACCCGGAAGAGGCCGAGGTCGACCGATGTGGCGACAAACAGCCCTCCGATCGTCCCGCCCACGATGGGGCCCGTGCCGGTCGTGAGTGCGCGCACGAGGAGCGTGCCGGAAAGGAACGCGGGCGTGCTTGGCCCCCGGGCGAGTTTGAAGGCGAGGTTCCACGAGGTGAGGTCGGCGGCCGAGGTGCCGATGGAAAAAAGCACTTGGATCAGCACGACGGCCGCCAGTTCCACGACGCCGCCGTCGGGGACGAACGGCGTGAGCAGAAGTCCCGCGGCAAACACCGGTACGGCCACGGCCATCACCGGCTTGTTCCCGTGCCGGTCGGAGAGGCGGCCCCACAGCAGGTAAAACACGACATTGGTCGCGGTGCCCACCACGAGCAGGGCGGTCACGATGAAGATCGGCATGCGGTGGTCGACGAGCAGGAAGATGGGGAAGAACGGCACCGCAAGCGTCGCCCCGAACCCCCAGAGGGCGAGCCATGTCAGCAGGTTTCGGAAATTGCGGTCGCGGAACGGCGCGCCGAACGACTCGCGCAGCGGCACGGAAGTCGGGTCCTCGCGGGGAAGGTGGTGCGGCATGAGCGAAAGGAAAAGTGACGAGCCCAAACCGAAGAGCGTGGCCGTGATGTAGATAGCGCCAAACGCCGCGCGCTCGCCCTCGGCTCCGAGTACCGTCCGCTGGTGGTCGAGGAGAAAGCCCGCCCCCAAGAGCACCGGCGCGGAGAGCCCGACTAGCAGGGCGCCACGCGTGCCGAAATAGCGCCCCAACCGGTTCTCGGGCACAAGGTCGCGCATCCACCAAAGCCAGGAACCGCCGGCCACCGATGTGAGGGCGCTCCACCCGAGCATCCCGGCGAAAATCCCCGCCGCTCGGTACTCCGGCGGAAAAACGAGGACTGCCGCGGCGATGACCAGGAGTGAAAGGCGCCCTGCGGTTGCAAACGCAATGGTGACCGACTTGCGATTCTGGAAACGGCGGTAAAGGATCGCCGCGGGCAGCTGGAGGAGCTGCGCGAGGAACGGCAGCGCGGCTAAGATCCCGTAGCTGAAGTCCGACATGCCGGCGAAGAGCGCGAGGGCGGCGAGGATGGCGCCGCTGCAGAGGGTAAACATCGCGTTGGCGAAGATGCCGTCGACGATGCCAAACTTGAGGCCGCGCTCGGTCTCGGCCCACGTGAACGCAGAATCGGGCCGCTCCCCTTCCATCGCGCCTGGAGAAGGCGGCGCGCTGTCAAACGTTTCGCTCGCCGCTCTTGCGCCTCAGCGGGCGCGCGGGCACGCCGCCGACGAAACCTTCGACATCGCGGTTGACAAGCGACATCGCCGACACCACGGCGCCGGGCGCGACCTGCACGCCGGGCAGGATGAGCGAGTTGGCCCCGATGACCGCCCCCTTGCCGATGACGACGGGGCCGGTGCGGTATTCGCGCTGCAAGAACTCGTGGCAAAGCAGCGTGGTCCCGAATCCGATGATTGCTTCGTCTTCGATGGTGATGAGCTCCGGGAAGAAGATGTCCACGGTGACCTCGAGCCCCACCGAAACATTTCGCCCGACCTTCATCCCCATGCGCCGGTAGAGCCAGTTCTTGAAGCCGAGCGACGGCGAGCCGCGCGCAAGGCGCATGAGGAGGTAATTGCGGGTGACGCGCAGGCGCGGCACCGCCTTGTACCAGTACCAGAGGGCGTTGTGCTCGCCCGCCGAGGGGCGCGTAGTGAGCCGCTCGTGCCGGCGCGCCGCCGTGGCCGAGACAAGCTCCGCCTCGCTCGGGGCGGGGGGCGGCCGCGCAATCGCCTCGCCGGTCATGCGCGCACGGCCTCCTGCGTCAAGCGCAGCGCCTCGCCAAACTCGCGCGGGTCGACTTCGAGTGCAAAGGAGCGCCCGCCGACCACTTCCACGACGGGCACCTCGAACCCGAACACCGCTTTCAGATCCGGCTCCCCGTCGATGTCGATCACCTGCAGCACCGATCCGTCGAGGTACTCGACGCGCCGCACGACGCTCGAAGGCCCGCACGTGCACGGCGCAAAGGCGAGCCTCGGGGGCCCAAGGAGCCGCGCCAGCTCGCGCTCCACCATCGCAAGCGCGGCATCGCACAAGCCGCAGTTTTCCCGCATGAAAAGACGGACATCGGGCACCGGCTCCTGCCAGGGCAACGCACGATTTCTAGGCTTCGCCGGCCCTGTTCGCACCAGCGCTCTTCAACCCATTTTCGGGCGTGATTCCCGCGCGTCTGGCCAAGGCCAAGCCAGCGCTTCGGCCAGCCGCAAACGCTTATTAAGGGCGACCCGGTTGTGCGGCTTCCCGCCTGTCTGGCAAAGGATAAAGGAGGCATCGCTTGGCTCAGGAAAAGCAGCAGCAAGCGAAACAAACAAGCAGAGCGGAAGCCCGCCGGACGAAGGACAAGTGGAAGTCGAAGAAGTGGTTCAACATCTACGCGCCCCCGAATTTTTCAAGCGCGCCGATCGGCGAGGGGCTCGCTGAGGAACCGGGCCTGCTCATGGGCCGCATCTCCGAAATCACCATGCAAGAGATCAACGGCGACTTCGCGCAGATGCATGTGAAACTGCGTTTCAGGATCAATGAGATCCGAGGTCAGGACGCACATACGGTGTTTGTGGGCCACGACCTCACCTCGGATTATGTCCGCCGCCAGACCCGGCGCAAGCACTCGAAGATGGATGTGTGCAAGGACCTTATCACGAAGGACGGCTGGTCGGTCGTCATCAAGCCGCTTGCCATTTCGGACCTGCGGATCAAGTCGTCCCAGCAAACCGCCATCCGCACGACGCTCGAGAACGCGATCGTGGAGATCGGCGCCGCCCACACGCTCGGCGAGATCACGAAGATGATCGTGAACGGCGAACTTTCGAAGGACCTCACGAACCGCGTGAAGACGATTTACCCCGTAAAGCGCATCGAGATCCGCCGCAGCGATGTGCTCGCCCGAGCGTTCGAGGTGCCCGAGGAGTTTGCCGACAAGGCCCCCGACGCGGCGATGCAAGGCGCCGCAACAGCGCCCGCCCTGGCCGCGCCTGCCGCGGCCCCCGCGCCGCTGCCGCCCTCGCCTGCGGAATTCCCCGAAAAGGAAGCCGTGCTCGCCCGCCTGATGGGCATCCCCGGGATCGGGCCCTCCAAGGCCCTCTCGATTTTTGACTCGGGGATCCACACGCTGAAGGGCCTTGAAGGCGCGGACATTTCGCGTTTAATGGAGGCCGACGGGATCACCGAGGCGATTGCCTCGAAAGTGATCGAGCACCTGCGAAAGAGCTCGGCAGCCGCGTGAACCTCGCCGCGGCCTTCAAGGCCCTGCGGCCGCCTGTTCGGGAAACTTGTAGGCGAGCGCCCATGACACGGCGGCGAAAACCTCGGCGATCTTGAAAGGCTTAGTCACGAATCCAAGCGCACCGGCCGCCATCGCCTCTTCGCGGTGGGAGACATCCGAGGAAACGAAGACCACCTTGGCGTGCTCGTCAAGCGACTTAAGCGCGCGCGTCGCTTCGACCCCTGTCATCGAGGGCATCCGGTTGTCCATGAGCACGACCGGCTTGACCTCGAGCTTCACGTACGCCGCAAGGGCCTCGTCGGCCGACGCCACATGTTCGACCCTAAGGCCCTTCGTGCGCAGCATTTCTGTTACCATGTCGCGGTGAAAAAGTTGGTCGTCCACGACAAGGACATCGCACGGGGGCACCGTGAAGTCTTCAGACACCATCGCAACGGCCTTCCAACGCTGGGCCGCGGTAGAAAAGCGTATCCCCTGGTCTCTCGCCCCTGAGCAAGGCGCCCTCAGGGGGATGGTCGAGCACCCAGGCCCTTGCAAGGCCCTTACTCCTCCTCGCCCCAATTTTGCGCCAGGTAGGCGACGAGCCCCGGAGTCACGATGACCTTGTCCCCCGAGACGGGGTACCCGTAGGGCAGTTCGATGTCCATCCCGTCGGCGTGGCGCACGGTGAGCCGAGTTGTGAATTCAAGGTCCTCGAGCTTGGCGCCCAGCGCGATCGCGCGCGCCGCAAAGACCGCGATGTCGATGGGCAGCTGAATCGCGCCTAGGTGGCGCGCTGGGAATTTCACTCGCCGGGTGAGGAGGGCGGCCGTCCGCCCGCGCATGACCTCGCCGCCGAGGATCCCGCCCACCACGAGCGTGTCGAATGCGCCGCAGTCGGCGGTCGTGAGCGGTTTGCCAGCCTTCGGGTCGAGCACTGCCGCCTCCCCCACATCGAGGTCGCGGACCCCGCGCGCGCTAACATGGGCGCCGTCGAGCCGCTGGAGCGCCCGCTGGAGCTTGGGGTCGCGTACATTCGAGAAGGTGACCTCGCCGCCCCAAAGCTTGCAGGCGTGGGCATACTCAAGCATCAGCCATTCCGAGTGCTTCGGCTCCAAGTTCTCGATGACGAGCCGCACCGAAGGGACTTCGGTGCCCTTCCTGCGCGCCTTCAGCTTCTGCGAGCGCACGCGGCGCGCCTCGAAGCGGGCCAGCCCCCCCCCAATGAATAAATCCATCCCGCCCGATGCAAACGCGCTTGGCTCAACGGAAAGTCGTGCCCGACACGTCCGTCCTCATCGATGGGCGCGTGAGCGACCTCGTCGAAAAGGGCGACCTCAAGGGCGCGCAAATCATCGTGGCGGAAGCCTCGACCGCCGAGCTCGAGCACCTTGCAAACTCTGGCCGGGGGATCGGCTGGAAAGGGTTGCGCGAGCTTGCCAAGCTGCGCGAGCACTCGGAGGCCGGGCGCATCAAACTCGAGTTTTACGGGTCAAGGCCGACGGACATCGAGGTCGCGGCTGCGCCGGGCGGTGCCATTGACAATCTGATCCGGTCTGTCGCACTCGAAACGGGGGCGGAGCTGATCACTTCCGACCGCGTGCAAAGCGAGGTGGCCCGCGCGAAGGGCGTCCCCGTGACCTACTTCAAGCCGGTGGTCGCCGAGCAAGTCCAATTCGAGAACCTGCGCCTGCACCAGTTCTTCGACGGCCAGACCTTCAGCGTGCACCTAAAAGAGGGCCTGGCCCCCCACGCCAAGCGCGGCAAGATCGGGCACGTGCGCTACGGGCCAATCGCGGAAAAGGTCACCACACGCCAGGACCTTTTGGACCTTGCAGGCGAGATCCTCGACTTCGCTTCCCGCGACAGCGATTCCTTCATCGAAATCGACCGGCGCGATTCGCGCGTCGTGCAGCTGCGCAACTTCCGCGTCGCCATCGCCTACCCGCCCTTTTCCGACGGCGTCGAGATCACCGCGGTGCGCCCGGTCACCAAACTTAAGCTCGAAGACTACCGCGTGCCCGGCGAACTCATCGCCAGGCTCGAGGACCACCACCGCGGCGTCCTCATCTCCGGCAGGCCCGGCGACGGCAAGTCGACTTTTGCCCAGGCGGTCGCCGAGCACCTGATGAACCGCGGCGCCGTGGTCAAGACCATGGAGCAGCCGCGCGACATGCAAGTACACGAAGGCATCACGCAGTACTCGGCGCTCGAGGGGGACATGGCGCTCACCTCCGAAATCCTCCTGCTCGTGCGGCCCGACTTCGTGGTCTACGACGAGGTGCGAAAGACGCGCGACTTCGAGATCTTCGGCGACATGCGCCTCGCGGGAGTGGGGCTCATCGGCGTGACCCATGCCAACCGCGCGATCGACGCCATCCAGCGCCTCATCGGGCGCGTCGAGCTTGGCATCATCCCGCAGGTCGTCGACACCGTCATCCACCTCGTCGATGGCGAAATCCGGCAGGTGCTCGACCTCGACTTCACCGTGAAGGTGCCCGAGGGCATGTTCCAAGCCGACCTGTCAAGGCCGGTGATCGTGGTGAGCGACTTCCTCACACACCGGGAACTCTTCGAGATCTACACCTACGGCGACCAGGTGGTGGTGATGCCGGTGGGCGCGGCGGGTCGGCGCCGGGAGCACCGCCCGGGGGGCCGGGGCGGCCAGATCGCGCCGCCTTTGACGGAAGGGGACGGCGCGGCAGGCGCTCGCACTGATCGGCCGCCCGGCGGCGCGCGCATGCGCACCCAAGGCAAGTCGCTCGCTGTCCTCGTTGACCCACGCTGGACGGGCGAAGAGGTCGAGGTGAGCATCGGCGGCGAGCCGCTCTTTGAAGGCGCGGTCGGCCACAAAGGGGTCATCCAGGTCTCAAGAAGGAGCCCCCTCGGGCGCCGACTCGAGGATGCCCTCCATGAAGGGACAGCGGTGACGGTCAAGCGGCTCTGAAGGCTTCACGCCAGGTCGGGCAGGAGCACCCGGTCGACCGCCCGGTCGTAAATGTGGTTCTTGATCGGGAACAGGTCCTTCAGCGCAAAAGTGAAACCCTCGGGCTCGCGCGCGACGAACCGCTGCTCGCGGTTGAAGCGCGCCATGGCCACCATCGCCTCCACCTGTTCCTTGAAATTGTGGAACGCGAGCAGCTCGAGGGCCTCCATGTCGGCCGCCGCCCGGAAGACCACGGGCATCTTGTTGTAGAAGGCCTCTTCCTGCGCCGAACGCACGTCGAGCGTCTGGCTCGGCCGGTAGCGCTGGTGGAGCAGCACCATCACTTCATACCCGAGCATGTCCAGGTTCGGGATGCGCACGGTGCGGATGAGCTCCAACGCCTCGAAGTGCTTGCGCATCTTCGTGATCGTCTGGCGCGTGACGTCGATCTGTTTTGCCACGCTACTGTCGTGCATGTCGGGGTTGGCGATGAGCCCGCGGTAGACCTTCTTTTCGATCCTCGAGAGCTCCACCCCGCTCGCCTGCCGCGCGTAGTCCGAGCGCTCGTCGCGCGCGGGGCGGCGTTCCTCGCGCTCCGTGATCCCGAAATCGCGCGCGAGCAGCTGCGCGCAGTCGAAGAAGTTCGAGATCCGCGACTGCGTGAACGGGAAGTGGATCGCCTCGTAGCCCTCGGTCAACAGGAACTCGCTCTCCGAGTAAACGCGGAAGAAGCGCTCCGTGTTCGACTTGGCGGCCGAGTAGTTGCGGTTGAGCGAAAAGGCGAACCCCGCGCGTTCGTCGCTCGCCAGGTAGAAAATCTCCGGGAAGTCGGCGAGCAGCGACCGGCCGACTTCGAGGCGCTTGTTCTGCGGGATGCTCGCGTTGAGCCTCGCGTAGTTCACCGAGAGCATCTCGCACCCGAGGTGCTGAAGCTGGGGCACCCGGACCGTCATGAAGTACCCGCGCGACTTGAGCCGGTTCTTGATCGCGGTGACCGTCGAGAGCTTGACGCCCACCTTCTCGGAAAGCTCGCGGTCGTTCAGGGAGGTGTGGCGCACGAGCGCGTGGAAAACCGTCTTCTCGTTTGCTGAGAGGTCTTTGATCGCCATGAACGGACACCGGGAAAATCGCATCTAAACAAAAAGATATCGGAGCCCCTCGTTGATTCATAATTCGGCAACCAAGGGCGCCACGCCCCCCCATTACGCTAATCAACCAACCCTTTTGGTTCAGTCCCCGCGGGCTTGCCTGGGTCAGCCTCTCCGAACGGTTTTATCCCGGGGGCCTGCTTGCCCTGCGGGAGCCGCTGGCCATGACCTCGGAGAACATCTTCCGCGCCTACGACATCCGGGGCGTGTTCAACGAGGACCTGTTCGTCACCGACGCGGTTGAAATCGGCCACACGTTTGCCGAGTACCTCGGCGGCAAGGGGCCGGTGGCGCTCGCCCGCGACGGGCGCACGTCCTCGCCCGCCCTCGAGGGCGCCATGGCCGCAGGCCTGGCCGCAAGCGGGGTCCAGGTCGAGGCGTTCGGCCTGCTCCCGATACCCACGGCGAACTTCGCCACGTGGCAGAGCGGCGCTAAGGCCGGCGTCTACGTCACGGCGTCGCACAACCCGGCGCAGTACAACGGCGTCCGTTTCCGCCACGGGGACGGGTCCGGCTTTACGACGCAGAACGAGACGATCAAGAAGCTGTTTTTCGAGGGGCGCCGCAGGCGGGCGCCTTGGAACAAGCTCGGTGCGATCAAGCACGGCGACGCGGCCCACATTGTTGACCGGTATGCCCACTTCCTCCTCAAGCGCCTGCCAGGGATGCGCCCGCTAAAGGTTGTCCTCGACCCTGGAAACGGCGCCGCGGCCGTGACCGCGCCCCGACTCTTCGCGGAGGCGGGGTTCGTCGTGCATGTGATCAACGGCGATGTCGACGGCAACTTCCCGAACCGGGACCCGCACCCGACGGCCAAGACGATCGGCGGGTTACGGAAGGCGGTCAAGAAGGAAGGCGCCGCGTTCGGCGTTGCCTTCGACGGCGACGGCGACCGCTGCGTGTTCGCCGACGACCGCGGCCGCGCGGTACAGACGGACAAGGTCGGGATCATCGTTGCACGCGAGATCGCGCGGCGCAAGCGCGGCGCCACTATCCTTGCCAACATCCCATGCTCGATGATCGTCGAGGAAGAGCTCCACAAGATCCCGGGGACACGCGTCCAGCGGGTGCGCGTCGGCGATGTCTTTGTGTGCGAGGCGATTCGCAAGTACGACGCGTCATTTGCCATGGAGATCTCGTCGCACTACTTCCTCCCGGAGTTCTACATCTTCGACGACCCGGTGCTCATGGCGCTCAAGGTCGCCCAGGAGGTGGGCGAATCCGGCAAGAAGCTCTCGGAACTCTCCGACGAGATCGCCTCGTACCCGTTCATCGAGAAGGAGATCCCGGTGAAGGATGAGGTCAAGTTCAAGGCCGTCAAGTGGCTGGTGAAGTACTACCAGGGCAAGGGCTTGGAGGTGGACACCACCGACGGCGCGAAGGTCCAGATGAAGAACGGCTGGGGGTTGCTCCGCGCCTCGAACACGCAGCCGATGGTGAGGCTCTTTGCCGAAGCCAAAACGAAAGAGGGCCTCAAGCAAATCGTCAAGGAGATGGAGAAAGACTGCGCGGGGGCCGTCAAAAAGGCTGCGGCTGCGTGAGGGCGCGGCCTACCGCGCCGCAAGGACCACGCTGCGCACGACCTCGACGAATTGGTCGACCTCAGCGGGCGTGTTGTAGAGGTAAAAGGAGGCCCGCGCCGTCCCCTTCAGGCCGTGCGCGCGGAGCCACGAGTGGACACAGTGGTTCCCCGAGCGGACCGCGATGTTTGCAGCCTCGTCGAGCATGAGCGCCACATCGTGAGAATCCACGCCGTCCACCACGAACGAATAGATCGCGCCGCGCTCGTCCGCGCCCTTGGGGCCGATCAGCCTAATCTCCGGCGCGCCCTCGAGCCCCTTGGTGACCCGGCGGTTTAGGGCGCGCACATGCGCCGAGATCTCCTCCATCCCGGCCGCGTCGAGATAGCGCAGCGCGGCGGCCGCTCCAAGGATCCCCGCATAGTCCTGCAGCCCGCCCTCGAACCTCCGCGGGGGCTTTAGGAAAACCGCATCCTCGTACGTAGTCTCGGCCACCGTCGAGCCGCCCGGGTTCACCGGGTCCATCCGCTCCAACAATTCCGCGCTCCCGTAGAGCACCCCGACCCCCGTGGGCCCGCACATCTTGTGAACCGAGCAGGCGAAGAAGTCGCATCCGAGCTTGCGCACATCGATCGGCTCGTGCGGCGCCGACTGCGCGCCGTCGAGCAGCACCGCGGCGCCCTTGTCATGCGCGATCTCCGCAATCTCCCGCGCCGGCACCGACGAGCCGTCGAGGTTCGCGGTGTGGCCGACCGACACGAGCTTGGTCTTCTTTGTCACCGCCTCCTTGAACGCCTCCAGGTCAAAGTTCTCGTCCATCCCCGAGCGCACGATCGTGTACCGGATCCCGCGCTGCTTGCGGAGCAAATGCCAAGGCGCCAGGTTGGAGTTGTGCTCCTTGTCGCCCGAGATCACCTCGTCGCCCTTCTGGAGCCCGAACGCATGGGCGACCAGGTTGATCGCCTCCGTGGTGTTGCGCAGGAACACCACTTCCTCCTTGGTGGGCGCGTTGAAGTGCGCCCGCACGGTCTCCCGTGCATCGTCAACGAGCACCGAGACCTTCGACGACAGCTTGTGCACCGAGCGCTCGCCGCACATCGGGTATTTTTCGTAGTACTCGACCACCGCATCGATCACGGGGCGAGGTTTCAGCGCCATGCAGGCCGAGTCGAGGTAGACAAGCGGCTTGCCCTCGCCCTTTGCCGAGAGGATCGGGAAGTCCGCGCGCAGGCGTTTGACGTCCATCGAAGCCGTCCCTCGCTAGCCCGCCTTGCGGTTATTAAGGAAGAGGCCAAGCGCCGGCTGAGAGCCACCACACCCACCCGCGCGCCTTCGGGTCGAGCTCGCCTTCAATCAGCCCGCGCAAGAGCATCTTCATTAGGAACTTCGCCGGCGAGTCGGGGCACTGCACGCCCCCCGAGTTCGTGGCCGCCTCTACCTCCGCGGTCGACCGGCGCCGCCCATCGCGGAGGAACCTAAGGATGAAGGCGTTGGCTTCGCCCTCGCTCATGACCCGGCGTTCGCTCATCCGGGACTCTCCCCGGCCCAACCGGCCGCGCAAGACGCCACGGCGCTGCCTACGCCTTCGCCTTCCCCTTCGCCTTGGCTGGCACAGGTTCGGTGCCGCCGTTCTTGAGCGCTTTGTAGATCTCGTCGGCAGCCTTGCGACCGGAGAGGAGCATCCCGCCGAAGGTCGGCCCCATGCGGGGCAGTCCGTGGGCGGTCGCAACAGCCATCCCGGAGATGTAGACGCCGGGGAAGATGTAGCCGGTCTTCTCCACGACAGCGTCCTCCGACTTCTCCACCCACATCGGGTTCATGCCGGGCAATTCGACCAGGCGGCGCTTGGCAAGGGATTGGAGCACGCAGGCGTCGTGGCCGGTGGCGTCTAGCACGAGCTTGCTCTCGAGTGCGATCGGGTCGACGCAGGTAACGTTGTGGGGCAAGGCATTGACCGGGGTCCAATTGACCACGACGCCGGCCACTTTGCCTTCCTTGAAGATCACATCGTCGAATTGGGTCATGTTAATGATTTTTACGCCCTCGTCGCAGGCACCCTTGATGAGAGCCGAGCATGCGTGGGGACCGTCCACCATGAAGAGTCCGGGTGAAGCCTCTTCGTACGGGCAATCAAGTTCGTCAAGGATTTTCTGGGAGGGAGCGCGGAACGTGTTCTTGTTCATCAGGTAGCCGCCGATCCAGAAGCCGCCGCCGATGTAGTTGTTCTGCTCGATGACTAGGGTCTTTACGCCCTTCATGCAGAGGTCGCGGGCGGCCATGAGGCCGGAGGGGCCCCCGCCGACGACGATCACGTCGCTGGTGATGTATTCCTCGAAGTCGCGGGCAAACCCGGAGACGATTGCCTTGGTCACAGCTGCTTCGCCGACGTTGGAAAAGATGGGCATTTTGGGTCACCTTCTGGAGTTGTCCAGGTAGCGGTCGGCAAGCGCCGATTTCGCATTTAAGGGCTTGGTTGGGGCGGTCTGGCAAGGGGGCGCAGAGGCTGGATGTTAAACTCGGAAATCTCGGCTGGTATTGAGGGCCCCACGTTAATAGGGGATCCCCGCGAGTGGGTGGGGCGAGCCAAGCGCGGCGAAAAGGGGAGGAGTCAGGTGTTTGCAAAGGGTTCGTCAAGGCGTTATACAGACCCGGCGGGGCCGTTGCCTCCGGGCGGGTTGGAACGGCGAATTGTGGCCGAGGTCGCGGTGCAACTTCGGATATCGCCGCGATTTTCCGACGACGGTGCGCCGGAAGGGACTTGCGACCGCCCGCTGTCGATCCAGGTCGATGGGCAGAGCGCGGAAGAAGAAAGCGAGCACGAGGTCGACTTGACCGACGAGCTTACCCTTGCGCGCCGGGACGGCCGGGGCCGGTAGGCGCGGGGTATCGGCCCGCGCCGGCGCGGGCGTTTGCAGAAGCGATGGCTGCGTTTGCGGCGGCTCCGACGACGATGGCAAGGAGCGCGGCGGCGGCGGTGGGCGCGTAGCTGGGGGCGAGCCACGCTGCGGGCAAGAGGGCGCCGGCGGCGGGCGAGAGTGCGCCCAACATGGCGAATCTTGCGCCGGGCACCCTCGGGCGGTCCCAGGGGAGTTCGACGCTCAGGAAGATGAGCACGGTGGAAGCGCCGAGCATAAGGAGTGCCACAAGGAGGGTGGCAAGGAGCAAGAGGTCGAGCGCGTACCCGGCGAGCCCAGGGTTGGGAGGGATAAGGAGGCGGCGGGCGGTGGCCGCGGCGGTGAGCGCGAGGCTGACCCACAGCCAGGCGAGGCTTTCGCCAAGTGCGGTGCCGCGGGTTGCGTTTCGCTGGCTCATGTGGAGCGCCACGGGGCGCGGCCATTTGAGAGGGGCGCGGGAGGAAACCGGCGGGCTTACGCGCCCTATTCGGGCGGGAGTTCGTCGGGCTTGGCGCCGCAGAGCACAATGAGCGCCTCGCGCTCCTCGAAATGCAGCGCGCCCGGGACAATGAGGCAGTGCATCGGGGGACCGAAGTCCATTTGAGCCAGGCGCGAGGCAGCGCCTGCGCGCACGGCGGCGTCGCTCTCGCCGGCACGAGCGACGGCAACGGCAAGGGCACGATGTGGAAACGCGTCGCCGCCCACTTTCGCGGATAGTTCGAGGAGTAGGGTGAGCGCCTGCGAGGCGGTCATGTACCGGCCCTGCTCGCCCTTGATGTCAAGCAAGACGAGCGTGTGGAGGCCTGCGGCCCGGTTCGCCCTAAGGTTCTCAAGGGGCGAGGTGGGGGCGTACCCCTTCTCGGGCCACGGGAGGGACACGGTGCGGCCTGACTTGTAATGCTGCAGGCCCGCTTCGGAAAACGATGTGTGGGTGATGGACGGGGCAAAGAGGAGGCGGACGGGGATGCCGCGGCGGACGGCCTCGATGCGCAGCGCGACGTGGGTCGTGGCGGCCATCGGGTCGCCGGGCACGAGGAGCGCCGCGCCGCGGGGGCCTTGGGCGGCTTCAAGGATTTCCGTGCCCGTTTCGGCGCGCGCGCGGCCGATCCGGGGGATCGCATCGCCGCGTGCGCGCTCAAGGAACGCGAGCGTTTCGGCGGGGAAGAACGCGGTGTAGTCGTCGGCAAAGACCGCGCCCGCCTGCGCGACCGCGTAAAGCACGGCCGGGGGCACCCCGTCAGGTCCCCGCGGGCCAACACCGACGAAGGTCAAGCAAGCGTCGGGGGCGAGCAGGGTTACCCTCCACCTCACCGATAGGTCTCGCGCATTTCGCGGGCATAGATGCGGGAGATGAAACGCGCGGCGGCGCTGCCTTTCCGGACCGTGCCGTTGGGGGTCTTGATGGTGTGGATGACCGCCTTGCTGCGCTTGATGGTGAGGATCTCGCCGATCTGGAACTCTTCGTCGGGCGCGGCTTCGATGGTCTCGGCTGCGGTGGAGTGGCCGCGGTTGATGGAGACCTTTACGCGGACGCGGTTGAAGACCTTGGACCAGACCACGGGTTTTTCGCGCGCTTCGATGGCTTCGACGCGCTTGCCCTCCGTTTCGAGGGCCGTGACGACAATGCGGTCCTTGCCGACGAAGAGCTCGTCGCCGATGGCGAGCTTCTCATCGGGGTCGACCACGACGGTGGACTTGCGCGAGCCCTCGCCCTCGGACAACATCACCTGGAGGACGACGGGCTTCTCCTCCCGGATGCGGCGGGGCGCTGTGGTGCCGCACGTGCGGCACTTGAGGATGCCCTCGAGGACGACAGCCTCGCGGCTCTCCGACTCGTTGCCTTTCAGCACTTCATGCAAGGTGGTCTCGGCGCAGGTTGCGCATTCGCAGTAGACGGTCCATGGGTTTGCCAATGTCCCTCCTCCATTCACTGCGGCGTCGGTTGGGGGCGGTAGTCCGTGGGGCAGCCGATGGACAAGCTGTCGATGAGGAGCCTTGGGACGCCACCGACAACTTGGACGACCCCCTCGGCGAGGACTTTCTTGCCCTCCCCGAAGTTGGCGTCCTGGCCGCGCGAATAGACCGCGCGTATGGCCACCGACTCATCCCCGTAGTCCGTGAGGTTGAAAGCCAGTGCGCTCCCCACGCTCACAGACCCGGGCTGAACGCCGCCGACGACCGCGACGGACTTGCCGTCGAAGGCCGTGGGCGCCGTAGTGATCTGCTTCACGTCGGTGTACTTGGGGCCAGAGGCGCCGGTGGGGACAAACACGGTGATTAGGATGATCGCTGCGACGATAGCGACGACAAGCGAGAACTTTGCCCGGGGGGCAGAGAAGGCGCCGGCGGAGGGGGCGCGCGGGAGGGCGTCGGAGGCCTGGACGGCCGAGGCCGCCTCCGCGTGCGCCGTCTCAACGCTTCTCTCCATCGGCGCGGTCCCCCGCGGAGTCCTCGTGGTGCGCGTGCTCCAAAGCGTCGGCTCTGGCGCGCAGTTTCCGCTGTGTCGAATGCAGGTGCAGTGTGTATAAAAACACTAGCCCCCACAGGCATGCGGATGCAAGGGCGAGCGCAAGCAGGCCGCCGTCGG
The DNA here is from genome assembly GCA_041499475.1 of Thermoplasmata archaeon. GTDB lineage: Archaea > Thermoplasmatota > DTKX01 > DTKX01 > DATEUP01 > DATEUP01. Next base: position 40,517 of record JBGQKI010000009.1, read on the forward strand.
GCGGAGGTGTCTTGTAGCGCAAGTCGACAGAGAATGATGTGGAGTCGATGAGAGAGCCGTTCGAGGAGCGCAGCTCGACGGCGAACGGCGTGTTGGTGGTGGTGAACTTGAGCACATCGGGCCCGACCTTCACGTCGATTGTCGTAAGGGCGGCGCCCTGCGGCCCGGGGCCGGTGGCGTTGAAACGCGCCTCGACGATCGGGTCCCCGGGGCTCACGACGACCTCCAACCGGTAGTCGCGCGTGGCGGTCGTGTTCGACCCGGACAGGGTGAAGTGGTAGGTGTAGCCCTCGGAGCCGAGGATGACCTCGGGGACGATGACGGTTGCGTCGACCGCGTTGGGGTCGTCGGAAAGGTGGGCGGTGCGGGCGTTGCCAACGCCGGTAACGTAGCCGCCGAAGGCCGGGCCCGGCGCAAAGAGCAAGGCGACCACGGCGAAAGCGAGGAGGGGGCAAAGCCGTTTCAAGTGTCGGCCCTCCGTTGAGCGGCGGCAAGGCGCTGGAGGAGCGCGCTGAGTTCGAGGCGCCATGCCAGGAATGCGAGGAAGAGCAGCAGGTAAGCGGTGAGCGAGAGGACGACGAGCATCGCGCCTTGGCCGCCGATCCCCTGGCCGCCCGGCGAGATCACGGTCGGGTGCAGCGTCCGCCAGATGAAAATCGAGAGGTACGAAAAGGGAACGAGGGCAAAGCCCGCGACCGCGTAGAGGGCCGCACTTCGGGCGCGCCCCTCGCCTTGCGGGAGGCGCGCGCGCAGTCCGAAGTAGCCGATGTAGACGAGGAAGAGGACGAGGTAGGTGATGAGGCGCTCGTCTTCGAGGCGCCAAGGCACGCCCCATTCGGCCCAGGCCCACAGGGAACCGGCCGAAATGGTGATGGCGGCAAGGAGCAAGCCGAGCCGCGCGCTTTCCTCCGCGATGCTATCGGCAAGGGCAGAACCACGGCGCGCGACGGCGAGGGAGGCCACGAAGGTAACGGAAAACGCGGCATACGATGCGATGGCCGCGCCGATGTGGAGGTAGAAGATCCGTTGGGCAACGGGCGCCGAGAAACCGAGCGAGAGGCTAGGCGCCCAAAGGAGCGCGAGAAGCACGAGAACGAGGAGCGCGACGGCGCCGGCGACAAACAGCGGAAAACGGAGCGACACGAAGCGCTCCATCCGCGTTTTCGGGGCGAGCGGTCGGCTGGCGTAGGGGGCCATCGTGCGCGCACCGGCGACGCGCTAGAAGAACGTTGGCGGTCTAGGTGTCCAGCGCGCGCGGCGCGAGGAAAAAGTAGAGGGAAAGGAAGAGCGCGTCATAGACGGCAAGGTAGGCAAGGTCTAGCCAAACCAGGGGAGCATCGGCCGGCGCGCCCTCGGCGGCCGCCGCCGTGCCGCGCGCCGCCCAAAGCATCAGCGGGATGAGCAGGGGAATCACGAGCACGGGGAAGAGCGCGGCGCGCGCCCGCGAGCGGGCCGAGAGGGCCGAGAAGAACGCGGTTTGTGCAGCGAGCCCGAGCGCCCCCAACACGAGGAATGCGGCGAGGGGCGCCGGGCTTTGCACAAACGCCGTGCCGAAGAACAGGAGGGCAACGACAAGCGCGATCGCGGCCCCGGCAAGGGCGACCACGAAAGAAGCGAGCGCCTTGCCAAGGTAGAGCGCAGAGGCGCTCGCAGGACTTGCAAGGAGCAGGTCGAGCGTCCCGTGGTCGGCTTCGGCGTGGAACGAGCGGGCAAGGGCGGCCGTCGCCGAAAAGACGAGCGTCACCCAAACGGCGGTGCTGACGAGGCCGGGGTGCCCCTCGGCGGCGACGCGGAAGAGAAGCATGATGAGGACGGCGACGAGGCCCATGAGCGCAAGCTCGTCGCGGGTCCGGCCTTCGAGGGCGAGGTCCTTGCGGGCAACGACCAGCGCGGCGCTACGGGGCAGGGGCATCCCCCCCGAGTGCGCGCAGCTCCCTCGAAAGGCCGGCCAGGTCAAGTTCGCCGCCGGCGACGACCTTGATGAGCACGCCTCGGTCAAGCAGCGCGGCGCGGTCGCACGAGGCAAGCCCAAGGTCGACGTGCTGGGTGACGAGCAGCGTGGCTCGCTCGGCACGGCCCTTTTCGTCGCGCAGGCGGTGGACGAGCGCCTCTTGACCGCGCGGGTCGAGGCCTTCGAAGGGCTCGTCGAGGAGCAGGACGCTCGGCGCGTGCAGGAAAGCGCGTGCAAGCGAGAGGCGCTGCTGCATACCGCGGGAGAGCTCCGCGACGGGGTCGGCAGCCCGGTGGGCAAGGCCGGAGTCGCCAAGCGCGGCTGCGGCGGCCCTCACGGCATCGTCGGGCGAAAGGCCCCACAGCTGCCCGAAGAATTCGAGGTTCTCGGACGCCGTGAGTCCGTCGTAGAGCATGGGGCGGTCGGCGACCCAGCCGACCTTGCGCTTCGCTTGCATGGGGGAGTGGGCAAGGTCGGTGCCGTCGATGAGCACGCGGCCGCTGGTCGCCCGCGAGAGGCCGGCCGCGATGCGAAGGAGCGTCGTTTTGCCTGCGCCGTTGGGGCCAAAGAGCGCAACGACTTCGCCGGGGTGCACGCGCAGCGAGACCGTCGACAAGGCGGGAAGCGAACCGAACGACTTGGAAACCTCGAAGAGCGTGAGGCCTTCCGCCCCGCTCGACTGCGTCGTGACGGGGCCTCCGGCCCGGAAAGGGGTCGCCCGGCCTAAAAAAGGGAGCCGGCCCGCGGCGAGCGCCGCGGGCGGCTGAAGGTGCGCGAACTCACTTGTAGCGGCGCAGGTTGGCCTGGTCCTCGTTGAACATCATGGCGAGGTAGTCGAGGATGGCCTTCTTGGTGGTCGAGTCGTCCATGCCCTGGATCTTGAAGTCGCCGGCGACATTGACTTTGGTCTTGGCGCCGTTGGGCGTGTAGCTGTTGGTGAACTTCGTGCCGGCCATGGGGCCGTTGAGGACCTCCCAGTCGAACCCCTTGGGAGCGTGCATCGTCATCTTGACCTTCTCCTTACGGGTCGACTTGCCGTCGGGGTTGACGACTTCCATCTCGAGTACCTGGTAGTTAGGCTTGTTCTCGAGGACTTTCTGGCCCTTGACCGTGCTGTGGGCGTGCGTTTGCGGGTTGTCGTCGCCAAGGTACTTCCATATCTTGTCGATCGGCGCGTCGAATTCTCCATCGTCGGTTACGTGAACCATGTTACCACTCTAGCTCCTTGCCATGGCCTCGCGGCATTTCAACCCATGCCGGAAGGATTGACCCTTGGGGGAGCGCGCTCGCGGGCAAAGTCGGCAGGGCGAGGGCTTGCGTTCTTCATCGAGGGAAAGCGTTTGGCGCGAGGGGGCGTGCGCGCGTGGCGGCGGGGGCGGAGTTGCTCTTCGAGTACCGGCCGGCGCGCTTTGGGCCGATGACGGTGGCCCTGCTTTTCATCCTGGCGCTTGCCACTCCGATCGCGGCCGTGGACCGCGCGTTCGCGGGCCGGCTCGACCAGGCCGCAGTTGCGCTCCTGCCGCTCGCGCTTATCGCCCTCTTCGGGGTGCTCACCACGCCGTCCCCGTTGCGGATCGAGGCGGATGCGATTCAGGTCTCGCGCTCGCGGATTGCGCGGATGCTCGGCGCGCGCGAGCGGTTCCCGCTTGGAGAGGTCGTGAATATCTACCCGAGCTTCTACGAGGACGCGGGGATGCGGTTCTCGCCTTTTGCATCAGCGGAGGGGACGGCGAGGCACGCGGGCCTGCGCATCGAATTGCAACGCGGCGAGCGTGTGGTCATCCCGTTTACCCCGACGGTGCTGAACTTGCGCAAGCACGGGACGGAGCCCTACCACGCCGCGCTCGATGCCGTCCGCGAGGTCTGCAGGCGCGCGGGCCGGCCCCTCGTGCAGCAGCCCCCGGCGCTCAACCAAAAGGAAATCGACGAGATCCTCGTCGGAACATCGAAGCCGCTCCTTGCGTTCCCGCTCACCGTTGCAGGCATTTTCGCCCCTGCGCTCTTGATCCCCGGGATGGCGCTCCTATGGGGACGGCTGGCCGGAGCCCTTTCGCCGGAGGCGACGGTAGCGGTCGTGTTGGTGGGGCTTGCGCCGCTGGTTGCCGTTTTCGCGTTGGTGAACCTGAGGAGCGGGAGGCGCGCAGAGCTCCTGCATGAAGTGCAGAAATTCCGCCAGCACCGCCAGGAAGCCGCGGCGCGAGGCGCGCCCCAAGCCTGACGGCCCCTGGCCGGGGCCTTCCCGCAAGGGTTTTGTGGCGGGCCGCGCGATAGGGAAAGGAGTGTCGACCTACCTCCTTGCCTATGACGATTCGGACAGCGCCAGGAAAGCGCTCCAGCGCACGATCGAACTCGTGTCGCCGCGGGACCTCATCGTCCTCGTTTGGGTCGTGCCGGAGGAGGAGAGCTTCACACGCTTTGGCGATGACGGCACGCGGTCGGCGGCCGACCGCCTCGAACGGCTGAACGCGGCCGCGGCGCTGGTGCGGCGCTCGTCGAGGCAGGCCGCGGCGCTGATGCTCAAGGGCGACATCGCGAGGGAAATCGTCGACACCGCGGAGAAGCTAGACGCAGACCTCGTGATCCTCGGCCACAAGGGAGTCTCGAAGATCGGGCCGTTCGCGCTGGGGTCCGTGGCCGAGCGCGTAGCCGACCTTTCGAACCGCAAGGTCATGATCGTGAAGTAGAGGCGCGCGGCCAACGGGCGCAGGACGCTTCAATCTTTGTGCCAATGGCCGTATGTACTACGGGGTCCGGATGGTGCGCCATGGCATGGACACTTGAAGTGGTTTTCGCCCTCGTCACGGCCCTGTTCGTGGCGGGACCGGCGTTTGTACTTTGGAAGGCGTATGCGCGCACGCGGACGCGGCGGGTGCTGTTTGCGGCAATCGGCTTCACGGTTTTCCTTCTCACCGAAATTATCGTGCTGATCGACCAGCTCGGGTTCACGCCAAACATTAACGAGACGGAGATTGTGGAATTCGTGGGGGACATCTTCGCAGCGGGGTTCTTCGCAGCGGCGTTCCTGCTCCCGGCAGCCGGTGATCCATGACCTCGCGGCGGACGCCGCGCCAAGAGATCCTGCGCGCGATCGAGGAGCACCCCGGCTCGCACTTGCGGGCGCTCGAGCGGATTCTGCCGTTTTCGCTCGGGGCGCTGCGGCACCACCTGCGGAGGCTCGAAGAGGCGGGGCTGATCCGAGTGGAATACGACCTGCGCTTCAAGCGCTATTACCCGCAGGCGATGACGCAGGAGCTGCGCGAGGCCTGCGCGGCGCTCCGCCAGCGCCAGATGCGCCGCATCATGGTCTTGCTCCTTTCGAGGCCCGGGATGTCGACGAGGGAGATCTCCTCGACACTTGGAATCGGGCGCTCGACGCTCGGCGGCTACCTGTTGCGCCTGAAGCAGAAGGGGGCGGTCCTGAAGCAGCAGGACGAACTCGGCGGGTGGATCCTTGCAAGCCCGAAGACCGTGGAAGCGGCGCTCATCGCCTACCGGCCGAGCTTCTTGGACCGCGTCGTGGACGGCGCGCTGCAGGTCTTCGAGGAAGTGGACCCGGCGGCCCCGGCGGCGGAGCCCGGGGCGGGACCTGCACCGCCCGCGGTGGACCGGGCAGAAGAGTGAAGGGCAAGGGCGGTTGACCTTGGGCCCGGACGCCATCGGGCGGCTCGCCCGCCGGCGAGGCTGAAGCGCGCGCAACTCCCTTATACGCCCCGGCCCATCGCACCGTAAGGCGCCCAAGATGCACTTCCTCACGACCCTTCGGTTCTTGCCTGGCCACTACGAGCAGGCGGTGCGCTCCTACAAGAACCCCAAGGTCCCGCACGGCGTGAAGGTGCGCGAATTCCTGGGCGTGTTCGGTGACTCAGACGCGCTTGTGATCTTCGAGGCGCCCGACGAGGGCACCGCGGCCGAGTTCGTCGTGCAGTTCTCCGAGCACTCGCACACCTCGACCAGCGTGGTTTTCCCGGTCGAGAGCTACAAGTGGACAAGGTAGCGCCCAGACGCGAGCCTTTTTGGCCACCGCGGTCGTTCAACGGGCGGTTAGCGTGGGCGTCGACCTCTCGGACATCCTGGTGCACCACGCAAGGGAGCTTGCCGACTTCAAAGGCAAGGTCGTGGCCGTCGACGCCTTCAACACGCTCTACCAGTTCCTCGCGACGATCCGCGGGCCCGACGGGACGCCGCTCAAGGATTTCCAAGGCCGGACCACATCGCACCTGTCCGGGATCCTCTACCGCAACTCGAACTTCATCGAAGCGGGCATCCGACCGGTTTACGTCTTTGACGGCGAGCCGCCGGCGCTGAAGAGGCGGACGATCGAGGAGCGGCGCGCGCGCCGGGAGCAGGCGGAGCGCGACTACAAGGACGCGCTCGCCCGCGGCGACCTCGAGACGGCGCGCAGCAAAGCTCAGCAAACGGCGCGCCTCGACCAAGTGATGATCGAGGAGGCGAAGGAAGCATTGCATGCGATGGGCATCCCGGTCGTGCAGGCGCCCTCCGAGGGAGAAGCGCAGGCGTCGGCGCTGGTGAGGGATGGCGCGGCCAACGCCGTGGGGTCGCAGGACTTCGACTGCCTGCTCTTCGGGGCCCCGACCTTGGCGCGCAACCTCGCGGTGTCCGGGCGGCGCAAACTGCCGGGCCGCGACGCCTTCGTCACGGTGGTTCCGGAAGTCTTTGACCTGGAGGAGAACCTCGCGGCCCTCGGGATCACGCGCGGGCAGCTCATCGATGTGGGACTGCTGGTGGGGACCGATTTCAACGAGGGTGTCAAAGGCTACGGCCCGAAGAAGGCGCTCAAGCTCGTCAAGGAGCACCACCGGTTGGAGGAGGCGTGCGCAGCAAAGGGGATCGAAGTGCCCCCGTACGCCGCGGAGATCCGCGCGTTTTTCGAAAAGCCGCCGACGGTCAAGGTGGAGGGCCTTGTGTGGAACGCACCCGACTACGCGCGGCTGACCGACCTCTTCGTGGAGAAGCACCAGTTCAGCCGCCAGCGGGTCGAGGCAGCCCTCGACAAGATTGCGGCGGCCGCCTCGCAGGGCAAGCAGCGGAACCTCGACGCGTTTTTCTAGGTCGAAGCGGCCTTCACCTGCCGTGGGCAGCGCAAAGGACTGGGCGCTCGTCGTGCGCCCGCCGATCGTCATCATCTCGGTGGCCGGCGCAAGCGTAGGCTTCTTGAATGCGACGGTTGGCGAAGGGCAACTGCTGCCGGTCGTCGGGTGTGTCATCAACGCGCTTGCGGCCGCCCTGCTTGCCGCGGGCCTCATGGTTCACAACGACTACTATGACCTCGCCTCGGACAAAGTCAACCGCCCGCACAAGGTGCTGGCGCAAGGGCGGATCAAGGAGAAGACGGCGCGCGATGTGGGCTTCGCGCTGATGGTGATCGGCGTTGTGGTCTCGTTTGCAGGGCACCCGAAGGCGACGCTCGCGGAATCGGTCAACGTGGTGGCAGGCCTGATCGGCCTGACCGTGCTTGGCGACGGGCTCCTTTACAACACGATCGGCAAGAAGCACGGCATCGGCGGGCACGTCGAGGTGGCGTACGGGGTCGCGCTGATCCCCGTGTTTGGCGCGGCGGGCGCCGGCAACGCAATGCTCGTGCTCCCGCTCGGCCTCGGGCTTTTCGTCATGGAGATTGGGCGTGAGATCATGGTCGCTGGGGGCGACATCGAGGGGGACCGCAAGGCCGGGTGGGTTACCCTGCCGGTGAAGGTCGGGATGCGCAAGGCGCTGATCGCGGCGCTCGTGTTTTACCTGGCGTCGCTGCCGCTCTTCCTTTTGCCGGTGATTGCTCCGGGGCTCGTTGCCTGGCGGCCTTCGCTGCTCTACATCGCAGGTTCGACAGCGTTCGTGGCGGGTCTTGTGGCGCTTTGGGTCCCGTGTTGGAGGAGGCCGGAGTTCGCGACCTTCGAGCGCTTCACCCGCACGGGGTCGCGCCTGCTCGTCTTCGCCTTTGAACTGCTGCTGATCGGAGAAGCGTTCGTGTAGGCGCGCCTACGAGAGCCAGCCGCCCTCGTCGTCCTCGCCTTCCTTGCCGTCGTCGCCGCGAGGCGCCGCTTCGAACTTGGATTCCTCATCGTCGTAGAACGAGGAGATGTCGAAGAGGAAGTCGACGTGCGCGCCGCACTCGGAGCAGGTGGTCTTGACGATGTCCGTGGGCCCCGAGGTCTCGGTGGGTGCGCGAACTTCTTCCATCTCGATTTCGAATCCGCCCCCGCAGCTATGGGTGTCGCGCTGCACGATGTCCATTTCCTCTTCGCGGGCGCCCACGACAAACGGCCCGCGCGTCTTGATTTGGATGGTTTTTTCCTTGCCTGGCTTGGGCGCTTTCGCCGCCTTGGAAGCGGAGGCCGGGGCGGGCCGAGGCTCGCTCTGGACGGCCGCGCTGGGCTTAGGGTTTGCCGGGGTCTTCGCCGTCTTGGCCAAGGTCTTCCGCGCAAGATTCGGCTGGGGGGTTTTTATGGCTTTGCACTTGACCGACCGCGGTGATTGCAAGAGGGGTTGAGAGGAGTGCGGTGGAGCGCGAGGCGCGAGGGACACGGAAGCGAGTGGGCCCAGCGAGGGCGCGGTTCGGGGTGCGCGCCTTTCGCGTGGTTCGCAGTGCCGCGTAACGACGTGATGCCGCCGCCGAGGCGCGCGCTGCGCAAGGCGATCCGCCTCGAACCGCACCGCGCATTCACGTGATTCTCCAAATGAAACTCAGGTGTCAGCCAGCGGACGTACGATTCAAGTGCACGTGAAAGTGCGACCGTTCAACTCATATGCCCCGCGCGTATTACGATCCTGCGGCCCGGGTGGGATGTGCCGACCAAGACCAGGCTCGACCCAACCGCGGGCGGGGATTCCCCGCCCGCAGGGCAGGATGGGGCCCATGGGTCGGGCCGCGGTGACAACTTAGCAAGCGGCGGCGCTGGCGGGGCGCGCCCCGCAGACGCCACGGGTTTCATTGAATCGCTGGGCGCCCTTTCTGCGCACATCACGCAGCGCGAGGCCTTCGAGGCCGACGTGCGCCGCGGCTGGACGCGGATGGCGGGGGTGTGCGGGATCATCCTCGTGGCCGAATCGGTTGCGGGAGGCTTCATTGCAGCTCCCATCCCCGGCGCCCCGTTAGGCACGCCGAGCGCAGGCACGCTCGCGCTCTACGCCGCTGCGCTTGGCACCGCCGCGCTTGCGGCGCTGCTCTTTTCGGCGGCGGCGGCCGCGCCCTGGAGGGCGGCAGCCGACCATGTGGACCGCGTTGCGCTTCGCCACGAGGACTCTCCGCTGCGCGACCGCATCCGGATCACACAGTGGATGCTCTTCGACGCGGCCCTCTCCCGGTTCTTGGCCAACGAGCGGCGCGTGAACGCGATCATTGCGCACGGCGTGATGCTCGTCTCGGTCATGGCCGCGCTCTGCCTCGCATTGCAGGGCCCCCTGCGTGCGGCCTTGGGCGACCCCGCCGACGGAAGTGGACGGGCAGCCTCGGCGAGCCTCGCGCTTTTCCTACTCCTTACGATCCTCGCCATTTTCTCAACCATGCGCTCGGGCAAGGAGTCGTTTGCCGCCGCGCAGCACTACGGGCGGCAGGTCCTCGCCTTCGACGAGGACTTCGGCGGGTTCCTCCCGCGCGCGGAAAGGGAGCATGTTGCGAAGTTTGCCGCGGCGGGCGCAGCTTCAAGCGAAACAGAACAGGAAGCCTGACGGGCCCTGTCACCGCCGTTGCACTGAAGGCCGGCGCGCGTGCGAACAGCCCGAATCCTGGGCGCGCCCGCAAGGGCGAGCGCGGCGGGTTTTCCGCGAAGGGTTAGCGCCCGTGCGGCGGGTCTCGACCGCGTCGACCCTCTCGGGAAGGCCGAGGTCAAAACTGCGGATCAGACCCCGAGGAGCCGCCGCCTTGCCGTGATATCGAGCAGGACGACTTTCTCGGCAGCGCATTTCGGGCACCGGAAGAAGTGCCGTTCGAAGTGCTTGCGCGGCTTGCGAACGGTTCGCGACTTCTTGACGGAAACCTCTTCCATGCCGTCGCTGCCGCAGTCGCAGCGGACTTCCTCCAAAATTTCATCGGATTCCTCGACGGAGCTGACCTCGAAGGGACCGAGCACCTCGGCTTCCTCGAAGGCCTCGGGCTTGCGCGGGCCCTTGGACGCGATTTCATCGTCGTCGGTCTGGTTCAAGGGAGCCGCCCTTTTGCGCCCGGAGGTGCAAATTCGGCGACTGGCTTTGTCCTACATGAACCTTCGTGGAGGCGCGGGGAAGGCGGCGGGCGCCGTTTCCTAATGCTTGGTGAAATTCTTCTCGCCTGCGGTCACCGCGATCTTCAGCCAGTTCTCGGGGGGAGGGAGCGGACACGAGTACGCCTCGCTGTAGGCGCAGTACGGATTGTAGGCGAGGTTGAGGTCAAGGACCAGTTCGTCTCCCTCGGGCTCTTCGAGGTCGAGGTAGCGGCCGGCGCCGTAGGTCTCCTTGCCGCTCGTGGCGTCGCGGAAGGGGACGAAGAGGGTGTGCTCGTGCGGGTCATCCCCATTCTTGTAGGCAAACAGGGCGGCCGGGCCGTTGCGTGTGGTGAATTCAAGCCTCGCGAAGCGGAGCTGCTGGCGGGGCTCGCCTGTGGAGGTGGGCATTTCGAAAATGCCGCCGTCGGCGAGGCGCCTGAACTTAGCCTTGAGCTGCCAGGCCCCGTCGGGCGCGAAGTACGAAAGGCCCTCGAAGTCGGTCCGCTCGTGGGGGTCGACGGGCGACCAACTCTCGTAGCGGAAGGCATCGTCTTTCTCCTGCCGCTGGCGCGCGATGCGGGAAGCGTAGGCGCCCTTGGCAGGAGCCGAAGACATAGGGCGGAAAGCGGGCGGCGCTTATTTCAAAGTCCGGTTCACGAGGCGTCGAGCCCTAGGTCGCGCCGCCGCCGAGCTCCTTATCCATGTCGTTGAAATGCTGCTGGCCGTGGGCGATGAAGCCCTTGCGCATGCCGCCGCCAATGAACATCATGAGGAATTTCATGAACCCTTTGGGCGCAAGTTCGAGGCTGAAGTCCCACGAGGTGCCCCCTTCGGCGTTGCGCGAAACGAGGGTCTGGCCGTTCCAACCCCCCATGGTTGTGGTGCCCGTGGTGGTAATCTTGTTGGGCTTTCCCGTAAGGTCGACGACGATCTTGCCGTTCCAGCGCTTGGTGGTGTCGGTGATCTCGACGTGGGCACCGTCGATCCAACGGACTTCGCGCTTCCAGGGCTCGCCCTTGTTTTCATTGCGGTAGTATTCGGCGGTGTGGTCGTCGGGCTGGTAGTTGGTCATGTAGGCCAAGACGGTCTCGGGAGGCAGTTTCGAATTGTAGGTCGTGTGCATTTTCCAAACCATGGGGGAACCCGGGCGGCCAAGCGGGGGGAGCACGGCTTAAGTCTTGGCGCGCAACTTTCAAGGGGGAGAAAGGACGCCAGGCCGCCGGTCACGGGTCGTTCGGCTGGTCCTCCGCGCGGGCAAACTCATCGGCGCTCATCAGCCCCTTGAGGCTGTCTTCGAGGACGGGCTCAAGCGTGGCTTCGGGCATGCGCGCGTTCACCATTTCGGTGAAGGAGCGGTTGAATTCGGCGAGCAGCCCGGTGAGGGTTGCAGGCGAGTCGACGGCCACGAAAATCTCTACGGCGCGGCGGCTCTCGGACACGGTCGCGCGGATGATGACCGGGCTCTTCGAGTGCTTGGTCTGCCCGTAGAACCACGCCTTGCCGTCGAAGGGCGCGCCCGTGGCGATGTTGCGCACGAGGACGACGTGGTGGCGCTGGACCGCCTCGCGGACGATGCCGAACAGGTCCTTGTAGCCGGTGCCGGCGGGCAGCGAGAGCACGCGGTAGAGCTTGGAGTCGCGGGCGGCAAGCGAGTTCTCGATGAGCCGCTTCATCATCCCGGGGTTGGCGTGGTGCGGGGTGAAGAAGATGGGGCAGACGATTTCCTCGGTGCGCGGCTTCATCGGCACCGTGCGCTCGACACCGGAGGCGTCACGGAACGCGGCGATCCCCTCGATGTTCGTCCGACTGCAGGTTTGGGGGTCGAGGTAGTAGATCGCCCCCGCGCGCTCACCGGGACCGACGTCACCGATGCGCACGGTGAGCCCCTGGTGCTCGAGGCCGGCGGGCTCGATCTTGGCAAGGCGAAGGACGTTCTGGTTGAACACGACGGTTACGGTCGCGTCGGTAAGCCGGCCGTCGGTCTGGTTCGCGATGGCCACGCGCAGGCGCACATAGCCCTTGTAGTGCTCGGTACCCGAGACGAGCTTGACCGTCTTCTCGCCGGAGGCTGCGCGTACCTCACCGCGGGTGAGGCCGACCGTGGCGGCGAAGATCGTGGAGGTAAAGGAGTCGATCCCCGCGAACGCGTCGCGGTCGCCGAACCAGCGCTCGACAACGCCCGCATAGGCCGATTCCATGCGCCGCAGGCAATCCCTGAGGTTGTCGGCGAGCTCCTGGTCGGGCTCGCCGTAGACGATGACGGCACCGAACAGGTGGGCGCTGCGGTCGAGGAGGATCGTGTTTTGTCCGTAGGTGAGCCTTGACAAAGCGCCCTCTTGGCCGAACGAGTCACGAATGAACTCGGTGACGGCGGTGAACATGGCGCCGAGGACTTCGGGGCTTTCGAATCCCGCCTCGCCGGCAGCCGATTGGTGGTGGATGAGACGGCCGTCTTTGTAGAGGATGAGGAGCCCCTCGACAACGTGGGTGGGGCCGGCGGGGGGCGGCGAGGCAAGGACGGCGGCGGCGGCCTCGGCTTGGGCGGCCTCGGCGCGGGTGCTCTCGGCCTCGGCGGCGTCACGTTCTCGCCGGCGGTAGGCGCCAACGCCGATGGCCGAGACCGCGGCGGCGCCCATGAGCACGGCGGGTAGCAGAAGGCCAAACCCGCCCGGGGAGGCGGCCGAGGGGCCCGGGACGTTGGAGGCGCCGTTCACCGTCACCTTGCGCACGTCGTACGCGGTGTTGCCCCAGGGGTCTCGGACTTCAAGTTGGACCTCATAGGTCCCCGGGAAGTCAAACTTGAACGCGGGGTCTTTGCCGGACAAGTTTATCGACTCGTTGTTGTAGGTGAACGTCCAGAAGTACGCGGCCCCGCTGGAGAAGGCCGGGTCGTTGTCGGCCGCCGACGCGTGGAAGGCGACAGTGTCGCCCTGGACGGCCTCGACGTCGGCCCCGGCGTCCACGGTGGGCGGCGAAGTGTCGGGGCTCAAAACGGTGAGCATAAGCGTGGACTGCGCGCGGTTGCCCCAGGCGTCCACGGCGGTGAAGGTGAGCGGGAACGGGCCGAGTTTCATGAAGTTGAAGGAGGCCGAGGCGCCGCTGAGGTTTACCGGGAGCGAGTCGTAGGTGAAGGTCCAGTAGAGCGCGGCGCCGGCGGGGAACGACGGGTCGTTGTCGGAGACCTGCGCGGTAAGGGTAATCGGCGTGCCGGCCAAGACCGAGCGCGCGGCCCCAAGGTCGATCGATGGGGGCAGCTTGTCCGGCCGCTCGACGGTGAGGCGTATGATGGTGGTGTTGAGGTTGCCCCAGCCGTCGGCGACGGAGAAGGTAAGGGGGAACGTGCCGATGGCCCAAAAGGTGAAGGCGAGCGTTTGGCTTGGGATGTTGAGGGCCGTCGAGTTGTAGACGAAGGTCCAGAGAAAGGTGGCGCCGGAAGGGAACGACGGGTCGTTGTCGCTGACGTTGAGGGCAAGGGTGAAGGGCGTGCCGGCGTCGACGGCGAGGTCGGCGGCGGGCTCGATGGTGGGGGGGACGGTGTCGGGGCTGACGACCGTTACCCGCACGGTGGCTGCCGCCGCGTTGCCCCATCCGTCCGTGGCGGTGAACATGATGCCGTAAGTGCCGATTCTCCAGAACGTGAAAGACAAGTTTTCGGCGGCAACCGTGACGGGCGTGCCGTTGTAGGCAAACGACCATGCGAAGCGGGCGCCCGCGGGGTAGGCGGGGTCGTTGTCGGTGGTGTTGCCGAGAATCGAGAGGGGCGTGCCGGCCTCGACGGTGACTTCGGAGGGTGGGCCGAGGGTAGGGGGGACGGTGTCGGGGCTCACGACGGTCACAGTGACGGTCGTCGTTGCGGTATTTCCCCAGCCGTCGGTGGCGCTGAAGTTGAGGGAATAGACGCCGAGCTTCCAGAAGGTGAAGGTCAGGTCCTCGCTCGACACGACGAAGGGCGTGCCGTTATGCGCAAAGGTCCACGAAAAACGAGCGCCTGCGGGGTACGCGGGGTCGTCGTCCGTGGTATTGCCAAGGATGGTAATGGGCGTTCCCGCCTCAACGGAGATCGCTTGCGGTGGTCCAAGGACGGGGGCGACGGTGTCGGGGCTGAGCACGGTGACGTTGATGGAAGTCGCGGCGCGGTTGCCGGAGCGGTCGACGGCGGTGAAGGTGAGCGTGTAGGTGCCCAGGGTCCAAAACGTGAAGGAGACGTCGCGGCCCGAGAGGTTGACAGGGGTGCCGTTGTAGAGGAAGGTCCAAAAGAAGGAAGCGCCCACGGGGAAGACGGGGTCGTCGTCGCTCGCAGTGCCGTTGAGTGCGGTGGGGGCGCCGGCGAGGGCGGTGCGGTCGCCGCCGGCGTCGAGCGTGGGCGGGAGGGTGTCGTCGAAAGGCGGGAGGGCCTCGGCGATTTGGATGAGGGCAAGGCCGCCGGCCGCGACGTTGCCGGTGACCGCGCTGGGGGAGGAGGAGGTGATGGTGGCGCCCGTGACGTTGACGATCGTCCAGTTCGAGGGCACGGAGAGCGAGAAGTCGGCGGCGGCGCCCGAAGGCGGCAGGATGGTGGCGGTGTGGTTGAGGCCGACTGCGGAGGTGAGGTTGACCGTGCCGCTGAGGGTGATGGTGAGCTTGTTTTGGTTAACTGCGTGGTTGGCAAGTCCGCTGGTGGTGATGTTTAGGGATGACCAGGAGGTGGCGGCGTTGTCCCAACGCAGGGAGCCGGTCGCGTTGTTGAGGGAGGTCGCGGTCAGGTTGGCGGTGTAGGCATCGGCCTCGGCCTGGGTGACGGCGCCGTTGTTGTTTGTGTCGGCGACCTTGCGTTCGTTGGTGGCTTCGGTACCGGAATAGGTTCGCACGACGGTGTAGTCAAGGGCGGTGCGGTCGGAGACGAGCGCGGTGTCGGCGCGCGAGTAGGCGAGCGCAGCGGGCGCGATGAGGAGGATTGCCGCGGCGGTTGCAAGGAAGATGAGAGTTTTTTGCCGCGTGGCAGTCACCCGATCGCACGTTCGAAAACGAGCATAAAACCCTGATGGTGGCACGTCGGCAGAATGAGAATTGTGGGCCCAGGGCCCAGGGGCGACCTAGCACCGCCGGTGCGCTGACCCGGCTCCGCCCCTTGCGCTGGCTGGCTCGTGGTAACTTCGAGGATCGATCGATAGGGGGATGTTTCTATCGACCTTTGGGGGCCGGTAGGAACCGCCCGGTGCGCGCCCTATAGGCACGGTAGGCAGAACCGTGGACGGGGTCGGTCGAAAGGAGTTCTTCCTCGGCGCTGGCGCGCAGATTGGCGCAGAATATCGCGACGAGCAGGTAGGCGCCAAGCGCCGGCGAGGCGAGCGCGACGGCTTCGCCGACAACGAGGAGGAACACGCCCGTGTAGATGGGGTGGCGGATGCGGGCGTAGGGCCCGGTGGTCACGAGGCGCCCGCCTTCGCGCGCCTCAATGGCGAGGGCGAGCTCGGCGCCTAGGTGGAGGGCGGCCCATGCGATAAGGGCGCAACCGGCCACGACGAGGGCGGCGCCCGCGGCCGCCGACGGCAGGGTCGCAAAGCGGAGCATGGAGATCGGAGAGGCCAAGAGGAATTCCGGGACCGCGAGGCCCGCGAGCAACCCGAGCACGAGCGCCCCTTGCGTCCCGACCCAAAGGCGGTCGACCCAAGCGGGGACTTGCCGCGCTCCACGGATCGGAGCGGCCTCGGCCTGGCGCCGCTTGTGCGACGGGATGAAGGAGCCTCCCGCCATCGCGGCATAGGCGGCGAGCATTGCAAGGGACGTGATGCGGACTTCGAACTCGCTGAGGGGCAACGCGCGCCGCTCCGGCTCGGCTGGACAAAAGACTTTCCTTCGCCCTGCACGAACGCGCGCGGCCGCCCCTCGCGAGAACCTTCATATCGCGTCCAGGGCTTTTCCGTGTACTTTGCCCCGGAGTGGTTCCCGTGCCTGAATACTGCCACCGACTGATGGAGCTAGAGAACGGCGTCACGTTGCGCGACCCGCGCTTCCTCTTGCCCTCGTCGCGCCCGCACTACGCCCCCGACCGCGACTTCGATTCGACGCACATCAAGCTCGAGTTGAAGGTGGACATCGCCCTCAGCGCCATCGAGGGGACGTGCACCACGACCCTGCGCGCGTTCCACGATGGGGTCAAAGAGGCGGCCTTCGACGCGGTCGAGATGAAGATCAAGGCGGTTTCGGTGGCAGGGCGCAAGGCGCGCTACAAGTACGACAAGCGAAAGCTGCGCGTTACCCTCCCGCGGGCGTACAAGGCAGGCGAGGAGGTTTCCCTCGCCGTGCATTACCGCGTCGAAAAGCCGAAGCTTGGAATCTACTTCATCCGCCCCGAGAAGGCGTACCCCGACACGCCCACCCAGGTATGGACGCAGGGGCAGGACGAGTACTCGCGGTACTGGTACCCCTGCCACGACGCGCCGCAGGAGAAGGCCACGACGGAGATGATTGCGACGGTGCCCCAGGACTTCACCGCGATTTCGAACGGCGGGCTTGTGAAGGTGACCGTAGACAAGACGGCCAAGACGAAGACGTTCCACTGGCGCATGTCGATCCCGCACTCGACGTACCTCGTTACGCTGGCGGCCGGCCGGTGGGTGGAGTTGAGGGACAGTTGGGCGGGGATCCCGATCACCTACTACACCGAGAAGGGGAAGGAGAAGCGCGCCAGGCTTGCCTTTGGCAAGACGCCGAGGATGGTGAAGTTCTTCTCCGAGGCGATCGGCGTGAAGTACCCATACGAGAAGTACGCGCAGGTGGCGGCGGCCAACTTCATCTACGGCGGCATGGAGAACACGACGGCGACCACCCAGACGGACCTCGTGCTGTGCGACGAGCGGGCTTACGCGGAGAACTGGCACGAAGGGCTTGTCGCCCACGAGCTCGCGCACCAGTGGTTCGGCGACCTGCTGACGTGCAAGGACTGGAGCCACGCGTGGCTAAACGAGAGCTTCGCGACGTACTTCGACGCCCTCTACGACGAGCACGACCACGGCGACGCCTCGTTCCGTTACCACATGCTTGGCAACGCGCGCAATTACTTTGGCGAAGACAAGGAGCGCTACAGGCGCCCGATCGTGACGAATGTCTACAAGGAGCCGTCGGACATCTTCGACCGGCACCTCTACGAGAAGGGGTCCACCGTGCTCCACATGCTGCGGTACGTGCTCGGCGATGAGCTCTGGTGGCGGTCGATCAAGACCTACGTGGAGGACAACCGCGGCAAGAGCGTCGAGACGCTCGACCTCATCAACGCGATCGAAAAGGCGACGGGGAGGAACATGCGCTGGTTTTTCGACCAGTGGATCTTCAAGGCGGGGCACCCGGAGTACAAAGTGACCTACACCTGGGACCCGAAGAAGAAGGAGGCGTCGGTGTGGATCGTGCAGAGCCACCGGACCGACCCGGAGACGGGCCTCTTCAAGATGCCGCTCGTCTTCGAGTTCGAGCTGCCGAACGGCAGGCGCAAGCAATTCAAGGAGATGGTGGAGAAGAAGGAGCAGACGTTCACCTGGAAGCTCGACAAGGAGCCGCGGCTCTTCCGGTTCGACCCGGGCAACTGGGTGCTGAAGCACGTCACGGTGGTGAAGCCGCGCAAGATGTGGTTCTACCAACTCGAGCACGACCGGGACCCCATGGGCCGGATTGCGGCGGCGCACCAGCTTGCAAAGGTGGGGTCGCAGGAGGCCGTGGAGGCGCTCGCGCGCGCGCTCGAGGGCGAGCGGTTCTGGGGCGTGCAGATCGAGATCGCGAAGTGCCTTGCGGACACCGAGACGGAGGAAGCGTACCGGGCGCTTGTCAAGGCCTTGAAGATCAAGAATGTGAAGGCGCGGCGTGCGGTGGTGGAGTCGGTCGGCTCGTTCAGGCGCCCGCAGAACCTCGAGGTGCTGAAGGGTGCCCTCGAGGCGAAGGATTCATACTTCGTGCCGGTGGCTGCGTGCCAAGCGGTCGGCAAAGCGCGAACGAAGGGGTCGCGCGCGCTGCTCGAGCACTACTTGAAAGTCGACTCGTGGAACGACTGGATACGCCAGGGGGCGATCGACGGGTTGGCCGCCCTCAATAGCGAGTCGGTGATCGACCGGATCAAGGAGCGCACGACCTACGGGTACCACCAGCTGTCCAGGCTCTCGGCGGTGCGGGGCCTTGGCGCGCTTGGCAAGGGCCGGCCGGACGTGGTGAACCACCTCATCGAACTTACGGGCGACAAGTTCCTGCGCGTGCAGATCACTTCGATCATGCAGCTTGGCAGGATCGGCGACCCGCGGGCGGTGGAGCCGCTTCGCAAGCTCGCCGACGGCGAGGATGTGGAGGGGCGCATCCGGCGGGCGGCCGAAGAGGCGCTGCGCCAGATCCGCGAGGGGCTCGACACGGGCCCTGATGTGGACGCGCTGCGCAAGGAAAACGAAGAACTCAAGAAGCGCCTGAAGAAAGTCGAAGGCGGGGCGCGGAAGGCGAAGACGTGATGCCCGCCGGCTGGCCGCCCGAGGGCGCACCGCCGTGGGTCATGGCGCCGGTGATGATGCCGATCTACATGCGGCCGCCGCCCCAGCCGTTGCCCGCGCGCGACAGGCTGCTGGCCGGCGTCCTGATTGGCGACGCGGTGTTGGGGCCGCTCTCTTTTGTAGGACTCGCCGTTGCCTCCCAGGGATTTGGAGGGGGGGCGGGCTCGGCGGCCTTCAGGCTCACGGGGGCGCTAGTCACGGCATTCTTCCTGTCGATTGCCGCGGCGCCGGTGGTGATGCGCGACCTTGCGGGCCAGGCGGCGCCGGAGGCGATGCGGGCGGTTGGGGCGGTCACGATGATGGCGCTCGTCGCGCTGGCAGCAGCGGTCGCCTTGTTTTTCTTCCCTTCGGGGGCGGGCACGCCCCCAACCTTGCCGTTTGCGACGGCGTGTTTCACGGCCTCGGCGGCCTGTCTGCTCGCACTCAATGTGCTGATGTTGAGGACGCGCGCGACGAGCATGGCGATCCCGGCGCTTGGTGTTGTCTTCGGCGCGCTGTCCCTCGCCGGCGGGCTGATCATCTCGGTGGTCACGCTTGCGCAGTTTGGTGGATTGGGCTTTGGCGCGGGCATCGCCGCCGGATTCCTGGTCATCGGGGGGTTCATCTGCTACCTGATTTGGGCCGTCCTGCTCGGCATCGCGGTCCTGCGGAGGCCATCACTCCGGCAGGGCGCCGCGCCGGGGTAAGGACCGGACGCGCTAACGCGGGGCGACATTGTCTTTGCCCTCATCGTCCGGGCGGTCGCGCTTCTCTTCACGCAGGCGCCGTTCGCGCTCCTTCTCTTGGCCCTCGAGCTTGCCCTGTTCCAGGAGCTTCGAGAGCATCGCGCGGACATCCTCCTCGGCAAGCCCGATCTTGCGGGCCTCGTCGACGATGACGGTGTAGTTGGTGGAAAGCCCCGAGCGCTGGCGCTCGACGATGATGTTGTAGATGAGCTGCGGGTCGACGCGGCGCGGGTAGACCACGACGCGGTCAGGCATTTGGATGCCCGTGACTTCGGCCACCTCGAGTAGGTACGGCAATTCGCCGCGCGGGTGCTTGCCCGGGCGCTTCTTGAGGCGGCCGCGGAAGGTGGCCTGTGCGCCAATCGCGAGCGACCCGGCAAGTTGGCCGCGCACGAGCGCCTCGATCTGACGGTTTTCGTGTTTCTCGTCGGCGAGCATGAGCGCCTGGCTCTCGGCGTAGACGCTCTCGCGTTCGAGGAGCTTGAAGTGGGCCTCGCGGCGCTTGGCGCCGCAGCCCCCCCAGCTCGGCGAGCACTGCAGCGGGAACTTCAGCTGCTCGGTGGTCTGGACTTCCTCCGCGAGGCGCTGGCAGCGGGCGCAGCGGAACACCGCGACCTGGATCGTGATTTTCTTCGTCGCGAGGTCGGCCACGCGTGCCGCAACGGTCACCGGCCCGCCGACGTGCTGCTCGTCGAGGTCGGTGACCTGCATGAGACCATGTTCAGGAGGTTCCTTGCGCGCGACGACTGACACCCCGCGATTTTGGATCGTGCGGCGGGCCATATCAAGATTTGTTAACGGGTCGGAGGGAATGGTATGGTGCACCGGGAAGGCGCGCCTTACGGCAACTCGCGGCCGGTGACCTCGGAGACCTTTGCACGGAGCTCGCTGCCGGTGAACGGCTTGCGCACGACGCCGCGCACGAGGGAGGAGAACCCCCAACCGCCGGGCGGGTCCTTTCCGGCGGCGGTGATGATGAGGGTGGCGACGCCCTTGCCCGAAGCTTCGATGCGGCGGACCACTTCGAGGCCGTCGAAGTCGGGCAGGAGGTAGTCGAGGATGAGCAGGTCGAGGTCGTGGGTGCGGCAGAGCTCGACAGCGCCGCGGCCGTCGTAGGCGTCGTAGCAGACGAAGTCGCGCCCGCCGAGGATCTCGGTGATGATCTCGGCGACCGAGCGGTTGTCGTCCACGACGCCGACTTTGAGTTTCCTCGTCCCCATGCCCAACACCCCCGCCGCGTTACAGGCAGAAGAATTTCGTCCTCTCGTAATTGTCGCAGAGCATCAGCGCAGCACGCCGCGGCGCCCGCAGTGCGGGCAAGTAATCGAGAGGGGACGAGTGCCTTCCGCCTCGAAGTAGTGCTTGCAGCCGGGGCAGCGGACGCGCGTTTTGGGCGCCGCGGGTCCGGGGGGGGCAACGGGCTTGGGGGCGGGCGGTGCTTGGGGCCCCTCTCGGGGCGGCGCGGTGCGTCCGTCGGGGCGCGGGATGTCGTCCTCGGGCAAACTCAGGGGCGAAACGGCCTTTGGCAGCAAGTCGCGCGCGGCGGCAAGCGACACGGCGCCGGTTTGTGACGCGGGCTCCGTCGCGGACTTCGGGTCCAGCGGCCCGTGGGCCTTGTCGAGCAAGGCGACGGCCTGCAGCACCGCGGCGGGAGCCGCCGGCGACTCCTCTTCCCCGCCTTCGACTTGCGACCACTCATCGGCCGGGGCGGTGACTGCGCGGGGCCGGCTCGTTTCAAGGTCGTCTGGCCGGCGGTCGGCGGGGTACATGCGGTACGAGAGGAACAGGGCGCCGACGGCAAAGGCGATTCCTCCGCCCCATATCGCGATGCCAGGCTCCGCGGCAAAATAGGCGGCAATGAGGAGCAGGAAGAACGCGGAAAGCGCCTTGTGGAAGGGCTCGATGGTGGCTTGTCGCGTCGCGTCGCGCTCGCGGCGCGCCCCAACGAGCCCGACGAAGTAGGCGATTGCGATGGGCGCGAGCAAGGTGAACGAGGAGTTGAGCGCGGAAAACCGCTCGAAACGTAGGTCCGGCGTCCCGGCGCCGCTGGCGTCCCCGGCTGTGTAGTCGCGGGTAACGACGGCGATGGTGCCCCCCGGAACACGCACCACATGCGAATTGCTCGAGAATGCGGAGAAGGTCGCCAGCCCGCCGGCGATGATCATGGTGCGCTCATGGATCCGCTCCGTGGTGAGGGCGCCCGCAAATCCAAGGACGGCGAGGCCGCCGTCTACGCCAGGCAGGATGTCGTTGGCCATCGGAATGTCGATGTCGCGCTCGGCCCACTGGCCCGCGAACTTGACTTGGAAGTGGGCGGGCTCGCTGGAATTCACATCTACTCCGCTAAGCCCCCGCTGGCCTTGCGGCTGGACGCCTCCGATTTGAAAATTGCGGAGGGTGCCGACGGTGCGTTCGAGGGTCGATTCGATGGTGTCGGAATATGCCTTCACTTCAAAATCGCTCACGAAGCCGAAGGGGGCGGTCGAGTCGAGCCGCTCGCGCAAGATTTTTGCGGCGGAGGGCGAGAAGTCCCATGTGATGAACCCGCCGCCGCTTTCGAAGGCGGTGTAGAACTCGACGGTGATGTTGATGTCGCCGCCCTCGTTGGGCGCCGTGGCTCCAAGGGCGACGGGGCCCACGGAAAGGGCGAGCAAGAGGAGGGCCAGGAGGAGGGCGCCGACCCGCGCCCAAAACAGCCGACGGTCGTAGGGCGTGGGCGGCGCGCGGGGAAGCCTTTCGTCGTCTTGGCGACGCCAGAACGCGAGGCGCACGAAGCGAGCCTGCCCGTTGGGCTATTATCAAGGTTCGTGTGCCGCGCGCGGAGGGTGATTGGCACGCGTTATGCGACGAGGGCGTCTGCGGCGCCCCTGGCGCCGATTCGTCAGAGACTGAGGATACGGGTGAGGGCGATGATGACGACGATACCCAGGAGGTGCACACCGAGCGCCTTGTACGAGCGGGGGCCGCGGTGCATTTCGGGGAGCAGGTCGGCGGCGCCGATGTAGAGGAAGTGGCCGACGAAGAAGGCAAGGAGGAGCGCGAGAGCGGCCTGAGGGACGGCGATCATGAGCGTGGTGAGAGCGCCGAAGACCGGTGCGGCGGCGTCGGCCAGGAGGAACGAAAACGCCCTGCGGCGGTTGCGGGCGATGCGGAAGGTGAGGGTGACGGTGTTGACGCCGTCGGCGAAGTCGTGGGCGATGACGGCGAGCGCAACGATGGCGCCGATCGCGGCGTTGGCCTGGAACGCGGCGCCGATGGCGATGCCGTCGACGAAGCTGTGCCCGATGAGGCCGGTGGCGCCAAGCCCCCCGACGGTGTGGGTGTGGTCGTGGGCGAACTCCTTCGAGTCTTCGGTGTCGGCGTGGTCGTGGACCTCGTGGACGAGGACGTAGCGCTCGATCACATGGAAGAAGACGAAGCTCGCGATGATGGTGTAGAAGGTAAACTCGCGAAGCAGGGCATCCCCTTCGGACAGGTTCATGGCTTCGGGCAGCAGGTCGGCAAACGCGATGGAAAGGAGCGTGCCCGCGGAGAAGGCGAAGAAGTAGCGCAGGCGCGCCTGGCTGCGGATGGCGATGTAGCCGCCAAGGAGCGTGGAGAAGAAGGTGGAGGCGCTAAGGGCGATGGGGAGCCATGGTTCCACGGGGGCGCGACCCGACAGCCCCCTTATGAAGGCTCCATACAAAATTAATAAGGTTTCAAATGGGCGAGGTCAATTCCTGCTAAACCGGGGGGCCGGGGAATGCCGAGGGTCGACGCGAAAGGCGCGAGGCGCGCGAAGGTCGTTAGCGTCTCCTTGCCGGGGAACCTGCTTGAAGAGCTCGACCGCTTCGTCGAGGAGGCGCACTTTGGCGGCCGCAGCGACGCGGTGCAGTCGGCGCTCGTGGATTTCTTGGCGGAGCAGCGCGCGCAGGGGCCGCAGCGGGGGAGAGAAAACGCGATCATCGCGGTGTGCTTCAACAAGGGCGACGAGCGGCGGGTCGGGGAAGTGAAACACGACTACGGCGATGTGCTGAAATCGATGCTGCACACGCACCTCGAAGGGCCCGACTGCGTGGAGGTTTTCGTGGTCGAAGGGGCAGGCGCGCGCATTTCGGCGATGGCCAGGGCGCTGCAGGGACTGAAAGGCGTGCACTTGGTGCGCCGGACCTACATCCCGCGGCACGAGGGGCTTGGAGTCTAGTCCAGGATCACGGAAGGCGCCTTGGAAGTTGCGCGGGACTCCTGGACGCCGACCGCTCATTTGTGTTCATTCGCGCAGATAAGCGCCAACACCGCAATCCTCTTATCTTGACGGCAAGTGAAAATCACTCCAGGCCGCCCCGAGGGGTGTCGTTTTGCACGTCCACCACAACGAGGCAGTTCGCTGGCGGCTCCGGCGGGCCGCCATATTCCTGCTCGTCTCGAACCTCCTCTTCGGATTGGTGCCCTCGGCACTGGCGACGCCGGGCCTTTTCGCAAGCACGGTCGCGGGCGACACCCCGGCCGCGCCCCGCACCGGCTCGGTCGAGATCTTCGGCGCGTTGGCCGGGCCTTCCACACCGGGCGAGCCACCGCAGACCCCGGCCTCTCCCTCCTTTGCGCCGGCCCCGCTCTCGCTTTCCAACAACACCGCGCAGAACTTCACGCCCTACGCGCCCTCGGCGTTCGCCTTCGGCCAGTTCGGCCTGTCGACCAATGCGGACGGCGTGAACATCGCGGCGCTTGCCAACATCACGGTGAATCAGACAGGGAACCTGACCGTGGGCTTCAACGGGACGTGGAACCCCGCCCCCGCCAGCCAGACCGACCGCGACTGGGTGCTCGCGTTCGTCGTGCGCAACGGCGCGGTGCAGGTGCAGCCGGTGGAGGCAAACACCTCGTTCCGCGTGAACATCACCGCAGGTCAGATCCCGTTCACGATTTATTTTGCCCTGCCGACGCACATTACGGGACTCGGGGCGACCTCGACGGCCCGCGTCGCGGCCCTCCTGCCGTCGGGCAATTTCACCGTGTTGAACCTGACCGCCTCCAACGCGGCGATTGGGCTCTTCAGCGCCAAAACGGTGCCAGCAGAGCCCACGGACTCGGTGTGGTTCAATGCGTCGGGGAGCTACCCCAGCGCAGGCGCGCTCAGCGGATCTCAGGTCGTCAGCGTCATCGTCCCGAATGACGGGAGCCTGCCCTTCGAAGTCCGCACGGGCCGAGTAAGCCAGTGGGAGGAGCCGTTCCACTTCCCCGGAGGGCGCGTGTTCCTGCTCAAGGGCAACTCGGGGCTCGTCTCGCCGGGCACCTACAAGCTCACGATGTGGACGCGCGGCTCGCCTGAGAGTTCGCTTTGGCTGAACGCGACGGTGACCCCGAGCTCGGCGCTACGCAACGACTCCCTGAACATCACGGGCGCCCTCGCGAACCGCACGCTCTCGGCGACGAACCTGTGGAGTGCAAACCAGACTTCGGTGTTGCCCGCCTCGTCGCACAGCTCGTCGAACTGCGACAATGTGGTGCGCCTCTTGAACGGCACGTTCCGGATGTTTTGCAACTTCGTCGACAATTCGGGCGGCGGCACCGACGGGATAGAGTCGGCGTTCTCGCGCGACGGGGCGACTTGGTCGTGGGAAAGCGGGATCCGTTTCCAGCTCTGCGGCGGCAAACACCCAATCACCCAGCTCACGATCGTACGGGCGCTCGACGGGCCCCTGCGGATGTACTTCGGGGGAAGCGAGCCGATCCTGATTTCCTGTAACCCGCTCGGCTCGGGCACGCACATTTCGTCGGCCACTTCAAGCGACGAGGGCGTTACCTGGACTTCCGAGTTCGAGACCCTTTCAAACTTCAACGTATCGGCGCCCGACGCGCGCGCGGTCGTGCCGACCCCGGAGGGCCACCTGCGCATGTACTACGACTCGGCGGTCGGGCTCTCGACGGCGCTCTCGGACGACGCGGTCACCTGGAACTTCGAGGCGACGATCGGGGGCTCGGCGCCGCGGTCGCTGTATGTCCTCACGGACGGCAGCTACAAGATGTATTTCGGCACGACTACGGTGAGCTCCAGGACCTCCTTTGACGGGCTCGCCTGGTCGGGCACGGTCGTGGAGGTTTCCCAGTGGGGGATCGGGAACATCGAGGCGGGACCGATCCTCGACCGTGGGGACGGCAACCCTCTGATGATGGTCTACTCCCAGTCGGACGGCCTGTTCTTCGCCGCGGCCAGCTCGCTTGCGATCACGCTATCGAGTGTCAATGTGCTCGGCCGGGTGTCGGACGGGCAAGTCTTCGGGACGGCAACGGCGTTCGCGGGCGCCCGGGGCGCGTTCCAGACAAGCCTCACGATTCCGCCGCCCGCGCCGCTCGGCCGGTACTTTGTGAGCGCCTCGGCGGGCTTTGGCGAGAACCGCTTCCGCGGCGTCGTGCTGAACCGGATGCCGGTGTGGTCGGGTCAGGCCCAGGTCAGCGCGACCGAGGATATTCCCCTGGCTCTCGACCTCTCTGGCTGGGCAAGCGACGGAGACAGCGCGGACATCCTGCAGTTCTTCGCCAACCCCCTCTATGGCACGGTGAACGGGTCCACGCTGACCCTGCTCTACCCGAATGGCGTCCTTTTGGACACGGTCGTTGGAATTGTGAATGACGGGCACGACAACCTGCCCTTCAGTTTCTCTGTCAACGTAACGCCGGTGAACGACCCGCCGACGATCAACCTGGCCGCGAACTATACCGTGAACGAGGACCAGCTGAGCTTCCTCGACTTCACGGGCGCGGTCGCCGACGAGGAATTCGACCCGCTCAACCTGTCGACAAATGCCACGGGGGCAACGGTGGTTGGGCTCCTGATCGGCTTAAACTTCAGTAACAGCGGGACCTACCCGGTCACTATCTCGGTGTCGGACGGGACCCACCTGGTCAACGGGACCACCGTGATCATCGTGCTCCCGCGCGACGACCCGCCGGTGATCAGCCTCGCGCCCACCTACAACGGCGCGGAAGATGCGCTCCTCACGTTCAACTTCTCAAGCGCGGTGAGCGATGTGGACACGCCGCACGACGCGCTCGCGATCGCGACCGACCTGCCCAACGCGACGGTGGTCGGCTTCGTGGTGACGCTGACGGTCCCGAACCCCGGACAGGTCCCCTTCAACATCACCGTGTCCGATGGGAACAGCTCGGTGCGGGGCTCGTCGGTGCTCATCGTGGCCCCGCGCAACGACCCGCCGTTCTGGACCGGCGTACCCGACTTGAGCGGCCTCAGGGAGGATGTCCCGTTCGCGGTGGACCTGGCGGCCTTCGTCCACGACGACGACAACGCGACCTCCACGCTCACCTTCACGGCGACCTCCCGGAACGCGACGATCAACGGGTCGACGCTCGAACTCGTTTATGGCGAAGGGATCCTTGCCGATTCGTTCAACATCACGGTCTCGGACGGCGAGTTCACGCGGACGATCAGAGTGAACGCGACGATTGCCCCAGTGAACGACCCGCCGCAGATTACCAACATCCCGCCGGCGAATTACGCCGCCGGTGCGCCCTTGCAGTTCCAATTTGCGGTTTCCGACCCGGACAATTCAGGCGGCTTCACCTTTGCCGCGACCTCGAATGTAACTTGGATCACGGTCTCGCCCACGGGCCAGCTCACGATCGACCCCCCGGCGTCCTTGCGGCACGGGCGGTTCGACTACTCGGTCGTGGTGACCGACTCGGGAGGGGCCGCCAGCCGGCCCTTCAACTTCAGCATCGCGCTGCCGGAGAACCGGTTGCCGACGATGTCTCCGACCTTCGCGCAAATGTCCGCCGAGGCGACCACGGACATCCCATTCAGCATCGAGTTCAATGTGAGCGACCCGGACCTTGACCATGTCGCCGTTACGGCGCAGGGGTACGACTCGAGCCAGACCCTCATCCTCACGGAAGGCCCGCTGGGCCATTGGAGCTTCGATTGGACGCCGTCATACCCCGGCCACGGCACGCCCTTTGAAGCGTTCCTGGCGGGGACCCTCGTGCTCAACGATTCTCTCGGCACGGTTTCGTTCCCCTTTTCGATCCGTGCGACCGATCCGACGAACCTTCCCCCGGTAATCAGCCAACAAATCCCGAACCTGAGCGGAAAGGTCAACGAGACCGTGGCGCTCAACCTCACGGGCTACGGTCGAGACCCGAACAGCTTCGACCCGAATAGCTCGCTCATTTGGTCGTTCGAGGGGGACATCTCCAGCGTTGGGGAGCTTACCTACAGCAATGTGACCCATTTCCTGTCAATCCGGTTCACCCATGTGGCTACGGTGGCGCTCACCGTCCGACTCTCCGACCGCAGCCATGCGAGCGTGACGCAACCGATTGTGGTCACCGGGCTTTCTGCCACGAGCGGCCTGCCCAATCCTGGCGAAACCCCATTCCCCTGGTGGCTCATCCTGATCCTCATCGGCGGCGGCATCGCCGGGGTTGCGGCGTGGCGGAAATTCCGGGCGCCGGGTGCGAGCGACCCGCTCCTCACGGAGAGCCCAACGGCGGGGGGTTCGGCCGCTTCGGCGGCGCCGGAGGCAGTGGCCGCGCAGAGGCCGATCGTCGTGTCGGTGCCGGTCAACAAGCGGACGTTCCTCGTCGAGGACCTCTTCCTGCTCTACCGCGATGGCCGCACGATCTTCACGCGGGCCGGCCTTGCGGCCGACGCCGTGGAGGACCCGGAGTCGGTGGGCGCCATGCTCGTCGCGGTCCAGGACTTCGTGAAGGACTCGTTCCGCAAGAACAGCCCCGTCGACCGGATGGGCTACGGGGACAACGTCATCCTGCTCGAGCAGGGCGGCCACTCCATGCTCGCCGTTACGGTGTACGGGGAGCCTGACCGCGAGTTCCGGGAGCTGCTCACCGAGACCATCCGCAACGTCGAGGCGACCTACGCGGGGGTCGTCGAGAACTGGAGCGGCAACAGGGCCGACTTCGTGGGCGTGGAACAGGTGCTGGCCCCCATTTGGAGGCTCACCGCCGACCTCACGCGCGGCGATGTGCTGCTCGCCACGACCGCGCGCGAGGTGCAGATGCTCTCGGGCGTCGAGTTCTTCCAGGGATATGTGCGGATCAAGGTGGGCATCGTGAACAATACCTCCACGGTGATCACGAACGTCACGGTCGACCTCGACTTCAACGCGGACGTGCTGCGGCTGGCGAAGGTCGAGCCCGCGACCTACAAGATGGCGGGCACCAAGGTGAACCTCGGCGTGCTGCACACGGGCGAGAAGGCGACGCTCGCCTACTACTTCGACCCGCAGATCTGCACGATGTCGATGATCGACGGGACCTGCCGCTACAAAGACGCGGAGGGCAGCCCGCACATCGTGCAGATGAAGAGCCGCAAGGCGGAGGTTGTCTGCCCGCTCTTCTTCACGAAAGAGCAGGCGAACACGGCGATGCTGCGCCGGCTCGTCGAGACGGAGCTCAAGCAGTTCGATGTGCGCGCCTACGAGTTCAAGCCGGGCGCGTCGGCGGGCGAGATGGGGGCGATCTTTGAGACGCTGAAGTCGGCGGTGCTTGCCCACGAGGTGATCACGGTGCGCGCCTACGAGCGCCACAACCCGTACACCGGCGAGGCGTGGTTCTACGGCAAGACCCAAGTGAAGGGCTACCAGATGGTCATCCGCGCCGTCGTCGACGAGGAAAAGGGGCGGGCCGAATTCTTCGTGGCCTCCTCGGTCATGCGCACGATCACGGGGCTGCTCGCCGAAATGCACCACACCTTTATGGCGGCGGCGCGCGAACGGCTCGCGGACAAGCAGGTCGTTCCGCTTTTCGAGGAGGGCCTTCGCTCCGAGTACTCGGATGTGCACGCGGTCTCCAAGATGATTGAGGGCGAGGCCGCGGCGGGCGAATCGGAAGCTCCTTCAAGGTAGAGCCGCGGCTCAAGGGCGCAGGGAATTCGGCCCCGCG
Organism: Thermoplasmata archaeon; assembly: GCA_041499475.1. Taxonomy (GTDB): domain Archaea; phylum Thermoplasmatota; class DTKX01; order DTKX01; family DATEUP01; genus DATEUP01. The sequence continues at coordinate 69,786 of JBGQKI010000009.1, forward strand.
GGGCCGCAGTAGCGTCCCGGGAGCAGTACGCGATTTCGGTGATCATCTTCGCCGGGTGGATCTCGTTCCAGCCATTCGGGACATCGGTCACGGGCGGTCCCTGGACTTCCAGGTGTTGGTTTACGTGCAGGCGCGGGATGATTGCGGAGTCCTGGGGCTCGACCTCAACGACGAGGCAGCCGTTCTGCTTGGCGTTGCTGCCCTCGTTCAGCGTTGAGGCGTACTGCGCGTCGGGCTTGATCAGAAAGTGGTAGATGCGCTGTTCGCCCTCGACGGTGAAAAAGATCGGTTGGACGGTGCCCGCGACGACCCCGCAGGCGTCGTGCAACTGCAGGTTCGCCTGCTCCGATGCGTCAATGCCATCGAAGGGGTTGCTCTGCCACGAGCAGGTGCCGGGGGCAGGCGGCGGGAGAATCACGTGCGGAAGGGTGGCTGCAGGCGGGGTTTGGGCCGGCGGGTGGAACGCGTTGTTGGTCGCAAACCCCCCAAGGAAGCCAACCGAGATGGCGGCTGCGACAGCGATGGCAATTCCGGCTCCCGACAGAAGGGCGAATGACATACTTGGACTTCAGAGCGCCCAAAGCGGAGGTGTGAGATAGACGTGACAGGGGGGTTCCAACGTGGGGGCGCTCCAGAACGTAGGGCGTCGGATGTCTGGATAGCACAAGCCATTTCAGGGTAGGGGCCACCCGTTTGCCGGCGGCTTCGACTCCTTGATCGCGCGGGCGCACAGCCGCCCCGTTCGGGTAATAATAATTTGTAAACAAGGAAGTTGATATATTGCGCTCCCCAATCCTCGACAAAGGAAGGGGGAAGCGAAGGTGGCACGTACGGTCGAGCAAGTCCGGGCGAACCCCGACACAGCCGGTACGATCGCCGGCTATGCGTCGACGAAGCAGGAAATCCTGGTGATGTTGAAGCGTGACGGGCAATGCGACATGCAGCAGGTCGCCAAGCGCCTCGGTATCTCGCGCATGGCGGTGCAAAAGCACGCGAAGGACCTCGAAAGCCGGGGGCTCATCGAGCGGGTGCCCGTGCGCGGGGGCCCCGGGCGGCCGCGACTTGCGATGCGGCTTGCGCCGAAGGCCTCGAATTTGTTTCCCAAGGCGTACGCTGAGGTGAGTTGCTCGGCGCTCGCGTTCATCGAGGAGAAGATGGGGCGAAAGGGCGTTGAGGAAGCGCTGCGCCGCCGGCAGACGACGGTGATGCCGGGGTACAAGCAGCACGTGCAGGCCGACTCGCTCGAGGGCCGCGTCAAGCAGCTCACCGAGCTTCGCGACGAAGAGGGTTACATGGCCGAGTCGCGCGAGGCCAAGAAAGGCGCCTTTGAGATCATCGAATACAATTGCCCGATCCGCGACATCGCGGAGCGCTATTGGGAGGCGTGCACGGTCGAGAACGAGATGTTCCGGCGCGTGCTCAAGGCGGACGTCGAGACGACCCACCGCGTGGTGGCCGGCGCGCACGCCTGCCAGTTCCTCATAAAGCCGAGGAAGGAGTGAGCCGATGATCGAGTCGAAGCGCGTGGCTCCAAAGCCCAAGGTAGCCCTTGTGACGGGCGCGAGCCGTGGGCTTGGGCGCACGCTCTCGAAATTCCTGGCGGGCCAGGGGTACGCCGTGGTGATGACGGCGCGCGGCGCGGCCGAGCTCGAGTCGGCGGCTGCCGAGATCCGCGGGCGAGAAGGCCAGGTCGAAGCGATCGCCGGTGACGTGGCCGACCTGAAACACCGCGCGCGGCTGATTGCAGCTGCGCATAAGCTTGGCGGCCTCCACATCCTCGTCAACAACGCGTCGGACCTCGGGCCGACGCCTTTGCCGCCGCTTTCGCAACTCGATGCCGCGGCGCTGCGTGCCGTCCTCGAGGTCAACCTCCTCTCGCCCCTCGCGCTCGTTCAGTCTGCTCTCCCGTTGCTCAAGGCGTCCGCAGGCACCGTCGTGAACATCTCGAGCGACGCCGCCGTCGGCGGCTACCCGGGGTGGGGCGCCTACGGCGCGAGCAAGGCCGCGCTCGACCTCTTGTCGAAGACCCTTGCCGAGGAGCTGCGCGCCGAAGGGGTGGCGGTGGTGGCGGTCGACCCCGGCGACATGCGGACGAAGATGCACCAGGACGCCTACCCCGGCCAAGACATCTCCGACCGACCGGTCCCGGATGTGACGCTGCCCTTCTTCGCGTGGCTGTTTGCTCAGGAACCGCTGCGGGCAAGCGGGCGGCGCTATCAAGCGCAGTCCAAGGTGTGGGAGGTTGCCTGACATGAAGCGCGATGCCCTCGTATTCGAGCGCCCGCAGGAACTTTTCGCGGCGCGCCCGCCCGAGATGCGCGGCGAGGGGCGAGACGATGTGCGCCTGCTCGTGAGCACGCCGGAGGGCCACGCGCACGCGCGGTTCCTCGACCTGCCCAAGTTCCTTGAGCCCGGCGACCTGCTCGTCGTGAACGAGAGCGCGACGTTGCCGGCCTCGCTCGACGCTGCCGGAAAGCTCGGGCCGTTCCTCCTCGACCTGTGCACGCGGTTCCACGACACGCTGTGGCTCGCCGAGCCGCGGTGGGATTCGGCACGGCAAGGGCCGCTGCCGATCGAGGAAGGGGATGTGGCGCGCGTGGGCGACACGAAGGTCCGGTTCCTCGCGCCGTTCCCGGGGATTCCCCGTCTTTGGTTCGTGGCAAGCGAGCGGCCGCTGGCCTCGGAGGTTGCTCGCAGGGGCCGGCCGATCCACTACGGCTACGTGACGGAGGTCTTCCCGATGGAGGTCTACCAGACGCTTTTCTCACGAGTTCCCGGGTCGGCCGAGATGCCTTCGGCCGCTCGCCCCATCACACTTCGCATCCGCGAAGCGCTGGAGGGTCGGGGCATCGGGCTCGCGTCGGTCGTTCTTCACACCGGCGTGTCGAGCCTCGAGATTGAATCCGTGGATGTCGAGGCGCAGGCGCTCTACCCCGAGCCCTTTGCGGTCCCGCCTGAAACGGCGATGGCAATCGCCGCCACGCGCGCACGCGGCGGCCGCGTGATCGCGGTTGGCACGACCGTGGTGCGCGCACTCGAGTCCGCGTGGACCCCGGACGCAGTCCGCGCTGCCGCCGGCTTCACGCGCGTCTTTGTCCACCCGGGGACGGGGGTCCACGCCGTGGATGGCCTGCTCACCGGGTTGCACGACCCGATCACGAGCCATTTGGCGATGCTTTCGGCCCTGGCCGGCCGCGACCTCGTGTTCGACGCGTACCGCGAGGCGATCGAGCGGCGTTACCTTTGGCACGAATTCGGTGATAGCCACCTGATCCTGCCCGGCCGAGCGCGCGCCGCGTCGTGAGGACGAGGGCGTCACGGTTTGGGTCTCGCAGCTTCGCCCAGGGCCGCCTCATCTTCGCCGCGCCGTGGTTTTCGCCCCTGCATCATCCCGAAGAATCCGAGCGCGACCCCACCGAGGGCCGCGATCGCAAGGACGAGGTCGAGCGCGCCACTTCCGCCGCCACCGCCGTTTGAGGCAGTTTGAGCCCGCTGATTTGCCGCGTCGCGCTCCGTCTGCGCTTCGGAGAGCCGCGTCTGGGCGACGGTCAAATTCGTGAGCGCCGCGTCCCGTTCGTTCTGGGACGCGGCGAGGTTATCCCGAGCCGCCGTGAGGTTTGCATTGGCTGAGGCGAGCGCCGTTTGTTCGCCGGCCAGGCTCGCATTGGCGGCGGCAAGTTGCGCTTCCGCCGTGGCAAGCCCGGCGCGCGCCGCGGCGAGTTGCGCTTGCGTGGCGCTGCCGGCGGCAAGGAGCGTGTTGAGCGATGCCGTGATGTTCGTGATCTGAGCAGAGAGGTTGCCAATCAAGTCCAGATAGGTAACGCGGATCGCCACGGTGGCGGTGTTCCCCGCGAGGTCGACCGCGGCCACCGTCACAATGTTCGACCCCGAGGTCAAGATGATCTGCCCAGAAAAGAGCCCGGCGGAGTCCACGGCGGCCGGGACTCCGTCAATCGTAACGCGGGCGCCCGGCTCGGAACTTCCGCGGACGGGGATGAGGCTCGTCGTCACGATGTCATCCGGGTTCGGGTATCCAACGGCCAGATCCGCTGAAGGGTCGACGGTGAAGGTGGCCGTTGCCCGGTTGATGTTGCCCTCAAAATCCCTGGCCGTGATTTCCGCCGAATGGGGGCCAAGCCCATATGTGACCGTGACGGTAAAATTCCCGCCCGCGTCAACGGACGCGGGGTTCCCATCGACCCACACCTCGGCGCCGGGTTCCGTCGCGCCGGCAAACACCACGCCTGCCGTCCTCGACCACGACCCGGGCATCGAGACCGAGATGGGCGGGGCGACCGTGTCGGCCGAAAAGATCGAAAAGCCGACGGCGTAGGGAGCCCCGGCTTCCGTCCACAAGGACATCGCGCCCGCGTCGCTGCGGGTAAACAGGAAGGAGTAGTTGAGGTACGATTTCTGGGGCGCGACTTCCACGACCGGCTGCCACCCTCGCAGAGACAAGTAACGGGCGCCAAGCACGCGGTTGGCCGTCCCGCTGCCTTGACTCCAGGTGACGAGGAAGTCCCCCCGGGCGCCGGCGGCGGGGATAATGACCGTCGAGTTCGACGCGCTGGTGTCGAGGGCCACGGCGGGCTCCCACCCGCCGACGGGCGTGTAGTGGCGCGCCCAGACGTCGCGGTTTGTGGACGTAGGGCGCGTCAGGAACGTGGCGGTGAGGTTGCCGTCGTCATTTCCGACGACGTTCACGACGGTTACATTGGCCGTGAGGTTCTCGATGCGAACGGGCGTGGACCAGCCGGCCGCGTCCGAGTAGGTCTGGAATAGGCTTGAGGTGTGGGTACCGTTCGATGCGGCCCAACTGAAGAGGGCGGTGCTCCCGGCGAAGTGCAAGATCGGGATAATCGTGTTGCTCGCGGCGGGGAAAGGGCGAGGCGCCCCCCAGCCCACCCCGGGCGTGTACCAAAGCGACTCCGCCAGGTTGCCCGGGCCAAAGAATGTGAGAGTCGCGGCGGCCTCGCCGTCTGGCGCCACTGCAAGGCCCGTGACGATGGGCTGGCCCGACGCATTGTACTCGGCGAGTTCGACGGCGGCCGAGTCCCAGCCGGCGGCCGGGGTGTAGTGGGCGACCATTTGTGCGCCGGAGATGGTGTCGTTGAAGTCCTCCCAAGCGGCGAACACATCGCCATTGGGCCCGGCCGCCGCGAAATTGAAGCTGGCGTTGCCAAACCCGAGGGGGATCACGATCGGGGCCGACCAGCCCAGGCCGGGCTGAAATCGAAAGGACCACTGCCCGTACTCGACCCCGTTGCCCGCCTGGTACATTAAGGTGCCTTGGCCGGATGGATCGACCACCAGCATGAGGCCGAATACGTTCCACGACCCGTTGGTGAGCGCGGCCGGGCCGGACCAGCCGCCGGCGGCGGTGTAGTTGTAGGCCGTGACCACGGTCGAAGCGTTGGCCGTGTCGATATAGGCGAGGACGGCGTCCCCGTTTTCGGCTTCATCGAAAAAGGGCCCGTACTTGTCCGGGAAATTGGGGATGAGGGTTGCAGGGGCGCTCCAGCCGGCGGTGGCGGCGGCCGAGGCGTGCGGCGCCGACCATGCGACGGCAGCGGCAGTCAGGGTGCAAAACAGCGCAAGGGCGACGGCGAGACGCAAGAAACCAACCCAGTTACGCCGATAAGTTGGGTGGCTGAAGAAGGTGCGGGTGGTGTTGCTCTGGCCCGCGGCGCGGCCGAGGCCTTATCGGGGCGGGCGCCGATAGGCGCGGCGTGGCGGAAACCGACTTCGTGATAGAGCTCGACTACGCCGTCCCGGCCGAGCGGCTCTATGCGCAATTTGCAACAGAGGGCGGGATCCACCACTGGTGGACCACGGCGTGCATGATCGAGAACAAGGTGGGCGGCACGGCGCAGTTCCACTTCGAGGAAGACGGATTCACTCCGCTCATGAAGATCACGCGGCTCGACCCCGGGCGGCTGGTAGAGTGGAAAGTCGTCAACGCGCGGCACCCAGACAAGTTCGCGTACAAGAATCCCCATGACTGGGAGAGTCAGCACATCCGCTTCGAGGCCATCGCGTTAGATGCCGCAAACTCGCGGCTGAAGTTTACCCACGAAGGGCTGATGGGCGTCGAGAGCGGCGAGTCCTGCTCGAAGGCGTGGAGGCACTTCCTTGGCGTGTCGCTCCGCGAGTACTTCGAGACTGGCAAGGGTCGGCCGGCCGGCGCATGAGGATTGCGCGCGTCAAGGCCCCCCGCGCTTGAGCGTCCGGACCCCGCCGCGGTTCACAGCGGTCGCCGGCAGTGCGCGAAGCAGCGCATTGCGGATTGCGAAGGCGACAGGATTCCGGTAATGGGCGTGCCGCCCGACGCGCGCGGAGGCCTTCGCGATGTACGCGCTCTGGGGCCGGCGGATTTCCTCGTACCGGCGCAGCGCGGCCTGGAGGCCGTCGGGTGCAACCCCACGCAGCGTCCGGGCGAGGACCGCCGCGTCGATGATCGCCTGGCAGGCACCCTGCCCGAGGTCGGGCGTCATGAGGTGCGCGGCGTCGCCAAGCAGCGTGACGGCGCCGCGGCCCCACGTGCGGTCGGGGGGCCGCACCCGGATGTCGTTGCGCAGGATCTTGTCGGGCGGCGTCGAGCGGATGAGCGCCGGGCTTGGCCCCCACCACCCGTTGAAGCGTGCGGCGATCGACTCCGCACGCCCCTCGGCAGGGTCGGTTCCGCCCTCCTGAGCAAGGGCTGAGCCCCACCACCCCCAGCGGCCTTTACCGAGGTAGCCATAACCCGTGCGCCGCCCGAGGCCCCAAATCTCGAGGGAGGTCCCCTTGTCGTTGGGAATCTCAAGCGTAGAGACCCCCTGCCATGCGCAGTACCCCACGTA
>JBGQKI010000010.1:0-74227 GCA_041499475.1 Thermoplasmata archaeon
GCCGCCCGAACTCCACGCTCCACCCGCAGTCGCTCGTGAGCTTCTTGCCCTTGAGCTGCAGGACGCCCTGGCATTTCGGGCACCTCGCGCGCTTCACGAATGCGTCGAGCTTCACCTGCGCGACCTCGGGGATGTCCTCCGCGATGATCCCTTCCACCTCCATCTTGTCCGAGGGCTTCACCGCAAGCTCGCGCAAGGGCGAAAGGTCCAGGTGGAACGCGCGTTCGCTCGGTGTGTCGGCCGACCGCAGACCCGGCACCCGCGTGATCGCCATCCCCACCGCGAAGCACGAGACGTGCGCCAGCACCGACGGCCACGGCAACGAGCCGATGAGCGGGTTGCTGATCTGCAACAGCACCACCGCCTGCACCACCAGCGCGAACATCGCGGCCACCGCGACCGGCACGCGCGCCAGGATCACGATGAGCGGCGCGTACACCTGCTCCTTGGGGTAGCGCACCGCAAAATATCCGATGACCCCGAAGATCGCGCCCGACGCCCCGTACCCTTGCGCGAACACGTACTGCGGGTCGTTGGTGGCGAGCACAAACGGGGAGGAGATCATCGCGCCCGCGACCCCCGTGACGAAGAAGACCGCCGCGCTGAGCTTCCAGCCGATCTTTTCCTCCAGCGGCCAGCCAAGCAGGACGAAGGTGAACACGTTGCCCACGATGTGCGCAGGCGTTGCCGCATCGTGCACGAAGATGTGCGTCACGAGCGTGTACCAGTTCCACGGCTGCGTGATGTAGGTGTAGTGCCACGTGAGGTCCGGGAACGCGCGGCCGTTCGGGACCGCCCCCGGGATGAGCTCAATGGCCATCACGGCGAACATCGCGATGATCGCGAAGAACACGAACCGCCGGCGTATCGCCCCGACCACCAAGACCGCCGCGACCACCGCGACTGCCGCAACTTCAAAGACCCATGTGTCCGCCATTTGCGCGCGCGACAAGGTGCCCGCAGAAAATGATTTGGAAGAGCGCGCGACCGGCGCTTTGCGATGCCTAACGGCCGGCGGATTCTTGAGCCCATGTTTGAACCCTTCCGACCGCTAATCTGGCTCCCGTAAACCCTTAAATAACGACGCCCCCATCCCGCGAGCCTGGTTATGGCAGACGTTACCGCCGAGTCGTACATCCCCCTGGCTATGTTCGCCACCCTCGGGATTCTCTTCGCGATGATCTCGCTCTATATGCCCCGTTTCTTCGCCCCCCGCAACCCCCACCCCCGCAAGACCCTGCCCTTCGAGTGCGGCGAGGAGCCCCTCGGCTCGCCCCCCCTCCAGTTCCACTTCCAGTTCTACCGGTTCGCGATCCCCTTTGTCGTCTCCGATGTCATGGCGCTCTTCATCCTGCTCTACGTGTCCGTCTGGCGCTCGGTCACCCTCGACTCGCGGCTCGTGTTCGGCGCGTTTGTCGCCGTCTGGCTCGTCTCGATCGCCTACGCGCTGCGGATGGAGGAGCGAATATGGATCTGAACGACCCCGCCGCCCCAGGCCTTGGCGAGGGCGCGCTCTTCGCCCGCTCGCGCGACTTGCTCATGCGCACGCAGAACGCCATCGAGCGCTCGCTGGTCGATGCCCCCTTCGTGGGCAACTATGTAAAGCGGCTCGTCGACAAGTCGATGGGCGAAATCCTCAAGGTCGGCCAGGCCGCCTCGCTCTGGCCGCTCCACCTCGGCATCGCCTGCTGCGCGATCGAGATGGCCGCCATGGGCGCCTCGCGCTTCGACGCCGAACGGCTCGGCATCCTCTTCTGGTCGTCCCCGCGCCAGTGCGACGTGCTCTTCATCAACGGCACGATCTCGCGCAAGTTCGCGCCGCGCCTGCGCATGCTCTACGACCAGATGCCCGAACCCAAGTGGGCGATGGCCGTGGGCAACTGCGCGATCTCTGGCGGGCCGTTTTTCGAGGGGTACAACACCGTCCTTGGAGCCGACCAGATCATCCCGGTCGACATCTACGTGCCCGGCTGCCCGCCCCGCCCCGAGGCGATGCTCTTCGGGCTCATCAAGCTCCAGGAAAAGATTCTGATGCAGCGCCCCGACTTCCTGGGGACTGGCATCAGGCAGGAGCTCGCGCGCGAGGCCGGCGCGCAGTAGCCCTTCTGTCGCAAAAGGCCGGACGGGAAGCAAAGGACGGGAAGCCGATGGCAGCCCCCATGTTGCCGCCCGGCGCACCCCCCATCCCCGTCTCCACGCTGCCGCCCGACCCCGCCTGCATCGAACTTGCCAAGCGCATCGAGGCGGAGTGGAAAGGGAAGGTCAAGTCGGTCAAGGCGATGAACCCCCTCAACCCGGGGATCCAGCTCGAGAAGAACGTGTATGTCGCCTTCGACACCGACCACGCCGCGATCCAACCGTTCTGGTCGTGGGCGCGCGACAAGGAAGGGTTCGACCACTGCTCGCTCGTGGTGGCCATCGACCACATGGACCGCATCGAAGTCAAGCACCTCCTCTTCGGCTACGGCCACCACATCACGATCGAGACCTCCGCCAACTGCAGCCGGCTCGACCCCGAAATGCCCTCGGCCGCCCTTCTCTGGCGCGGAGCCAACTGGCTCGAGCGCGAGCAGTTCGACCTCATGGGCGTGAAATTTGCGGGCCACCCCGACCTTCGCCGCGTCCTCTTGCCCGACGACTGGATCGGCCACCCGCTTCGCAAGGACTACGAATTCCGCCAAGCCGGGGAGTGGTGGTGACACCATGGCCGAGATGTGGATCAACATCGGGCCGCAGCACCCGTCCACGCACGGGCTGTGGGACCTGCGGATCAAGGTCAACGGCGAGGTCATCATCGACGCCGACCCGCAGGTCGGCTACCTCCACCGCTCCGTCGAGAAGATCTGCGAACGCAAGGAGTTCATCATGGCCATGCCCATGACCGAGCGCCTCTGCTACGTCGCCAACATGAACTGGACGCACCTCTACGTCCACGCCGTCGAGAAGCTCATGAACTGCGAGATCCCCGAGCGGGCCAAGTGGATCCGCGTCATGGTCTGCGAGATGAACCGCATCGCCTCGCACCTCTTCTGGCTGGGCGCCTACGCCGCCGACATCGGCCAGCTCACCATGTTCCTCTACCCCATCCGTGAGCGCGAGTACGTGCTCGACTTGCTCGAGTACATCACCGGCGCGCGGATGATGTACAACTACCCGCGGATCGGGGGACAGGTCAAGGACGTCGACGACAAGTTCCTGCGCCGCTCGAAGGTCGTGGCCGACATGATCCTCGGCCAGATCCCGAAGTACGAGAAGATGCTCGACGACTCCGAGATCTGGCGCATGCGCACGGAAGGCGTGGGGGTCATCGACAAGGCGATGGCCAAGAACGCCGGCGTCACCGGGCCCTCGCTGCGCGCCTGCGGCGTCAACTACGACACGCGCAAGGCGCTCCCCTACTGGGCTTACGACCAGGTCGACTTCGAAGTCCCCGTCTACGACGCAGGCGACTCGTTCGCGCGCTACCGCGTCCGGGTCGAGGAGATCGCCGAGTCCTGCCGGATCGTCAAGCAGTGCGCCGACCGCATGCCCGAAGGCGAGTTCATCGGCAAGGCGCCGCGCGTGGCCCCCAAGACCTACGCTTGGGTGCGCCACGAAGACCCCCGCGGCGAGTCCATGTGCCTCATCATGGGCACCGGCGGCAAGAACCCCTACCGCGTGAAGTTCCGCTCGCCCGCTTTCGTCAACATCTCGGCGCTGCCCCTCATGCTCCTCGGCTACAAGATCCCGGATGTCCCGGGCATCATGGGCTCCATCGACGTCTGCATCGGGGAGGTGGACCGCTAAGTGGCCCCCGCGAACCCCTTCGACTGGTCATTCCTCGACCTCTGCGGGGCGTTGAACGACATCTCGTACCACGTGCTCTACGGGCTCGGCGACCTGCCGCACAACCTCTGGAACATCCTCGTCACATCCCTTGGCATGTCAAGCCTGCAGCTTGCCCCCGGCCAGTGGACTTTCCACCTCGGCATCGCCGACTGGCTTTTCGTACAGAACCGCGCGATCATGGTCCCGCTCATCGCCGCGTCCCTGCTCCTCATGTTCACGCTCACCAACGTCTTGATGTTCATTTGGGCCGAGCGCAAGCTGCTCGCCCGCTTCATGGACCGGCGCGGCCCCATGGTCGCCGGGCCCTTCGGGCTCCTCCAGAACGTTTGGGACGGCATGAAACTCCTCACCAAAGAAAACGCGCGGCCCGCGCGGGCCGACATGTTCGCGTTCTTCCTGTGCCCCATCATCCTCGTGGCCTCCGCGTTTGCCGCCGCCGGCGCGCTGCCGATGTCCCCCAAGGTGCAGGTCGCCACCATCGACCTCGACGTGCTGTGGGTGCTCATGCTCTTCGCCTTCTCGCCCTACGCCGTGTTCCTGGGCGGCTGGGCCTCCTACAACAAGTTCTCGCTCCTTGGCGGCATGCGCTCGGCCGCCCAGATGCTCGCCGGAGAGGTGCCCTTTTTCCTCTCGGTGGCCGGCGTGGTCCTCATCGTCGGCTCGTTCCGATTCGCCGACATCGTCGCGTGGCAGGACGCGCACGGCTGGATGATCTTCACCCAGCCGCTCGGCGCCGTCCTCTTCACTGTCGCCGTGCTGGTCGAGCTCGAGCGGATCCCCTTCGACCTGCCCGAAGCCGAATCCGAGCTCGTCGAGGGCTGGACCACCGAGTACTCGGGCCTGCGCTGGGGCATGCTCTGGCTCGGCGGCTACATCCGCGGCTTCGTTGGCTGCGCAATGATCACGCTCCTCTTCCTCGGCGGCTGGTCGATGCCCTCGTACACCGTGAACGGCGTGCAGGTGTTCACGCCCCACCTCATCCCGCCCTTCTTCATTTTCCTCCTCAAGTCGTACCTCGTGTTCGCCGTATTCGTGTGGCTGCGCGCGTCGTACCCGCGCGTCCGCACCGACCAGCTGCTGAACGCCGGCTGGAAGCGGCTGCTCCCCCTCACGCTCGTCAACATCGCCATCGCGGGCTTCCTCATCGTCGACCAGGTGCACCCCGGCGAGGTCGTGCAGACGCCGTTCGGCGCGGTGTCGCAAGAGACCGTCGTGGCCTGGAGCGTGGGCACCCTCACCTTCCTCGTCATGGTCGGCGCCTACTCCATGCGGCTCCTCCCCCGCGTCCTGCAGCCGCTCACCGTCACCGGCCGGATGTTCATCGACACCATCGGCTGGTTCGGCGGGCGGCCGTTCACCGTCCTCTACCCTTACGAGCGCCTCGAGGTGCCGCTTGCCGAGCGGTGGCTCCACGGCCTCTCCGATGAGAAGTGCATCTCGTGTGCCCGCTGCTGCCGCATCTGCCCCGACAATTGCCTCAACATGGTCGACACGCAGATGGGCCAGCACCCCGACCCGCGCTTCACCACGCGCCCCGCCCTCGACGCCTCGCACTGCATGTTCTGCGGCCTCTGCGTCGAGGTGTGCCCCACCGGCGCGCTGACGATGGGGCCGAACTACGAGCTCTCCGGTTTCTCGCGCGACGAGCTCTACTGGTCACAAGACCAGCTCATGGGCTACGACAAGAAGGAAATGCAGGAGAACCCGCACAAGGGCGAGATGGAGGTCGAAGGCCCCATCGACAAGCTCCTCTACCCCCTCATCACGCCCCTCCTCCAATTCATCACGCCCCACAACTACGAGCGCGCCAAGGGCACCCACTCCGACGCCAACGTGAGCGCCCAGGCGGTCCGCGAACTCACCGGCGGGATGGAGGACGAAAAAGAGCTCGGCCTCATCATGGACAACATGTCGCCGCGCTCCAAGAAGGCCGTCGAGATGCTGCTTGCAGACATGCGCAAGCGCAAGGCCGGGCCCGCCGACCTCTCCGCCTGGGACCTGCGCCACGCGCGCAAGCACGAGCCCAAGGGCTCGGGCTTTGGCGAGACGGCCCCCGAGGAGGATGAGGGGTCGTGACGCTCCGCGAGGACGCCACCTTCTGGCTCTTCATCGGCACCACCATCCTGCCCGCCCTCTTCGCCGTGCGGTCGCGCGACGCGATGAAGGGCGTCATCTGGCTGTCCATCTCGCTCATCGGCGTGGCCGCCCTCTTCCTCCTCCTTGGCTCCACCATCCTCCTCCTCTTCCAGCTCATCATCTACGTCGGCGCCGTGACCGTCCTCTACGTCTGGGGCGTGATGCTCATGCGCACCGAGATCCAGGAACGCGTCGAGTGATCGTCACCGGCAGGAGGGACCCCGCATGAAACTTGGCGAAGCCGAATCGGCCTCGAAACTGGCGCTGGTCGCCCTCGTGGTGGTGGCCCTCTTCCTCGTCATCGCCTCGGGCGACTGGGGCGCCGGCAACGGGTTTGCCGTCACCGAGCGCTCCACCGCCACGTACGGCGACTTCGCCCGCGACCTCTTCGACCACCACGGGTTCGAACTGGTCGTTGCCGCCCTCATCATCGCCGCCGCAGCGCTTGGCGGGCTCCAGATCGCGCGCGAGGAGGAGTACGATTGATCCCGCTCTCCTGGTACCTCTACGCCGCAGCCCTCCTCTTCTGCATCGGGCTGTGGGCCGTCACGCGCCGCCAAAACGCCATCATGATGCTCATCGGCATCGAACTCATGCTGAACGCCGCTAACCTCAACCTCGTCGCCTTCTCGTACTTCCGCGGAGACCTCGGCGGCCTAACCCTTGCCGTCATCTCCATCGCGGTGGCCGCCGCCGAACTCGCCGTAGGCCTTGCCATCGCCATCATCGTGTTCAAGAATTTCCGCACGATCAACACCGGGCAGCTGACCAACCTCAAAGGCTAGCCGGTTCGAAGGGGGGGTGAAACGCATGGCCGGGCCGTTCGAGTGGCTGCTCCCGTACGCCTGGGTCACCGTTTTCCTGCCCGCGCTTGGCTTCGTCCTCGTCGCCGCGCTCGGGCGCGACAAGAAGCGCGGCAACTGGTGGCTCGACGGCGGCGCCCTGCTCGGCATCGTGACCGTGGCGTCGGCCGCAGTCCTCTCGTTCCTCATCTTCATCGAAGTGTGGGCATTCAACGACCCGTACTTTTCGCCCCACCCTTGGGTGTGGATGCGCTTCGGCACGCTCTACCTCGGCACCGGCCTGCACATCGACGGCCTCTCCGCGCTGCTGATGTTCGTCGTCTCGTTCCTCTCGACCTGCATCGCCGTCTACTCCACCGCCTACATGCACGAGGAGAGCGCCCTCAAGCGGTACTACTTCGAAATCCTCCTCTTCATCACCGGCATGATGGGGATGGTCGTCGTTGACAACTACCTCTTCGCGTTCATCTTCTGGGAGATGATGGGGCTCTGCTCCTACCTGCTCATCGGCTACTGGTACACCAAGCCCTCCGCGGCCTCCGCCGCGAAGAAGGCGTTCCTCGTCACGCGCGCCGGCGACATCCTCTTCCTCTTCGGCATCCTGCTGCTCTTCAACAACTTCGGGACCCTCAATTACAACGAGCTTTTCGAGACGATCCGCCGCGGATTTGCCGGCCACACCCTCACGCCCGACCAGTTCAACGCCGTCGGCTGGGCGGGGCTGCTCATCTTTGGCGGGGCCGTCGGCAAGTCCGCCCAGTTCCCGCTCCATGTGTGGCTGCCCGACGCCATGGAAGGGCCCACCACCGTGTCCGCGCTCATCCATGCCGCGACGATGGTCAAGGCCGGCGTCTACATCACGGCGCGGAGCCTGCCTATCCTCGCGCTTTTCCCCGGCTCCCTTGCCCTCATCGCCATCATCGGCGCCTTCACCGCGTTTCTCGCCGCGACGATTGCGCTCGTTGTCTACGACATCAAGCGCGTCCTTGCCTACTCGACGATCTCCCAGCTCGCGTACATGTTCATGGGCCTCGGCACGCTCGGCGTCGGTCCCGCCCTCTTCCACCTCATGAACCACGCGTTCTTCAAGGCCCTGCTTTTCCTCGGCTCCGGCTCCGTCATCCACGGCGCCCACACGCAGGACATGCGCAAGATGGGCGGCCTCAAAGACAAGATGCCGTGGACCTTCCGCACGATGCTCGTGGGCTCGCTCTCCCTTGCCGGCTTCCCGCTCGTGTCCGGGTGGTGGTCGAAGGACGAAATCCTTTCGAGCGCCGCTCAGCACGCGTCGGCCGGCGGCTACGTGTGGGGCCCCTTTGGGCTCACCGACTACGCGCCCATCGGCTGGACCATCTTCGCCCTCGGGCTTGCCACGGCCGGCCTCACCGGCTTCTACACGTTCCGCATGGTCTACATGACCTTCTACGGAAAGCCGCGCTACGACGAGGAGCATGTCCACGTCCACGAATCGCCGGGGCCGATGGTGAACGTCCTCAAGGTGCTCATGGTGTTTGCCGCCGCCTCCGGCGCGGTCACCGTCGCCGTCTCGACCATCTACCCCAACTTCTTCGAGGACCACGTCGTCGTCGAAGCGCTCCACGGCCAAGTCACCCAAGTGCCAAGCCTCGTGAACCCCGTCGCCTACCTCTCCAACCCCGTCCTCTACGCCTCGACGCTCGTCGCGCTTGGCGGCATTTGGCTCGCGTGGATGACCTACCGTAGAGGCACCGTTTCGCCCAAGTCGATCGTCGGCCTTGCCGCCGACCCCGACCACCCCGAGCGGCGCGTCGGGGGCACCGCGGCCGGGCGCGCGCTCTTTTCGTTCTTCACCCTCAAGTGGGGGATGGACCACCTGTACCTCAAGATCGCCGCGCTTGGCGACGGCGGAATCGCGCGCGGCGCCGATTGGCTCGACCGCCGCGTCATCGACGGCACAACCTACATGCTCCAGCGCGGCTCGTTTGGCGCCTCCGAAGCCCTGAAGCGCGCCGCCGACGGCGTCGTGCGCAACTACACCGCGTGGATCATCGCGGGCCTCGCGCTTTGCCTCATCCTCCTCAAGTACATCGTCCCCGCGGTCGCAGGAGGCGGTTCCCCGTGATCCCCTATGCGCTCTCGCTCCTCATCGCCGTCCCCCTCATCGGCGCCTTCACCACGCTCCTTTGGCCGGGGTCCGGGAGGCAGGCCAAGTGGATCGCGCTCGGCTTCTCCCTTGCCGAACTTGCCTACGGCCTCTTTGTCCTCCTCGACTTCGTGTCCATCGGCGGCTTCAACCTCCAGCTCTTCCACTTCGCCTACACCGAATCGGCCCCGTGGGTGCCCTCGCTTGGCATCTCGTACACGCTCGGCATCGACGGCCTGTCGTTTGCCATGATCCTGCTCACCCTCATCATCTTCCCGCCCGCCATCCTGTTCGCTTTCTCCGAGCACGAGGAACTCCACAAATTCTTCGCCATGCTCCTTGCCATGGAGGCCGCCATCCTCGGCGTGTTCATGGCGGAGGACTTCTTCCTGTTCTACATTTTCTGGGAAGCCGTCCTCATCCCGATGTTCTTCCTCATCCACGGGTGGGGAGGCGAGAACCGCCGCTACGCCGCGATGAAGTTCTTCATTTACACTCACGTGGCGTCCGTCGTGATGCTCGTCGGGTTCCTTGCCATGTATTTCCAGTACGGCTCGGCAACCGGCGCCTCTGCGTACACCTTCGACATGGCCACCGTCGGCAACTACCTCTCCCACCACGCCGAAATGAAAGCGTTCCAGTCGCTCGCGTTCATCCTCGTGTTCTTCGGGTTCGCCGTGAAGATGCCCTCCTTCCCCTTCCACACATGGCTTCCCGACGCCCACGTCCAGGCGCCCACCGCGGGGTCGGTCATCCTCGCCGCGCTCCTGCTGAAAATGGGCGGCTACGGGCTCATCCGCATCGCGGTGGTCATGCTGCCCGAGGGCGCCCACGCTTTCGTCCCCCTCATGATTTTCCTCGGCGTGGCCTCCATGGTCTACGGCGCTTTCGTGTGCCTGCGCGCCGACGACCTCAAACGCCTCATCGCGGTGTCGTCGGTCTCCCACATGGGCTTCGTCATGATTGCCGTGGCAAGCCTCAACAACATCGGCATCGCCGCCGCAATTTTCCAGATGTTCGCCCACGGCCTCATCTCCGCCATGCTCTTCATGATGGCGGGCGCGATCGGCCATAATGTCGGCACCCGCAGGGTCAGCGAGCTCGGCGGCATCAACGCCAAAGTCCCGCGCATAGGCATGTTCACCATGTTCGCGTTCCTCGCCTCGCTCGGCTTGCCTGCCCTCGTCGGGTTCGCCGCCGAATTCACCGTCTTCCTGTCGTTCAACGCGGCCTTCGGGTACCTCGTCGCCATCCCCCTCGTCACGGTCCTCGTCACCGCCGCGTATTACCTCTGGGCGAGCCAGCGCGCGCTGTTTGGCCCCCTCAACCCCAAGTTCGAAAAGGCCGACATCCCCGACCTCAAGCCGTTCGAGACGGTGTCGCTGACCGCGCTTGCCGCCCTCATCGTCCTCTTCGGCATCCTGCCATTCCTGCTCATGGACTACGTGATCCCCTTCGCGACCCAGGTGGCCTCCGCCCTTGGAGGAGGGATGCTGTGAACGAAGTGACCGCCGCCCTCAAGGCCGACGGGCGGCTTGCCCACAACGAGGCCCCGGCGCTCCCGGCAAGGGGCTTCTTCCACTACCTTGCGCCTTTCTTGCCCGCAGCAGTCCTCCTTGCCGTCCTCTACACGGTGCGCAGCGCCGAACTCATTGCCTTCTCCCCCGAAATGGTCCTCATCGCCTGCGCGCTCGTCTTTCCCCTTGCGCCGCGCCGAATCACCACCAACCGCTTCCTCGCGCTCTCGGCAGCCGCGGCAATCCTGAGCGCCGCCGCCCTCGTTGTCATCATGCTTGCCTCCGACGTCTTTGGCCTCTCGAACGTCCCCATGCTCGGCGCAAGCTCGCTCACCATCGCCTCCGGTACCCTCAAAGTCGACGCCTTCTCGCTCGTCTTCGACCTCATCTTCCTCGGCGCCGGCCTCTTCGTCGCCATCGCCTCGTGGTCACCCGAACTGGAGCGCCAGACCTACCCGGGCGTCTACTTCATGCTCCTCTTGCTAACGCTCGTCGGCACGATGATTGTCGCCTCGGCCGCATCCCTCATCACCGTGTTCCTCGGCCTCGAGCTTGCAGGCATCTCCACCTACGCGATGGTCGCCTACCCCAAGACGAACAAGCTCTCGTCGGAGGCCGCGATCAAGTACTACATCATCGGGTCGACCTCCACCGCGCTCATCCTCTTCGGCCTCTCGTACCTCTACGGCATCACCGGCAGCCTCGACATCGCCACGATCTCGCAACGGCTCAACGGGGTCGCGGCCGGCGACGCCGGCGTCGTGCTTGCCCTCACCTTCCTTACCGCCGGCTTCGGCTTCAAGATGGCCGCCGTGCCCTTCCACCTCTGGGCCCCCGACACTTACACGGGCGCTGCGTCGCCCGTCTCCGCGTTGCTCGCCGCCGGCACGAAGAAGATGGGCTTTGCCGCCGCGTTCAAGGTCATCATCGTCGGGATGGTTGCCGTCCGCGTCGAATGGAGCCTGCTCTTTGCCGTCCTTGCCGTCATGACCATGACCGTCGGCAATGCCGCCGCCACGCGTCAGCAGAACTTCAAGCGGTTGCTCGCCTACTCATCGATCGCCCAGGCCGGATACATCCTCGCCGCGCTTTCGATCGCGGGTGCCGGCGGCCACGCGTCGCAGACCGCCGTCGCGGCCGGGGTCTTCCACTCGCTCACCCACATGGTGATGAAAGCGGGGGCGTTCATCCTCGTGGGCACCCTCATCGCGGTCCAGGTCGGCGACAACATCGACGACCTGCGTGGGCTGCGCTACCGCTCCCCCTTCCTCACCCTCGTCCTCATCCTCCTCATGCTCTCCCTCGTGGGGTTCCCACTGCTCGCCGGCTTCTGGTCCAAGTACTACATCGCGCTCGCGGGCGTGCAGGCGGGCGGCTACTACCTCTGGCTCGTCATCATCCTGCTCCTCAACTCCGCATTCTCGCTCTACTACTACGCGCGCGTCATCCGCGCCGTCTGGTTCCAGGAGCCCGCCGAGGGGGCACCCAAACTCCATGTGCCATTCCACTTTACGTTGGTGCTCTCGCTCATCCTGGTATTCGTCGTCTTCGTCGGCCTTTACCCCGAGCCCTTCTTCCTGCTCTCTCAGCAAGCCGCCCAGGCGCTGCTCGCCGGCCTCCCCCTCTAAAGCGCCGCGGCCCCCTTGCAAAAAAGCGGCCCTTCGATTGTAGAAACGGCGCCGCTCGCGCGGATCCCTTGACCTTCCACGCGCGAAGTTCATTATCTTCTGCCACGGTGTAAGTCCTCCCCCGGAGCGCGCCCCCCTTGGCCGAAGACTTCAGCGGCATCGAATTCAGCGACGAGGAGAACATGCTGCGCCAGATGGTGCGCGAGTTTGCCGTCAAGGAAGTTGCCCCGCGCGCCGAGCACACCGACAAGACCGGCGAGTTCCCGTGGGACAATGTCAACCGCATGAAGGAGCTCGGACTGCTCGGCGTGCCCGTGCCCACGGAGTACGGGGGCGCCGGCCTCGGGCGCGTGGGGTACTGCATCGTCGTCGAGGAGCTCGGGCGCGCCTGCAATTCCACGGCCAACGCCTTTGGCGCCCACGCCTCGCTTTGCGAGTCGCCGCTCACCTACTTCGGCTCGAGCGAACTCAAGCAGCGCTACCTGCCGCGCCTTGCCAAAGGCGAGATCCTCGGCGCGTTTGCCTTGACCGAGCCGAACGCCGGTTCAGACGCGGCCGCCCTCCAGACCACGGCCGTCAAGGAAGGCAAGCACTGGGTCCTGAACGGCTCCAAGGTGTTCATCACGAACGGGTCGGTCGCCGATGTCTGCGTGGTGTTTGCGGCAAACGACAAGAAGCTCGCCGCCCACGGCGGCATCACCGCGTTCCTCGTCGAGACGAAGTCCGACGGGTTCAAGGTCGGCAAAAAGGACGACAAGATGGGCATCCGCGGCTCCGACACGGTCCCGCTCTTCTTCGAGAACCTGCGCGTCCCGGAGGAGAATGTCATCGGCAAAGTCGGCGAAGGGTTCAAGGTCGCGATGGCGACCCTGGACTCCGGCCGCTGCGGGCTCGGCGCCGGCTGCATGGGCGCGGCCTCGCGCTGCCTCGAGCTTGGCCTCGACTACGCCAAGAGCCGCCAGCAGTTCGGCCAGCCGATCGTCGCCTTCGAGGCGGTGCAGTTCATGCTCGCCGAGATGGCGGAGATGATCTACACCGGGCGTCTCTTGGCGTACCACGTCGCACGGCAGATGGACGCGGGCAAGCGCGTCACGATGGAGAGCGCGATCGTCAAGACCTATTGCTCCGAGGCCGGCATGCGCTGCGCAGACCTCGCCGTGCAGATCCACGGCGGCACCGGTTTCATGGCCGAGTACCCCGTCCAACGGTACTTCCGCGACGCGCGCGTGACCAAGATCTACGAGGGGACGAACGAGATCCAGCGGCTGATTATCGCACGCGAGCTGCTCAAGCGGTTCCCCTGAACTCGCCTTTGGGTCGCTAGGCTTTTCAGGTCTGAGCGTGTTCGCTCCCGCGTGAAGGTCGCATTCGACGGCGTCGTCCTCAAACTCGACGTCGACTACGAGACCGTCCAGTACTGGTCGGTCGCGATCCCTGCGGCCGCCGAGCGGGACCTCGTCCTCAAGCCGCGCGACCGCTTCATCGTCCGCGTCCCGGGCGCCGTCTTCTGGAGCGAGTGCTTTGGCACGCCCGGCGACCTCGTGTTCCAATTCCCCGCCGAGATGGCACGCACCTTCAACCTCCGCGGCGGCGCCAAGGTCAAGGTCGAGCTCGAAAAGCCCGAGGCGACGGCGAAGACGCCGTAAGCGGCTCTACTCCGCCCTAAGCCGCGTCCGGCGGAACACCAGCACCGCGACTACGAACAGCACCGCGGTCTGCAGCGCCATCCACCCCACATCGCTCGCGATGTCCGCGGCAGGCAGCCCGAAGGTCAGCATCCCGCGCATCGCCCGCACCGCCTGCCCCCACGGCGAGCCCGCCACGAGCACCGTGAACGAAATGGGGAAAAACGCCTCAGTCAGGAACGCGATCGGGATGATGATGAGCGGCCCCAGGCTCGTCGCCTGCCGCTCGCTCTTCACGAACGAGACGAGCAGCAGCCCAAGGGCCACCGAAGCCGTCGCCGAGAGCGTGCCGATGCCGACGGCCAGTACGAGCGCCATCGCGCCGCCCTGCCAGTGGAAGCCCATCAGCAGGGCGGTGCCGAAGAGGAGCACGACTTGGAGCGCGCCAAGCGAGGCCCACGGGATCAGCAGCCCCACGAGGAAGTCGCCGGTCGTCATCCGCGAGAGCTGCAAGCGCTCGAGGTTCCCGCCCTCCACCTCGCGCGCGACCCAGGTGGTGACGGCAAGGGCCACAAGGATCGTCGCGAACACGAAGAGCCCGGGCGCCATCCAGTCGAAGACGTGGAACTCTTCGGTGCCCGCCACCGGGTAGGTGCGCGCGTCGAGGTGGCCCGTGGCGTCCGCTTCCTGCTGGAGCTCGGGCGGGAGGCGCTTGACGACCTCGTCGGCGGCCAAGCGCGTGACCCCCTGCACAAAGCCCTCGACGAAGCCCTGGACCGTGGCTTGGGTCGCGGCAAATTCGCTGAAGCTGAAGTCGCCCTCGATGGTCACCGTCGCGGTGACATTGGGCTCTTCCATCGGGAGCGTGTAATTGCCAAACGCCGCCGAACCGTTCCCGGTGTAGTTCCCTGACGTGATGGCCCGCACGACCGCTGTCGACACCGTCGTGTAGACGGTCTGGTTGATCTGCGCCCGTACGGCCGCCGAGAAGTTCGCCGGAATCGTCACGATCGCCGCGAAGTCACGGCTGGCAAGCCGCCGGTCGGCCTCCTGCCGGCTGACCTGTTCGATGTAGAAAACGTGGGTCGTCGAATTCTGCCAGGTGGCATTGGCCATCAGCCCGATGAATTCCTCCCCGAAGTAGTGGAACTCCGCCGTCGTGTTGTTGAGGATCCACGCCCCGTCGTCCTCGTTCAACACCGCGACCTTGTGCGGCGAGGTGAGCTGGCCCGTGCCGAAGGTCGCGCTGCCGAACACGACGACGAAAATCACGGGAAAGAGGAGCAGGAACGCGAGCGCCCGGCGGTCGCGCGGGAACTCCTTGTACGCCTTCACCGCGACCGAGACCGCTTTCAGGCCGACACCTCCTCGCGCAGCGCGCGCCCGGTGAGCTGGATGAACACGTCCTCGAGCGTGTTCTTGCGCATCGACGCGTCTTCCACCTCGATCCCCAGCCTCTCGAGCGCCGCGTAGACCTCGCGGAGCCGTGCGACGGCATTCAGGGCCTGGAAACGGACCTCGCGCGAGACCGCGACCGCGCCCCGCACGCCCTCCACCGAAGCCGCCGCGGCCGCCGCCTCCTGCGCCCGCGCCGCGTCCTTGAGGCGCAGCACGACCGTGTCGCCCTCGCCCACGGTATTCTTGAGCCGCTCGGGGGTGTCGACGACCTTCAGCTTCCCCCGGTCCATGATCGCCACGCGCCTGGAGAGCCGGTCGGCGACGTCCATCTCGTGCGTCGTGAGGATGACCGTCTTGCCTTCTTTGGCTCCGAGGTCCTGGATGAAGTCGTGCACCACGATCCGCGACTGCGGGTCAAGCCCCGCCGACGGCTCGTCAAGCACGATCACCGGCGGACTGTGAACAAGCGCAAGCGCAAGGTTCAGCCGCCGCTTCATCCCGCCCGACAGCCTCACGGCAAGCTCGTCGGACTTTTCGTCCAGGCGCAGCGTCTCCAGGAGCTCTCTTGCCCGCCGTTGGCTCTCCGCGCGCGGCACCGCATACATGTCCGCGACAAAGAGCAGGTTCTCCTTGCAAGTCAGGTGCTCCCAGACCACAATGTTTTGCGGGCAAAGTCCGACGAGCCCCCGTTCCGCCCTGCCGCCCTGCCCCACGCGCTTCCCTTGGATCCACACCTCGCCGGAGGTCGGCCGCGTGAGGCCGGTCATCATCCGGATGGACGTCGTTTTGCCCGCTCCGTTCGGCCCCAGGAAGCCGAACACTTCGCCTTCGTCGACCGATACGGTGAGCCCGTCGACTGCGGTGAAGTCGCCGTACCGCTTCACGAGGCCCTTGGCCTCGATTGCCACCGCCACGCGAAGCTCCCGCGCCCCCAACGGGGCCGCACTAATCGAACTTTTCAGGAGGGTGCGAACCGCGGAGCCCGGCTGTCGGCAAACGCCGCGCTACCCCTTCGCGGCCGCCGCAACCTTGGTGCCCGCGACCCCCGCGGCCGAAGCCTTCGGGTGCTTCGCCTTCCACGCGCGAACCTCCGCAAGCACCCGCGGCAGCAGCTCGTGCAGGTCGCCCACCAGCACGTCGTCCGCGTAGTTCACGATCGGCGCCGCCTTGTCGATGTTGCAGGCGAAGACGTACTTTGCCCCCATCATCCCGACGATGTGCTGCACCGCGCCCTTTATCCCGAAAGTGATGTAGGCGTCCGGGCGCACCACCGTCCCCGTGAGGCCCACCTGGTGGTCGTGCGTGATGAAGCCGTGCTCCACCGCCATCCGCGTTGCGCCCACCATCCCGCCGTCAAATTCTGCGGCGAGCTCCTCGACGGCCTTGAGCGCCGGCCTCGGGTTGTTCTTGATCCCCATCCCGAACGATACGATCGTTTTGGCGAGCTTGAGGTCGATGTGCTTCTCCACGAGCTCGATGTGCACGACCTCCACCGCGAAGTCCGACTCGAGGATGTGCGCCTTGAATTCGATGACCTCTCCCTTCCGCTTCGGGTCACGAGGCTTCGCCAGGAACGCGCCCGGCCGCGCGGTGGCCATCTGCGGATAGAATTCCGGCGTGATGATCGTCGAGAAGTAAATCGCGTTGAAGTCCGGCCGCTTCTGCAGGAGCTGCTTCTTCAGGATGATGCGCCGGTACTCCACATCCGAGATGCGCAGGTCCGTGCACACCGAGGCCAGCCCCGTCACGAGGTCTGCCGCAACCCACGAAGCCAGCGGGTTCGACGCGGTGGTTGCGCCCATCAGGATCGAGCGCGGCGGCTCCTTCCTGCAGAACGCCCCGATCGTCCGCCCGTGCGGCTCCACCACCCACTCCTTCAGCCTCGGGTCGTCGCAGACCACCACGCGGTCGGCCCCGTATTCGATGAGCGCCTGCGCGTGGCGCCTGATGTTGTGGCCGAGGATCAGCACCGTGAGCTTCTCCTTCTGCTCGTCGGCAAGGTCGCGCCCGATCCCCACGAGCTCCGGCGTCACATCGGCAAGCTCGCCGAAGGTGTGCTCGGCCACGACATAGACGCCCTTCACGTCGTCGATGCCCCAGCCGTTCAGCTCGACCATCCTACCCCTCCGCCTTGAATAGGCCCAGCTTCCCCCACTTGTCCACGACCTGAGGGATCTGGTCCGGGGTCACAAAACGCGTTTGTCTAAAGCCCTCGGCCGAAGTTTGAGGCTCGCTCTTCCACACCTTCGTGGGCGACCCGTCGACGCCGATGAACGGGACGACGCAGTCGATCATGTCGATGTTGAGCATTTCCATCTTGAAGCCGCCCATGTTGAGCAGGCGCGACGCGTAGGGGGTGCGCACCGAGTACTTCGTCGGCGCGTCGATCGCCACGCAAGGCAGGGGCGAGCGCACTTCCGCCGCCCCCCCCGTGATGATCAGGCTTGCGTGGTAGGGCTTTGCCTCGTTGAGGTCAAGGTCGACGACTTCCTCGACGTACGGGATGCAGGGCCGGTCGAGCCAGCGCGCTACTTGGGGGCCTACCTGCCCTGTCTCCCCGTCGAGCGCCTTGATCCCCGCGTGGACCACGTCCACCGGGCCCCACTGCGCCTCGATGTAGCGCACGCCCTGCGCAAGCGCGTAGGAAGTGCCCAGCGTGTCCGACCCGCCGAGCCTGCGGTCGGTCAGCAGGTAGTGGTAGTCCGTCCCGCACTTGTAGCAGTCCTTCAGCACTTGCTCGGCATCCGGCGGGCCCATCGAGAGCGGGAAGACCATGCCGCCCATCCGGTCCTTGAGGTCGAGGGCGGCTTCCAGCGCCGCCAAGTCCGACGGGTTGAACATTGGGCGGACCTTCGAACGGTCGATCGTCCCGTCCGGCTTGATCGGCACGTGGCCCGCCGTCAGGTCGGGCACCTGCTTGACCAAAACAACCTGTTTGAAACCCCGGAAGTAGGGCATCGGGCGTCACTTGAGCGAGGAGATAAAAGCCTTGGGGGGCGGCCTGGCCAGCGCCTTCCTGCAACCCGTTCTTGCCGCCTGCCCGCGCCTCAGAGGGCTCGGCGAACCGCCGCGGCTTCGACTCGCTCGCCCTGCCACGCCGTGACCGCCACCGCCGTGACCGCCGCTGCAAAGAGCCAGTGCACCGCCGAAGTGCCAGCCATCACCTGCTGGGGAATCGACCCGCCGCCGAGCGAGGCGAAGTCCGCCACGATATCGAGCAGCGCGATCCCGAGCGGCACGAACAGCCATACCGCACGCGCGCCGCTGTCGGAAAAAATCGCCCACACAAAGCCGAGGTTCACGGCCCCTGCAAACACCGCGCGCACGCCGTAGGCGCGCATCGCGGCCGGGCCCTGCGAGGCCGGGTCCATCGCCGACGCGCCGGCGATCATCGCAATCCCGATGAGCAGGTCCACCGCGCCCAGCGCGCCCACCGTTGCGCCGGCAACCGCTGGGAGCGCCGCGCCCTCTTGCCCCTGCACGCGCGCGGGTGTCCCTGCCGTTGCCGCCGTGTGCATCCTGCCCCGCGTCTTCCCCCGCACAAATGAACTCGCCGCCGGCGGTGCCTCAAACGAGAACGTTCTTGCCGCCCGAGGGAGCCCTTAAGTCAACTTTGCGCGATCCCTTGCCTGCGGAGCGCGCACCCCCTTGGGCCTCACCTACAAGCAGGCCGGCGTCGACCACGACGCCAAGATCCGCTCCATCAAGGCGCTCGTTTCGGCCGTCACCTTCGCGCGGCGCGGGGAAGGCGGCCCTGTCGGCCCCACGGGCGGCTTCGCCGGGTTCGTCCGCTACGGGCGCTTCGCCATCGCCGTTTGCACCGACAGCGTCGGCACCAAGCACCTGGTCGCGCGCGCGCTCAACAAATTCGACACCATCGGCATCGACTGCGTGGCCATGAACGTGAACGACATGGTCTGCCACGCCGCAGAGCCGCTCGCCTTCGTCGACTACCTCGCCCTGCCGCGTCCCGACGCGGCGCTCACGCGCGCGATCGGCATCGGCCTCAACCGCGCGGCCCGCGAGTCCAACGTCACGCTGGTTGGGGGCGAGACCGCCATCGTCCCCGACCTGCTCAAGGAGTTCGACCTCTCCGGCACGGCGGTCGGCGTCGCCCCCGTCTCCAAAATCCTTGACGGCAAGCGCGCAAGGCCGGGCGACGTCCTCATCGGCATCTCCTCCTCCGGCGTGCACTCCAACGGCTTTACCCTCATCCGCAAGCTCGTCAAGCGCTCCGGCGTGCCCTTGCGCTCGCGCCTGAGGGGCCTGCGCGCCCGGAGCCTCGGCCTCGAACTGCTCACCCCCACGCGCCTCTACGTCCGCCCGGTGCTCGACCTGCTCGGCGCCGCAGAAGTCACCGGGCTTGCCAACATCACCGGCGGCGGCCTGCGCAACCTCCTGCGCATCAAGCGGGGCCTCGGCTTTGCCATCGACTCGCCCATCCCGCCCCCATCCATCTTCCGCTACCTCCAGGAATGGGGCCGCGTCAGCGACCGCGAAATGTACCAGACCTTCAACATGGGCACGGGCTTCTGCGCCCTTGTGGCCAAGGGAGACGAGGCCGAGGCGCTGCGCGCGTTGCGCCGGCACTTCCCCGCCCGCGCCATCGGGCAGGCCACCCGCGGAGGCGGCGTCCGCGTCGAAGGGCTCAAGGGCGTCCGCTACGACGAATATTAGGGCCCCGGGCCCCCAAGCGGCTCACCAGGCCGCGTCGATCTTCAGCGCAAACGCGTTCGAGGTGTCCGCGCTGCACCGCGGGCACGGGCCGCCGCCCGCCGAGCGCACCACATCGCCCATCACGCCGCCAAGCACCGTGAAGTTCCAGGCGCCCGCGGTGCTGCTCCTGGCACTGTCAGGCAAGGACCACGTCACCGGGCTCGTCGTCGTCGTATTGATCGTCCACGACTGGCCGTTTGGCCCCGTTACCTTGAGCCCCAAGGCGTCCGGCTTGTTCGTGAGGAAGATACCCGCGGGCTCGTCCGACCAGCTGAGCGTCGCCTTCATCGCGCTCAGCGAGCCAGCATCGATCTTCTCCGTCGTGCTGATGTTCGCGTTTTCCAGGACCGTGCCGTTGAACGTGAAGTTGGCGCTGTGCCCCGTTTCGCCTGGCGGCACGGGCCCCGTACCTGCCGCGTACGACACCGACCCCGCCTGCGCCGCAAACAGCCCCGAGGCCGCTACGATCACCACGACCACCACGACGATCCCGATCCTCGCCTTGCGCAGGCCCGACCACCTGCGAAGGCCCACCGTCACCTTCTTCACGATACCCTCTTCGGGCTTCGGGGCCGTGCGCATCCATTTCGCGCCCCGGCGCACTTCGTCGAAGTACTCGATGAGGAACATCTTCTTCGCCGGCGCCGACGCGGCAACGGGCATCCCGCCCGCCTTGGACCCCGCGCCTTCGGAGGCGCCTGGCGCGCCCATTCCTTCGCTCACCGCCGATCCTACCTCGATCTTCGGGGCCGCGTTTGAACCTTTCCCGGAGGGCCTCCTTCCGGGCCTTCCGCTCTACTTGCGCAGCTGCCGCTCGGGCACGCAGGCGTCGTAGATCGATTGGACCACGCCGAGCGACGGGCGGATCCGGCGCTCCGCGTCCTTCGGCAGCACAATCGGCAGCCGCTTCCCGCACTCCCTGCAGAACGCCCCCTTTTCCCCATCGTCCCCCACGCTCCTCACCTTGAAGAGCGGCGTCGTGTCGAACCACCGCCGCTTGATGTTCACCGTGCCGCAGTGGTGGCAGTACGTCATCTCCCGCGAGGGGTCCACCACATTCCCGTTGTAGACATACTTCAGCCCCTCCTCCTTGGCAATCGCGTACGCCATCTCCAGCGTCTCCTGCGGCGTCTCCACCTTGCCCATCATCTTGTAGTCCGGGTGGAACCTCGAGAAGTGCGTCGCCGTGAGCTCGCCGGGCACCTCCGCCACCCACCGGCAGAAGTTGCGGATCTCCCGCGGGTCGTCGTTCTCCCCCGGGATGATGAGGTAGGTTAGCTCCGTGTGGATCCCGAGCTCCAGGCACAGCTCGACGCAGTCGAGCACCGGCTGCAGCCTTGCGTTCGAAACCTTCCGGTAAAACGCGTCCGTGAACGC
Organism: Thermoplasmata archaeon; assembly: GCA_041499475.1. Classification (GTDB taxonomy): domain Archaea; phylum Thermoplasmatota; class DTKX01; order DTKX01; family DATEUP01; genus DATEUP01. Next base: position 21,151 of record JBGQKI010000010.1, read on the forward strand.
CTTCACATCGATGTTGATTGCGTCCAGGTACGGCGCGATCTCCCGCATCGGCCCTTCGGTCGCAAACCCGTTCGACACCCACACCGAGTAGTAGCCGGCCTCGTGCGCTCGCCTGCACCCTTCGATGTTCGTCTCGAACCAGATCGTCGGCTCGTTGTACGTCCAAGCGATCCCCTGCGCGCCCGTCCGCTCGATGAGCGACACCACGTCCTCCGGGGGCACCGACTCGAGGAAGTTCGCGGGCAGCCCCTGGACCTTCGTCACATCGGGCCGCGCCTGCGAAATCTCGAAGTTCTGGCAGTGACGGCAGCGCATGTTGCACCCGATCGTGCCAAAGGAAAGCACCCGCGTCGTCGGGTGGAAGTGGTATAGCGGCTTCTTCTCAATCGGGTCGACATGCCCCGCCGAGGGCAGCGCGTACACCAGCGTGTACAGCTTTTCGTCGATCACCTGACGCACGCCACAGACACCGACGTGGCCCTCGTTGATCTTGCAAAACTGCGCGCACAGGTCGCACTGCACCTTCTCGCCCGGCGCCTTGTGCCAGTAGGCGGCCTCCCGCACCCCCGGCGCCCGCGTAAGCTCGCTTCTTGGAAGACTCGGGAGGGTCGCGGCCATCACCAATCACCTGGGAGGCGCCGTATTTGAATGTATGGCGCTGGAGTTTCGCGCGCGCCGCGCGCCGTGCTCAGACGGCCGCTACCTTTGCTCCACAAATCCCGCTTTTGTGCCGCGCGGCCCTGGCGGAGCGCCCGGCAGCCCCGGCCCCGATGGCCCCGCGGGGCCCGACGGAGCGCCCGGACGGGCTCCCTGTGCAACCATGTCGCGGATCTGCTCGCGCGAATAGGCGACTTGCTGCACTTCCGTCCGGCGGTCCAAGAACAGGAAGAGGAACGAAAACACGACGGCAACCAAAGTGAAGATCACCGCAATCACCATCGCCTGGCCGAACACCGCCTGCATTTCCACCGACCGGGCCAACTCCTGGCCGAAGGCGCCCGAAAACGCTTGCGTCACGTAGCTCAAGATCAGGAGCGCCGACACCATGAACACCCCCGCCAGGATCGAACCCCAGGTTAGGAAGTGGTTGATCACCTGGTTCAGGTTGAACGACTGGAGGTTGCGCTCCACCGCCATCCGGCCCACATCCGTGAAGCGCTGGTAGGCATCGAGGTACTCCATGTAAAGGAAGAACGTGAACGCGAAGAGCGCCGCTGGGGCGACATAGGCGATGTCGTAGGTAACGAGCGGCGTGAGGATCGGCCGAGCGGCCACCCCGCCGATGATCGCAAACGCCGAGAAGTAGCTCATCCACTTGCGCCAGTCCTCGTTGAGGAAGGCGAGGAGGCCCATCGCCACCCCGCCGCCCAAAAGCCCGATCCCTAGTCCAAGGTTCAGCACGTTTTCGTCTTTGACCAGGAGGTGATTGATCGTGAGCGCGAGCCCAAAGGCAGCGAACAGCCACATGATCCCGATGTACTTGATGATCGACACCTTCGGGAAGGTCGATTCGATGTTGATCCGCGGCGCGGCAACCTCCTCGTCGGGCGGGACGTCTCCGGGCATCCCGGCCACCGGCGGAGCAGGCGGCGGGGCCACCACGCCCTGCGGCGGCGGGGGCGGCGCTGCCGAGGGAGGGGCCATTGACCTTGCGGTCGAGGGCGAGGGCGGCGGTCGAGGCGCCTCTTGCGGCGGCGGAGCCGGCCTCTGCGGCGTCGGAGCTTGCCTCTGGGGCGGCATGGGCGCCTGCCCGACCACCATCACCTTGAGGATCTTGTTCGCCGTGGTTCTCACCTCTTCGCCAACTGCTGCGCCGCCGAGAGCAGCGCCGCCACAAGCGGAATCTTCGGGTCCCAGTCAATCACGCGAGCCCCGTACCCGCGCAGGTCCTGGATCATGACGTCGCGCTCCAGGCGCAGCACCTCGTAGGGCATCGTGTGCTCGATGCCCGGCTCCATCCTCGAGCGGGCAAACAACTCGAAGTCAATCGAGTTCGGCGAGAGCACCGTCACGTCGAACTCCAGCGTCCGCAGTTGGGACACGGCCTTGATCAGCGAAGGGTCGTCGTCGAGGCCCGTCAGCAGGATCACCGGGGAGCGCTTCGGGAAGTACGGCGCCCCCACATCCACGACGCCCTGCAGCGGCAGCGAACCCTTCGGTTCGGCGTTTGCAAGCGCCGTGAGAATCTCAAAGAGCTGCTTCTGGCCCTGCCCTTGCTTGATCATCAGGAGCTTCTCGCCGTAGATCACGAGCCCGACGCTGTCGCGCCGCTTCAGGAAATAGTTCGTAAGCGTCGCCGCCGCCCGCGTCGAGGAGAGCAACGCGTTCCTCCCGTCCGTCCCGGTCGCCGACGCCGCCCGGGCATCCACGATGATCATGATGTCCGAAACCGCTTCGCGCTCCTTCTCGTTGACGAGCAACTTCCCCGTCTTGGCGTACGCCTTCCAGTTGATCGACTTGAAGGGGTCGCCCGGCGCGTAGTCCCGGATGAGGAAAAACTCCGAGCCTGGCCCCGGCTGCTTCACCTTCGACGCGCCCGGGTAAAGCTTCGGCGCCCTCGACTTCAGCGGGACATCCTTGATGTCAAAGACAATCGGGAACACCGTCAAGTGGTCAATCACGTCCAGCTTCAGTTCCTTGTAGAAAACCGTGAACGGGTCCTGCGCGCGCAACGTCACCGGCCCGACCTCGAAAATCCCACGGACCGGCGCCTTCACACTGTAGGAAAGTGCGAGCGACTCCTCCGCCTTCAAGTCCACGATGAGGTAGTTCGTCCCCTTCGTGATCTCAAGCTGCCGAGGCAGCTTGTCGCGCAGCTCCAGGTACCCCGTGCGGCCGCCCTTGTTGATGAGGTTCAGCTTGATCTCCACTTCGCCGTCTTCGAAGATCTTCTCCGAGGAAATCTCCCGCGACGACACCACCTTGTGCAGGCGCGTGAAGAACACGAGGACGGAAAGGGCGCTGAGCAGGAAAGCGGTGAGGGCAAGCAGGAACACCGAGCGGGTGGCGAGCCCGAGCAAGCCCGCCACAATAGCCATCGCGAGGTAGAACCAGCCCTTCCGCGTCCACATACTGCCTTGTCACCCCCCTTTTCCGTCCTACAATTCAAGGTGCCCCCAAGGGGCGCGCGCGGGTCTCGCGCGCGCCCCCCGAGGTCGAAAACCGGCCTACACGGCCGGGACGGGTACCTCCGCCATGATCTTGTTCGTGATGTCCTCGGGCAAGACCCCGCGGATGCGCGGTTCCGGCTTGAGGATAATCCGGTGGTTGAGCCCCGAGCCCGCGATCGCCTTGATGTCATCGGGCGTGATGTAGTCGCGTCCGAAGATCACCGCCCGCGCGCGCGCCAGCTTGAAAAGGGCCAGCGAGCCGCGCGGCGAGGACCCGACAAGCACGCGCGGGTCTTCGCGCGTGCGCGTCACGATCTCGACCATGTAGGTCATAATTGCAGGGTCGATGTGCACCTTTTCGACGATGTTCTGCATCAGCGTGATCTTCTCCGGGTTGGTGATCACATTGATGTCGACGTCGTCCTTGCGCCGGATCTCGCGGCGCAGGAGGATCTCCTTCTCGTCTGCCCTCGAGGGGTAGCCGACGCTCATCTTCATCATGAATCGGTCGACTTGCGCCTCAGGCAGGGGGTAGGTCCCCTCCTGCTCGATCGGGTTCTGCGTCGCCATCACCAGGAAGGGCTTGGGCAGGATGTGCGTCACGCCTTCGATGGTCACTTGGCGCTCTTGCATGGCCTCGAGCAGCGCGGCCTGTGTCTTGGGGGGCGCGCGGTTGATCTCGTCGGCGAGCAGGATGTTCGTAAAGATCGGGCCCTGCCGGAACTTGAATTCGTTGTCCTTCTCGTCGTACACGTAGGTGCCGGTGATGTCCGTGGGCAAAAGGTCGGGCGTGAACTGGATGCGTTTGAAGGTCGCACCGAGCGCGCGCGCGAACGTGTTGGCCATCAGCGTCTTGGCAAGGCCGGGGAAGTCCTCGAAGAGGATGTGCCCGTTTGCAAGGAGCCCGATGGCGACGTTCGTCAGCACTTCCTGCTTGCCGATGATGGCTTTGCTGACCTCCTGGAGGAGGATCTTCGTGGTCTCCGAGACCATCTGGATCTCCTCGGGGGTCGCACCGCCGCCAATGGCCGCGGGTCGCGGGGCGGCAGGGCGTTGTGCCGCCGGCATGGGTGCCGGGGCCGGTCTCGGCGCTCCAGGCGGCGCGCCCGGCATGGGTGCCGGGGCGGGCCGAGGCGCAGGGGCCGGCTGGGGCCGCGGGGGTTGCCCGCCTTGCCCTGGCTGGGGAGCCTGCGCGCTGAAGCGCTGCATGTTCTCGTTGTTTCCAATTCCGCTCGGTCGTTCCTCCATCGTTCCACTCCCTCGTTGTTGCTCGTACGTACAGGTGATCGCGACTACTTGCCCCAGGTCCGGATCCGCTCGGCGGCGGGGCGCAGCTCCTCGGGGGCCCACGCGCGCCCCGGGTTCATGATGAGGTCGATGAGCATGGGGTCCCGGATCATGGTCTTGAGCTGATCGGGCGGGACCGCGTTGAATTCTTCCACGCTCATCGAATGGGTCATCTGGATCTTGAGGCGGGCGACGTTGCGCAGGCGCTCGAGCTGGACGGCGCCGGTCTCGGGCAACAGTGCGCGAGGGTGAAAGGTCGACAGGTCGAACTTGTGGATCCAATTCTCGCGGTCCTTGGCGCGAAGCACGACGATGGCGCAGATGAGGGCGGCGCCGCCGATCAGCATGGAGGCGAACTCGGCCCTGGAGGTGGCGACCGCAGTGGCCTCGACGGAGGAGTAGATCGCCTGGGTTCCCGGGTTGTGGAGGTGGCGGGAGTCGTCGATGACAAGGACGCCGCCGTCGGGGAGCATGGTCTTGATGAGGGCGACGGCGAAGTCGGCATTCCCGCGGATGGTCGCGTTGTGTTCCTTGGGGGTCCCCATCATCTCGTTGGAGAAGACGGACGCGTCGGAGATGAAGTACGCCTCGCCGAGGGTGGGAACGTAGACGGAGAGGCCGCCCGAGGTGACGTTGGTCTGGAGGCGGGCCTGGATAATCGTCGTGATGTTGCCCTTCTTGTCGCCGATGTTGACGGTGCCGGAGCGGTCGATGTCGGCGTAGCACTTCTCGGAGCAGTGGGCGATGACGTTGGTGGCGACTTCGGGGTTTTGGATGAGGGTGATGCCGGTGGGGGCGTTGAACTCGACGTAGTAGTCCTGCCCGGCGAAGGTGAACTTCACGATCGGCAGCGAGATGTTCTGGGCGTAGTGGGGGACGACATTGTCGGGGGGGAAGTTGGTGTCGTCAAGGTCCCAGAGGTCTGTGCCGAAGTAGAAGATGCCGAATTTCTGGGCGAGGGTGTTGGCGTAGCCGAAGTCGTCGGCGATGAGGAGGTGGCCGCCGGCCTTCTCGAGGTCGACGAGCGCGTTGGCCTCTTCGGCGCGGTAGTCGCGCGAGACGCCCGCGGCGAAGTACACGACCTTTTCGGGGTTTTGGAGCCCGAGCAGGACGGAGGGGGAGCCCACGAGCGTCGACACGGTGTACTTGCCGCCGTTGGCCGGGTCGCCGTCGATGGTGTCGACGGCGTTTGCGAAGATGCCAAGGTCGCGGTAGCCGTTGTTGTCGGTGGAGGGGTCCATTTGGAAGGGGCGCAGGGTCTCGCCGCCCTGCACGGGCCCCAACAAGGCGGGGACGACGCCGTAGAGGATGACGCCCGTGACCAGCACGATCACGGCAAGGAGGGGTTTGAGCAGCATGGAACCTTTCACCGACCGGTTTCTGGCATCTTAACGGTTCCGACCTTTGGCGTTCACTCTGGGTGGGGTTCGGGGCTCGCGGTTCACGTGGGGGGCGGGGCGCCGGGCTCGAGGGGAGCGGTGGGGGGAGGCGGCGGGGGCGGCGGAGCGGCAGGCGGGGGTGATGCGACCGCGCCTTGGCCCGTGAGCAGGACCTGCTCGATGGACGCGCTCACCGCGCGCAGGGTGGCCACGGCGCGGTCCTTCTGTTCGGCGCCGATCTCGTGGTCGCTGTAGCGCGCCTCTTCGAGGATGGAGAGGAATTCGTCCATGGACTTCGCGTCGATGGGCAGCGCTTGGCGCAGCGCGATCTCGAATTCGCGGAAGGTCTCGCTGTCTTTGCGCAGGTAGCCGTTCGTCTGGAGGAAGCGCGCGAGCGAGCGGTAGGCCTCGAAGATCGCCTGCGCGTAGGTGTTGCCGGCCACGAGCCGGTCGGCGGCGCGCCTGATGATGCGCTGCATCTTCTGCAGTTGGCGCTGCTTGGCGGTGTACCAGAGGACGTAGAAGGCGCCCGCGAAGATCGTGCCCACGGCGGCCACCGCGATGTAGATGAGGGTGTTGTCGACCGGGACGGGGGGCGCCTGCCGGTACTCGTACTTCACGGTGACGTTGCCTTCGCCGCCGCGCAGGCAGAGGGTGCGCAGGTTGATGAAGGTCGGGCAGAACGAGCCATTGAAGACGCCGACGAGGGAGCGGTTGCCCACCACGAAGTCTTCCCATGTGACGTTGAATTCGAATCGGCCGAGGTCGTCGATGGAGCCGGCCTCGACAAAACGGCGCTCTTCGAGGACGCCGGCCCCGGACTGGACGGCGTAGAACAGGCGGATGTCGCCGGAGCCGAGGGGCACGCCGAGTTCGTCGGTGACCTGGAGGAACCCGGAGAGTTCCTCCTGCTGGTGGACGACGTCGCTCGAAATGTTGAAGGGAGCGCCGTTGAGGGTGAAGGTCTCGGTGAGGAAGGAGACGACGGCCTGGCCCCGGATGACGATGGGGGTCTCGTTCAACGCCGAGTCGTAGAACTCCGAGCCGTTGTACTCGAAGGCGAGGATGGTCTGGCCCCAGGGCAGGTCGGCGGGCACCGAGGAGCGGAAGTTGACCTTGCCTTCGGAATTCGTGCGCTGCTGGGTGAGCTGGCGGTCCTGGATGCGGATGCCCACACCTTCCTGGCCCACGGCGGTACCGGCGATGTTGCCCTCGTAGACCTCGTAGAGGACGGCCGAGACGTTGAGGTTCTTGCCGCGGTCGAAGAGCTGCGAGTGGTCGGCGCGGTCGATGCGCGTGTGGGCTTTGACGGTGACTTGGGAGATGGTCTCGTTGGCGCGGTAGATGGGATTGCCGTTGAATCGCAGGAGCACCTGCTTGCTGCCGACGGTCATGTCCGTGGGGATCGCGTGGGCGACCGAGTAGGTGCCGTCGGGGTTGGTGGAAACGACGGCGACCTGCTCGAAGTCGAGGAAGATTTGGACGGTCTGCTTGTCGATCCCCACGCCGCGGTCGTCGAGCATGGTGCCGTTGAGCCAGAGGTACGAGCCCTTGTACACGCTCACGTTGGTGAATTGGATGATGACTTCGGAGACGACGGACCAGTTGATGTTGGAGGAAAGCGCGGTGAAGGTGTCGGAGCCGGGGTAGGTGAGTTGGACGAGCTTCTTGCCAAGCACCGCGTCGAAGCGGACATCTTTGGTCGCGACGAAGCCGCCGGTGGAGTTGGTGTTCGTGCCGACCTGGCCGTCGGGGATCTCGGAGTCGTCGTCGCCGCCGACGTCCCAGCGCAGGCGGATGAGTTCGCCGTCGACGGGGTCGCCGCGCTGGCGGTCGTAGCGCGACTCGGAGGGGATGATGCGGATCTCGCCGGTGACCTTCGCGGTGTGGGCGCGGTAGACCCAGCGGTCGGATTCGGCGGGCCAGGTGACATAGGTGTGGCCCATCAGGCGGTAGACATCGACGCCGACCGCGTTGGTGTAGAAGCGGGAGCCCGCGAAGGTGAACGTCACGTTGTGGAGGCCGAGGTTCTGGGGGATCGCGACGACGTAACCGAGGTCGAATTTGCCGTCGCTGTCGACTTCCTTCTTGTCCTGGAGGACCGCGGGGATGTCAAATTGGTCGTTCCAATCGGGGTCCCACTCGATGTGGACTTGGATCCGGTCGAGGGGGTTAAGGGGGTCGGGAGACAGGGGTTGGCCCGTGTTGTCAAGGAGGCGGCCGGCGATGGTGAGGGCCTTGCCGCGGAAGCCGATCTTGTCGGCTTCGGCGAGGTCGAACACGAAGTGGGCGCGCCGCTGGACATCGAGGCGGATCTGCTCCTTGGAGTCGGAGGCTTGGTAGGCGAGGTCCCAGCGGGGGCTGGTGACAGGGGTGACGCCGTCGGCGAGGTCGAACGGGATACCCTCGGAGAACCGGGCGACGATGACGTGCGTGGCGGCGGGGGTGTCGCCCGGGACGGTGAAGGAGAAGGTGAAGGCGCCTGCGCCCGTGGTGACCGCGGTGTGGTCGACGGACTTGAGGTGGAAGCCGATGACGACGGAGGGCGCCCCGATGAAGTAGGTGAGGTTGAGTGAGCCCCCGAGCCACGTGGGTCGGCCAGCCAGGTCGGGCTGGGAAGTGACCACGCCCGAGGTGGCGGTGGCGGAGAGGAGCGAGTTGTTGAGCCAGGTCTTGCCGCCGTTGGTTGAAGCGGCGACCTCGAGGTAGTCATCGAAGGCGAGCTGGTAGGCGAAGAAGAAACTCGCCGTGGGGTAGGGGTCGGAGGTGGCGGTCAGGTCGATCGAGGGGGAGACGAGCCAGGTGTCGAGGCCCTTGCCGTAGTCGCCTTCGAGGCCAGCGCCGGCGAGGTGGACGGAGCCGGGGATGGTGGGGTTGGCGGGCCCGTTGGGGTTGGTGAGTTCGCCGACCTTCCAGGTGCCGATCCCAGCGCCGGTCTGGTTCCAATGGGACTGGTTGAGGTCCTCGAAGTCGTCGGAGAAGGGGGTGCCGGTGACGATGACGTCGTCGACGAAGGCGCCCGCACCGGTGAGGCCGAGGAGCTTGCCGTCCATCAAGATCTGGATGTTGCGGCCCGGGACGGACTCGCTCTTCGAGCCGGAGAGGGTGCCGTAGAAGTGGATGGTCTGGTTGACGACGGACGGGTTGATGTCGACGGCGATGGAGAGGGTGGTCTCGCAGGTGGTGTAGACGCGGAACTCCTTGGAGGAGGAAGCGTAGTAGGTGAAGTTGTTGCCGGCCGTCTGGTTGTCGAACACGACGCGCAGGAGGTGGCCGCCGCAGCCGTAGTCGGGCAGGCGGGGGATGAAGAACGAGAAGGTGCCGTTGGCGAAGCGGAACGGCTGGGGGATCGGAGACGACGAGTTGCCGGTGATGACGGGGGCGCCGACGTCGAGGGGGATGGTGTCGTAGAAAAGTTGGAGGGTTTGGTTGGCGACGCCGAGGTCGAGGTCGGTCGACGCGTTGATGGACTTGTTACCGACGGTGGTCTCGAAGAGCTTGGCGGAGAAGAAGAACGGGGTGGAGGTGTTGTTGGCAAGGCCGACGGCGTTGAGGAAGCCGGAGGCAAGGTCGGCGTCGGTGGGGACCTGGACCATGCCGGCCTGGTCCTTGACGAAGAGGATGATGGAGGTGTCGGAGCCCACGGTAATGGAGAGCGGGACGGGGGCAAATGCGGCACTGGCATACCACCAATTGGTGGGGGCGGACGGGGCGGCCCCGTTGAGCGGGGGGACGTCGATGCCGAGGGTGGAGCCGCGCGCGTCGGGGATGCTGGCGGTGGGAGAGTCGGCGGGAGGCAGGAGGGCGGGGAGGGGGTCGGCCGCGGCGGGCGGAAGGGCAAGGGGGGGCGAGGGGGTGCCGGCGGCGGTGGAGGGCGAGGTGGCGGGGGCGGTGAGGGCGTTCAGGGCCGGGGGCGGCGAAATCGTCGACAGAGGCAGCCCGGCCGCGACGAGGGAGAAATTCATGAGGACGCAGAGAACCAGGGCGCCAAACCTTCGCACGCGGGGACCTCCGGGGGTGAATTTTGGCAGTTGGACAGCGGAGAGCAAACGCTTTTTGATTTCATCACGGCCAGTCAGGATAATCGGCGCGGGAATTGCCGGCTTGGATGGAGGGTACCATATAAAAGCGTTCCTAACGCGTTGACTCAAACTTCCCGCCGGATGCGGATGCTGGCTCGCCCCAACGGAATAGGGAGGGCGAAAACTTGTAAAGCGCGCGTCTGAAAAAATTTCAAGGGGAGCGTCCTTGGGGCGGCGGGGTGGGGGCGTGCGGTCGTTCGTGCGCTCGGTGGCTTTCCAAGTGGAGGAGGGCGAGCCCGACAAAGTGTTCGTGTTCAGCGACGACCTTGGGTTCGTGGAGGAGTTGTTGGGGGAAGTCGGGCCGGTGCCGGTGCTCGTGGCGACCTCGAGCGAGCGGGTGGAGCGGGCGATGGAGCGCCGGGGGGTGCCGACGGAGCGTTCGACAAAGCCGGCGGAGGGGGGCTTCGAGGTGCTCGAGCAGGCGGGGTCGCTCGTTTCGCGGGCATTGGCCTCCGGGCTGATCGACGGCGGCGAGCGGGTGCTCTGCGCAGTCTACACGGGCCTGCACGCGACATTCCTCTTCAATGTGGACGAGATCGGGCTTGTGAACCTCCGCAAGGAAGTGGGAGCGGCGGTGCCCCAGGAGCTCTTGGAGGTGGTCATGCAGATGGCCTTCGAGGTGGCAAGGGAAGGGAGGGAAGGCAGCCACGTGGGGGCGCTTTTCGTGCTGGGGGACAGCGCGGCGGTGATGGCGCACTCGCGCGCGCGGATCATCAACCCGTTCCACGGGCATGGCCGGGAGAGCCGGCTCGTGTACGGCAAGGAGAACCGGCAGACGATCAAGCAGTATGCGCAGCTCGACGGGGCGACGGTGGTCGACGAGGAGGGGCAGGTGGTGGCGGCGGGGCGCTACATCCAGATCAATTGGGATGTGTACTTGCAGGGAGGGCTCGGAGGGAGGCACCTGGCGGGCGCCTCGATCTCGAAGGACACGCGGGCGGTGGCGGTCGTGGTGTCCTCGTCGAACGTGATACGGGTGTTCAAGGCGGGGCGGGAGATCTACCGGGTGAACGCAACATGAGGCGCGGCGGCGGGAGGCAAACGCAGGACGGAGGCGTAACGGTGGAGCGGGTGCACCTCGTGTTTGAGGGGCGGGTGCAGGGCGTTTTTTTCCGCGCGAACACGCGGCGCATCGCGCGGGAGCTGGGGCTCACAGGCTGGGTGAAGAACCTGCCCGACGGGAGCGTTGAGGCGGTGGTGGAAGGCAGCCGCGCGGCGGTGAAGGAGCTGATTGTCCGGCTGGGCGCGGAAGTGCAGGCGGCGAAAGTCAAGCGAGTAAAGCAGGAGTGGACGGAAGGCGAGAAGGAGTTCAGCGCTTTCGAAGTGCGGGGCGACTTCTAGAGGGGACGCTCAAGAGTACGCGGCCGAGGGCCGCGCGGAAGAGGAGCGCGTCGGCGAGCATGCGGTCGTGGTCGAAGGCGAGGCCCTCGGTGCGAGCGCGTGAAATGGAGAGGAAGCGGGCGGAGGCGGCGTCGTCGCCTGCGCGCAGGCGCCCGCCGGTGCGCTCGATAAGGTACGCGGCCGTGCAGGTCGGGCCGCGCGGGTCGCGCCCCGGCTCGGAGTAGACGCCGACAAGGCCGGTGATCCGGCCCGTAAGCCCGGTCTCCTCTGCAAGTTCGCGCAGCGCGGCGTCTTCGCAGGACTCGCGGCCTTCGACAAAGCCGCCGGGCAGCGCGAAGCTCCCTTTGAAGGGGGGGTTGCCGCGCCGGACGAGCAGGACACGGTCGGTCGAAAAGACGACGGCGTCGGCGGTGAGCGCGTGGCGCGGCCGGCCGTCGGGCCCGAGCGGAATGCGCGAGGCGGGCGTGCGCGCGGACATGGGGGTCACCGGAGGGGGATGACGGGGACGGTGTCGCCGGCCGCGGGGGCGCTCTTGCCCGGCGCGATGGCGATGTAGCCGTCGGCTCCCGAGGCCCCGGTGACGGACATGGAATCTTTGACGACCGGTGTGGCGGTGCCCGCGTCGAGCCGGACCAGGATGAGGGTGAGGAAGTCGGGCGGGCTTGCGCGCACATAGTCGGCGACCTCGGCGCTCAGTGTTGCGCGGGTGGCGGTGAGGGCGGGTGCGTGGGCGCCTTGCAGCGCCCAGAGGATTCGGTCGAGGAAGAGGTGGGCGCCTACCATGCACGAAGTGGGGTTGCCGGGCAAGCCGAGGACGGGCCTGCCGCTGACGGAGGCAAAGAGGATGGGTTTGCCTGGACGCACCGCGACGCCGTGGAAGATGATGTCGCCGACCTCGACGATGGCGGCGGCAAGGAAGTCGTGGCTGCCGGCGCTCGACCCGCCGGTGAAGACGGCGGCGTCGTAGGCGCCGACCTTCGCAAGGGCCGCAGCGACGTCCTCCTTGATGTCGCGCACGATGGGGTGGCGGTCGGGCAGGCCGCCGCGGGACGCGACAAAGGCGGCGAGCGCGTGCGAATTGGATTCGCGCACGTGGCCGCCCGTGAGGGGCGTGCCATAGGGCTGGACTTCGTCGCCGGTGGGCACGATGAGGACGCGGGGGCGCGCGCGCACCTCGATTTGGATTAGGTTAGCAGCGGCGGCGGCGGCGATCTTGGCGGGAGTGAGGATGCTGTTGGCCCCGACGAGGACGTCGCCCGCGCGGTAGTCGCTGCCCTGGCGCGAGACGTGGTCGCCGCGCGAAGGCGCCCTTGCAAACTCGACGCGGGAACCGTCGGGGTCGACCTTGACCAGCTCGACGGGGACGACCGTGTCGGCGCGCATCGGGAGCTCGGCGCCGGTGGCGACTTCGACGCAGGCCAAGCTCTCGAGCGTCCGCGCGAACGGCGCGCCGGCAAGTGCCTTGCCAACGACCTTGAAGGTGCGGGTCTGGCCGGGCTCGAGCCCTTGGAAATCCACGGAGGCGACGGCAAAGCCGTCCATGCGGGAGCGGTCGGAGCCGGGCGCGTCCTCGGGGGCGTGGACCTCGTCGGCCACGACGCGGCCGACGACGGCGGCAAGCTCGACGCGCTGGAGGCGGTCGATGGGTTTCACCTCCGATGAGGCAAGGCCGAGCGCCCGCTCGGCGCCCGTCAGATTCTCGAGGGGGTGCATTCCGCTGGCATCGTCCATCGTCTTCACCGCCGCGCCTCAAACATGAGGTGCTCGAGTTCAGGGAGGATGATCTTGGACATTGCCATGCGGGCGGCGCCTTCCGACCCGGGGATGGCGATGACCCACCGGCCCGCGGTGATGCCCGCGACCGAGCGGGTGAGGAGCGCGGCGTTGCCGATCTCCTCGCGCGACACGGCGCGGAAGACATCGCCCCAGCCATCGGCGCGCTTCTCGATGAGCGGGAGGAGGGCTTCGACGGTCACATCGCTCTGGGTCATCCCCGTGCCGCCGGTGGTCACCACCACATCGACGCCGGGTGTGAGGAGCGCGTCGCGCACGGCGGCGCGGATCGCGTCGATGTCGTCCTTGACGACCCGGCGGAAGAGCACGCGGTGCCCGCCTTTCTGAAACGAGGCGGCGATGAGTGCGCCCGAGGTGTCGTTTTCCTCGGTTCGCGTCGAGGAGACGGTGATCACGGCGGCGCCCGCGGCAAACGCGGCCTTGTGCGCGTCGTGGCGGTGGGCGGCGGGGCCGCTCTGCGCGGGCGGCTCTGCCTGCGCAGGGGCTGCGATTGTGCCCTTGCCCTTGACCTTTGGTTTCTGCGCAGCCATGTCAAGCTTCCCCCTTCACCTTGGAGAGCACCTGAATCGACTCGAGGGCGGTCGACGGGTACTGCCCGGCCGGATCCTTCTCGAGGTATTTTGTCATGTCCCAAGCGCACAGCAGGGCGGCGGCAACCCCCACGAGCGCCTCCATCTCGACGCCGGTCTTCCAGTGGGCGGCGACCTCGACCTCCGCCTCGAGGTGCGTGGCGGTCATGCGGAAGTCGGCGCGGACCGACTCGATGGGGACGGGGTGGCAAAGCGGCAGGAACTCAGGCGTCCGCTTCACCGCCTGGACGGCAGCGACGCGCGAGACCTCGACAACGTCGCCCTTCTTGATGCGACCGGCGCGGATCGCGGCAAGCGTGGAAGGCTTGAGGCGCAGGCGGCCGCGCGCGACGGCGCGGCGGGCCACGACTGGCTTGCCGCTCACGTCGATCATGCCTTTGGCCGGGCGCGCTTGCTTGGCGGGCGCGAGACCACCTCCTTGACGGCCATTTCGCCGACGACCCACCGGGCGCCGCCCCCGACGAAGACTTCCTTCTTCCAGATGGGGACGGTCTGCTTCATCTCGGCGATGGCGAAGGCGGCCGCCTGCAGGGCGGCGCCGCGGTGCGGCGCGGCAACCACGCACATCACGACGTCTTCCCCGACGGCGAAGTTGCCGACGCGGTGGTGGAGGAGGAGGTCGGCAATGTCGAAGCGTTGGAGCGCGGCCCTGCGGACCTCGCCGAGCTTGGCAAGCGCCATCTGGGGATAGGCCTCGTACTCCAGGCGCTTGACCTTCTTGCGCCCGCCGCCGTGGGGGGAGGAGCGCACGGTGCCGAGGTAGACGAGGAGCGCGCCGCAGTCGGCGCGGCGCAGCGCGTCGGTGGCGCGCTGCACATCGAAGCGGCCCCGCGTCAGGGTGACGCGGGGAATGCGGGGCGAGGGGCGCGCGGGCACAAGGCGAAAGGAGCCGCAGGGACGGGCAAATACCTTTGCGCGGCGCACGGCGCCTTTCGAAGCTTGTCCGGCCAAGGGCGCGGCGCGCAAACGATTGAGTGCAAACCTTCTTGCGGGCCGCACGAATGTACGCCCCCCACGGGGGATCCACCCTATGCTCGACGACCTCGACCGGCAGATCCTGCGGCTGCTCACGAAGAACGCGCGGCTCTCGTTCCGCGAAATTGCGGTGAAAATCGGGGTGTCGACCTCGACGGTTTCGGCGCGGGTGAAGCGCCTGGAGGACAGCCACCTGGTGCGCGGCTACATCCCCGACATCGACTCGCGGGCGATGGGGTATGAACTCACGGCGATCATCGGCTTGCGCATCGCCCACGGCAAGCTGCTCGATGTGCAGCGGTCGGTGGCCAAGGACGAGCGCGTGTTTGCCGTGTACGACACGACGGGGGAGTGGGACTCGTTCATCCTCGCGCGGTTCAAGGGGACGCGCGACCTTGACAATTTCGTGAAGAAGGTGCTTGCGATCCCCGATGTGGAGCGGACGAACACGAATGTCGTGTTGAACACCGTGAAGGAAGAGCTGCGCGTTTCGGTGTAGGGGGCCGCGCCGTGGCAGGAGAGGAGGCGCGGGAGCGCGAGCGCCTGGCGATCGAGCGGATGTACCTGAAGGCGCCGGACGCCTACGGCCAGTCGGGTTTCCACGGGGACGCCGCGCGGTGGGAGGCGCTGCGCCGGCCGGTGACAAAGGCCGTGGACCGCGACGGCAGTTTCCTCGACATTGGCTGCGCGAACGGGCTGCTCCTCGAGTCGGCGCTGGGGTGGGCCGCAAGCGACGGGCACAAGGTCGTGCCCTACGGGCTCGACCACTCGGAGGCGCTCGTGGAACTTGCCCGCGTGCGGTTGGAGGGCAAGGGTGGGGAACTTTTCGTCGGCGACGCGCAGACGTGGGCGCCGCCCCGCCGCTTCGACTTCGTGCGGACGGAACTCGTGTATGTGTCGGGTGCGGATCGAAGGTCGTACACCGAGCGGCTCGTGTCCGAGTTCCTCGCACCCCGGGGCCGCCTCATTGTCGCATCGTACGGGACGCGCGGGGGCATTCCAGCGGCTGAGCCCGTGGGCGAACTCCTCCGTTCCTGGGGATTCGAAGTCGAAGGCGCGACCGAGGGCACCGACCCTTGGAGCGGCAAGACGCTCACGCGCGTCGCATGGTTCGGACGGCGCTAGCGGGAGCCGTAGGGGCCCGAGGCGGCCGCGCGGATCGCGCGGATGTTGTCGGCGACGGGGCGTTCGTTGTAGACGGCGTTGCCGGCGACAAGGATGTTCGCGCCGGCCATGGCCGCAAGCGGCGCGGTCTCGACGGTGATGCCGCCGTCGGCCTCGATGTCGAAGGCGAGTCCCCGGCTCTTGCGCATCGCTTCGGCGGCCTCGAACTTGGGGATGACCGAGCGGACGAATTTCTGGCCGCCGAAGCCCGGGTTGACGGTCATCAGGAGGAGCATGTCAGCGTCCTGCGCAATGACCTCGGCGTTTCCAAGGGGCGAATGCGGGTTGAGCGCGACGCCGGCTTTCAGCCCGTTATCATGAATGAGCGCGACGGTGCGGTGCAGGTGCGTGCAGGCCTCCGCGTGGACGGTGATGTGGTTGGCACCCGCTTTGGCAAAGAGGGGGATGAAGGCGTCGGGGTCCTCTATCATGAGGTGGCAGTCGAACGGGAGCTTGGTGTGGCCGCGCAGCGCCGCGACCATGGCGGGCCCCATGGTGAGGTTGGGGACGAAGTGGCCGTCCATGATGTCGATGTGGATGAGGTCGGCGCCGCCCTTCTCGGCGGCCTCGACGGCGGCGCCCATCGCCGCAAAGTCGGCCGAGAGGATCGATGGCGCGATCTTGACGGGGCGCGGCAGCGGAGCCACCTCGCGCGGGGATCGGCGCACGGGAATATAGTCAGCGGGGGCGGTCGGGCCAACGTGGCGGGGCGCGTGCGGCACGAATGGCGACTCCCACTTCCTTCGGCGGTCCGCCCGAAACGGTCGGGTGCATGCGTCGGGTTGAAGCTCCGGCGCCCCCTGCCGTTGGAAACCGAAGCGCTAGGAGCGTTGCTCTTCGATGCCTACCGCGGCACCGTCAATGACGAAGGGGAGGACTTGCCCGCGGCGGTGGCGGAGGCGGAGGGGTACTTCGCGGGGAAGCACGGCAGGCCGATGCCCGACTCCTCGGTGGTCGCGTGGCGGGGCGACCTGCCGGTCGGCGGATGTTTTGTCGGGTGGTGGGCGGCGCGCGACTGCCCATTCATCGTGTTCGTGGCCGTGCGCGAGGAATCGAGAGGTGTCGCCGTAGGGCGGCTCGTGCTTGGCGAATCGGTGCGCCGCCTGGGGCGGGACGGCGAGCGGGAAGTGCGGGCGGTAATCACGAAAGGGAATGGCGCGTCGCGGACGCTTTTCCACGCCTGCGGCTTTGAGGACCTCGGCCCCACCGAGCCGCGTTAGAGGGTAACCTCGGTGTTCACAAGGAGCGCGCGCACCGTACCGTCGTCCTTCGTCTCGCGCACCACGCGAAGGAGCACGGCGCGCGCGTCGTTCTCGGCGATGTACGCCATCCACATGATGACCTCGTTGTCTTCGGCGCCGACGCGCTTCTTGGCGCCCTGCTTTTCGAGCAGGCGGTTGGCAAGGTCGGCGAGGTCGAAGTTCGAGAGGCGCGCGGTGTGGGACTGGGAGCCCACGGCGTCGTTCCAGCGCTTGGCGACCTCTGCGGAAAGTGCCGAAAGGAACATGGATTCCTTTACGGGGATGTCGCCCTTCTTGTAGACCTCGACGTCGGTGCCGCGGGGGAACTGGTTGGGGTTTTCGGAGAATCCGTAATAGGCGCGGGCCGCTTTGCGGGCGACATCGAGGCGCGCCATCCGATCCCGGGGCGTTGGAACGGAATTCACGCGATAAACTTTCGGGCGCGGCGGCGCGAAAGGCCGGCGATGAGAAGGACGCCGACGGCGGGGACTGCGATGTCTTGGAATTCGGGGACATCGAGCGGCTTGATGTTGGGCTCGCTCGCCGGGTCGGCAACGGGGGGAGGTGGTACCAGCGCCCGCGTCCCCTGGTCGTTGCCGACGACGAGCACCTGGTCGAGGTCGTCGCGCACGCCCTGCCAATCAGTCGCGTAGGCGGTGACCGTGATGTTGCGGGCGGTGAGGTTCTGCACAGGGATGGGCGCAGAGATCTCGAGGGCGCGCGCGCCGACTCCCACGAGGGGCCTCGACTGCGGGACGAGGAGCCACGAGGCCGGCGGGCCTGCCTCCCAACGGTAGAACTTCGCGCCATCCACGGGCAAAACTTGGCCGCCCTTGCCGTCGATGCGCACGGCGAAGTCGTACCCGTGGCCGCCGCTCGAGAACCCGGTCGCGGTATCGTTGTCGGTGTCGGCCTGGAGCCAGACGAAGTCGGCGCCCGGGTTCGGTGGCGAAGGAGCCGAGGGGCCCCCGCCGCCACCGCCGCCGCCGCCGGGCACGCTGAGCGTGGAGGAGAGGCGGATGGGCACGACCGCGCCCTCAAGCGGAGAGGCGCCAAAGGAAATGAGGAACGAGGTCTGGACGCCGCTGACATTGCCAGCCATGGAAAGGATGTCGATGTGGGCGTCGTTCGCGTCCGTGGGGCGGTCGGAAACCGCCGACCGGTTCGCCCAGTCGAGGGTGTTGCCGTCGATGCGTATGGTGGAGGGGGCGCCGCCGATGTACGAGAGGGGCTGCGCGTTGGCCGCGACGGCGCCGTGCACGACCGTGACGAAGGTGGTGGAGCCCACTTGGATGTCGCTTGCGCTTTCCAGGTTGATCCGCAGCGATGTGCCCTGCACGGCGTTGGTGGGGACGTGCTCGACGACGGCAAGCAGGTTGATCGTGCTGCCCGGCGCGACCGAGACGGGCGCCGCGAAGGTGAACATCGCGGGAGACTGCTGCTGGAGCGCGGTCGGGGCCGAGGTGAGCCGCTCGGTCTGCTCGGGCAAGCCGTTGCCGTTGGAGTCGTTCCAGACCGAGACGGTGGCGGGGTCGGCCGGGGCGCTCGGGCTGTAGTCCGCCGAGAGGCGGATCGCGCTGACTTGGGCGGCTGACGCAGATGGGTTGGCAACCACGATGGAGAGCATAGGCAAGGGTGTGGAGGCGCCCGGCGTAAGCTCGCCGGGGGCCACGGCCGTGACGGTCGCCGACAGGGCATTGCCCGCAAGGGTCGCCGGCGCAAAGTTGGTGTCGGTGCGCTCGGCGTTGGCGCTGTCGAGGCCGCGCAATTCGAAGATCGCGCGCGCGCTGCCGATGCCGCCGCTCCCGGGGCCGGAGGAAAGGCCCGTCAGCGTGCCCTCGATGGTGGTCCCGTGGAGGGCGATCTGGAGGCCGCCGGCGGTGTCGAAGCCGGAGAAGTCGTAGGGTTGGACGCCGGGGCGGTTCGCCCATGCGCGGGTCGAGGAGCTCTTGAGGACGCCGTCCCACCCGTAGACGTCTACGAGGCGGTCGATGCCGAGGTCGTGGTAGGCGTACCCGGTGCCCGCCGACCCGTCGACGTCCACAAGCAACACGAAGTGGTCGGCCATTTTGGGGAAGGGGCCCGGCCGGGCGAAGAGGTCGCCGGCGGCTTGCGCCTCGAACCAGAGCCGACCGCTGTCGGCGCGGAGCGCGTACTCGCGCAGGTCGATGTTGGGGGGAAGTCCGGTGCTGGCGTCGGCGGCGTCGGTGTAGTATAGAGCGCCGGTCCCGGCCCAGTCGGCAAGGTCGCCGTCGACGACGGGGCCGCGCGGCGCGCCGCCGAAGGGGATGACCGTGATGAGCAAGACGACGACGAGGCCCGCGACGAGGCCGGAGAGGACCGTCTGGCGGCGGTTTTGAGCCTGGACGAGGGGGGCGGATGTGCCATTGACGCGGCCCCCGTTCACGCGGCCGCCATTTACGCGACCCCCGTTGACTCGGCCCCCGTTCACGCGACCCCCGTTCACGCGACCCCCGTTCACGCGGCCGCCATTGACTCGGCCTCCATTCGTCTGGCCGCCATTCACGCGGCCGCCATTGACACGACCTCCATTCACGCGGCCACCGTTCGTCCGACCGCCGTTGACGCGACCCCCATTCACGCGGCCACCGTTGACTCGGCCGCCATTCACGCGGCCGCCATTGGTCCGGCCGTTGCGCGGCTCCATCGCACCCGTCGGGGGAGCGACGGGCGCGGCGGGCGGGATGATCTCGGCGATCGGCACGCGCGGGGTGGGCCGGACGGAGCTGACAACGACCTCGACCTCGTCCTCTTCTTCGTGTTCGACGACCGCTGGCGCGGGCGGCGCTTTCGGCGCCCCTGCAGCCGCGGCCAATGCGGCGGTGGCCGGCGGGGCCTTGACGGGCGCCGGCGATGGAATGTGGGGCCCTTCATCCTCGCCTTCGCCTTCCAGGAGGCCTTCGAGTTCGGAGATGAGGTCCTCCTCCTCGAGCGCGCCAGGTGCCGCCTTGCCGCCCTCGGCGACGGGCTTGGCGGAGGGGCCTTCCTCGGAGAGGAGCGTTTCGAGCTCCAGCATGAGCGTGTCTTCCTCTTCGGGCGCTGGCTCCGGCTCAGGCTTTGGCGCCAAGGGAGCGGCAGGCGCCTCCCACCCGGGCTGCACCAGTCCGACCTTCTTCAGCGTGTCCAGCACGCGCTTCTGTGCTTCATCGCCGGCGGCCTCCGCCTTGGGAAGCTCCGCGGCGGGCGGCGGTGCCGCGGGCGCAGCGGGGGGAGCGCGGGGCGCCTGCACCTTGGGCTCGGCGGCCCGCCGCTCCGGGGCGGCGTGCTTCTCCGCCTCGAGCCCGAAATCGGCCATCAGGTCGTCAAGCTCGAGTTCGTCCTCTTCCTTGGCGGTGGGCTTCTGCTCGCCCTCGTCGCCTTTCTTCGCGATCTCGGCGAGGAACCTGTCGAGGTCCTCCTCGCCGACCCGCGCAGGGGCCTTGCCCTTGTCGGCCTTCTTGGCCGCTTCCTCTTCCTCGGGGCCCTCGTATTTCGACGCGATCTTCTTCCAGCGGTCGAGGAAGTCCTTCGTCATTTTCTTCTCAGAGTCGCCGCCCTCTTTGTCCGACATGTGGCCAACTCCGTGAAGTGCGCTGGTTGCACCAAGCGGGTGTCCAGGGGATGAGGTTTTTCTTCGAAAAACGGAATTGACTATCTGAGAACCGGAATTATCTATCTTATTACCGGAACGATCATGGCCGGGCCAGGATCCCTTCACTCCACGGTGACCGTCTTGGCCAGGTGCCGGGGCCGGTCGATCGAGCAGCCGCGCAGGTCGGCGATGTGGTACGCGAGCAGCTGGAGGGCGACCGTGACGGCCACGGGCGCAAGCAGGGGGTCGGTCTCCGGCAGGAGCACGATCTCCTCGGCCACGCCCTTGAGTTCGGTGTCGCCCTCCGTGCCGATCGCAATGATGGGCGAGCCCCGCGCGTTGCACTCGCCGATGTTGGAGAGCATCTTCGGGTACATCGCGTCCCGCACGGCGATCGCGACCACCGGGAGCTCGGGCCCGAGGAGCGCGAGCGCGCCGTGCTTGAGTTCGCCGGCCGCGTAGGACTCGGCGTGGACGTAGGAGATCTCCTTCAGCTTGTGGGCGCCCTCGAGCGCGGCGGCGAAATTAACGTGGCGGCCGATGAAGTAGACGTCCTCGACCTGCGCGTAGCGCTTGGCGATGTCGAGGATGCGCTCGTTCTGCCACAGGACGCTCTGCACGTCCTGCGGGAGCCGGCGCAAGTGGCCCTGGTAATAGCGCAGCTTCTCTGGCGAGAGTTCGCCGTTGCGCCGCCCGACGGAGAGGGCAAGAAGCGCGAGGCCCACGATTTGGGTCGTGAAGGTCTTGGAGGCCGCGACGCCGATCTCGGGGCCCGCGCGCGTGTAGAACGAGCGGTTGACGTCGCGGGTGATGGAGGAGCCCACCACATTGGTGACGGCAAAGGTCGCGCTGCCGCGCCGCTTGGCTTCGCGCAGCGCGTTGAGAGTGTCGAGGGTCTCGCCCGACTGGGTGATCGCGACGATGAGGGCGTCCTCCGGGAGCGACTCGCTGTATCGGTACTCGGAGGCGATCTCGACCGAGGAGGGCACGCGGGCGATCGTCTCGATGAGGTAGCGGCCGACCATCCCGGCGTACGCGGACGAGCCGCAGGCGAGGAGCTTGACGCGCCGGACGGGCTTGAGGCCCTCGGTGATCGCGTCGATCTCGGCGTCGCCGATGCGCCCGAGCAGGCAATCGGTGATCGCGCGCGGCTGCTCGAAGATTTCCTTGAGCATGAAGTGCTTGTAGCCGGCCTTCTCGGCGGCCTCGATGTCCCAGTCGATGGTGGACGGCGCGCGGCGGTGTTCGGAGAGGTCGCCAAGCGCGCGCAGGGCGAACCCCTGGGGCGTGAGCGCCGCGACCTCGCCGTCCTCGAGGTAGACGACGCGGCGCGTGTGGCGCAGGAGCGCCGGGACATCCGAGGCGATGAACATCTCGCCTTCCCCCACGCCAAGGACGAGGGGGTTGTCGCGGCGCGCGCCGACGAGCACGCCCGGCTCGCCCCCGTGGGTGGCCACGACGGCGTAGGTGCCCTCCACTTCCTTGAGGGCGGAGGCGACGGCTTCGACGAGCTTCCCTTTGTAGTCGCGTTCGATGAGGTGGACGAGGACCTCGGTGTCGGTCTCCGAGCGGAAGACGTGGCCGGCGGCCTTGAGGCCTTCGCGCAGGGCCGCGTGGTTCTCGATGATGCCGTTGTGGACGATGGCGATCTGGCCGGTGCAGTCGGTGAACGGGTGGGCGTTGGCATCCGTCGGCTTGCCGTAGGTGGCCCAGCGCGTGTGGCCAAGGCCCCACGAGCCGTGCAGCGGGCGGGTGGCGAGCAGCGCACGTTCGAGTTCGTCGACGGAGCCCGCGCGCTTGAGTATAGCAACACCCGAGGGGCCGTTGACGGCAAGGCCGGCGCTGTCGTAGCCGCGGTATTCGAGGCGGTGCAGGCCTTCGATGAGGATGGGCTGGGCTTCGCGGGGGCCTGTGTAGCCGATGATTCCGCACATTCCGCCGGCTCTCCTACAGCACGATGGCGTCGTTGGGGACGTCGCGCGTGACGTGGGTGGGGCCCTCGAAGCGGGCGCGCCGTCCGACGACCACGCCGGGGGCCAGCACGCACTGGGGGGCAAACACGCAGGAGTCGCCGATGATGGCGCCGAGGTCCGATACGGGGATGACGTCGCCCTCGACCATCATCAGGCGGTCGCCGTGGTGGGTGACGAAATGCGTGCGGATGACGGTGCCGTCGTCGATGACGGAGTTCGCGACATAGGAGGAGCCGCCGATGGAGACGTTGTTGTGGATGACGCTGTTGCGCACTTCGGTGAAGGGGGCGATGGTGACGTTGTTGCCGATGGAGGTCGAGGGGAACACGACGACATGGGGCCCGATGTCGCAGCCTTCGCCGATGACGACGGGCCCGCGGATGTAGGAGCCGCTGCGGATGACGGTGCCGCGGCCGACGGAGACGGGCCCTTGGATGACCGCCCCGGGTTCCACGGTGCCGGCGGTGCGCGCGCCGGTCTTCTGGAGCATCTTGGCGTTGACCGAAAGGATGTCCCACGGGTACACGATGTCGAGCCAGTGGCCCTCGATCTCGACTGCCTGGATGGGGTCGCCGCGCTCGATGATGGCCTCGAGCACGTCGGTGATGTCGAAGCGTGAGGCCTTCACGGCCCACTCGGCGATTTCGAAGACCTTGGGCTCGAAGAGGTAGATGCCCGTGTTGATGAGGTCCGACATGGAGGCGGCGGGCTTCTCGGTGATGCGCCGGACGAAGCCGCCCTCGATCTGGACGACGCCGTATTTGGAGGGGTTGGGCGAGAAGGTGACGACCATCGCGTTTGAGTTTTTCTCGCGCTTGTCGAGCAGTTCGCGCAGCGTGTCGGGGTCGACCAGGTTGTCGCCGGGAAGGACGAGGATGGGGCCCTCCGTGTGGGGCTGCTTGGCCTGCAGGAGCGCGTGGGCGGTGCCGAGCTGCTTGGCTTGGGTGGCGTAGGTGATGGAGACGCCGAAGCGGCGGCCGTTTTCGAAGTAGGACTGGATGCGCTCCTTCTGGTAGCCGATGACCATGGTGATCTCGGTGACGCCGTTTTCCTTGAGGGCCTCGACGACGTATTCGAGGATGGGGCGCCCGGCGACAGGGAGCATGACCTTGGGGCGCGTGAGGGTGAAGGGGCGCAGGCGCAGGCCCTCGCCGGCGGCCAGGATGACTGCGCGCGTGTCCGTTCCTCCGTAAGTGCCGGTCTAGCGCATGGTTTGCGGTAAAAACATTTGGGGTGCGTGTCCGGAGCGCTTTCGGTGGCGCGCGCCGCGCGCGAACTATATCACCGGGCGCTCCCCCATCGGTGGTCGGGGTTCGAGGTGGGCGCGCCGTCGCGGTGGGAAGCGGGCGACTCCGAGGCGCGGCTGCTCGTCCCGATGGACGGGTCGCCTGCCTCGGCAAGCGCGCTTGCATCGGCGCTCGGGATCGCGCGGTCGGCGGGTGCGGGGGTCACGGCGCTCTACGTCGCCAAGCGCGGCCTGCTGACGCGGCGCAGCCGCGTGGCGGCCCGGCCCCTGGAGGAATTTGGGGAGCGCCACCCGGAAGACGAGGACGAGGCGAAGCTGGTCCTGCTCCCCGCGCGCGTCTGGGGCAAGTCAGCCGGCGTGGCGGTCGAAGTGCTTGCCGCGCGGGGCGAGGCCGCCGAGGCGATCGCGGGAGCCGCCCACTCGCGGAAGGCCGCGCTCGTGGTGATGGGGTCGCACGGGATATCCGGGCGCTCCCCGGGCAAGCGCCTGGGCAGCGTGGCGCGGGCCGTGTTCATGCAGTCGACCGTGCCGGTGGTGGTGATCCCCCCGGGGGCCGTGCGCGATTCGGAAGCGCTTGCGCGCGATGTGGGCCGGCAGGCGGAGTCCTTGCCCATGGGGCCCAAGGTGATCGCGGCGCTCGACGCGGGCCCCGGCAGCCGCGAGGTCGCGGCAGAAGCCCTCGAACTTGCCAGGCGCACGCGCGGGTCGGTGCGCCTCTTCTCGGGCGCGCCGCTTTGGCCTTTCGGCGAGCTTGGCCCCGTGCTTGCGGCGGCGCAGAAGGGCGCGGAGGCCGCGGGGGTGCCGTTCAAGGTGGACACGGGCGCGCCAGACGCGCTCGAGGGGCTCGTGGCCCTTTCACGCGAGCAGCCGGAGCCCCTCGTCGTCGTGGGCATACGCGGGGGGAAGGCTGCGGGCGGGGACCATTTGGGGACGTTCACCGACCGGCTGCTTGCGCAGGCTTGCTGCGCGGTCGAAGTGCTGCGGCTTTCAGGTTAGTCTCCCTGCTTGCGCGAGGCGCTCGGTCGAAGCGTGGCCCGCGCGCGAGGTCATCCTTTTAATGCCCCCACGCTGTTCCCTCGTCCCTCTTAACAGGGGAGGAACGCGGTTGCAGTCCAGTTCGCTGTCGGTCAAGCGAATCCGCTCTCCGATCAAGCGCATCCTGATCCCGACTGACGGCTCCGATGCCTCCTACAACTCGATCATGCAAGGCGTGCGCTTCGCGGCGATGCTGCGCGCGGAGGTCGTCGGGCTGCACGCGGTCGACCCCAAGAAGCACCCGGAAGCGAAGGCGCACACGCACGGTACGCCCTTCGCCCAGATCCGCGACAGCCACCCGCAGCTTGCCAAGCAGATTGACGAGTACTTCCTGCCGTTCCGGCAACTGCAGCGCACGACAAGCATTGCGATCCAGACGACGGCGACGGTGGGGGACCCCGTCGATGTGATCCTGCAGGCGGCCGATGTGCTTGCCGTAGACGCGGTCGTGATGGGCACCCACGGCGAGACGGCGAAGTCCGACCTCTTCGCGGGAAGCGTCGCGCGAGGCGTTTTCTCGCGGTCGAAGGTGCCGGTGCTCGTGCTCCCGGCAGGGACGCAGATCCAGACCGAGGGCGCGGACAAGGAGGTCGTGGAGATTGCGGGCGAAGTCACCACCCGCCCGCGCATCCTCATCGGCGTGGACGGAGGCCCGGGGTCGCTCGACCTGGCCGCCGAGGCCATGCGCTTTGCCCGCGCGCTGCAGGCCGAGGTCTACTTCATGCACGCAGGCGCGCAGCAGTCGCCCGAGGCGATGCAGATCCTCGAGTCGATCAAGGGGATGGCGAGCCAGTACTGGATCAAGGTCAAGGATGTGAGCATCAACAAAGACCCAGTGGATGCGGCCATCGAGATCGCCGACCGCGAGTACATCGACTTTTTCGTTTTCGGGACAAGGCTGCGCCTGAAGAAGGGCCTCATGGCGAAACTGCAGGAGCGCGCGGTCGAGCGCGGTGCGCTCTTCTTCGGCTCGACGAGCGACCAACTCGTGCGGCGGGCCGAGCGCCCGGTGCTGATCGTGCACCTCGAAAGCTAAAGGCGCACGGAAGGCGCGCGGCCCTTCGCGGGCCGCTTGACCGTCCGCGGCGGTTCGCCCTCAATCGCGTCCTCGACGATTGCGCGCGGGACGTCGGGGCGGACTTTGTGGATCGCTTTGAGGACGAGTTCGACCTGCGCGGTCCGCGTCATCGCGTAGGGGTCGTCGAACCCGGGCGTGGCGATCATCTCCTTGAGGATCAGCCGAACCTGGGCGGCCGGGAGTTTCGCGATGGCGTGCGGGGAGCGGCGGTGCTCGCGCTCGAGCGCGTTGCGGATGCGGATGACGGCCGAGGTCCAAAACCCGATCGGCCGCGCGCGGTCGGAGCCGACATTGCGCACAAGCCCGCAGCGCAGGCAGAACGACTTGCGCACGAGCGGGCGCTGTTCGACCTCCGCCGACGAGGGAGGCAGCCACACCATCTCTTCGTGGCCGCAGTCGACATGCTCGTGGTCGACGCCGAGCCGCTTTTTGGGGGCCGCCACGGGCGCGTCTTGCGCCGCGCGGGGACTTAAGGCTTGTTTCAAAGCCTCAGCGAACGGCGCGCGGCCGCGAAGGTTGATATCCGCGGCCTCGAATGGACGGGCAAGAGGCCGCTTGCGTGCGCCTCCCCGCTTCCTGGCGCTCCCCGTTTTGCTGAGGTGAAACGCCCCGTATGCTTCGTGCGGACCGAGGCCGCGGGCGCACGACAGAAGCGCCGCGCGCGCCGCGAAAGCGGACGGAGCCGGAGCGCGCCGAAGGGTCGGGGATGCCCGAGGGCTTCTGGGCGCGCGCGAAGTACTACGACCAGCTGACCGGCGTCGCGTCGATCTCGCGCCGGTATTTCGTCATCGGGGCCTTCGACGGGGCCCTCACCGTGTTGGGGCTCATCCTCGGCACGACCGGGTACTCGACGAACCCTTCGCTCATCCTGGCGGCCGGGCTTGCCACGAGCGTCGCGCTCGCGGTGTCCTCGACCTTCGGCGCGTTCGAAGCGGAGCGCGTGGAGCAGGACATCGAGCACCAGGAAATCCAGCGTGCGATGCTGCGCGATGTCGGCGGGGACAAAGTGGCCGCGCACCGGTTCGCGATCATCGTTTCGTCCGTGGTCCATGGAGTCGCGCCCTTGGTGGCGGGGCTCCTGCCCCTCATCCCTTTCCTCCTCGTCCCGTGGGCGGTCCCGTTTTTCGACGCGGTCATCGCGGCCGCGGGCGTGACGCTCGTTTTCCTTTTCGGGCTGGGCGCATTCCTCGGCACGATCACGCGGCGCAACGCGGTCAAGGGCGGAATCCGCCTCGTGTTGGTCGCGCTGGGGACAGCCGGGATTACCTTGCTCATCGGCGGCCACGGCGTGCTGTAGCGGCGCGGCGCGCGGTTGCTTGTGCTTCCAGCAAATCATCAAATGGAGATGACCGCCTCGCGGGGCGCACACGAGGTGCCAGACGCCATGGCCACGCCTGCGACCGCCCGGCCAGCCGACCCCACGCGCTCGGCGGTTGAGTTCCTTTCGCAGGTCGTTTCGCGCCACTTCAAAGTGCACCACATCGAAGGCGACCGGTTCCGTCTCGCGTTCTTTACTCGGCAGACCGCAAACGGCGCGAAGGTGCAAGACCACGCGCCCGAGGTCGACAAGGCCTTCGACGCCCTGCGCGACGACCTTAAGGAAAAGTCCTACGTCGCGACCCTGCAGCTTGCCGGCGACGACGGCGTCATCACGGTCTCGCGGGTGGTCGACCCGCCGTTCCGCTCGACGCGGGTGAATTGGATCTTCTTCGTGCTGACGCTCGTCTCCGTGCAAGTCGCTGGCGCGACATGGTGGGCGGGGTACATCTCGCAGGCCGGCCCCACGGGCCAGGAGGTGGGGGTCGACTGGCTGTCCGGACAGGCGCAAATCGGCGGGGCGCTCTTCTTCGCGGCACCTTTGCTTGCAATCCTCGGGCTCCACGAGATGGGGCACTACTTCACGGCGAGGCACTACAACGTGCGCGCGTCGCTGCCGTTCTTCATCCCGTCGCTGCCGCCGCTTGGCACCTTCGGCGCGTTCATCTCGATGCGCGACCCGCTGCCGTCGCGGCGCGTGATTTTCGACATCGGGCTGTCGGGGCCGCTCATCGGCTTCCTTGCCTCCCTCGCGGTGACGGCGCTCGGCACCGTGTTCATGGCCCAGACCCCCTCGCCCACGCGCCCGGAGGTCGGCGGCGGGGTGAACTTCGGCTCGCCCCTGATGTTTAACCTGATCCTGAACACGCTCGGCGCACCCGAGAACTCGTACTGGCACCCGACACTGGTTGCCGGGTGGGCCGGGTTCCTCGTTACGGCGTTCAACCTGATCCCGGCCGCGCAGCTCGACGGGGGCCATGTCTTCTTCTCGCTTTTGGGCAACGGCGCGAAGCGCGAGTCGAGGGCGGTTGCGATTTCGGTGGCCGCCGTGATGGGGATCGCGGTGCTCGGCAGCCTGCTCGGCTACAACGGTTGGCTCCTGCTGCTCGTCATCGTGTTCCTCACCATCCGGCACCCCCCGCCGCTGAACCAGATCTCATCCCTGGACGCAAAGCGGCTGGCCGCGGGCGTGGGGGCGCTCTTGATCTTCGCCGTCTCATTCAGCCCCGCACCGATCCAACTCATCCCCGCCGACTACTCCTTCGAGCTGCAAGCGAGCGACGCCGCGGTCGTGGTGCCCGCGGGCGGGTATGCGAACTACTCGTTCAACGTCTCGAACGTGGGGAACGCCTACAACCAGCTCGTCGTCGAAGTGCGCGGGGACGCGGGGCCGTTCACGGCGTACTTCAACGAGTCGAACACTTCGACGCGCGTGTACACGAACAAGCTCGAGTGGGTGAACCGCACCGTGAATGTGACGATCGCCGCGCTGACGCTCTTAGACCGCCAGCTTGGCGCTGTGTACATCGTCGTGAGTCCGGTAGGCGACCCGGACCTGCAGAAGGCTCTCGTGGTTTACGCGGTCACGGCGCCCGCGCACCCGGCGCTCGATATGCCGAGCGTGGCGAATGGGGTGGCCGCACCGAATGCTACCGCGGAGGTGCCGATCTTCCTTGAAAACACAGGAGATGTGCCGCTCAACCTCACCCTCAGCGGGAGCGCGCTCAGTGGTGCCTGGCCGTGGGGATTTGGGGGGCCCGGCTACCTGACCGCGAACGTGCGCTTGGCGCCCGGAGCCAACGCGACGGTCAACTTCGAGGTCGCCCTTCTGAACGCAACGACCAACCAGACCTCGATGTACGTCGTGCACGCGCAGGACGCGAATTGGACCGCGGTGCGGGGCGATGTGCATGTGGAAGTGCGCTGCACGGGTTAGCGGCGGCGAAGGGAGAGAACGAGCGCCGCCACGAGCACTGCGCCGGCGACGGCCGCCCCTTCGAAGCCGGGGAGTTTCCCGGCCGGTGGGGGCACGAGGACCTGGACCGCAACCGCGCCGGGGTGAGCCGTTTCGAAATCGGCAAGCGACGAGGTGTCGAGGAGCGCCCCGGCAGCGTCTCGGGTAACGATGCGGTCGTGGTGGAGCGGCGAATCATCAATGACGAGCGTGTAGTTGCGCGACGGGTCGAAAGCGAGCGGCGCTGTCGCGTGCATGCGCGTCTGGTTTGACGGGGTCTCGACGGCGAAGAGGATCGAGCCGGCGGCGTCCGCTCCCTGATCCGGGAAGCTGATGGGGAAAACCTGGTCGGCAGCGGGGCTAAGCGGGTAGTCGCCGGCATCCCCCGTGAAGCCGGAGAGCCCGGTGGGGTGGTGGCTGGGGGCAAAGACCGCATCGGGATCGAGCTGGAGGTTGCCAAGCGAACCGAGGTAAACCCGCCCGCCGGGCGGGTTCGCGGCCGGGATTGCAAGCACGGCCGCGGCGTCCGACGCGGTGTGCTCCTTGGCCGTCACGTTGAGCACCACGAGCACGAGCCTGGTTTGGGCGGGCGTGATGCTGAACAGAGACAAGTTGCCGTGCTCGCCGGTGGAAGCGCTCCACCCGTACGCGACCGATTCATTCACCGTCCCGCCGGCTTCGGCTTCGAGCGCGTGGCTCGCGCCCCATTCAAAGTGAACCGTGTCGCCGGCTGTGGCAACGGTACTCGGGCCCGCGTCGGCAACGACGAAGAATTTCTCCACACGGGGGCGGTCCTGGGCGACGCAGCCGGCAGAGAGTACGGCTGCGGAGATGGAGAAGGCAAGGAGCGCGCACGCGCGCGGATTGCCCAGGGCGTGCATAGGGAGGCACCTCGCAAACGCGAAGCGCCGCGTCAACCTGCTGAGGGTATTTAAGATTCGCCGGGCGCCGCCTATTCCTCTTCGGAGTGGTCGGCGCGGGGGGGCGGGTCAACGCGGATGTCCATGGGTTTCGAGCGGCTCGGCCGCACGCTGATGGGCCCGTGCCCGAGTTCGCACACATTGCAGAACAGCTGGTAGCCGTGCGAGGTCGAAACGACCGGCACCGGCTGACCCAAAAACACGATGCACACTTGGCAGTGCGGCGTCCCGAGCGCCGACCTTTGCGAACTGCGAATTACGCTTGCTTCCAAAGAGATCCCCCGCGAGCAACGTCATCCCTTGGCTGGGCGATACATATACGTTGTGCCGCGCCTTCCAGCAATCCGCAAACCAGGCACCCTGGAACGGGAGGGGCGTCACCCTTTAATCCGCTCCGGGCGTTGGCGCGCCAGGTGGCCTAAAGTGGCGCTTCGCACCGCGTTGTTTGAGGAGCACGAACGCCTGCACGGGCAGATCGTGGAGTTCGCGGGCTGGAACCTTCCGGTCCAGTACACCTCGATTATCGACGAGCACACGGCCGTGCGCACGCGGGTCGGCGTGTTCGATGTTTCGCACATGGGTCAGGTGCGCATCCGCGGGAAGGGCGCGGAGGACCTTGTGCGGAAGGTGTTCACCAACGACATCAAGCCGGCCGCGCCGGGCAAAGTGCTCTACACGCACATGCTGGACGAGCGCGGGCGCATCATCGACGACATCCTGTTTGCCCGCGAGTCGGCCGACTCGTTTTTCATTGTGCCAAACGCCGCCACGACGCCGGCGGTCGTGAAGTGGTTTGAGAGCCACAACGAGAAGCGCGCGACGATCGACAACCTCTCGGACGGGATGTTCTGCATCGCGGTGCAAGGCCCCAAAGCGCCCGAGACGGTGCAGAAGCTCACGAAGACCGACCTGAAGGCGATGAAGAAAATGTGGGCGCTCGACGGCGAAGTTGTGGGCGTCCCTTGCAAGATACAGACAACGGGTTACACCGGGGAGGCCGGGTTCGAGCTGATCGGCCCGAATGCGCACGCCGTGAAAGTGTACCGCGCAATCCTCGAAGCCGGAAAGGAGTTCGACATCCGCCCGTGCGGGCTCGGAGCGCGCGACACACTGCGCCTCGAGAAGGCCTACCTGCTGTCGGGGCAGGACTTCCACGGCGACCGCACGACCTTGGAGACGCAGTACGATTGGGTGGTGAAGTGGGACCACGAGTTCATCGGCAAGGCGGCGCTCGAGGCGCAGAAGAAGGCCGGGACCTACGAACGGTGGGTGGGCCTCAAGGCGACCGGCCGCGGGATCCCGAGGCACGACTACCCGCTCTATCATGATGGGAAGCAGGTCGCAAAGGTCACGAGCGGGACGATGTCGCCCACGCTCCGCGTCGGGATTGCGATGGCGTACCTGCCGCCCGCGCTCACGAAGGCGGGCACGAAACTCGCCTTCGAGATGCGCGGCCAGAAAGTGGACTGCGAAGTGGTGAAAACGCCGTTCCTTTGATGGGAAGGCGAACGCTTTTACCTTGGCGGGCGGTTTTGGGAAAGGCGATTGAGGAGTCAACAACGATGTCGTCAAACGTGCCCGCCGACCGCAAGTACACGAAGGACCACGAGTGGGCGAAGGACGAGAGCGGCAAGGTCCGCGTGGGGATCACGGACTTTGCGCAGCACTCGCTCACGGACATCGTCTTTGTGGAGCTGCCAAAGGTGGGCGTGAAGCTCGAGCAAGGGAAGCCGTTCGGCGTGGTCGAGTCGGTCAAGAGCGCGTCGGACCTCTACGCGCCGATTTCCGGCGAGGTCGTCGAGGTGAACAAGGCGGTTATCGATGCGCCGGAGACCGTGAACAGCGACCCCTACGGCAAGGGCTGGATGATTGTGCTGAAGCCCGTGGGTGCGGCAGGGCAGTTGATGGACCCGGCGGCATACAAAAAGCACATCGGGGAATGATTACGCACAGGAATTTCAGGCTGGGCGCTTGAGGTACCTCAAGGACTTGAGCAGGCCCATCGCGAAAACAGGGACGAAGGCGGCTCCAATTCCGATGAACAGCCACCTCGAGCCTTGGGTCACGGGCACGGCGAACGCGAAGTAGGCGACGAGGATTGTGAACATCAGAACGCCAAACGCGCATCCCCAAAGGCTGCCGACCGCGTCCCTCCGATCGCGCGCAGCGAGTTCCGCGTCGGGGATTGCCACCTTGTGACCTTCGTTGTTCATGGATCGTTTACCGCCCCTTTGGCGGAATCAGGTTCGGAATCGTGTCCTCAATCGGATAGTCGACCTTGCAGTGTGCGCAGCGCAGCCCGCCCCTCACGATCTCCTCGCCGCTCTCTTCATCGACCTTGAGCGTGAGGTCGCCCTTGCAAACCGGGCAGCAAAGGATTTCCATGAGGTCTCGGCGCATCGGAGAGCGATTGCCCCGTTGCGGGATTAAGCCTTTGGAAGCGAGGCCTCGGGCGGGTCCTCGTCCTTGGTCCAGGCCGCGTAGGTTACCCAAACCATGATTCCCGCCAAAATCGCCGTGAGCATGAGCGGGCGCGGGTCCGGGGGCGGCCGCAGGATGATCTGGATTTGGTAGGTGTAGGTGACGACATGGCCGTGGCCGTCCGAAGCCGTTAGCGTGAGGTTGTGGACACCGACGGAAAGCTGGACACGCCGGCCGTCGGCGGCGCCCAGCGGGCCGTCGATGTCCGATCGAAACGAGGCCGTGACGCGGTCGGCATCGGGGTCGGCAAATTCCGCGTACAGGCGCACGGCCGTAAACTGCGTGACCACGGCGCCCTCGGCCGGCTCGAGCGTGACGACGAAGGGCGCGCCGTTCACGTAAAAGTATTCGACCGGCGACTCGGAAGGGCCGTTGCCGGCGAGGTCCCAAGCGCGCCACCGGATGCCCACCGTGGCGCCCGAGGAAATCGTGAAGATGACCGTCGCGCGCACTCCGGGACCGGTGAAGACCGTGCTGGAGTTCGTCCAATTGCCCCAGGTCAGCCCGCCGTCCCTCGAGACCTGCGCCTGCACGCGGCTGCGGTTTACCCCGACGGCGTCATCGGCGACCGAGGCCGTCACGCTCACGCGCGGGCCGTCAACGCGCGTGAACGAGGTGGGCGTGAAGTCACTGAAGGTCGGCGGGCCGCCGTCGTAGGTGATGCTCGTGCGCTCGAACCTCGCCGTGTTGCCCGCGCGGTCGGTGACCACGACGGTGAACCGGTTGTCCGACCCGACGCAGAGCTCCATGCTGGCCTCGCCGACGAGCCTGCCCGGCAGCGCGACGACCTGGAACGCCTTGCTCGACATGGTGTACGAGCACCCGGAGCGGTACGAGAGCAGCGCGGGCTCGGCCATCCCGCTTTGGCCATCGCGCGCGTCCATGCGGATCGTGAGTTGGCTTTGGTTCGTGAGCTCGGGTGCAGCGACTTCGACCTGCGGAGGCGTTACGTCCACGGTGAAGGTGGTGCTCGCGTTGAGCGCGTTCCCGAACACGTCCCGCGCACTGAGGTCCAGCCGGTAGTCGCCCTCGGTGAGTTCTACCGACCCGATGAGGAGGGCGCGCGAAGGGTCGCCGTACTCGCCCGCGGTAAATGTGGGGGAGCCCGCGAAGCGCCCTTCGGAAAACGACCAGGCGGCTACCGTGATGTTGGCGGCGTCGATGGCCGAGGCCGCGTCCTGGAAGACGGCGGAAAGCAGGACGTCCGCGGTGCCGGGGCCCACGCGCATCGTGCTGTTGACGAAGGAGCCGTCCGCGGGCTGGACGCTTTCAAGGAACGGAGGCGTGGTGTCCGCGGCCGCGGCAGGCGTGCAAAGCGCAAGTGCGGCGCCGGCCGCGGCAAGGGTGACCCACAACAGAGGCGTTAGCCTCGATTCCGCAGAACTCAATTTAGGCCCCCCGCACGAAGCGGCACCGCCCCTCCGACCTCGCTTTGCGTAAACCTTTCGGAGCGGTCAGCACGTCGTTCGACAGCCATCAGGAGGGCGAGGGCCCCGCGCCGCGGGAGCAGTACGGGCACGGGGCCATGGCAGCCGCCTGAGGCACGAACGCGGCGGCGGCGCTCTCGAGGCGCGTGTCCACGTCGAGGAGTTTGGCCTTCACGGCCTGCGCGTCGCGCGCGCCCCTCGAGGAGGCGCCTCGCGGATGATCCCCCGCCTTCGCCCGCGCCTTGCGCGCCCCGTCCCCCGCCGCGGGCGCGTCGCGGCCCTCCGCGAAGGCGCGCAGCAGGTCGGCCTCCGAAGGCGTTGCGGTCGCCTCGGCCCCCTCGTTTTGGCGCCACGCGGCAGGCTCCTCCACGGACCGGACCGCCACGGCGGCCGAAACGAAGCATAGGCCGAGCTCGCGCGCGAGCTTGGCTTCGGTGGCCGCCGAAAATCCGACGCCGGCCACGCCAAGCGCAGATAGGCGGGCCGATTCCGCGGCCGTGGGGTGGTGGGGCCCGGGCACCGTGGCGATCGTGCCGCCCTGTAGGACGCGCACGCCGAACGAGCGCGCGACCGACGCGAATTCCCTCGACAGGCGGCGGCAGAAGGGCGCCTCCATCTCGGCGTGGTGGGTGCCCTCGAGGCCGCCGTCGTAGAAGGTGACCGAGCGGCCGGTAAGGTCGAGGAAGTCGTCGGGGACGAAGCAGTCGGCGAGGCGCAGTTCCGCCGTGAGCGAGGTTGCAACGGACATCGAGAGGACGCGCTGCGCGCCCGCCTTGGAAAGCGCCATCAGCGTGGCGCGGTAGGGCAGCTGGTGGCCCGGGAACGGTGCCACGCCGGACTTTGAAACTGCGGCAAAGCGGCCGCCGCCGATGGAGCCGGTGACGACATCGACCGAACCGTAAGGCGTGCGCACGGCCTCGGTCTTGACCGGCCGCTCGGCTCGGGCCTCAAGGCGCTTGCCGAGCGACGCGGCCCCCAACAGCCCAACGAGGCTTCCCCGTGCTCCGCTCACGCTCCGCCGATCCCATCGCGCGGTTTGAAAACTTGCCGGGGGCCAATTGTTGTAACTTGAATGCACACAGTCCGAAAGGAGTTAAATACGAATTCCGCCGATTTTCAGTTGGACGTGCTTGGGATGAGCCAATCCAGCGCCAAAAACCCCACGTACCGGGTCGCCGAGAATGGCGAGTGGATCCGGATTACCGAGACCGGCGAGCAGCCGACGGGGTTCTACTACGTGCGGGGCGGCCGCGCGGCCCCCTGAGAGCCCTTCCCTTTGCCCTTACCCCTGGCGGCCGCTTCGCGCCGCCGCTTGGCAGCGACCTTGACGACTTCGGCGACGCGCAGCGCCGCCTCGCGCATCTTGGCCGACTGCTGCCGCATGCCGCCCATGGCCTCCGCGAGCATCTCGACTTCGCCTTTCATCTGGCGCGAGGCGCGCTCGAGGCGGGCGAGCCTCTCGTCGGCGATGCGCGCCTCCTCCTCGAGGCTCGAAAGTCTTGCGCCGTCGGGGCGGGCGGGCGTCCGCTTGCCCCCCTCGTCGGGCGTCGCGCGTCTCCCCCCTCACGGCAGGACATTGACGATCGCGGCGTCCGCGTCCAGTTCCACGAACGCGCCTTGGGGGATCTTGGTGATGTCGATGCGGTCCACCATCGGGATGCCCGACATGATCGCCCCTGTGGCGATGATGGGCTCGGCCTCCGTGTTGATGATGCCCGCAGGGGCAAGGCCGTTGCACTTGAGTTCGTAGATCACGTACGACCCGACGGTCGAGCCGCGGCCGCGCGGGAACACGAGGATCCGGTCGGCCACGCTCTCGCCGCGCACCGCCTGGTCGGGGTCTTGGACGACCCCCGTGAGGGGGTCGACACCCCCCAGGAACGAGAGCGGCTTGTTGCACACCAGCGCGTTGCCGCGCGCCCGCCCGCGGTAGACGCGGCGCCCCGTCAATTTGACGACCGTGGGAGTTCCCCCCTCACTCGGCGGCCGGCCGGCTGATCCATGAGAGCAGCTCTTCGGTCGAGCCGTAGACGATGCGCTGGGAACCGAACCCTTCCTTCGGCATGTAGAAGGCCGCCTTCGCAGAGTTCAGCGCGGTGACCTTGTGCTTGTTCTCGACGGGCGTGACGACTTGGCAGGTGTCGACGATGACGCGCCCGAAGCGCTCGATGATCTGCACTTCTTTGCGCAGCGACTGCGCGACGACCTTTGAGGTCGACATCCAGAGTTCGACGTTTGGCCGGATGCGCTCGCGGCTCTCGAGGAACATCGCCATGTCGATGAGCTCCTCGGCCGAGAGGTGCGGGCACCCGAACGCGATGAGGTCGACCTCCTCGATCTTCGCGCTGCTGAGCTTCGCGCGCCGCTCGGACACCATCGCGTCGGTGACCTCGATGCGCTCGAGCCCCTTGAGGTCCTGCTCGTCGGCCTCGGGCGTGATCCCTTCGACATGGAAGAGGGAGAGCGAGCCCCAAGATGCCATCGCAGCGCCGAAGTTCTTCAGGTCGTCGTCGCCCGGGCGCACGCCGCGGATGAAAGGGACCTTCGTGTCGAGGGCCTCGCCGATGATCGTGCCGACCACGGGGTAGTCCGGGTGGGCCTTCTCCTTGGAGAGGTTCACCTCCACGATGACCTGCGCCCTGCGGTTCTCGTCGAGGTGCAGTCCATAGTTGGCGGTCTTGCCGATGATCGCCGCGGCCAGCGCGGCCGGCGCGCCTTCGCGGTTGGTGCGTGCGCCAACCCCCGAGTTGAGGAAAATGCAGTTCGCCGACTCGGCGGAGGCAACGTGCTCGCCGAAATTGGGGCTGCGCCCGATGAGGAACGGCGTGCATGTGCAGACCATTTCGAGGCCCATTTTCGCGTACGCCTTGAGGATCTCGGCCTGCCGCTGGTTGAAGTGCGCGTCCACACCCATCTCCTCCCAGTGTTGGGGGTCGCGCCCGCAGGGGTTGAGCGTGGTGGGCACCGAGACGACGACGCCTTGGCGCGCGAGCTCCTTCAGCCAGCTCAGGCCGCCCTCGCGGATGGTCTTGTAGGAGACGCCGGAGACATGCGCGCGCGTGATGGGGATGAGCTGGTTGGCGCCGAAGAGGTCGCCGAGCGCGACGAGCAGTTCCATGGCTTTCTGCTGGCCGGGCCCGCGCTCGCCGCCGAGGGTGGATTCCTCTTCGCGCGTGAGGTGCATCGGTCCCGCTCCAGTCTGCAAGGGAGCCTGCTCGCCACGCGATAAACGTTCGGGGGGCGCGCCTTGTTCAACGGCGGCGCGGCGGTCGAGGCCGGGCCCGCGAAACGCTGATCAAGCTTGCCGCCGCCGCGATGGCCGCCACGCCGGCAAGCCCCTCAAATCCCGGGAGGAAGCCCGCGGCCGCCTTCTTTGACTTGGGGAAGACTAAGGGAGCCGACGACACGTTCGTGTAATTGACATCCGACCCTACGTACCGCGCCGCGAGGGTGACAAAGTAGTCCCCGCTCGTGGTGGTGCCCTGCCCGTCGAAGTTCCAGTGCCAGACGAGCGTCGTGCCGTTGATCGGGTCGACGCGGGTGTCGACCTGCTTGACGAAGGCGTCCTGCGAGTTCGTCGGCCCGTTGAAGGTGACGGTGTAGACCTTGTCTGCAACATCGACACTGAAGGCGTCCTTGACGATCTCCGTGAGGTTGATCGCACCGCCTTCCATCTTGATGTCGGCAAGGGTGAGGTTGAAGGGGTTGGTCACAAAGTCAACGCGGGAACGGTAGAGGTCGCTGTAGTAGTAGAAGGTGGACCCCTTCGAAGGCCCCACGGGGAGGGGCGAAGAGGTCGAGCGGTACTGGAGGTTGAACGCGACTTGGGAGCCCCTGGGGAACGCGAGTTGGTTCATGCGGCTGTTGCCGGCGTCCATGTGGAGCTCCTCGGGCGAGGCCGACAGCGACTTCGTCTCGGTGTTGAGCTGGCCGATGTTGTTGCCGTTAAGCTCGACATTGATGGTGAACCGGACGTTCTGGGCCCCCTGGTCGGAAGACGCCCAGACCGAGAGCCCGTCGAGGGAGTCGAGCGCCATGCCCTCCTCGGAAAGCGTTACGGCCCACGTGCCCACGTTCGTGATGAGCGTGCGCGGGAAGCTCACGCCGGGCGCGTCGGCGGTCTGGCCGTGGGTTTCGTTGAACGGGGAAATGGGCGTGATCAGCATGCTCTTGCCGAAGAAAAACGAGGTGATTTGTCCGGTGGAGCCGGCGCGAGGCGCGGAAGGCGCCGGTGCCGAAGGCCCGGGCATTGCGGCCGCCGCGCCGGCGCCAAACATGAAGCTGAACGTGCACAAGAGCGCGAAGGCGACGCGGGCCCTTGACGTGGGGGTGAATAGGGCCATCCAGAACGCGCTCCTTGGCTCGCCCGATTCGATCGGGAGGAGCATATTTGAAGGTATTTGGGTCGGCCCGACCTTGGCGCTGGCGCCGTTCAAAACGCGCGCGCAAGAGCAGGTGCGGCCGATACGCGGGCGGTCGCGCTCTCGACGGTGTCGGTGGACACGAGGTCGTCAAGGACGGCGTGGAGTTTCTTGAGGGCCCCCCCGGCGTAGAGCCCGTGGGTGCAGGCCGCCGAGACGGAGGCCGCGCCCGCTTCCTTCAGCGCCTTTGCGGCGGCCGCGATCGTGCCGCCCGTGGAGATGATGTCGTCGAGGATGGCGACGCGCTTGCCGCGCGCGTCGAGCTCCTTGGGCGCAATCTCGACGCGCTCCCCGTCGATCCGTGTCTTGACGAGGTGGTCGAAGGCGACGCCCATGGCCTCGGCGACGGGCCGGACGCGGTCGAGCGAGCCTTCGTCGGGCGACACGACGAGGTCGACGCGCTTGGAGGCGAGGTACCGGCCGAGTTCCCCCAGCGCGGAGACGTTGCGCGCGCGCGGGGAGATTTGGGCGAGCACGGACTGCTCGTGGATGTCGATGGTGAGGAATTCGTCCCACCCTTCAGCGAGCACGCGGCCAAGTGCGGTGGACGAGAGCGCTTCGCCCGACTTGAACCGCTTGTCTTGGCGCGCGTAAGAGAAATACGGGACGACCATCACGGCGCGGCGCGGCCGCATGGCGAGCACGGCGTCGCGCAAGAGCAGCGCCTCGACGAAGTGCGGGTCGGGCCACGTCGTCTGGAGGACGACGACCTCGCGCCCTGCGAGGTCCTCCCCGACGCGGACATAGGCCTCGCCGTCGGGGAAGCGCCGGAGCTCGGTGGGGACGACCTTGGAGTTCAGCTCGACGGCGAGCCGAGCGCCCAAGAGGCCCGAAGCCGACCCCGCGATGACGTCCACGGTTTGCCGCCCTTCCCGGGCAAGGCCGGGGTCGCAAAAGAACGTATGCGGGGCGCGGGGGGCTCCATCACGACTGTTTCGTGTCCAGCGAATCGATCGTCGCCGGGGATTCGTAGGCCGGTTCGGCGCGCTTGCCCTTGAGCAGGAACGCGAGGAAGGCCACGAACAGCCCCACAAGCGCGCCGAAGGAGATCAGGGCCCCGAGCAGGCCCCAGAGCGCGTAAATGAAATTGATGATGGGGCCAAGGTAGCCGAGGATGGTGAGGCCGACCAACGTGGTGAGCGCAAGCCCGACGATTGCAAACACGAGCTTGACGCGCTCGCCCCGCGGACGCTCGAAGGGCGCGGCGGCGCGGACGCGCGCCGTCAGCGGTCGGCCGCCGGAGGCAGGCGGCGCGGGAGCGCCCTGCACCCTCATCCCCCCATCAGCGCCCGCTGCCGACCACGAGCGAGCGGCGCAGCTCATCGAGGCTCATCGTCTGCAGGTAGATCTTGCCGGGGCCCGTGAGCGAGGCGAGGAAGATCCCCTCCCCGCCAAAGGCCATGGTCTTCAGCCCGCCGGCGGCCTGGACGTCGTAGGTGACGGTCTGGTCCCACGCGACGGCCTTTCCCGTGTCGACGAGCATCTTCTGGCCCGGCGCGAGCGTCATTTCGATGATGTCGCCAAGCGCTTCGAGGAACACCGTGCCCTCCCCCCGGTACCGCTGGATGATGAGGCCCTCCCCGCCGAACACGCCGGCCATGATCTTCTTCTGCATCGCGGTTTCGAGCACGACGCCGTCCTCGGCGCAGAGGAATGCGGTCTTCTGCCCCATGAGGACCTTCCCGCCGCGCAGGTCCGCGGGGATGATCCGGCCGGGCAGGTGGGCGGCGAAGGCCACGACGCCGGGCCCGCCCTGCGAGACGAATTCCGTCAAGAAGAACGACTCCCCGGTGAGCGCTTTGCGCGCAAGGCCCGACATCAGGCCGCCACGGGCCTTGGCCGACATCTGGACGTTCGCGCTCATGTAGATCATCGAGCCGGCGTCCGCGTACACCTTGTCGTTCGGCAGGACCTCGCAAACGAGCGCTGGCATGTTGTTTCCCATGATTTGCCACTTCATTGAAAGCCCCGGAAAAGGTCACTCTGTTATCCGACTTAAAACGCGCGATCGACGAGAACCCAGCGGTTCACAGGAAATTGGATTCTCAGCCTCCGTGGGACGATAAACAATCATTAAATATTGAGGGACGCTGGAACAGCGCGCGGCCTGGAACATCTGGAAAGCTCCGCAAATGCGAGAAAGTCATTAAGTATGAACCTCACCCTAAAAATGCCTCCGCGACATGCGCCATAAGGGATCGTCCATGAGCCTACCCGGAAACCCCGCACCCGCCTCCCCCCTGGACGGCGATGGGCAGGCGCCGATGCTTGCTCCGGTCGAGGAGTGGATCAAGAGCCAGCAGTTCGAGACGACGGCCGACCTTGAAATCCCGGACCGGCTCCTCGAACAGGTGATTGGACAAGAGGAAGCCGTCCAGGTCGTGCGCAAGGCCGCCGAGCAGCACCGGCACGTAATGCTGATTGGCCCGCCGGGGACAGGCAAGTCGATGCTCGCGCGGTCGATGACGGAGCTGATGCCCCGCGAGGAGTTGCAGGACGTCATCGCCTACCCGAACCCCGAGGACTCGAATGCGCCCAAGGTGCGCGTGGTGCCGGCAAGCAAGGGCAAGGAGATTGTGGCCGAGCAGAAGGCCGAGGCGATGCAGAAGCGCAAGGACCAGCGCACCTTCTTCGGCCTCATCATCATGATGGTCGTCCTGTTCTCCGTGATCATGGCGATCCGGCCACCGGGCAGCATCCCGCCCTTTGACGCGGGGACGATCCTCTTTGGGATCATTGCGGCCGCGATCCTGTGGCTGGCCTTCTCGTATCGGGCGGGCCGGCAGGAAACGGCGATGATCCCGAAGTTGCTGATCTCGCACGACACCGACGAGATGCCGCCCTTCATCGACGCGACGGGGTCGCACGCCGGCGCGCTGCTTGGCGATGTCAGGCATGATCCGTTTCAGTCAGGGGGCCTGGAGACCCCCGCGCACGAGCGCGTGGAGCCGGGCGCGATCCACAAGGCGAACAAGGGCGTGCTCTTCATTGACGAGATCAACACGCTACGCATCGAGAGCCAGCAGTCGCTGCTCACCGCGATGCAGGAGAAGGAGTTCTCGATCGTCGGCCAGAGCGAGCGCTCGTCGGGCGCGATG
Organism: Thermoplasmata archaeon; assembly: GCA_041499475.1. Taxonomy (GTDB): domain Archaea; phylum Thermoplasmatota; class DTKX01; order DTKX01; family DATEUP01; genus DATEUP01. The sequence continues at coordinate 62,656 of JBGQKI010000010.1, forward strand.
GTCAAGTCGGAGCCGGTGCCGACCGACTTCATCCTGGTCGCGGCGGGCAATGTGGACGCGCTGCAGGGGATGCACCCTGCGCTACGGTCGCGCATCCGCGGCTATGGCTACGAGATCTATGTGCGGTCGGTGATGAACGACACGGACGAAAACCGCAAGGCGCTCATCCGGTTCGTGGCGCAGGAAGTGGCCAAGGACATGAAGATCCCGCCGCTCAACCGCGACGCGGTCGGCCTCGTGATCAAGGAGGCGCAGCGCCGGTCGGGTTCGCGCGGCAAGCTGAGCTTGCGCCTGCGCGAGCTTGGGGGCCTCATCCGCACGGCGGGCGATGTGGCCAAGGAGCGCGCGGCGCCGGTCGTTACGGCGGAGCACGTGCTCACCGCCAAGAAGATCGCGCGCCCGCTCGAGCAGCAGATCGCCGACCAGATGATCGAGCGGATCAAGGACTACAGGGGCCTTGTGACGACGGGCGAGATTGTGGGCCGCGTGAACGGCCTTGCGGTGCTTGGCGCCGACTCGGGTCTCACCGAGCTCTCGGGGCTCGTGCTACCGATCGTGGCGGAGGTCACTCCCGCGCAGTCGGCGACCGAGGGGCGGATCATCGCGACGGGGTCGCTTGGCGACATCGCGAAGGAAGCCGTGCAAAATGTGAGCGCGCTTGTGAAGAAGTACACGGGCGCGGACATCCGACAGCACGACGTCCACATCCAATTCATTGAGACCGCAGGCGGCGGAGTCGAAGGCGACTCGGCGTCGATCTCGGTTGCAACGGCGGTGATCAGCGCGATGGAGAACATCCCGGTGGACCAGGCGCTTGCGATGACCGGCTCGCTCTCGGTGCGCGGGCAGGTGCTGCCGGTGGGCGGCATCACGGCCAAGATCGAGGCGGCGGCGGAGGCCGGGATGAAGCGCGTGATTGTGCCGCGGGCGAACCTGCGCGACGTGCTCATCGAGGAGAAGTACGCGAAGATGATCGAGATCGTGCCGGTGGACAACCTGCGCGAGGTCTTGAACGCGGCGCTCGTGGGCCCCGAGAAGAAGGGCTTCCTGGACCGCCTGGCCGACATGGTGAAGGACTTGGGCCGGGCCCGTTCGGGCATCCCGTTTAGCGATGTGACGCCGCATTAGGTCGGCGATGGCCAAGCGGGGCCGGGCACAGGGCGCCCGGATTGCGCGGTGTTTTCAAGGCGGTTAGCGCTCGCCCGAGCGTGGCAGAAGGCGGGCCGCCGCGCGCCGGGCTCATCATCGGGCGGTTCCAACCTCTGCACTGGGGCCACGTGCGCCTGATGGAGTGGGTGCGCGGGGACGGGGCGGCCGTGCACCTCGGGATCGGCTCGTCGCAGTTTTCGCACACGCGGGAGAACCCGTTCACGGCGGCGGAGCGGCGCAGGACCATCGAGGCGGCGAACAGCGCGCTCGGGCTGCGCTTGGGGCGCGTGGACGATGTGCCCGACATCTTCGACGACGAGAAGTGGGTCGACCATGTGGTTGCATGTTGCGGGAAGTTCGACATCGTGTACTCGAACAACGAGTGGACGGCGGGGCTCTTCACGAAGGCCGGGTACGAAGTGCGGGCGACCCCGATGTTCGAGCGGGAGCGCTACGAAGGCTCGAAGCTGCGCGAGGCGGTCAAGGAGCGGGGGCTCAACAGCGTGGCCGACCTGATCCCCTCGCCGGTGATGGCGGTGCTGAAGGCGATCGATGCCGAGAAGCGCATCCGCACATCGTGGAATACCTCGACGCCGGCGCGCCGCTAGCGGCCGGGCACTGGCGCCGATCAGGTTTGCGGCGGCTCCGGAGGCACCGCGCCTTTCCGGCGCCGGACCATGAGGGAGCCGGCGAGGGCCGCGGCGGCGAGGACCGCCGCAAGGGCGAGGATCGGGAACTCAGAACCGCTCGGAGTCTGTCCGGTCTGGTTCGTTCCGGGTGGCGGCGGGGGCGGCGGAGGCGAGGGAGCGTTGATCGTGAAGTTGACGGTGGAAACGCCGGAGTAGGGCAGGGAGGCGTTGAAGAGGGCGTCGACCTTGAGGACTGCGGTGTACTCACCGGGCGCAAGGGGGGAAGTCACGACGTGGAAGCCGATCGGCAGGGCGTTGCCGTTCAACGTCCAGTTGAAGGTGACATTCGTGAGCCGCGGGTCGATGGACGCGGTCAGGTTGACCGAGGCGTTGGCCTCGAAGGTCGCGCCTTGGGCAGGCGTCGAGATGGAAACGAGGCCGCCCGGCATGGCTTCGACGTTGATGGCCCACAGGTGAGCGGCGTACGAGCCTCCGTCGGTGACATTGACGCGCACGCTGAACGTGCCCGGGCTCGGGAACGAGAGGTTTGCGGTCTCGATGCCGCCGCCGTTTGCGAAGACGATGCCATCGCGCTCCCAAGTGAATTCGAGGAAAGTGGAGTCCGGGTCGCTCACGTTTACTGCGAAGGCGAGGGCGTAGCCCGCGACGATGTGGAGGGGCGTCGAGGGGGACGCCGACAGGATAACGGGGCCGGCGAGTACCGTGAGGCGGAAGGTGAGCGCGGAAGAGGCGCCCTGAGCATCGGTGGCCGTCGCGGTGAGGTTGTGGAGACCGGGTGCAAGGCCAGTGATGGTGAGCGAAAGGGTGGTGCCGGTGCCGACCGGCGCCCCGTCGATGTCCCACGCCACGGTCACGGGATCGCCTTCGACGTCGGTGACGGCCACGGAGAGGTCGAGCGTGTCGAACTCGTGCACGAGCAGGTCCCGCGGAGAGGCGGTGGAGATTTCGGGCGGGTCGTTGACAGGAAGGACGGCCAGCGCGAAAGCGAAGGCCGCGAAGTTGCCGGCACCGTCGTAAACGGTGACATTGAAAAACGCGTAGCCGGTGAAATTCGCCGGCGTGGAGAGGGTGAAGTAATTGGTCCCCTCGGCGGTGAGCGTCGCGTTGTCGCCGACGGTGAGCGACCACGTCAAGTTGGCATCGTCGGGGTCGCTCACATGGGTGGGGAGGAGGAAGGTGTAGGGCGTGTCCTCGGGCGTGGTGAGCGTGGTCCCGCCGACGAGCACCGGCGGCTGATTGGGGTTTCCCGGGCCTGAGCTGACGACCGTGAGGAGGAAAGTGGCGTTGCCGCCGGGGAACCCGTCATCGGCAAGCAGCGCGAGTTGCAGCGTTGCGTTGGTCCCGGGGGCGGCCGTGACGGTGAGGGTGCCGTTGGGGGCCACGCTACAGCCAAGCGGAGGGGCCGGGCTGCAGGAAATCGTAAACGGGTCGCCTTCCGGGTCGGAGATATAGGCTGTGAGGTCGATCGAAGCAGCGCCCCCGGCAGGGACGACGAGGGCCGGCAGGCCGGAGGCGCGCGGGGGCCGGTTGACGTAGAACGACATCAGGAGGTACCCGGCCTCGTCGACGCTGTCGGACATCGCGGGGGGCGCGTAGAAGAATTGCAGCGAGAGGTTGCTCTGGGTGCCGTTGAAGTTGTACGTGCCGTTGCCCGAGATGTTGTAGGAGGGGAGCACGCCGGCCGGGACGCTGACGTTGGCGGTGTCCTCGACGGAGAGGTTGTAGTCGAGGAGGACCCAGGAGGAGGTGTTGATGGGGGGAGAGGAGGCGAAGGTGTACCACCCGACGGAGGTGACATTGGAAAAGACGCGCCACGGCGTGCCGTTGGTCGTCGAGCCGTAAGCGATTTGAGCAAAGGGCGGCTCGGCAGTTGACTCGTTGTGGGCCGAGCCGGTGATGGTGCCGGAGAAGGGGATGCGGGCGGTGATGTTGAGGTCTTGGGTGAAGTTGAGGATGGCGTAGTCGGACTGGCGGAAGTAGTAGTAGGTGAGGGACGTGAAGGTGCCGGTGATGGGGAAGGGTCCGCTGTGGCCCTGCAGGGTGCCGTCGTGGAAGTTGCGCACGACCCACGCATCGCCGCGCGGCGTGTTGGCGGCGGCGATAACTTCGGCGGTGTAGGTGTCGTTGATGTAGGTGGCCTGGTAGCCGGCGAACGACTGGTCGGTTGGGCCCTCGAAGTGGTAGGTCCAGTGGAAGCCGATGGCCCAGCGGGGGAGTTCGATGGAGGGAGGCAGGGTGGGCGCGGCGGAGGCGGCGAGGGGCGGGAGCGCAGCCGCGATGAGGGCGAAAGTGAGGAGGATGGTGGAACCGCGGCGCATGGGTTCTGACCACGGCGCGGGGGTGAATAAAAGGTGAGGGGGGAGGTCGCCGAAAGCGGGCCATGGCGCAGTACCCTTGACGAGGTGAATGCCGCGACAGGTTGAATATGGCGGAGGGGGAAGGGCACGGGGGGGCGAGTGGTTGCGTTCGTGGGGGGGAAGCGGGCTCCGGTGGGGCGCCGTGATTGCGTGCGCGCTCGTGGCGGCATCGGCGTTTGGGGGGCCGGCTCAGGGCGCGTGGAGCGCGCAGTACGCGGTGGCCCTGGCCCCGGTGGGGAACATTTCGGCGGTAGGCATCTGGGCGGGGCAAAGCGGGCGCGTGGCGGTGACATGGACGACGACGGGTGTGGGGCCGCCGACGATGTGGGTGCGGGAGTATGTGCCCTCGGACGGGTGGTACGGGGCGGTGGAGGTGGGGCGCAGCACGTTTGTGATTCCGGTGGTGCACGCTGCGGCCTTCGGGGCGGGCAACGTGCTGTACCTCGCGCACGATTCGGCCGATGCGGTGCCGTCGATGCGGGTTTCGCAGTACGCGGTGGACAAGGGGGTCTCGCTTTCCGGGAACCTAGCGCAGGCGCCGGACTTTGGCGTGATGGGGGCGCTGATGCGCACGGACGCCGCCGGGGCGATCACGCTGGTGTGGGCAAGTTTGATGGACACGGATGGCGGGCTTTACAGTTCACGGCTTGAAGGCGGAGCGGGCAGTTGGGCCGGTGTGTCGCGCCTCGACAACCGCAGCGGCAGGGTGGCGGACTTCGCGGCGGCGGTCTTTGCCGGCGGGGGCGTGAGGGTCGCCTGGAATCATGATAGAGCGAATTCATCCGAGCTTTGGTCGCGGGGGCGCGGCGCGGGCGCCGGGTGGGGGCCGGCGGAGCAATTGGCGCAAAGCGCGGGCGTCCATTTCGAAGAGCTTGCGGTGGCGTTCCACGACTTGGCCGACGCCTCGGTGTTGTGGGTCGAGCGCCCGATGGGGGGCGGTGAGTCGCGGCTGCAGGCGTCGACCGTGCGGGCTGGCGGGACATGGACGGTGCCGGCGAAGATCACGGCGGCGTCGGTCGTCAGTCAGGTGAGGGCCGCCAGCGCGGCTGAGGCACCGGAAACGGTCGTGTGGTCCCAGACCATGGGAGGCGGGCTAGTTACTTGCCGCGCTGCCGGCGACGGGGCAGGCAATTGGAGCGCGCCTTCCGCCTTGCACGAGGGGGCAGGCGCCTCGCACGAGCCGTTGGTGGAGAGCGGGGCGGCGGGGCAAGGGCGTGCGGCGTGGGTGGCGGTGACCGCAGGAGGCACGCAGGTGTGGGAGCGCTCGTACGGAACCTCGTGGAGTGCGCCGCAGCTGGCGGGGCAAGGCGAGGGGGTGCAGAGCGAGAGCGTGGGGCTCGCGGTCGACGGCCGAGGAGTGGGTTGGGTCGTGTGGTCCGAGGTGTCGTCAGCCTCATCCCAAATTATCGTCCGGGCCGAGGGGGTACCGGCCGGCGAGGACATCTCAAGGGTCGCGGCCGGGACGCAGTCGCCGCCGGGGCTTTCCGGGCTCGTGGTGCCGATGGCGGTCGCCGCGGTGGTGCTGGTGGCGGCGGTTTGGGTGTGGCGAAGGCGTGGTTAGCGCGGACGTTCCACTGGGCGCCGGGCCATTGGCGCAAAACGCTTTAGCGGGAGCGAAGGTTCGCGCGGTGGGCCGCAGGAATGGTTGACCGCTCGGTGCATCTGGCTGTCCGCGGCCTGGTGAGCGGGCTTGCAAAGCCGGAAGGCGAGACGGTGCCCTCAAGCCCCGGGCAAAAGGCGCGGATGGGCCCGTTCGAGATCACCTTGGAAGCCGCGCGGCCGCGGATCTTGCCCGGTGAAGAGAACGAGCTTGCGGTGCGGTGGAAGGCAGTGGAGCCGGGGGCTGAGGCCGACGTGCACTTGGTGCTCGACCTGCCGGCGGAGGTGAGCGCCCCCGAGCCTCAACGCTCGGCCCGCGCGAAGCTCGGCGGGGAGGCAAAGGAGGGCGAGACGAGGTTCGTGGTGACCGGCACCGAGCCTGGCGGGGTGTGGATCGACGCGCTGCTCACCCTCGAAGACGAGATGGGTGCCGTGCTTGCCCGAGCGAAGACCGGGTTTGCAGTGGCCAAGCACAAGGTGGTCATCTCGGATGTGCAGGCCGAGCCCGCCGTGGTGGCCGGAGGCGACGCCGTGGTGGTGAAGGCGCGCTACGCATGGACGGGAGCGGCGCGGGTGCGCGGGACGATTGGGGGCACGCTGCGGCGGAGGCCCGACGGGGCGGTGCTCGAGCTGCACCGCGAGAAGGTGTCGGCGCTTGGCGAGAGGACGCAGGAGTGGTCGCTGAAGGCGCCCGTCGACCTCGCGGTCGCGGACTTCGATGTCGAGCTTTCGTTCGAGAGCAAAGAATCGGGGGCGCGCGCGCAGTTCGGCAAGACCGGCGTGCTTGCGGTGCGCCGGGGCCAGGATGTGGAGGTCGATTCGGTGACGGCCGGCGCGCCCAAGTGGGGCGCCGAGGAGAACGTCGTGGTGCGCGCGCTCGTGCGCAACACGGGGGTGCGGCCGCTGAAGGGCGAGGCCCGGTTGGAGGTTTTCCTGCGCGCGCCGGGGGCGGTGGAGACGGTGACCGCGATGGGAGTGGCGACCCCCGAGGCGTTTGCGCTGGAGATCGGGGCGGCGTCTTCGCAGGAGGCCGCCTTCACGGTGAAGCTGCCCCGCGGGGTAGAGGGGAAACGGGTGGAGGGCCGCGTCGCCGTGAAGTTCGGAGAGCTTGCCGTCGAGAAGCACGATGTGCTTGGCCATGTGGTGGCCGACCACGCGCTTGAGTTCGACGGGTTTGCGGCGGACCGCTACGCGTACGGGCCGGGGGACGAGGCGCAGGTCGAGTGCCGGGTCCGCGACGACGGGGCGCGGCCGGGGGGGACCTTCGAGGTGACGATGCGCCTCCTCGACGGGGCGAAGGAGGTGGCGCGGGGCGCGGCCCCGGCGGTGGTGGAGGGGCGGTCGGCGCCCGTCAAGGGCACGCTGAAGTTGCCCGCCGACCTCGTCACGAAGGGCGCGCTCGACCTCGAGGTGGCGGTGCCCGCGGCGGGCGCGGTGCGGCGCGTGCCGGGGTTCCTGCGGGTGCGCCAGGCGGTCGCGTCGCGGGTCGTGGTCGTGAAGCCGGCGGCGGCGGAGGGCCCGGCGGCGTTCCTGTTCGAGGGCGAGACGGTGCAGGACGAGGTGTCCCTGGGCGACATCGAGGGCGCGGGCGCCTGCCAGTTCGTGCTTCTCGACTCGGGGTCGTACTTCGTGAGCGGGCCGGACCTCACGCCGCTGGAAGGCCCGCCGGCGTCGCTCGAACGCGCGGTGGTGAAAGCAGTCGCCGAACGCGGGGGACCGCCGCCCTTGCAGGAGCACGGCAAGGCGTGGGCGCGGGTGATCGAGTCACTTTCGAAGACAGGAGCGCGAGGCGCCGCTCGGCGCGAGGGCGGACCGTCGTCGCTTGCCGCCCTCGTCGCGCAGGGAGAGCGGTTTGGCGCGCTCGCGGCGCGCGCGGCGGGGCCGCTTCGCGAGGCGGTCCAGCTCACCGAAGCGCTCCTTGGCGGCGAGCGTGCGCCGCCGGCAGAGGCGGCGGCCGCGTGGATTCGCGCAGCCGAGGAGGGGGGAGCGCCGATGGCGCACGGAAATCAGGACCAAGGCCGAGACGCCGCAGCCGCCCTCACCGACATCAGGCACCGCGAGGGCGAGTTCCTGGCGAAACTCGACGGGACCGGGCTTGACCTTGGGGCCCTTCGCGCCCTCGCCGAGGCTGCCGTCTTGCGGCGCGCCGTTGAAGCTGAGATCATGTCCGTCGCTCTTATGGCCGGCGCGCCGGACCACGTCTTGCGCCTCTCTGCCGCGCTGAAGGCCCAGGAAGCGCGCACCCGCGGGGTCCTGCGGTACTACGCGAAGCTGCTCGCCAAGGCGCGCGAGGCGGTCGCCGCGGCGCGGCGCGAGGCTGCGATGCGCCGCAAGCTTGCCGCGCTGCGCGAAGCGCTGGTGGCCGTGAAAGGCGCAGACGCGATCCTGCCCGGCCGGTACAACCGGGTCGAGGTGGAGGTGCGCCTGCCGCGTTCGGCGCCGGCCGGCGGGTTGGTCGCAGCCGCGCTCGCGTTGCCCTCTGAGCTCTGGATCGTGGGGACGGAGACCGCCGAGTTGCTGCGCGGCCGCTATGTGCTGCCGCCCTTGGCCATCGAGGCGGGCGGGCGGGCGGCGTGGCCGCTCGAACTCTATGTCCCTGACCGCGCGGGCGCCGACCCGGGAGCCATCGAAGTGCGCGTGGGTTTCGAAGAGGAGGCGCCCCAATCATGAAGGACTTGCAGCGCGCGGAGGAGGCTGCGATGTCGGCGCTCGAGGGCGCGCCGCGCGCGAAGACCTGGCGCGCCAAGACGGCCCAGGGAGCTGCGCTTACCAAGCCGCTTGCAAAGCAGCTCGGGGTCTCCGAAGCGCAGGTGGTAGCGGCGTTCAAGCACCACGCCGCGCTCGAGCTGCGCGATGTCGAGGCGACCCGCCTCTTCGGGCTATTCCGCCGGACGCGGGCGGCGGGGGCGGTCGCCCTGCGCGACGCGAAGGGAGTCGTCGAGGCGCTTGAAGCGGGCGCATCTCTGCCCTCAAGCGCGCCGCTTGCGGCGTACTGCGCGGCGGCGCTCTCGGCGGCCGACGAGGAGGAGCCCGAACACGCGTTCGATGACGCGCTGCCCACGCCGGCCGACCACGTGCGCTCGCTCTCGCCGCTAGCGCAGCTCGGGGCGGAGCGGCAGGAGATCTCGAGCGAGGCGGTGGGCTCCGAGTCGGCGCGCGCGCGCTCGTCCCTTGCGCGGCTGCGGCGATTCGCGCCGGGCGGCGGGTTCGAGTTCAGCGAGCGCTCGCGCGCGAACAGTCCGATGGCGGCCGTCGAGGCGTTGCTCCAGGCGCCGCCCGACGCCCTTGCCCGCGCACTCCTCACCGAAGCCTTCGAGGTTTGGCTGCGGGACGAGTGCAAGGAGCGCGAGCTTGCGGACCTTGCCACGGCGACCCGGCTGCGGGCGGCGGCCGACCGGCTCGACCCGCTTTCGGCCAAGCGCCTGTTCATTCGGCTCCTCTCATTCTCGCCGCTGCGCGAAGCGATCGCGCTCGGGGTGGTGCCCGCGTTCGTGGCGAGGCTGACGAGCGCCACCGACGCCGAAGTCGTGGAGATCGTGGGCGCGCTCGAGGGCCTCGGCACGGAGGCCGTGCTCGAAGCGCTCGTCCGCGCGGTTTACGAGGTGCCCTCCGGGTCGCGCCCGCGCGTGCTCATGGCGATGGGGGCGGTCGGCAGCCCGCGCGTGCTCGACCCGCTCCTGCGGCTGGCCCTGCACTCGACGGTGAAGGCAGACCGGGTCGAAGCTGCCGCGGCGGTCATCCGGATCGGGGCGCGACACACGGGCGTCCGGGCCGACGCGGCGCGAACGGCGCTTGCCGCGACCCAAGACGCCGAGGTGCGCGCGATGCTTGCAGCTCCTTCCGTTTGAGGGCGGCCGGGGCGCGAGCCTTTAAGACGTGCTTCGACCCCTCCGCGGGCTGGGAGCGGGCGTGTCGGACGAGCAAGGCGGGCTCTCGGCCCCCTCGAAACCGCCGGCGTGGTCGATGCCGCCGCCCCCCAGGGACGCGGAGCCCACGCCTCAAGGCCCGTCCTCGCCGCTCACGCCCCCGCCGCCAATCTCCGGGCCGCCGATGCAGGCGCCTTCAGTGCCGGGGTTCGCGCTGCAGGCGCCCGACTTCGCCGCCTTCGCGTCGAGGATGGGCCGCGAGGTCGTGAGGGTCTCGCCGGTCTTCCGGATTGCGGCCGTGCTCATCTTGGTGGGGGCGCTCGTGCTCACCGCCGAGAACGCCCTGATTTTCACAAACTCGGTGCGCTTCGCAAGCGGCGCGAGCGGGCTGCTCGAGGCACCGACGAACAACTCGTCGGCAAGCGGAGTGGGAGCAACGCTTGCCAATACGGAGGCGTACTTCGGGGCGCTCGCGATTGCGACCACGATGGACGTCGTCGGTTTCTCGTTGCTGGGAGCTGGGGCGCTCTTGCTCGGCATAGGGTCGAGGGGCATCGAATTCAGGCAGCGCTTCGACGGGCAGATTCGGAAGCCTTCGAAGGCGATCCTCGTCTTCGGGGTAGCCTCCGGGGTCTGCTGTTTCCTTTGGGTGTTCTTCACCATAGGCTGGCGCACCGCGCTCACGGGGACCCCCACCGGCAACTGGAGTTTTGTGCCGGCGATGTTCGACCTGCAGGCGTACGTGAACGCCCACGGGTTTCCAGACCCGGTCAACAATTTCATCAACGGGTTCCCCACAGCATCGCTCCAGTGGATGCTTGCGGCGATCATCCAAGTCCCTGCGGCGGCGTTCTTCTACGGGGCGGGCTGGGGCATCAAGCGGGAGACCGGGCACAAGATTGGCGGCCTCTCGTGGATCTCGTTCTCGATCATCGCGATGGTGGGCACCATCCTCTTTGTCGTGGCGATGATGGGCGTGATCCTCGCGATCCAGCGGATCAGCTTCACCGACTCCAGCGCGCTCAGCAACGCCTTCAGCCAGATTGCCATTCAGCTTGCGGTGGGGGCGGCGACCAAGCTCCTCGTGTTGCCGTTTTGGGGGATGCTCAGTTTCGCGCTCTTCTCGATCGCGGGGCTGCGCCTGATGCGGGTAAGGCCCGGGAAGATCGTGATGGGGGACGCCGACATCAAGGCGATCATAAAGACGCCGTCGGCGCCGGAGGCGCCGGTGCCAGTACCCGCGCCCTTTGAGACCGCGCCGCTTGGAGCGCCTGCCCCGCCGGCCGCGCCAGCGCCTCCGCCGCCGGCCATGACAACGGCGCTTTCCCCGCCGCAGAAGGGCGGCGACGTGCTCGTGTCGCTCCCGCCCAAGCCGCCGGAGCAACCGAAGCCGTAGAGTTCACTTGTGGATGGGGCACGGACGCCCGAGCTTGCAGCGCGGGCATTCTTCCTTGGTTGGCGAAGGGCCCACACCGTGGACCATCCGGCCATACTTGCGCCGAGGCATTGCGACCGGTCCGGGGAACGCCCGGCCCGGGATTAAGGTTGGCGGGCAGCGTAGCGGGGCGGGCCCGCGGAAGACCGAGCACTAAGCGGGCTTTTCGCGCGCCAGTTTTTCCTTGAAGCGGACTTCGGCCTCGGAACGGATACTCAGCGCATAAGCGCGCAGGCGCAGGCCCGCGATGCAGCCGATGGCGGGGCCGACGAGCAGGAGGAAGAGCTCGGGCGTCTCGGAGGCGGGTTGGCCGACAACGGGGGCGTGCAGCACCGTGAAGTTGAGGACGAGCACGGCCGCCGCATTCACGGCCGAGGCAAGGACGAAGAGGGCTGCGAACTGGCGGAGCAGCGCGCGGGGCCCGAAATCCATGAGGTGGGAGAGCGCGCCCTTGAGGCCGATGACGACGAGGAACGCTGCGGCAAGCTGAGCGAGGGCGACCGCGAAGGTCGCATA